>CAMHNI010000003.1 GCA_946186505.1 uncultured Prevotellaceae bacterium | reverse complement strand
AAATTATTCCGCCGCAAATTAACATAAAAACGTCAGAGTTAACTTAACACCCTAGAACCGTCCCCATGACCATCCAGTGAAACCATTGGGCTTCAATGTCGCACGTTGCTCAGCAGTCCTGTTGTCCTGCTCGTCAAGATAGATGTGCACGTTATGCTTGAACGGCTGGTAGGTGCCGTCATTACGGGCAATGTCCTCATCTTCCAGCTTGACAATGTCAAACTGGTCGAGGATGTTTTCTGGCAGTATCAACGACACGACACCATATAGCAAGTTTCTCTCTTTCTCTGTCATACCTTTATAAAATATGGTGCAAAGGTACAATATTTTGGGCAGATATACAAATCAATGCCTTTGCTTATGCAGTCATGCATGGCCTGTGGAGGTCAGCCACGGAAAAATCCGGGTGCGCCGCTATAGCGATTCCGCACAACCTTGTGGCGAACGCCACACAAGCTAAGATTTTTTAAGCCGGAGAACCAGTTAGAAAAATCAAAATCTATGCAAACGTTTACACAGCAAAAATTGTGTCTATTATTTGATTTTCTTTTGTAGCTCATGTACTTTCAGTAATTTTGCACCCGCGCAAGCATAAATGGCATATTCACGCGGATAAGCTATTAAACCAAGAGAATATTTAGCATATAAGAACATAATTTTAAATTCAACTAATTTATCAATTCAACTAATGAAGCATTATTTATTGCATTTACCTGCACGTATTCGTGCATTCTACGCCTTGCTGGCTTTCTCCGCTGTGTCCTTGTCGGTGGACGCACAGGAGACGACCTATTCTGTCGTCTTCTCCAACACGCAAGACTTCAATTCAAAGGTGGAAGTTCCGATGGTGGCTGCGGCTTGTTGTCGAAGAAACAGTATGCAGCGAGTGCTGCAATCATACTCACAAATTAGGATAAACTGTAAACAAAAACTATAATTAGAAAAAAGCGATGAGAAAACTATTAATTTATCTCGGGTTGCTGGCTACATTGCTGGCAATGCCTTATCATGCAAAGGCAGAAACATGGGTCTACTATCTGTATGGTGACATTAACGGGTGGAATAAGACCAATGCAATGAAAGAAGCCTACAAATTTGGCGAAGCCCACAGTGATTCTGCCAGTGACCAGCCGTCATGGAACAAGACTTTCACTGGAAAACAACTGGACCCCGACGGGAACGGTGTAGCTTATTTCAAGATACTACTCGATAAAGATGGTACTACTGCTAATCTCGGCCCAAGCGGAAGCAACCAAGTGCTGGGGGTAAACGGAAGCGCACAAACTTTGAACTTGAACAATAATGGCGGTGGAGCTTATGAGGTCACAGGACTCAAACCAACAGCTGAATACACCATCAAGTATGTATCAACCACAAGGAATGGAGGAACTATTAGCATTACCGGGCCTGATACAGAGAACACGAATATTAAGCTTAAGGGATCTTACAGTAACGACAACTGGGCAACAAGCACCGCTTACACCTCTTTCTCGGACGGTATCTATACTTGGGAGTTTGATAAGTCTGAATTTCCCTCTGGTACTGTGTTTAAATTATTTGAGTATGTGGACGGAACTAATGATCACTGGTATAGTAATGGTGCTGCAGTAACAGAGGACTGGTCTTCGCTGTTTTCAGGAGCGGAAGATAATAATATGTCGGTGTCTTATACAGACAATGATGAGCTTATCAAGATTTCCGTTCAAGCCAAGAAGTCAAACGGTAATTGGAAGATACGAATCGTTAAGACCTATGAACCTCACGACTATTATTGGGTTTCGCCGCAGGTTACTAACAACCAGAAGTGGCCATACTTCAAGCTTACAGCCCTGCGCAACCGCTCTGGAAGCTATGGCGACGGTAAGATTTCAGATAAGTACTTCACCTTCACCATAAAGAATGACGACCTGCGCCGCTACGACGGCACGGCTATTAACGATGGTGAAAAAATAGAATGGTATATAGCCCGCGACGACGATAAAGTGTGGTTCCGTCCGTCTACCGACGACCCGATGCCATCAGAAAGTAACACTTCACTGAATATCGGCAATTCTGAGGGGTATGACGGCAACATTGGCTACCGCAACTTCAATGACTGCAAGGTATATGATGCAACTAACACAAATAAGTTTGCATTCAACAAAGGTGCTAACAGCACCAAGACAGGCGAATCTGACTATCTGACTAATGTAAAGTCCTACACCTTTATCCTTAATTCAAGGAAATCGAATGATAATACCAAAGGCAACGTTTACTTCAACTATGCCCACAACGACTTACCGGTGACAACCGGCGACTGCTACTTGCTTGGTAACTTCAAGTCTGCTACTGAGGCAGAGCATGTATGCAATCCGGGGGATCCTGTATATGTAGATGAAAATAACTATCCATACGGCCCAAGAAAAATGACTCAATACTGGTATTATAACGGCACAAAATATGACAGCCAGCAGAACCCCTGCGACAGTATCGTATATGAGATTAAGGTAGACAAGCCTGCGGAAGGCTGGGGAAACCTCTATCTCGACATAAACCCAGGCGACAACACATCGTGGAACAGAGTGTACCGTCCGCTTATCTCATTGGGCAACACGCTCGACGGACGTGCTTTGATAGGCGGACTTACTACAGCCGGTGCTGGTATGAGCGGCGATGAAGGCGACCAGTCGCTCAACCCGGAAACGAGCAACGACTACACGAGCTATACCTTCCGCTTCAATGCCACTACCTACACCTACCAGCTGGAGTTCCACACTTCGCTTTACCTCGTTGGACCAGGCGTGTCGGCCACTGAGGGGCCGGGTTCCTGGGACATCAGTGCCCCATCATCTTCCGATCCTCGTATCCGCCTTACAGCTACTCAGGAAAAAGACCACTACCGCAATCTTGTGTACTTCACTCAGGGACAACCGTTCCGTTTCATAAAGAACACCGACGAAAGCGCAACTCCCAACTACAAGTACACATGGTACGAGAACGACAACAAGCCCAAGTGGGTGCAAGTTACCACCAATGAAGAAGATTACTACCCCGGCAGCGAGACACAGTTCCGCAACTATATACAGTATGAGAGCGATGGTTCGGAAAGCAACACGGAGCCTAAAGACGCCACAACGAACAGTATGACCTTCGACCTGCCCACTGGCTGGTACTACGTGAACTTCTATCCCAATGCTGCCACACCTTATTATACTATAGAGCACAGCATGGAGCTGCGCGACTTCAACGAAGTGTACTATCGCACAGCGGGGATAGACGAGGAGCGCAATGTGCAAGGACGCAACGACTACAACTTCCTACGCGTGTGGAGCGACCACATTGCATGGAACAAGCCCGACAACATCGACGTGTTTGTAGTCAGTGAGTTCGACCACGATGCCGCTAATCACACCACAACGGCAACACTGACAAAGCTCGACGTCAACTATATACCTGCCAAAACTGGCGTTATACTGGGCTGCAAGCTCAGCAAGGACAACCTTACCTCTGGTCTGGTATATGACAACGCCGCAACGTTGGCTTGGGACAAAGGGGAATACGTGAATTACTACAACACGCTCACTGCCGAGCTGACTCCATACTCTGCTCCCTCGACAACATATTCGGAAGAAAGCAAACTCATACCGCTCTACGAAGAGACATCGCTTCAGCGCTTCAGCGACGAAACTGGTATCGGCACGGGTGATGGCTATGCTAACTACCTGTTCGGTTTCTACCGATGCAAGAAGTATCAGAAGAACTACACTGGCAACGACAACGACTTCGATATGGGTTTCTGGCTCACTACCGGTATCGGAAAGACATACGCTAACAGCGCGTTCCTGCATCTGACGAAAGCACAGGCTGAAGACCTCGGTGTCGGCACAGCCTACAACAACATCGAGTCTGCTTCTGCAGCTTCTGCACCAGCGTTCATGCTGCTGTTCGACGAAAGCGATGACAATGTCATAACCGGTATTTCGGATATAACTACCGCCAAAGGCAACAGTGTTGCATCCCAAGGCTGGTACACCCTGCAGGGCGTGCGTACACCCAAGCCAACGCAACGTGGCATCTACATCTACAATGGCAAGAAAGTTATAGTAAACGATTAAGACGGCTAAGCCTACTTAACCGAATAATGAATTCAATAAAACAGTAATTACATGAAACGCAAATATATCAAACCAACTACTAAGGTCTTTGCCAGCATAGGAGAACCAATGATGAAACAAATCTCTGGTGGCGTTGACAACTCTGGCCAGAGCTATGACGGTGGCGTGGCAGCCCGCGGCACTGACTTCATGGAAGACGAGAGCGAGGACAACGCCATGGGCTACCGCCGCTACAACCTCTGGGAAGAATAAGTAATCTATAGACTATTTGGTGGCGACGAGGAGAGGCAACACCGAAACGGCCTCTCCCTCACAGCCACGATCACGGGGTCGGTTCTACTGATCATTTATAGAGAAATTAGATCAGGTGACGGTTCTCTGATCTGTACGAGTTGTCGAATCTGAATCATGGGGACGGTTCTTCCGATCATTTTTCATAAGCTACAATTTTTGTATTACTCCGAAAGAGACACCCGTCAGTCTTGCAAGCTGGCGAATACCAGCGCCGAAGCCTTTGACGGATTTTAAAACATAGTTCCGCCGTACCTTTTCAAGGCTCTGGACCATTAGAGGGTTTGCTATCCCGTGAGTGTTCAACAGGAATGTTCGAATATCATCGTCAGAAAGAGACCGTCTTTCTTCTGTATCAATGTCAATGATGTCATTATGTTCGTCAACGGGCGTGCCGACCCACTCCATCAAGTCTTGTCTGTCAAGTCTGGTAAGAACAGACGAGACGGCGCAGAGAGCATTCCCCAGGACGCATTTCCCAGTATATTCATTCCAACTGCTCCAAGGGTAGCCTTCAACATTTTCGACAATGCCAGATTTGACAGGATTCTGATGAATGTACCTCAATAGTATAACAAAGTATTCCATATTATCCACAGGTTCACTTCTGAAGCGGTCCTGGAACAGATGGCCATTACGCCCGTACTTCTTGTTGAAATAGTGAGCGTAAGTAATCCCAAGCCTCTTCACGACCTCACTAACCGTATCTTCACGCTCACGCATCAGTAGGTGGATATAAATTATTCGGATGAAAAATGATCACGAGAACCGTCCCGCCTGATCCTACGACAACAGACTATAACATTATTGCGAAGCTGGTCTATGAGAGAATGAAAGAATTAGGTTACATACCAAAGGAATAGTTTAATAGTATATCATTATGCGTACTTCAAGCCATCAAGGCAGCCCTGTTCCCTCGATTCATTCCCCCCGATTCATTGTCTGCTAACTGACACGACACAAGGGGACGTTCCGTTAAAACATAAAACACGCACCGAGTCGCACGACTCCAAGACTGCCATAGCCAAGTTCGCCGAAGAAACTGAAGGACTGGCTGCCGAAAGAAAAACCAATGGCGGTCAGCTGGTAGGCCATACGCCATTTTATCTCGTCCGTACTATCGGTGAATACCGGTATCTGGGCGGTGTACGATGCCTCGTCGGGATGGTAGCCAACCCACGGAAAACGCTTGTAGTCAAAGGTGAGATGATGGCGCATGGCGCCTAAGGCGATGCGTGAGTAACTGCGATAATAGCGCCGCTCGGACCAAGTATAACGCAAGGATGGGGCAAAGACGAAAAAGCGGCATTGCTCATTGGCATCGGCGAAATACTCGGGATCAGCAGTAACAGGGTCAGCATGCACGGATTGATAATAGTATGAGGAATAGCCTTCTCTCGATATGCCCCAATCGGCCAACACGCCAACATCCCATTTCCTGTTAAGCCGGTAATGATACTCCACCCCTGCCTGCAGATAAGAATCACCGACAATGTCGAAACACTCTCCTTCGGCGAGTATGCTATAACGTTGGATATTGGCGTCAATCATCCTGTCTCTGTCATGACTGGCCTGACAGTGCCCAAATCCAAGGCCGCCACGTATTTCATGCCTGTTATAGCGCTCTGGCAGTTGACGTGCAAGCTGCTGCGCCTGTCTGACCTCTTCGGCCGCTTTTACCAACCGTAATGAGTCGGCACGGTGAAGGGAGTCTGCCTGAGAGCGCGGTGCATCAGGAGTGACGTAAAACCGGTTCTGCGCAGGCACACTGGCAGCATTCGTCATCAGGTCAACGACAAGAGGGACACCGTAGAGGAAGGCATCGAGGACTGACCAGGGATTAACGGATTTCCTCAGCACGATGTCGCTGAAAGCATAGCTTGGAGAACTGATTTGTATGTGCTGCCCGTCAAGGCTGCGGCGTTTGACCTTGACGGTTGCCGGTAGTGACAAATCCTGATATTCGCCGTGGGTGGTGACTACGGTGAGAGGTTCATCGACCTTTCCGTCGATATGTATGTCAGCGGTGGTGCCAGAAATGATTGTTGCGCACGATGAGCAGAGCATTGCTGATATGAGCAACACCAAAACCGAGATGTCATGCAGAGTATATCTCATCATAGGATCACTTCTTTCCTGTATAACTACGGAAAAGCGAAACCTTGCACTAAAACCAGAACAATTAACAAAGTTTAATGTTACTTGGAAATCAACACCTTCTTACCATTCCTGATGTATAGGCCGGATTTTGACGGTTTGCCGACCCGTCTGCCCTGCAGGTCGTAGTAGTGGGAGGGCGTAAGTGAAAGGGTGGGGGATGAGGGCTGGCTGATGCCGGTAACCACATAACTGTTAGCGGTCAGAATGAGCTGACCGACGATGCAGTCGCTCCACTCTGAGGCGGCCGAATAGATGGCGATGACGTAGTCGCCCTGCTCGGCGATGTCGAACTCGAAGGTCTGCTGCTGCGGACTGCTGAAATTGTTGGAGGCCACGTTGCCGATGTTGATGTTCGGCATATAGGTCTGACTGGCAATCGTCGTGCTGCCCGTGCGGCGCTCAATGCCCACTTCCACCTGTCCGAAGTCAGCCATGTTCCAGTTGCAGATCTTGTACTTCAGCGTGTAGTGGCCGGGAGCCAGACTGAGCGTCGTGCCGCCGTCGCTGAGACCGTACTTTGCCCAGCCCTGCTTGGCCTTTCCGTTGATATTACGGAAGTAGAGACCATAGTTGAAGCCTTTCGACGAGCCGGTGAACTGCAGCACGCGGCAGCCCGAGGAGTAGCCGCTGCTATAGCCCGTGCGGCGCTCGCTGCTGTCGTAGGTGGTCCATCCGGCGGGCAGGGCGTTGGCCTCCTTGAAATCGGTCGAGGGAGTGAGCGTCGTCGGTGCCTGCATGGTCACCTCGATGGTGGCGGTGCTCGTCTCACCGTCGTTGTCGGTGGCCACGGCCTTCAGCGTGTGCTTGGCGGCCTTGGCTCCCGAGAGTGTGGCCTTATAGGGCTTCTGCGTGCAGGTGGCTATCAGCGTCGTGCCGTCGTAGAACTCCACCTTCTCGACGGTGCCGTTAGGGTCGTCGGCTGTGGCGGTAATGGTGATGTCGGGAAACACGGCTTCACCCTTTGGCGCAAAGCTGATGTGCTTCCCGCCGGTAGAAGGCGAGGTAATCTTGACGTTGGGCATGGTCTTGTTCAGCGAGTAACGGCTGCAGAAGTTCCAGATCTCCTTACCTGTATAGACCTGCGGCTCCTTGCAAATCCAGTGACCTTTGTCCTTGAGCTCCAGGAGCCGCACCTCGACGCCGTCGTTGCCGGGTCCCCAGATGTGCAGTTTGGCACCACTGAAGCCATTGTAGTTGTTGATGACCTTATCCGTCGTCGAACAGCCGTTGTGCTTGATCCAAGGATTCAGCGCCGGCTGCACGCCGCCCCAGTTGTCGGCCGTTCCCTGAATATGCAGGATGGGCACCGGGCGTGTCTTGGAACTGGGCGTTACCACCGAAGGGCCGCTGCAAGAGACGAAGGCGGCAATCTGGTCAGACATCTTGTTGATGGCATTGTAGGTCAGCATACCGCCCATGGAGAAGCCGCCGAGGTAGATGCGGTTGCGGTCGATCTTATGCTGCGTGACCATCCGTTCGATGATGGCCTTGATGAAGTTGATGTCGCGGTCGCCGCCGGTGTCCCATGCGCGGTCGATACCGTTGGGGAAGACGCAGACAAACTTGGCGGTGTCGCAGACAGCCTCCATGCTGACGGTCTCGTTCTTGAACTCGCTGTTCTGCATCCATCCGGCATCCTGGTTGTAGCCGTGACAGAAGATGAGCAGCGGACGGTTCTGCCCGAGGTTCTTAGGGACAATGATATTATACGAGCGGCTGGTGCCGCCTACAGTGATGTTGTCGGCCTGAGCCGGCATCAGTCCTGCTGCGAGCAGGAGGATTGATAGAATGGTTTGTTTCATAATGGTTGGTTATTTCAGTATTTTCTTGCCGTTGACAATCTTGACGGATTTTGAGTGGGGGGTGGCTTTGAGCCCGCTGAGGCTGTAGGCGGTGGAGGGTTGAAGGTGAAGGGTGGAGGGAGGAGGGGTTATGGCCGTCGGTTCCCCGCTGAACTGCCATGAGTCGAAGTCGAATAGCGAAGTGCCACTGCCTGAGAATGAGAAGAAGAGGTCCTTGACATCAGTAATGGCCGACGTCAGGTCGCAAGTAAACTCCTGCCACTCTCCATTGGTGGGTTCCACGCTGAGACGTCCCTTGACGGCACCGGTCTTGCTGCCGACGCGTATGAGCACGGTGCATTTCTTCTCGACGCGTACCCTGGCGGTGAACGACCGGGCACCGGCCTCGCCGAAGTCCACATTGCGGACCTTGATGTAGTCGCCCGCGCTGATGCTGGTCACATAGCATCCGTTGTAGTCGCCCTCGCACTTCACGCCCTGACACTGGTTGATGGTCTCAGCCTCCTGGCGCACGTAGGGGTTGAGCGTCTGAAGGGGCTCTACGCCCTTGGTCGTGGCCTTGATAAAGGGCAGCGACCCGTCTTCGTTGCGAGTGAACTCCTCGATACAGGTGGCACGCTTGAAGCCACCGCCACCAGGCAGTTTGCCGTTGTGGTAGAACAGGTAGTGGTGGCCCTTGAACTCGACGCTGCCGCCGTGAATGGTAAAGCTGTTGTCGGCAAGTCCCATCACCTTGCCCTGGTAGGTCCAGGGGCCGGTAATCTTGTCGGCCGTCGAATAGGCCCAGAACTCAGGCACGCCACCAGCGGCATACTCCAAGTAGTACTTGCCGTCGCGCTTGTATATCCACGAGGCCTCCTCGAAGTTGGTCTTCGGTGAGCCGTCGTCGTTGTAGCCCTTATAGGGCCCGAAGGCCTGCTCGTCCTTGGTCTTCACCTCCTTCTCGCCGCCGGTAATGGCCGTCATCGACTTCGTCAGCTTCGCGTACCATAGCATGTTGTTGCCATAGAAGAGATAGGCCTGACCGTCGTCGTCGATCATCACTGTGGGGTCAATCTTGAACCATCCCTTCACCAAGGGCTTCTTAATGGGGTCACGGTAGGGGCCGGCGGGATTGTCGGCCACGGCGACACCGATGCCGGGATAGGCCTCTCCCTTGATGGTAGCCGTCACATACCAGTACCACTTGCCGTTACGCTCTATACACTGGCTGGCCCAGCAGTCGTTGTCCTGCTTAGCCCAGGCCGAGAATGTGGCCGACGTGAGCGGCATGCCGCGATAAGTCCAGTTCACCATATCGACGGTGCTGTAGAGCAGCCAGTCCTTCATGGTGAAGTAGCCGTTCAAGGTCTGGTCCTCGTCGTGGTCGACGAAGAGGTAGAGCGTGTCGCCGTGAACGTAGGGTGCCGGGTCGGGTGTGTAACGGTCACAGATGACGGGGTTCTGCGCTTCGATGCCAGTCGTTGACAGGCAGGCCAGCCAGGCCATCAGTGAACACCAGAGCAGATGCCCCCTTAGTCTGTGCTGCCGGTTGTCATTACGTGAAAAGTCTTGTCTCTGTCTCATCGTATGTTCTGTTCTGATTTTACGCTTTGTCTCATTTGTGGCCCAACATAGGTTGGTTTCAGTCCTCCCCAGTCAATGATGACGCGCTGCAACATCTGTCCCGGGTCGGTGGCCTTGAAATGAATGGTGTGCGAGGTCTTGGCCTTATCGACGGCAAAACGGAGCTTGCATACGGCACCGTTGCGCATCACCTGGTCTTTCCATGTGCGGCTGTATTCTTGGAACTTGTTCTCAAAGACCTGCGGCTCACCGCCATCGACGCTCACGCTGACGGCATTGCCCTTGCCTTGATAGAGTGGCCAGAAGGGTACTGTGTACAGAGTGATTTCCACCTCGTCGCGCGACACCTGTGGGAAAGAATAGGTGACCTCTTCCAGCTGCATGACCTGCCAGTCGTAGCCCAGACCCTCAATCAACTGGGCGTCATCGCTCTTGCTGGTATAGTCAGCCAGATTTATCACGTGACAGCCTGCTAACGGCTCGTGCCTGGGCGTCAGGTCAATGGTGGCCTGCTGCTTGATGACGGCCGGTTTTTTCTGATAAAGCGCACAATAGCCGGGAGGCACGTCCATCATGCCGCGCCACTTGCCGTCCAACAGCTCGTTGTAACGGCGGTTCAGGGCATTGATGCTGTCGTAGGCGGCTTCCATCTGAAGCTCGTCGCCGGCCTGCGCCATCAGGAACTTGCGGTTCATCTGATAAGCAGCCTGTATGGGGAATTGAACCATCTCGAAAAAAGCGGCCGACCCGTCAGACAGACTTTCCACCTCGTCGCTGATGCGTTGGTAGTCGGCCAGTCGCTGCTGGGCATCGGCATAGTTGTCGAAAGAGAACTCCGTGGGCTTCAGCCCCTCATGCTCCTTGTCGTCCCACTCGTATTCCCATCCCATGAACTCGGGCTTGCGGCTCCATGCCAGCCGATAGTAGTCGTCGAGGATTTGCTGGAGTCTTGATGTGAGGAGGGAGAGGTGGGCGAACTGGCTGGCGAGGAAATTGGCCTGATGGGCGTTGGCCTTCACGAAGTCAAAGGCATCGATGTCCCAGGCTATGTCCATAAAGGTCTGAATGCCTGTCTCCATAGGCTTGATGTCGCCGACATTGAGCAGCCAGTAGCGGTCGGCACCTGCGTCATATGCCTTCTTCAGTTCCTCGTACATCAGCACGGGCGGCGTGGTGTTCAGCCACAGGTAGTCGTGTGGTGCCCCCAGATAGGATAGGTGATAGTAAACGCCAGCCCGTCCGCTGCGTTTCCGTTCCTCAGGGTTTGACACCCGTTTCAGGTAGCCGTAGTTGTCGTCAACCCAAACCAGCGTGATGTCATCAGGAACGTGCAGGCCGTTTTCGTAGATGTCCATCGTCTCCTTGTAAGGAACGAAAATCTGGGGTATGTCCGTTGCTTTTGCACCGATATGCTTTTCGAGCAGCTGACGCTGTCGGGTGATGACCGTATCAATCAGCGGTACACGCTCCTCCATAGGGAGGTTGCCGCGCAGCCCTGCATCGTGCAGGCCACGCATGGCTACGGTATAAATGTTCTCATATTGTGACGCCTCGCCCAGCCGGTCGTCCCATTTCCTAAGGATGGTCTGTCGGTTGGTCTTGAAGTTCCAGTCGCCGTCGCGCTGCTGGTCCCATTCACTTGCGGCTGCATTATTCAGCAAAAGCGGTTCACAGTGTGAGGTGGTGATGATGATACCGAACGAGTCGCACACCACCTTGCTTTCCGGATGGCTGTAGAACGCCCCGGTGCATGAGTGCATGGCCGGAGCCAGCATATTGGCTTTCAGCCGCAGCAACAGTTCACAGACGCGGGCATAGGTCCTCGGACCGATGTCGCCCAGCTCCTTTTCGTAGTTGTTGCTGGCCCAGGGCTTCAGTCCCCAGTCCTCGTCATTGATGAAGATACCGCGGTATTTCACTTTCGGCGAGGGCTGCACGAAGCGTCCACCGTCCCACCATACCTCGTCCTGATGCTGCACGGGAACGTCGGCCCACCAGTACCAAGGTGACACGCCGATGTGCCGGGAGACCTCGTAGATG
Source organism: uncultured Prevotellaceae bacterium (assembly GCA_946186505.1). Lineage (GTDB taxonomy): Bacteria > Bacteroidota > Bacteroidia > Bacteroidales > Bacteroidaceae > Prevotella. The sequence continues at coordinate 127,558 of CAMHNI010000003.1, read as the reverse complement.
CCGTAGATGGTGCCGCGCTTGTCGCTGCCCGCCACGACGAGGTTGCCGTCAACGACGTCAATGACGAACGACTCCCACTGGCCGCGCACTTTGCCTACGTCGAGTTTCCCCTGCCTTACGAGCTTGTCAATGAGGCTGCTCTTGCCGATGGTCCCGATGAGGATGCTGGCTTTGCCGGCTGTGGAACCGATGACTACGCCACTCGGTGTGCCGCAGACTTTGCGCACGTCGTCACCTAAGTCATTGGCGGCACGGATGACTCCCTTCCAGTCGTTCCCGTCCACGACGACAGTGGCTGTCCGTCCCTTACTGGCTATGCAGAAGTCCTGTGCCTCTCCGTTCATGACCAAGCAGAACAGTGAGAAGCATAATGTCAGAATCTTTTTCATGTCTTGGCTTCAGCAGACTATTGCGTGACCACTATGCCACCGTTCTGAGGAATGGTGACGGTGAGCTGCTGGCGTTTGTTCTGCTTCACCTGCTTAACGCTGCCGTTGAGCTGGGCGTCGTCGCTATAGACGCTGAGGGCACTGTTCTTTTCGAACATCGGCAGGGTGATGGTCTTCTTCAGGGGCTGCTGCTCGGCGTTAATACCCACCACGAACCATTTGTCGCCCGAACGGCGGGCCATGATGACGTATTTGCCTGGATAGCCGTCTATGAAGCGGACCTCATCCCACGTCGTGGGGACTTGCTTCATGAAATCGACAGCCCAGGAGGGCGCATCGGTCAGGTTGTTGGGAGCCATAGCAAAATGCTGTACGCTCGACTGGAAAAGCACGGCGGTAGCAAGGGCATAGACATCGCTGGTGCGGCGGACGGTTCCACGCTTGTTGTCGGCATTATAGAATTTGTTGAGGGTAGAGCCACCGAAGTCCATCGAACCTACAGTATTGCGGATGAAGGGGTGGATACAGCCGTTAAATGCCTCAGCGTCGCAGGCTCCTTGTCCGAAGTGCAGGTTCTCACTGGCCAGAACAGCCTCTGAGGCTACGTAGTTGGGATACATGCGCTCCCAACCACGGGGCAGCGTACAGCCATGAAAGATGACTTGTATGCCAAACTCATTGGCATCGGTGAGAATATCTTCGTAGAGCTGCATCATTGGCTGCTTGTCACCGCCGAAGAAATCGACCTTGATGCCGAGAATGCCGTTCTGCTGCATCCAGGCCATCTCCTGGCGACGGGCTGACGAGCGGTCCATCTTGTTCAAGGGAGACTGAGGCGCATCGTTCCAACGACCGTTACTGTTGTACCACAGGAAGATACCCACACCTTTCGACTTGGCATAACGGGCCAGCTCGGCCATCTTCTCATAACCTATCTGCTTGTCCCATAGGGCATCGATAAGCACCGAACGCCAACCCATAGCTGCAGAGAAGTCGATGTAACGCTTCTGTTCGTCAAAGTTGCAGCTGGAGTCCATGCCGATAATCCAGGACCAGGAACCCTTGCCGTAAGTATAGTTCTTCGACGCCTTGTACTTGGGCTGCACCAGATCGTTGGCCACAGTAGTTTCGACAATATTCTGAAGCGTCTCGCCACAAGTGATGGTGCGCCACGGGGTCTCGGAAGGCAGACTGACGGCAGCAGACGTAGAGCCGACACCGTTCATCTCGCCCTGCTGGGGGAAGCCGATTCTGTATTTTGCACCGCCCTCGTTCAGCAGACGGCAGCCCACATAGTTGCCGTCAGTTCCCGTTTCGCTGATGAGCACCCAGCCCTTGTCACCGTTTTTGAACAGACAGGGGAAGCTATAGCCTTCGCCCCAGCCGTTCTTGCCCATCTGGTCGTCAAGGGTGTAGCTTGTCTCATAGGAAGGAGAGGTACGTGCGAAACCACCCATGGGCTTCGACTGCGGACAGAGGAACGTCGTTGTGCCCTCGGGGAGCACGAAACCGCTGGCCTCGTTCTCGACGACGGCAACAAGCGTCTCGCCGCCACGATTGCGCTTGGAATACAGTTTATAGCGGTACGCAACATCACGGTTGCTGACACGGAAAACGATGTCCATCCGATAGCCGCTCTTGTCAAATTGGCAGATGCCCTCGGTGGCCTCGTATGTAATGTGACTCTGCTTTGTGGTCTTCAGGTCGTATTCGTCCTTCACGGTCTGCACATCGCAGGTCTTCATTGTCAAGCCCTCCGTCATGTCGGCGAAGTTCAGTTTCACGCCCAACGGCGACTTCTCCACGAACGTGATGCCACTGCGGCTTACCGTGTAGGTCGGCTTGCCGCCCTCGTCGCTGACAGTGACGGTCATGCGTCCGTCGGGACTTACCAGTTGTTTCTCCTCGGCCATTGCTCCAGTGGCTACGGCCATTGACAATGCCATCAGAATGGCTTTTCTACTGTTTTTCATATATGCTTATTTTCTAAATATTTTACGGGTTTTGCCGTCAGCAGTGCGTATGATGAGTACACCCTTGGCAGAATGGCCATCCACACTGCGGCCACTGAGGTCGTGGATATTTTGACGGTCAGACGGGCTGACGGATTGACGGTCAGACGAGTAGGCGATTTTGTCAATGCCGACCGTGGCATCGCTGTTGATGCGGCACTCCAAGAGGAGGTATTCATCGTAGTTGCTGCTCTTCGACTCATTGGTAAAGCGGATGATGTATTTGCCCGCCTTAGTGACGTTGAACGGCAGTACACGGTTCTGGGCCGAGGTCACGTTGGCTGATGTGCTGCCATTGGCGTTGGGCGTGGCAGTATAGACATCAGACGTGGCAAGGACGCTGCCCGTCGAGGCATCCAAGACTTGCACCTTGTATTTAGGTGATTCCTTCCAGGCTGCCATCGCATAGGTCAGCTTGTACCCGCCGGGTTCCAGCGTCAGCGGGTAAGCGTTTTGGCTACCGAATTCGGCACAGTCCTCACGCCAGTAGAGCGCCTTGCCCTGATGACCGGTGAAACCATTGAACACACGGGCACCGGCATCATACTTGTTGGGATATTGGTGGACGGTGTTGTCCTCCTGTACGCAGCGCCAGCCCGGGGGGATGGTTCCGCCGTCAATGCCGGTGAAGTCAAGCTTATAGACCGACGTATTGTCGGAGAAGGTCGGCAGAAGTGTCACGTTGTCATGGGGCATGACAAAGGTAATCTTGTCTTTGCCGGTGACGGCAATGGTCTTTTCCCAGGCATAGTACACCGAGTTAACCAGTCTCAGTTCCGACAGGGAGTAACCATCGGCAGGCTGTACGGTCAGTGTGATGGTGTCGCCCTCGTGAGCCTCTGCTAGGTCGGCTGTGACGGTGCCGTTCTTGGCATCACGTACGCTGACATAGTACTTCATCGGTTCCACATCCTTTGGTTGGTAGATGATTTGGTCGATATACATGGGTAGAGCTCCAGTGTTGGTGATGATGAGGCTGTTGGTGCCCTCTTTCATTGTAGCATCTATGCTGACAGTACGCCATTCGTTCTGGGCGGTTTTCACGCAGCTGACGGCTTGGCGTGTGCCATTGACGTTTACGGTGATGGAGCCTGCTTTTGTGGGGCAGGTATAGCGAACCTGTACGCTGTAGTCTCCCTCTTGGCCGGCTTTCAGCTTGAGCTGGTGGCGCAGGGCACCGCTGGTGCTGGTGCCCATGTCCATGAAGCCGTTGCCGGCATGGCCGCGGACGCTCTTGTACCAGTTGTAGGGGTCGGTGACGCACGACTTGATGCTCTTGAAGTCCATGTCCTCGGCCTCGATGATGACGGGACCTCGGTAGAGGGCGGGCTGCTTGGGCAGGGGTAGGGCAGTGGGCTGCAACACGGTTGCAGCATAGTCATCGGCGGAGCGGTCGGCAGTACCACTGCAGCGGAGTGTGACATCGACGGCACCGTTGTGCTTGACGGTGAGGGTATAGACACCATCCTCGAACTTGCCCGTAGCTGAAGCACTGACGGTGGTGGTGCCCACCTTGTGCTTGGTCATGGTGAACGTCGGTTGCTCCTTGGCACCACGGATAGTGATGATGTCGGTGCGTTGGGCGGTGGAGTCACTGCGGTAGTTGTTCAGGTAGAAGACGATGCTGTCACTATACTCGCGGATAAGGCCTGCCGAGAGCTTGCCGTACAGCAGTTCCAGGGTGTCGCAGGTGTTGTACTGCAGGGGGATGACGGCCTGGGCCGTGGTCTTCTTGTTAAGATAGGTGTAGGGAGTGTAGGTCACCAACTGGTTGAGGTAGCGGTTGACATAGAGGTCACCCTTGCTGACCTCGGGATATTGGGCTTTGAAGTCGTTGACTTTCTTTGTCTGGGTGCCCCAGCGCGATGAGCGCTGTGACTTCTTCACCACCACGGGAATGGATTTGGCGGCCTCGTCGTAGAGGGCGATAACCATGGGGATGGCACCGTAGCGGCCTGTTGACTTGAAGTAGCAGAAGTTGTCCATCCACTGCCCGTTGCCACGGTTGAAGGGGTCGGTCTGCTTATACAGGCCGTTGTAGAGGTCGCCCCATGTGGCGTACTTGTCTTCATCAGAGCCACTGCTGATGTCGTTCTGGATGACAATCTTCGTCTTGCCTACCACCTCTTCGCGCGTGGGTATATATAAGGTGCCGTCGATGATTTTCTTGAACATATCGAGCCACACACCGTTGAAGTTGGGGAATCGCTGCCAGTTGCGGCGCTTGTAGCCAGTGACATCCGACTGGCTCACCTCGTGGAAACACTCTTCGTTCCATGTCAGCTCCGGGCCGTCCCAGACGGCACCGCCGTTGACGCACGTCTGCTCCATCACTGTGCCGATGCCGGCGGCAGCAGGGTACTTCTTGCCGTGGCCATCGCCAAGGATGGAGCCGAGGGCACCGTTCCAGCCGCAGTTATCGTAGCGCACACCGTAGTTCTTGGCCAGACCTGAGACGAACGGGCCGAAGGTGACGCTCTCGTTGTTGTAGAAGCACGATGACGTGGTGTATTTATAGAGCCAGAGAATAGCCTCGGGGTACTGCTTGCAGGCGTTTAGCAGGTTCTTGTTGCGCTTCATCTCGCCGATGGGGTTCAGACCGTGGCTCCAGATGTTGCCGCAGAATGAGACAGTGAGGAACCCGCCATACTGGTGGGACATCTCCACCAGACGGGCAAACAGTGCCCAGCGCGAGGCCTGGGTTGATGACGACTTGTCGCCAGGCTCGTCAAACCCCCAAAACTGCTCTGCATAATTCCAGCCGAGGAAGTTGGGGAACTGTTTGAAGAAATACTCAAAGGTCACCATGTCGTCATCCTGGATGTGGGTATGGCCGCCGGAGGCCGGCTGACAGGTGAACCAAACGCCGTTCTGCTGGCAGACGGTGCCCCATGACTTGTAGGTCTGGAAGGCGTTTTGCGGCATCTTGTAAATGTTCAGGTCCTTGTCGTACTGGCACGACAGTGACAGGTTGAAACAGACGTAGGGCTTCACCTCGTCGGGGATGAGGTCAATAATCTTCTGCGGGTCGGCTTTGTACCACACATCGACATGGATGAACCACAAGGGATGCTGCGCGTCAATGGGGCGGCGACTTTGAGCCGTCAGCGTCTGCAGAGCAAACGTCAGGGCCAGCACCATCAGGAATAATGTTTTCTTCATGAGTTTTTAGTAATGTAAGTTTTAGATGGTGCAAAGGTACAAAAAAACGGCGAGCCTGAAGCCCGCCGTTCGTATCAGATAGAATAAATATTGTCTCATTAACACTATTTAATCACTTTCTCCGTGCTGATAGTACCGTCGCTCATGTACTTCTTCACGATGACAATACCCTTCTTGGCTGTCTGGACACGGCGACCATTGAGGTCGAACAGTTGGATGGCACGTACCTTAGCGGTCTTTGCCTGAGGCTCAACACCAGTGAGTACCTCCTCGTAGGCCTTGCCATAGTCGAAACCGTCGGCAGCAGCCGTCATGTACAGCTTCACTTCGTTGAAGAATACACGAGAGCTCGGACCGGCAACGACACCCAGAGTCAGCTTACCGTCGGCAATAACCAGGTCGGTGAGCTCAACATTGTCAACAGGGAATGCCTGACCAACGCTGGGGGCAGACACTGTTGCGGTATCCTCACCAAGTGCAGTGGTAGCGGCGAAGAAGAACGACTCTTCCAGATCGTATGCATCATTTTCAATCTCAGTTGCGCTACGACGCTCGCCATAACCTGCTGTCAGAGTATAGACACCTGCGGGCAGGTCTTCGATGGTCTGGCTGGCGGTGAAGTTGCCACCCCAGTTAGAGAACATCACACCAACGGGAATCTTGTCAGTACCAAGATCGTTCCAACCTGTGCTGAAGCCACGGAAGTCAGTAACATCCCAACCGGGAATGTTCTCGGGATCGTAGCCGGCAGGAGCGTTCAGACAGTAGATGCTCGGGTTCTTGACAAATGCGGTCATATTATAGGTCGATGTGGTCTCTTCCAGCGTTTCCTCGTTAACAGCACCCTCGAACAGTGTGTTGTCAGCATTCTTCAGCTGCTCGTACATCTCCTTCTTGATGCGCATCTTGATGCCTTCGGCCAGCTTGTCGTCATCAGTCAGGGCATTGTCAGCCTCGACAATGAGAGGATCGCTCTCGTCAACACCCAGGGCCTTCAGGGTCTCGGCACCAGAACGGATGCGGTCAACCAGCACGGCAACACCAGTACAGGTTGCTGTCCAGCTACCCATCTCAGGTACGCCAACGGTGAACATACCCTTACCGCTGCGGTTCACATCTTCTCTACCGACGGCCAGGGCGATAGCCTCCTTCAGCTCAGCGACAGCGGCGTTCAGTTCAGCGTCGTCCTTCAACTCCTTGATGACCAGCTCTTCGGTCTCGATAGGCTCTTCAGTATCCGGGTCGATAACAGTCACGGTCTTCTTCTCACCGTACTTGGCAACGAGGCGGACCAGTGTAGCGTAGATGTCGGTCACGGCAAACTTGGTGTCAGCATAATTGTCAACGACATCAGAAGCCTGCTGAGGCAGGGGATCGTAGGTGTCGCACAGTGAACGGTGGTCCTTCAGGGCCTGAGCGGCAGCGTCAAGGGCAGCAGCGGTAGCCCGATAGACAGAGGGAGCGGTGTAGCCGTCCTTCTCGGCCTCACACTTCTTGATAGCAGCGTCAAGTTCGTTATATGCAGGACCGTTGTAACGCTCGTCAGAGTTGCCGTCCAGGGTTGATTTGGCGTTCTCCAAAGCGGTGTTCAGCAGCGTCACTTCCTCAATACCAAGTACGTTGGGCACATACTTCACAGTGGGATTGGCAATCAGAACCTCCTTGTAGCCGTCAACAGACCACTTCAGGATGTAGTTGCCATCGGCCTCGGGCGTGAACGAGAGGTCAGTAGAAACAGAACCGTTAACAGCATTCTTTGCACCATTCACATCAGGATTGGGCGTAATGGTCTCAGACAGCAGGGCATTGTCAAGATCGTCCTCAGAGAAGATCTCGAAGGTCAGAGCGTCACCGTTAGACTTCCACTTAGCAGAGTTGAAGTGGATGTTGTACTTCTTGCCTGCCTGCAGTTCCAGCTTATAGCCGTCCATTGTACCATAGTACACATAGCCTTCACGGAAGTAGAGACCGCGGATGAAGTCGCCACCCTCGCCGAATGCGAACATACGGGCACCAGAGCCGTAGGAGCCTTCAGATGTACGAGGAGTTTCTTCCTGCTGATACCAAATCTCGTAACCGGCGGTGACAGTACCCTCATTGGTGTTGTTCCAATCCTCTGTGGTCAGCAGGTCCTTAGGCTGATCGTTCGGGTCGATGACAATAGCGCCGAAGCTGTACTGAACGGTGATAGGCTCTTCCAGATCAATTTCCTTTTCACCAGTTGCAGCCGAAATGACCAGTTCCTCGACACCTGCAAGAGCGTTATTGCCTGTGCGTGTCAGCGTGATTTCCTGAGCCAGTCCTTCAGCGGGAGAAACAGTCAGTTTCTCATTGCCTAACTTGGCAACAACAGTTTCAGCAAATACCTTCTGGTTGAACGTTACCTTGAATTCCTTCAAGTCAGCAGGCAGGTTGAATGAATTAGCCTCAGGCACGATAGCCTCAAGCTCAGGAGCACCCCACAGATAAGAGTAAATGTCACCGGCACCAAGATCAAAGTTATAGTCGCAAACAATGCCACTGAAATCAGGAATGTCCTGACCTTCCCACTTGCCAGTCGTGAATGTAAGGTGGTATGCTGCGTCAGCAGGATTCTTGAAACCAACCTTTACTTCTGCGTCATCGGCTACAAAATCCGCGCCGCCTTCACCGTCCATATCCAACAGGAAGATATAGAGGTTTCCGTCGGGACGACCCTCAACAGAGAGGATGTTACAGTTCTTGCCATCCCAGGAGACAGTAGCGCAGCTGTTGTCGAAAATCAGCGTCTTGCCACCGGCTGCCTTCACCAGATCCTTCATGTTGGTGTTGTCGCCAAGCTTCACACAAATGACGTCAGAACCGTAGGAGGCTCCAATAGCAGTCATCGGGTTGGTACCGCCGAGATCGACACCAAACTGGATGTTGTCGAAATAGAAACCGCAATTGCCGTTGCCGGGCAACCAGCCGTTGTCATCGGCATTGCGCTCGTCACCGTTGTTCAGGTCGAATGCGATGCTCTGGAAGCCGTCAACACTGATCTCACCTTCCCAAGTATATTCTTTCCATTCTGTTCCAACGTTGAACTCATTGATGAAGCCACCCTTCCACTGACGGGGCGCACCCTGGGCGGAAGTCGTAATCTTGGTGTTCTTGTCAGCCTTGATAGACATGATGAGCTTCCACTTCGTTCCAACAGGCATCACCTCGTCAGCCTTGATATAGAACTGAGTGTGCCAGGTCTCTGTTGGATCGGGATAAGAGGTGACCTTGAAGCACTTGCTGTCATTAACGCCACCACCAACAATCTCGGGCTTGTCATTAGCAGTGTCACCGTTGTTGGGACCATCCCAAGAAACAGGGAAGCTGGCTAAGTCATCGCCCTCGGCATCACCGTTGTTAATCATGGACAGGATGCCAGTGACAGGCTTAACGGTACCTTCAATCTCAATGTTCCTTACTACACCGCTAGAACTGCCGTTGGGAACCTTGATGGCATTCAGGTGAACATACTCGTAAGAACTGAGGTCAAAGGTAGCCACACCTTCTGCAGACACTTCCTGAATCAGCTCTACGTATGCACCACCGTCTGCGTCGCCAGTACCACCTTCAACGTAAGGTTCGCGGTTCAGCATGACACGGATCTTCATACCCGGCGTAGCGGTCACGTACATGGTCTCGGTACCGGTCAGGTCGGCATACCACAGATAATACACATTGGAACTACCGAAGACTGTCGAATAAGCACCTACCTCCTTGTAGAGATTGGATTCGCATGCAAAAGGATTGTTACTCTTCGGCTCGGGCTCCGGATCTGCAACTTCCTTGGCCCCGGGCAGGTTGCTGTCCCATGCCTTGAACATAGACTTATCAAGCTCGGCCCGATAAATCTTCTGTCCCATCGCGTTTGTTGCTCCCATAACTGTGAGCATCAAGGCGAGAAACAATTGGTAAGTTTTTCTCATGTTGTTTTTGGTTTAAGTGAATAAAAAATGATATTTCGTAATCTGGGTGCAAAGTTAAAGCGCTTCAGGGAGAAGGACTTTAATTTTTGTCTCATGGACTTTTGTTTTTGTACCGACATGTCTCATCGACTTATGATTTTAGTCCATGCCCAAACCAATCTCTTCAAATGGACTGGTTAGACGGCTGTCACCATCGGTAACGTTAAAATCCACGGCGGAACCGCCAATAGGAATGGATGTACAAATCATTTCTATATCGTTGAGGACCCGTGTTTCTGTCTGTGGAATGATATATTGTTTCTTCATTGTCAGGTGTTCGTTTACTTGATGACTACTTTCTTCCCGTTCTTGCCTTGCGAGCGTCCTTCGGCCGTGCGCATGATATACATGCCTTTCACCGGGCTTGCCACACGTTGGCCTTGCAGGTTGAACACGTCATGGGCCATCCCCTTGCCGCCCGTCATGGGCAGTGCTTCGCTGATGCCGGTTGGCATACCGCCGAAGTCAAGGCTGATGCGTCCTTCAGCTAAATTCTGTATCTGCGAACCGTCGATGTATGCCTTGTTGGCACCGATGGTGACATTGGCTCCAGTCGTGTAGTAAAGTTTGTTGTTTTTCAAGACGTAAATCTGGTTGCCCTTGGGTACGTCCGTTCCTGTGAATGTACCGATGAGACCATTGCTGGCGATGGGGGAGGTGACATCACGGTCGGTGTTGTCGGCACGGAAGAAGTTAACGTTGCGAACCTTGCCCTCGTTCCACGAGCCATGCTCGTCGGTGCCTATATATATATATGGTGTACCGGCCTTCAGAAGTCCTTCGACAGGAGTCAGACGGATACTGCTGCTGCTGATTCCGGCAATACTATAGACCTTTGCTCCAGCCACGGCAGCCGTGTAGGGCAGGCAGATGGTACCGAAGTGGCCCGTCTCGCTGTACTCGCGCTCCACGTCGCCATTGGCGTACCGGCCTCCAACCTTCGTGTTGTTGTAGTCAGTCAGATAGACGCATGACACGCTGACGGGGAGATAACCGTCACCCCAGCCCTTGAACTCCAGTGCCTTAATTCGACTAACGTCCAATCCCTTCTGTTCCTTCAGGTACTCGATGCTGATGCGGATGGCGTTCTGGTTGTTCCAACTGTCGAGCCAGAAGTTTCCCCCCGTTCCGGCATCGCTGCCCTTGTAGTCTTCGCCACGCACCGTGGTGCCGTTGGCATCGGTGAGGACGATGCAGTGGCTCTCGTCGGCTGCCGTGTTCGAGGTCATGATCATCAGGTAGCTCCAACGGCTGATATCTACCGGCTCGTCGAATACCCATCCACCGGTGAGCACGCCCGTTTCTGGGTCGAAGCCCGTTGCCCTTGATATGGCGAAAAGCTGGTCGTCGGCATCATTGTAGCGGATGTTGAGACTGGCGGTCGTGGAAAGATCGTTCCAGAGGAAGTCCGTGTAGGTGGCCTCGACTGTACCTTGCGTCTCTTTGTTTGGGCGCATGACGGCACCGTCGAAGTCAACGTCACTGCTGCTGAAGGTCACTTCGTCGGTGATTTTTTCTGTGTGACCGTCCTGGAATGTTACGGTGACAGGTATTTGCTGGCTGATGCCAGGGGTACCAGAGATTTCATCGGCCATATTGATGCTCTCGGCCGTGTAGAACTTCGCGAGGGTGGTTCCCATTTGGTAGTCCGGGTCGGCCTTCAGTTCCTTGCCCATCACTTTCAGTGCCTCAAAGGCGTAGCGTTTGCCAAGGACGCGGTAGCCTTTGGCATTGAAATGCCATGGGTCATTGCCGTTACCGGGCAGTCCCTCAGAGCTGACGATGTGGGAGGTGGGTACTACACTCGGCATGCGTGCCACCTGCTCGTTATGACCATAGCAGGCACCGCCGTTCTCCTTGCGCAGTGTCTCGCCTACGAACAAGGGTACGGTGTCGGCGTTCAGCGTGAGGTCCTTTAGGATGTCGTTGTAAATTTTCCTCACCATATCGGGCCAGTTGGGGTCACCGTTGTTCGAGCAGCCCTGATGCAGCAGGATGCCCTTGATGACACCTACCTCCTGAGCCTGCTTGGCCATGTCGATGAGTCGCTGGTAGGGATTGCCGCCATAACAGTTGTTGGCAATCTGTGCCCACCACTCATTGGGATTGTCGGAAAGCTTCTGGGCATACTGGGCCTTGTCGAACATTTCGATGGGGCTGCCGCCCATGGCCACGGGAATGACGCCTACCCTGACGTTGGCGGGCAGTGCTGCCACCATCGTGCGTCCGAAGTAGTCGGTAGGTCCGAGACTGCCGACGGGGTTCACCAAGGGCGGTATGGCATCGTACCATTCGCCTGTGGTGCGCTGCGGGCTGTCGAAGTCGCAGGTGGCCAACAGCTGGAAGCGGCTGTCAATGTCGGCCATATCGACATCCTCGGCCTTGGCGTTGCCCTCCATGTTCGACTGTCCGAAACAAAGGTAGATGTAGAAGTTGGGGTCGGCGTCGGGATGGGTTCCACTCATCTTGATGTCCTTGTACAGTTTCACGTAAATGATGTCTTCCTGGGTACCGTCGAGCTTCATATAGAGGTTGCGGCCGACATTGCGGAAAGCGAAGCCCTTGCCCTCTACGTAGCTGATCTGCCAGATGCCCCAGTTTTCGCCGTCGGTGCCATAGCCCTTGCCTACGTTGGCCTGGGCACTGCCCGAGAACAGGATGCCGCCGTACTGTGACACGTTGAGGTTGTTGCCGAGACCGTAGGGGGCAGGGAAGGCAGAGCCATTCTTGTTTATAATGTTGACGGCATAGACATCGTCGTAGCCGGCAATCGGTGTCAGTGTGTAGTAATAGTAGTCGCCGACGGGCAGCTGCGTCACAGCACCGGTCAGGGCGTTCTGTGTAGATTCAAAATAGAGGATATTGGTGCCGTCGCCAATGATGAAGCGGTTGCCACAGGTGATATAGTCCATAGAGGTTATTTCCTGACCGAAGCCTTCGACGGAGGGCTGGTTCTTGAACTCGGCATACCACTCCATACAGGCCTGGCCGCAGGCTTCGGGCTCGCCGCCAAAGGCTGCTGTCACGTTGTTGTTGTTGATCAGTTCGTCGATGTCGATGAGACAGCCCGTACCTGACAATGTCATGGAGATGTTGCCGAAGTGGTCGAGCATGGCCTTATAGGCCTTGCCCCATAATGACGTGGAACCGGTTGACCAGGTGCCGTAGTTAGGCTCGACCCATTCATTATGTTCATTGTAGTGGCCTGCACCAGGCTTCTTGGGACTCCAGTCCACTTCAGTGATGATGATGGGTGCCGTGTCAACCACGGGTACCTGATTATGGAAGTTGTTGATTTTGTTCTGTGGATCGGGGTTGCTGTCGCTGCAGCCGTACCAGCCCGTATAGTCGTGGACGGCATAGCCGATATTGTCGCCTGTAATGGGGTGTTGGGCATAACTGCGGTAGTTGGACTGCCAGCCGGTACCGGGAATCCAAATGATGCCGGTGAAGCCGTTAGAGCGGATCTTTTCGACGATGGGTTGGAAGTAGTCGTGCAGAGCCTTAGTATCCTCCTGGTTATTGGCATTCTTCAGATTCACCGGTTCATTGGCCAGTTCCAGGCTGATCTGTCCGGCATTCTGCTTGATGGTGGCATCGCTCGACACCATGTCCCATACCGTCAGCAAGTACTGCTGGTAGTAGTCGCCAACTTTCAGATTCGGGGGACAGACACCCGGCGGGCGTACCACGACATACTGGCCGTGGTTCATGGCCTTCTGCATCAAGGGAATGTAGAGCGACTGGAGGAACTTTTTCAGGCGCTCGGGGTTAAACTTCTTGATGTCGGCCTCGTCTTTAGCTTCATCGGGCTGGTCAGCAGCTCCTGAGTAGGAGTAGTTGGCATCCGGGTCATTGGTCCACGCGGGGTCTAAGTGAAGACGGAACACGTCACAGTTGGCTCGCTCTATGCCCGAAAAGATTTTCTCGAAGTAATCGAGACACTTGGAAACGCCATTGTCATCGTAGTTCGTTTGGGGGTAACCCCACGGCGCCCCCCATCTCCAGTCGTTGAAGTACATGTTCGGCGTGTCCATTACACCATGTAGAACTACGCGTTTGCCGTTTTCATCGACCAGCCATTTGCCGTCAACGTGCAGGGCTGGCAGATTGCTCTGCTGTGCCCTTATCGGAAGGTAGAGACAGCAGAAAAGCAGAATAAGGTAAAGTTTGATTTTCATTATTTACAGTTTTTGCCTGCAAAAGTAATATAAAAACATGGCACAGACAGTAGTCGTTTGTGTCTATGACTTTAGAATATGTCTCCTTGAAATGGCTACTGCCACTTGATGATGAATGAGTAGTGATAGGGCTGGTTGCCGTCGATAGTATATTGAGGTAGCGTACGCTGTCCCCAAGTGTCGATGCCGCCCACACCATGCACGTTGAGGTCGATATTCAGATTGACAAAGCGTCCACGTATTATTTCATGGGGATGCTTAGCCCCCTTGAGGTCTTCCTCGCCATAGTCCCAGGCACGAATGCAGAGAGGCTGTTCGCCAACAACGTGTAGAGTATTCTTTCCACCCCAGATATCGAACCATTTGACGTCCGTACGGCAGCCGTTGTCCTGCGGATGGATATATTCCGTCTCGAATTCTGAGAGCGGCATATCATAGTATCCAAAAAAGGCGCTGCGCTTGCGGTCGGGATAGTTCTCCCATGGTCCACGCCCATAATAATGGATATTGGTCATGTCAGCAGGGATACGTATACGCATACCGAACTTAGGAATAAGCGGGATGTTTGTTGCTGTGGGCTTATAGTCGGCCTCAACCTTTACTTCGCCTTTTTCATAGAATTCGTAAGTCAGCGTATAGTCGGCCCCCACGGGGAGGGTACAATCGACGGTGACGGTGACCGAATGGGCATTTTTGCTCGTCTTGATGGAGCGGACGCTACGCTGGGCTGCCGCATCGCGCCATACACCGAGACGCTCGGCGAAGTGTGCAGCGTGCTGGTTGTCGTTCTCGGGCTTCCAGAAGTAGGGTTCCAGCGGCGCTTTAAGCATCTCTGCGCCATCTATAATCCAACTGGCAAGGGCACCAGTCTTGTCAATCGTGATAATATTATTGCCTGTACTAATGATGATACCGTCAGGGGTTTCTTTCAGTTTTGGTGCTATGCCGTCATTAATCCTCACGCTTTTGGACTTCTCAGATAACAGGAACTGCTCCATGGCCACAGCAAAGCCTCTCTTAGCCCAAGGCTTGTCTTCTTTCAAACGGGCAGAAACGCACAAGACAATAGGTATAGGTAAATCTGCGCAAACGAGGGTATCGTAGGTAATGTTGTACTCGCTGGGATCAGTAAAACAATCATGATTGATGATGCGGATAGTGCCGTCGTCCTCACGAACGAACTGCATGGGCTGATACACGTACTTTACCTCGTAATAATGCGGATGTGGCTTGCGGTCAGGGGCAATGAGTCCGTTGATGCAGAAGGCACCGTCGTTGGGCTTGTCGCCATAATCTCCTCCGTATGCGTAATATTCCGCTCCGTGCTCATCCTTTTTCAGAAGTCCCTGATCCACCCAGTCCCAGATGGCTGCACCGGCGATGCTGCTGTCGGCATAGATGACATCCCAGTACTCCTGGAAGTTGCCCATGGAGTTACCCATGGCATGTGCATATTCGCGGGCAATAAGGGGTTTCTCAGTCTCCTTCTCGGCCTCTGCCTTCAGCACGGCGGGGGTAGGATAGCCGAAGTCGTGGAGGGCGGAATAACGCGGATGGCAATCATAGAAAGGCAGGCGGGTGGAATCAAGGGCTACCACCTTGTCGTACATAGCCTGGATATTGGGCCCTACGGCGCCTTCGTTGCCAAGGCTCCAGAGAATGACGCTGGGGTGGTTCTTGTCGCGCTGCACGAGCGAGACGGCGCGGTCGACATGGGCATCTCGCCAGTCGGGGTCTTCGCCCATTTCGTGGTTGGCATAGCCGTATCCGTGTGATTCCTGGTTGGCTTCGTCCATGACGTAGAGCCCCCAGCGGTCGCAGAGCTCGTAGAGGTACTCGCGGTCGGGATAGTGCGAGGTGCGTAGGAAGTTGATGTTGGCCTGCTTCATCAGCGTGATGTCTTTTTCGTAGGTGGCATCATCGACGTAGCGGCCTGTGACGGGGTGGTGGTCGTGACGGTTCACGCCGCGCAGCTTGACGTTTTTTCCGTTGATTTTGAAGACTTCGCCGACGCACTCCACACGCTTCACGCCGAAATGGTTTTCGAAGTGCTCATTGTTCTTGGTGTCCTTCTTGTCATGCAACTCCAAGGTATAGGGATAGAGCCAGGGCTTCTCTGCGGACCACAAACGATAAGGCACATTGGGAGAATCGTAGTTAAATGTGAGCTCGACTGTTGTAGTATCGCCTGCAGGAAGCTTGGTTATACGGTGATTGGTAACACAATAAGTGTTTGGATTGGTACTGACGCCTTCAAGTTCAGGGCAGGCGATAACAAATTGAGTCAACAGATTCTTGGCGGTTTTCTTGCCAGTATTGCAGACGGAAACCGTGGCCTTGACGGTGAACTGCGAGAGGTCCTTATTGGGTACAGCCTCAACCTTATAGTCGGCGATATGCACCAGGGGGCGCACCCAGAGCTGCACCTCGCGGAAGATGCCCGAGAGGCGCCACATGTCCTGGCACTCGAGATAGGAGCCGTCGCTCCAGCGATAGACCTCGACAGCGAGTTTGTTGCGGCCTTTGCGAACGTATTTCGTCACGTCGAACTCGGCCGGCGACATGGAGTTCTGGCTATAGCCCACCTTCTGTCCGTTCACCCAGACGTAGAAGGCAGAATGGACGCCTCCGAAGTGCAGAATCAGATTCTTCGAGAGCATCTCCTTCGTTACATCGACAAACGTCACATACGACCCCACCGGGTTGCGATGGTCATAGGCATACCAGTCCTTGTCGGGCTCGCCCATGACATTGGGGCGGTCGCGATGGAACGGGTACTGCATGTTCACATAGATAGGTTTGCCGAAGCCCTGCAACTGCCAGCACCCAGGCACCGTAATATCATCCCATCCGCTCGTGTCGAAGTCCTCGCGATAGAAATCTGCCGGGCGAGACTCAGGGTCTTTCGACCAATGGAACTTCCAGCGGCCGTCAAGAGAGAGAATCTCTTGACACTCTTTTTGCTTCGAAGGCAGTTGCAGGGTGGCATGATATGGCAGTTTGTTGATACCCAGCACATGCGGGTTCTCCCAGTCGTGACTTTCCTGTGCCTGTGCTGTGATGGCCAGCAGCGATGTCAATAGGAAGAAAAGCAGAAGGAAGGTCGTTGACCTTCTCCTTCTGTTTTTGGGGTTTTTGTTCATTGGGATGTGTATTGATGGTCCTTTTATTTGATTAGCCTGATGCCGTAGATTTCGCCTATCTGCTTGCCAGGCTTGGCCACGAACTTGATGCGGACTTGCGACTTGTCTTTCAATAGGTCTGCAGGGATGGTGTAGTCTTCGGTCTTGAACTGCGAGGTGCGCCACCGGTGGGTGTTGTTCACGCTACACATCAGCTGGTCGTCAATCAAGATGTCAAACTCGCACGTGCGCCATTCATCCTGTCCCCAGAACGTCAGACGGAGGGTAAGGTCGGTCTCTCCGCCCGTCTGCATCAGATAGCTGAAATAATGTCCATTGCGGGCATCGCGGAAGAATACATCGTTGGTGTTGCCTGTGTTCGAGCGGTCGGTCTCCATCTTGTGGTCGGTCTCGGGCTGCTGCTCACCGGGCTGCACCTTATCGACGGTGCGGGCCTCTAAGGCCTGACGCTCCTGCTCCTGCTTGGCCAAATCGTCAAGATAGCCCTTGTAGCTCTGCTCAGAGAGGGCAAGCCAGTAAATCATGTATCGGCTGTCGTGAATCTCGAAGAAAGGCTGTAACTCATTAGCCCCATTAGTCCCATTGGCCCCATTCACCACTTTCGCCTCCAGCATAAAGTGCAGCGGCTTTCCGTCAATTTCCTTTATCTGCTCAACAATATCATCAATCTTGTCATTGACGAGGATAGGAGCCTGGTCAATTGGCAACTTCTTGCCACTGGCATACTGTCCGAAACGGCTGTCGTCGGCCACGAGGTGAGCCAGGTCTTCTGTACCCGTCTTCATGCCGAGCAGGATGGGGCCGTGCATCAGGGCAATGTACTGAGGAACGTTGGGCAAATACTTCAGGCTGTTGTGCATAGGGAAGGTCACTTCCACCACGTCGCCCTTCTTCCACTGGCGGTCGATAGTGACGTAGCTCGACGGGCCAGTGATGATATCGACGGGCTTGCCATTGACTTTCACAGAGAACTGGCCTGGCTTCACCCAACCAGGATAGCGCACAAGCAGCGGGAATTTTCCCTTGCCACTGGTGATGGTCATCTTACTTGTCTCAGCGTAAGGGAATGCTGTTTCCTGACGCAGCGTCAGCCCCTTCTCCTTCCAATTCAGTTCGGAGGCCACGAAGAGGTTCACATAGAGGGCTTCGCCTACATGGGTATAGATGAACTGTCCGTACTTGCCGTGGTTCTCCATTCCCGTGCCTACGCAGCACCACATGGCCTCGTTGGGAGCCGAGTAGTTGCGGTAGTGCCGGGGACGTGCGGAAGTGAAATAGACGTAACCGCCGTGTTCGGGATGCTGGCTGGAGAGGATGTGGTTGAACGTAGCCAACTCGTAGTAGTCGGCATAGCGGGCCTCAGGGTTACGACGGTGCATGTCCTCGGTCAGCTTCAGCATGTTGTTAGTGTTGCAGGTCTCAGGACCGTCGATGTCGTTGACGAAGTCGATGCAGGCCTCCTTGCTGGGGAAATGTTCGCGACGGCTGTTACCGCCGAAGGCGAGTGACCGTTCTCCAGTCACGATGTCCCAGAAGTAGTTAGCTGCCTCATGATAAGGCTCGAAATTGGTCGAGCCGCATATCTTATCTCCCTTATCCTCCAGCCAGCAGCGCTTCATAGGATACAGGTTGGCCAGCTCGCTGATGCGCTCAAAGCCCACCACCTTCGGCACCTGTGTATTGGCGTGCATGTTGTCGAGACAGTCCTGGCGCTGCGACATGGGCGTGAGTAGTCGGCGGTGCGAGAAACGTGTGGCTGCGAAGAGATATTTGGGTTCCTGCGTCATGGCATAGGCATCGGCCAGCACCTCGTTTATACCGCCATGCTCGTTGTCGAGCATCCGCTCCATCTGCTCATCCGTGAGGCCTGCCGTCAGGTCGATGGCCCAGTCGCAGAAGCCCAGAAAGAGCGCCTTAGCCTGCTCGTTGCCGCAATATACCCATGCGTCACGCAGACCGGCGTACATCTTATGCAGGTTATAGAACGGTGCCCACGAACTGAAATAGACCCCGAAGTCGCCACGCTTAAAATTGCTCCAGATGCGCTCGCTGTTAGGCATGCCGCCCACGTAGCCTTTGCCCCAGTCGGGGTGGCTTTTCATGTTGGCATCGGCACAGAGCTGCAGCTCGCTGATCATGTATTCCATGCGTCGGCGGCACTCTTCATTACCCGTGGCGGCGTTGATGGCCATCGCCGTCAGATAGTGGCCGCCCACATGGCCGTCCAGTCCGTCCCAGTTGGGGTAGGTCTTGGCCCTTGGCTCCAAGCCGGCTTCCTTGCGGTAAGGGGCCAGCAGACGGTCAACGTCGTACTGTAGCAGCGTTCTAATGTTCAGGTCTCGTGCCTTCTTCAGGGGACCGTCTAACAGGGTTACATCGCCGAGCGGGAACTCATCGGCATAGAGTTTGTCTTGTGCGTGGCCGACTGTTACGGCAGCGGCCATCAGCATCGTTGTCAGGATAGTTCTCATAATGGTTTTTAATACGGTTATTTTACAAACTTATGGCCACTGCCGATATAAACTCCGTCGGGCAGCGACTGCAGGCTGGCCGAGAAACGGCGGCCTTTCAGGTCATAATATACTGACGGACTGTCTGCCGTCGGGCTTTGGGCCGTCTTGCCGATAGCGGTGACATCAGCCTCGGCCTCGATGCCTAATTCTGCACATGATGTCCAGGCTTTGCCGTTGATTTCGCTTTTGGCCACAAACTTCAGGTAGCGGGCGGCTTTCTTGGTCTTTAGCTTGGCTGTCTGTAGGGCAGTTGTGTTCTTGAATTCGCCGGTGGCTGCCGCCGTTCCCCACGTTTTGCCGTCTGTACTCAGGTATATCTCGTACTCTTTCACCATGCCATTCTGGCTACCGTCCTGGCGGGCGAGGTAGGTGACAGCCGTCACGTTATAGGTCTTGACCATGTCGATGACAAGCGTGTGCGGACAGGTGGGTTCGCTACCCTGATACTCGGTGTGCCAGAAGGTAGAAGTGTTGTTGTCGAAGGCCTTCGTGGCCTCGTTGCCACTGTGCTGGCTGTCGGCACTGACCAGTTTCCAGCCCGTCCTGTCGATGTAGAGCGGGAAGTCGTAAGTTATTTTCGGGCTGTCCATCATACCGTCGATACTGCTGTAGGCAGTGATAGTGCAGGCATCGTAGTGTTTTAGGGTTGTCGTGTATTTCTGGAATTCACCGCCGTTCACACTATAATAGATTGTAGCGCCCTTTGTCGGTGTTGTCATTTTGATACGACCACTCGACAGCCGTTCGCAGCTGACATGCTGGCAGACGGGCATGTTGACGCGAGCCATTTTTGCGGGTTGTGAGCCGGCTGGCATAATGAAAAAGCGGAAGGCTGTGTTGGCGGCCCTCAGCTCGTATTTGTCCATCACCTCGGGTCCGCAGCTGGCATTGCCCAAGCCTCGGGTTGCGGCATCGAGCGAGACGACGGTCGTGGTACACGTCTTGAACTGGTAGGTATGGCGCGAGCGGTTGTTGCGGTCGGTGTAGTTGTCCTCGGAACGGTAGTGGACGGCTGAGGCCGCCATCTGGTCTGGTGCCACGAAGAGCAGTCCCAGTCCGTCAGTGTTGGTGAGCGACATCCAGCGCACCTCTTGTTTTGTGCCGTGTTCCTGCGGCATGATGTACTCTTCATACTGCGCGGTGACGGTACTCTGATAGATACCTGGCAGACAGGCTTCCTTGCGGTCGCGGTAGCTGTCCCAAGGACCGCGTCCAAACCATGACAGTTGCTCCATGCCGGTGGGCATCTCTAAACGGAAGCCTAATTTCGGCAGAATGGCACCAGTGAGAGTGGGACGGATGAAGGAGTTGACCAGGATGGTGCCGTCGGCACAGACGATAAAGTTCAGATTGACATCGAAGGCGGTGCCGTTTTTGCCGGTATGGGTGCTGTTGAAGGTGATTGTGGCTGTCTGTCCGTCGTCAGTTGTCGTGACATCGTTGCTGGTACATTTGACGGTCAGCTTACGCAGACCCATGTTGTCCCAATTCTCGCCTTGATGGCCGTCGTTGTCTGTAGGCAGACGGAATACGTTGAGCAGCAGGGGCTTGCTGATGAGTAAGGTGCCGTCTAGTGTATAGCTGGAGAGCGTCCCCTGTGACTTGCTGAAGGTGGCCTTGAACTTGTCGTTCGACACCGTAATGGTTGTCGCGTTGCTGCTGACAGTGAGCGCTTCGCCGATAGCCGGTTTGAACATCTGTTTTTCAGCCGTTTGCACGGGTAGCTTCTCCTCGGCCACGACATAGCCGGCGTCAGCCCATGGCGTGGTAGTCTTCTGCTTGGCGGTGAACTTAATGAAAGCCTCTACTTGGGGAGAAAGGTGGGTGGTGACAGGTAAGAGATCGATAGTTATCAATGCACTGTCAGCGGCGGCCACCTCTTTGTCGATCGTTCCGCTGGCCAGCACGTTGCCCTCTTCATCCATCAGCTCGTAGCTGACATCGTAGGCAGTGGAGGGCAGGAAAGCCATTTTGTTCTTGATGCGGAACTGGCCGTCCTTTACACTCTTGAACTCCAAGGGCTGGTAGATCTTCTTGGTGTTGTAGCACTTCGATGTGTAACTCCAGTCGGGGCGCACCAGGCCATTGATGCAGAAGTTGCCGCTGTTAGGATTGTCGCCGAAGTCGCCGCCATAGGCCCAGTATTCCTTGCCCGTCGAACTTTTGGTGAGCAGTCCCTGGTCCTTGAAGTCCCAGATAAACTCGCCAGCCAGACAGGCGTATTTCTCGTAGAGGTCGAACATGTCGCGGACGTTGCCCATGGAGTTACCCATCGAGTGGGAGTTCTCGCACTGGACATGCGGACGGTCCTTCTGTGTCTGTCCTCTCCACTTGATGTGGTCATAGCCGGCATACATGGTTGAGCTGACATCGGCATAGTCGCTGTTGCCCTCGTAGTGAGTCAGACGGGTCTTGTCGAGTGCCTTGATGGCCGTCTGTACGGCCGCGAAGTTATTGCCGTTACCGCACTCGTTGCCGAACGACCACATAAAGATACAGACGTGGTTACGCAGCCAGCGGACGTGGTTCTGTGAGCGCTCGACCATGGCGTTCTTGAACTTCGGCTCCGATGACAGGTTCCAGTTGCCATGACATTCCACGTCGGCCTCAGCCAGCACGTACAGGCCGTATTTGTCGCAGAGGTCGTAGAACACCGGGTCGTTGGGATAGTGCGAGGTGCGCACGGCGTTGATATTCAGTCGTTTCATGGTCTTGATGTCCTCCTCAATCTCGGCGGGGGTGATGGCACGTCCGTTAATGGGCGAGAAGTCATGGCGGTTCACGCCGTGGAACACCATGCGCCGTCCGTTGATGAGCAGGGCGCCGTCGCCTTTGCGTATCTCCACCTCGCGGAAGCCGACCTTCGTGCCACGTATGTCGATGACTTTACCGCCAGCGTCCTTCAGTGTCAGCACGAGGTCGTAGAGGTTGGGGGTCTCGGCACTCCAGAGGCGCGGTGCTGTCACGTCCATAGTCAGAGTAGCCTCCCCAAGCCCCTCTAAAGGAGGGGATGTCTGATTACCTGTAGAAGCAAGGGGAGCCGTTGCTTTTGCAATGACCGTTCCGTTATCTAAAATCTTGGCTTCAACACTTAGGTTAACCCCTCCTTCGGAGAGGTTTGGGGAGGCTTTCACCTCAACTTTAGCCTTGGCATTCTTGTAGTTTGTGTCCAAGTCGGTAGTGAAGAAGAAGTCGCGTATCTGTGTCTTGGGTGCCGACCAAAGGAAACAGTGGCGGTGGATGCCCGTCAGGCGCCAGTAGTCTTGACATTCCAGGAACGAGCCGCTGGTGAAGCGGAAGACCTGCAGAGCTATGGTGTTGTCACCTTCAACGAGGTAGTCCGTGATGTTGAACTCTGATGGTAGATAGGAGTCTTCCGAATAGCCCACGCGGTGGCCGTTGACCCAGAGGTAGTAGCCGTGACCCACGCTGTTGAAGCGCACATAGACGTCACGGCCCTCCCAATCTGTCGGCACGGTGAAGTGGCGGCGGTAAGTGCCCACGGGGTTGGGCATGTTGCTGTTGTAGGTGAACCACCCCGGACGCTCGGCCATTACGGAGTAGGTCTTCTCGTTGTATGAGAACGGATACTGTGTGTTGCAGTACAGGGGCTTGTCCCATGACTTGTTGTTGTGCAGACCCCACACTTGCCAGCTCGACGGTACGTCGATCTCTGTCCATGCTGCGTCATTGAAGTCCTTGTCACACCACTCGTCCTTGGCTGATGACGGCTGCTTTACCCAGTTGAACTTCCACTTGCCGTCAAGTGACTGGTGGTATGGCGAGATGCTCATGTCGGTGTTGGCAGCATTAGCCTCAGAGCCCATCGGTATGCTGACGGTATGCGCCTTCTCACGGTTCACACTTGTTGTCAAGGGGTCGTCCCACTCCTTGCCCGTCTGGGCGGTTGCCTGTGTTGCGATGAGCAATAGTGTGGCAATAATTTGTATGGTTTTCTTTTTCATATGTGTAATGATTTGGTGCAAAGTTACGAAAAAAAGCCCCTTTTCGCTTCTCTTTGTCCTTCATTTTTTGCGTTTGCGGCCCATTTGTTACATTTACAAAAGAATCTGAAACAAATATAATCCCTTAGCTTCCTTTTCTTTTAGTATCTTTGCAACAGAATTAAGGACTAACCCCATGAAGAAAACTATTTTATCGACCATTTTGTTCTGCTCCGCCGTCCTTGTGATGGCGCAGCAGGACAAACCTTCTGCTCCTGCAGCTGTTCCGGGCCCCGAGACGGAGTTCGTCATGCAACTTAAAGTCACTCTCGATGCACCTTATTCTGTCGGCGAGACACCGCACGGTCGTCGAACGGTCATACCCATCACAGGCGGCACGTTCGAAGGTCCATTGCTCAAGGGCACTATCCTTAACGGTGGTGCCGACTGGCAGTTGGCCAAGGGTAACCGTACGGAACTCGAGGCCATCTACAGCATCAAGACCGATGATGGTGTCAATATTCACATCCGCAACCGTGGCATTATCTACACAGGGAAAGACGAGAAGGGCAATCCCTCGTTCTATTTCAAGGCTGCCCCGCAGTTTGAGGCGCCAGAGGACAGCCGTTATGCCTGGCTCAACAATGCCCTCTTCCTCTGTGCTCCAGCTCCCTCGCAGGGTGGCGGCATTACCCTGAACGTATGGAAAGTAAAATAAAATAGATAATTAGGATGAAAAGGATTTTGTTATCTGCATTGGTACTGGGTCTGGCAATGACGGCAGCAGCCCAGTTGAAGTCGCGTGTCATTGAAGACGGCGGTACGGGCCCAAGCAAGGCTGTCATGACCGAAGTTGAAGGACTTGAGGCACATACGGTCTTTGTGCCGCAGGATCTCTCGAAATTCTCTGCCGCCAACCCCCTGCCCGTGCTCGTATGGGGTAACGGTGCCTGTGCCAATTCTCCGTTCGAGCACGCCAAGTTCCTTAGCGAGATTGCTTCCTATGGCTATATAGTCTTGGCTACAGGCTATATTCCGATGACTGATGAGTGGTATCAGGGTCCTATGTCGAAGACTGAGCAGCAGATAGAGAGCATTGACTGGGTCTATGCACAGAATGCAGACCCCCAAAGTCCTTACTACCAGAAAATAGACCTGAAACACCTCTGTCTAGCCGGTATGTCGTGCGGTGGGCTTCAGACCCTCTATAACTGTGCCGACAAACGCGTCTCTACACTGATGATCTGCAACAGTGGACTTTTCAACCAGCAGAACGCAGGACAGGCTGTTGGTGGTATGCCAATGCCTCCAAAGGAGAAACTGAAGGAAATCCACACGCCGGTTCTCTACCTCCTTGGCGGGGAGAGCGACATCGCCTACCAGAACGGCATGGATGACTTCCACCGGATTAGCCATGTGCCTGCATACGCTGCCAACTTGCCTGTGGGTCACGGTGGCACCTACTCCAAACCTCACGGTGGCGAGTTTGCTGTGGTGGCACGCGCTTGGCTTGATTGGCAGCTGAAAGGCAGTACCGATGCTGCCAAGCAGTTCACAGGTGAAGTGCCTGCCCTCCAGAAACGCGAGGGGTGGACGCTGGAGTGGAACGCAGCAGCCGGGAAATGAGCCTCCGATTTCGGCAAACAAACATGATGACATAATGAAGAAGTTTATTGCTACGGCGGTGATGCTGTCCGTCACCATCGGGGTGTCGGCGTGGACACCTTGGACTAAGGGTGGCATGGAGACTGGCAAGTACCGCAATGTACTAGTGGAAATGGGCTACGCCCCCGAGGTTGTTGAAGCCAAGTTGCAGGAAGTGTTCAACGATGTGTTCCATGGCCCCAATAAGGTTTATTTCGAGGTGGGCGACTCCATGGGCTATATCTCTGATATCAAGAACCATGACGCCCGCACCGAAGGCATGTCGTACGGCATGATGATTGCCGTGCAGATGGACCAGAAGGACATATTCGACCGTCTGTGGCGCTGGAGCCGCAAGTATATGCAGCACCAGTCCGGACAGCGTGAGGGCTACTTCGCTTGGAGTTGCAAGACTGACGGTACGCGTAATGCCGAAGGTGCTGCCTCTGACGGCGAACTGTACTATATCACCGCACTGCTCTTCGCCTCGAACCGATGGGGCGATGACACAGGTATCAACTACAAGGCTGAGGCACGGCGGATACTGGACTGTACCATGCCACGCGACTATAAAGAGGAACGTCCCATGCGGCAGTTCCCGGGTATGCCGCCAAGTTCGGGC
Source organism: uncultured Prevotellaceae bacterium (assembly GCA_946186505.1). GTDB lineage: Bacteria > Bacteroidota > Bacteroidia > Bacteroidales > Bacteroidaceae > Prevotella. Next base: position 101,965 of record CAMHNI010000003.1, on the reverse strand, counting down.
AAGATATTTCTCATCGATCCCGACACGCGGCTCATCACTTTCACCCCCGATGGCTTCGGCCAGCGTATGACCGACCCCAGCTACCATATTCCTGCCTTTTATGAGGTGTGGGCGAGATGGGCTGACGACGGACGGGCTGACTATTGGCAGGACTGTGCCGATAAGTCTCGTGCGTTCCTGCATAAGGCTATCGATGAGAAAACAGGATTGAACCCCGACATGTGCAACTTCGACGGCACGATGATGCAGGGCTTCGGCGGACGTCGCAACGGCGGTTCAAACTTCCGCTATGACTCTTGGCGAGTGCCGATGAACATTGCTCTCGACTATGAGTGGAGTTGTGCCGACCGTGAATGGCAGCAGCAGTATGGCGAGCGTTTCCAGAATTTCCTTTACAGTCAGGGTATCGATACGTTCGTCGATCAGTATCGCGTAGATGGGACGCTGCCCGAGGGTAACGAGATATTACAGGCCGGAGGCTTCCAGAAACTGCGGCATAGCATAGGGCTTGTCGCCACGTCTGCTGCAGCCTCGGTGCTGTGCTCGCATGAGAAGAGCAAAGAGTTTGTTGATGCTCTTTGGAACGCCAAGCATGAGCCTTTCGATGACGGTTATTTCGATGCCTACTACGACGGTCTGCTTCGCCTCTTTGCCTTCATGCATCTCAGCGGCCATTATCGTGTTATCACAGGTGCTGCTACCAATCGCTAAACGCTGTAGAGTTATATAATTGAGTCCACTTTGAAAGTGAACTCAATTATTTTATTTGATGACAAAATCAATGGCTTGCAGGTCTTGTTCTCGTGACGAGGTGCCGTAGAGAATCTGGTAGCGACCGGGCATGACGCTCAGCTCATCAATGGCTTCGTCGTAATATTCAAAGGCCTCGCCGTCAAGGACGATGGTGGCCGTCTGCGTTTCGCCGGCCTTCAGACTCAGCTTTTGGAAACCTTTCAGGGCCTTCAGGGGAGCACCCTCGTCGCCGAAACGCTTCACATAGACCTGCACGGTCTCGGTGCCCTCGCGCTTGCCCGTGTTCGTAACGGGCACGGTAACGGTCACCTTGCCGTTCTTCTTCATCGACTTGGCAGACAGCTTGCCCTGACCCACGTTGAAAGTGGTGTAGCTCAGTCCGTAGCCGAAGGCATACTGCGGCTCGCCGGTGAAGTAGCGGTAGGTACGATTCTTCATTGAGTAGTCCATGAAGTCGGGCAGGTCGTCGTTAGAGCGGTAGAACGTGACGGGCAGCTTGCCGCCGGGGTTGTAGTCACCGAAGAGCACGTCGGCTAGTGCCTTGGCACCGCCCTGACCGGCATACCAGGCCTGCAAGAGAGCATCGTACTGTCCCTCGACGCAGCCGAAGGCGATGGCCGAGCCGCTGCAGTTGACGAAGATGACGGGCTTGCCGGTCTTGTGCATAGCCTGAACGAGCAGCTGCTGCACCTTGGGCAGGTCAATGGTCTGCTTGTCGCCGCCCTCACCCTCCATGCGGGCGGAAATACCGCCGATGATGATGATGGCGTCGGCAACGCTCACTTCCTTGGCCAGATCGGTGAAGTCCGCCAGCTTACGTTCGCAGATGTCACCGCGCAGCATGGCGAACTGTCCGCTGCCGCGACGGTACTCGATGCAGACATCGTATGTCTGCCCCTCAGTCACCTGGAATGACTTGTACTCCGCACCGCGACGTCCGAAGCCGAAGCCGCCGCGCCGGCCACCGCCCTTGTTCTCTTCTACGACCTCACCATTCACTTTTAGCACGTAGCCGTTGTCGGTAGAGAGCGTGTATTTCATCTCGCCGGTGAACGTAGCGGTATATTTGCCGCTGATGCGGACAGCGAGATTGTCGTTGTTGACGCCCTCGGCAAAGCCCCAGGCACCGAAGGTCGAGAAGCTCAGCTCGTTGTAGTAGCCGCTCTTGTCGGGGTTCTCGAAGTTGGTGTCCTTATCGTTCCAGAACTCCACCAGTACGCCCTTGCCGTCGTTGAAGTCCTGCAGATGGTGGATGGTGGTATATTCGTCGTTCAGTTCACATGCCTTGTTGTAGATGATTTTTGTATCGGGGACAGCAGCCTTGATGCCGCTGAGCAGCGAGTGCTGGTGGGCCTCGGTGGGCGTGCCGCCGTAGTTACCGTTCAGCAGTTCCACGTCGTCGGCGTTAGGTCCGAGGACGGCCAGCGTCTTGATGGATTTTGGGAGTGGTAGAACCGGAACTTTAGCCCCACCGGCGGAAGCCGCCTCCCCATTTAACGGGGAGCGCTCCGTGTTTTCCAACAGCACCATCGACTCGCGGGCGGCCTGCGTGGCTAATGCGTCATTCTTCTCGCTGCTGATGACCTCGGGACCGAGATTGGCCCACGGAAGCATGTCGGCGGGGTCGAACATACCTAACTCGAAGCGTCCCATGAGTGTTTTGCGCAGATGCTGGTCGAGATCGCTCTCCTTGATGAGTCCTTGCTTCAGGCCGTCGGTGAGCGACATGAAGACCTTGCCGCACTCTAAGTCGGTACCGTTGAGCACGGCATCGACTGAGGCCGAAAGCCCGTCCTTATGGGTCTCGTGCTGTCCGCGGTTGAAGAAATTGTTGATGGCATCGCAGTCGGTGAGTACAATACCGTCGTAGCCCCACTTGTTGCGCAGGATGTCAATGAGCAGGCGGTCGCTGGTGCAGCAGGGTTTGCCCTCGAAACGCTGGTAGGCACACATTACCTCGCGCACGTTACCTTTCTTAACCAGTGCCTTGAACGCAGGCAGGTAAGTCTCCCAGAGGTCGCGGTTCGTCGGCTCTACATTCATCGAGTGACGCAGAGGCTCCGGTCCGCTGTGTACGGCGTAGTGTTTGGCACAGGCATGGGTCTTGATGTATTTATCGTCGTTGCCCTGCATGCCGAGCACCGTCTGTACGCCAAGGACGGCGTTCAGATACGGGTCTTCGCCACAAGTCTCCTGACCGCGTCCCCAGCGGGGGTCACGGAAGATGTTTACGTTGGGGCACCAGAATGTCAGCTCGGGATTGCCGGGATAATAGGTCACCCCCATAGGGACGTTATACAGTTTTGGGTCGTTATGATCGGTACGGTTCCAGTTGGCACGGGCCTCGTCGCTGACCTGCGAGAACACGTCATAGACCAGCTGCGCATTGAAGGCAGCGGCCATGCCGATGGGCTGTGGATAGACAGTATAGCCGCCTTGGCGCACGCCGTGGCAGGCCTCGCTCCACCAGTTATATGACGGTATGCCGAGGCGGTCGATTGAGATGCTCTTGTTCATCATCAGTCCCACCTTTTCTTCAGGTTTCAACATACCGAGCAGGTTTTCCACGCGTTGTTCCTTAGGCAGGTCAGGGTTCTGCCAGGGGAACTTCTCTTGTCCTGATGCACTCGTCAGACACATTGTTGCGGCCATTGCCGCCAGAAGCATTTTTTTCATAGTCCTGTTGTTTTTAGTCGTAATTTGACGGCAAAGATATGAAAAAAAACTCTGTATGTCAAGCGTAAGAGGCGGAAAGGGGACGAAACGATATTATTTGAAAACTAAATGAGACGTTCTTCGCGGCTCGGTTGCTATTTTTTTAGTACTTTTGCATCGGATTAACAACTAAACCAACGATAGGAAATGAAACTGAAAATGACTGCGGCCTTGATGGCTCTGATGGCCTCAACGGCTGTGACAGCACAAAACCCCTTTGTGCAGACGTGGTTTACTAGCGACCCCGCACCATTGGTAGTGGGCGACCGTATGTATGTCTATACAGGCCACGATGAGGATAATGCCGACTTCTTCTGGATGCAGGAATGGCGTGTCTATTCTACTGAAGACATGGTCAACTGGCAGGACCATGGTTCGCCACTGGCTCTGGAGAGCTTCTCTTGGGCCGACGATAGGGCCTGGGCAAGTCAGGCTATTGAGCGTAATGGAAAGTACTATTGGTACATCTGTGCCCACTCGAAACTCTCTAACGGTATGGCTATTGGCGTTGCTGTAGGCGACACACCCACAGGCCCGTTCCGCGATGCCATCGGCAAACCGTTGTTCGAGAATGGCTCATGGGACCATATCGACCCGACTGTGATGATTGACGATGATGGCCAGGCATGGCTCATGTGGGGAAATCCCCGTGTGTACTATCTTAAACTGAACCCGGATATGATCAGTTATAGCGGTGAACTGGGACAACTCTCTATGACCGAAGAGGCTTTTGGTTCACCGTCAATGGACAAGCGTGAGAAGGGTAAACAGTACAAAGACAGCTATGTGGAAGGACCTTGGCTCACAAAGCGTAATGGCAAGTATCAGCTACTCTATGCTGCTGGCGGTGTGCCTGAGCATATCAGCTATTCGACAGCTCCGTCGCCGACAGGCCCCTGGACTTATGCTGGACAGATTATGCCGCTCTGCGACACGAAGTCGTTCACTAACCACTGTGGCGTAGCCGATTTCAAGGGACACAGCTATTTCTTCTACCACACTGGAAAACTGCCTAACGGTGGTGGTTTCGGCCGCAGTGTGGCTGTCGAGGAGTTCAAGTACAATGCCGATGGCAGCTTCCCCACCATCATGCCTACCGACGAGGGAGTGAAGCCCATTGCCGAGTTCAACCCCTTCCGTAAGGTAGAAGCTGAGACGATGGCCTTTTCCAAGGGCATCAAGACAGAGCAGAATGACCAGGTGGGCGTCTATGTGACCGACATCCATAATGGTGACTATATCAAGCTGCAGAACGTAAGCTTTGGCAATAAGGTTCCCCGCACGTTCAAGGCCCGTGTGGCCAGCGGCCTGCGTGGCGGTCAGATTGAGATTCATCTCGATAGCATTGGCGGTCGCCTCCTCGGCACGCTGAACGTGCCTGGCACTGGCGGCTGGGAGCAGTGGCAGACGCTGAACCTCGACCTCGACTTCTCGACCATTACTGACTTGAACTCGCCCAAGCGTACCATTGATGGTGTCACCCTGCCGAAGACCGCCGACCTCTATCTGGTCTTCAAGGGGCGCAAGGGTCCGAAACTCTTCAACTTCGACTGGTGGGAGATGGCTGGTATTGAACAGGTCAATATGCCGCTCTTCCAGACCAAGTACACTGCCGACCCCTCGCCGCTGGTTATTGGCGACACCTTATTCTTATATACGTCGCACGACGCTTCACCTGAAGATATCCCCGACCCGAATGAGCGTAACTCTGCCGGCTTCTTCATGTACGACTGGCTGCTGTGGTCAACTACCGACATGGTGAACTGGACGGAGCACGGTGCCGTAGCTTCGCTGAAGGATTTCTCTTGGCGTAGCCGCGAGAACGGAGCCTGGGCCATCCAGACCGTCGAGCGCAACGGCAAGTACTACCTCTATGCTCCGCTGCATGGTCACGGCATTGGTGTGCTGGTGGCCGACTCACCCTATGGTCCTTTCAAAGATCCGTTGGGAGAACCCCTCGTGTGGCAGAAGGAGCATTGGGACGACATCGATCCCAGTGTCTTCACCGATGCCGACGGTCAGACCTATATGTACTGGGGCAATCCCCACGTCTATTGCGCCAAGCTCAACGAGGATATGATCTCTACGCAGGGCGACATCCTGGTGCTCAATCAGCAGGACGGCGTGATGCGTCCCGTCAAGCAGGAGGGTTCCAAGATCAACCTCCGTGTGCCTTGGAGTCAGAAGGCCAACTGGGCCGTCCAGCACTACCAGGAGGGCCCGTGGTTCTACAAGCGTAACGGCCACTATTACCTCGGCTATGCTTCGACCTGCTGTCCTGAGGCGCTGGGCTATGCCATGAGTGACTCGCCTACAGGCCCCTGGGTGGAAAAGGGCTACATCATGCGTCCTACAGAGCGCGACCGCGGCAACCATCCCGGCATTTGCGACTTCAAAGGCCATAGCTATGTCTTCGGCCAAAACTACGACCTCATGCACCTTGAGACCTTCCAGCACCATGAGCGCCGCTCGGTGTCGGCACAGGAGATTACCTATAATGCCGACGGCACCATCCGGGAGATTCCCTACTGGCTCGACCAGCAGCCCATGAAACAGTTGCAATGGTTCAACCCCTACCGCCGTGTGGAGGCCGAGACCATGAACTGGGGCTTCGGTGTGAAGTCGGCCAAGATGGGCATCGAGAATACGGGCGTTGTGAAGGATATGCCAGAGTCAACGGGTAAGAAGAATATGTATATCTTCGACCTCGACGATGGTGAGTATATCCGTCTGCGCGGCGTTGACTTCGGCCAGAAGGGTGCCAAGTTGTTTGCCATTACCGCCGCCGCTACGGGTACGGCCACCGTCACCCTGCGCCTTGACAGACAGGACGGTCCGGTCGTCGGCACGGCAGTCATCAAATCTACCGGCTCAGCAGATAAGTACCGTGCATTCAGCACAAAGGTCAAGAACGCCGCTGGCGTCCATGACCTTTATATCTGTTTCGACAAGACCAGCGGTGACGTGCGTCTCGACTGGTGGCAATTCAAATAATCTGCCTGCCCCTGTTTGTTACTGATTAGTGTTGTCGGTGTCACCAAGAGCCTTTTCAATGGCCAGGGTGACATCGACAATGTTTATGACTCCATCCATATTAAGGTCGGCTTGTTCGGGAAAGAATACGTTGGGCGTCTGTCCGGTCAGGTGCCTGGTGATGGCATCTGTATCACTTTTGTCAATCTTCCCGTCGTGATTGACATCGCCCTGCTGGTAGCCGGAATAGCTTAACACCAAGGGTGATGATGGGTTGCCGACATTCGACAAGGAAGCGAAGGCAACTGGCTGGGATGGCATCAGCGGATACTCAGCCTGAGTGCTGTAGTCGTAGAGACGGAAGGAAATGTCTTGGGCTGAAGTGCTGTTGCTGTAGATGCGTAGGATGCCGTACTGACTGTCAGCGAAGATGGCATAGCCCATGCACTGACCGTCAGCGGCAAAGGCACCGATGGCCTTATCCTTGAAGTCGGTCAGACGGCTACTGCCTCTCTGTACGGCCATGTAGGCCGTCATGTCGTATTGATAATCAGCAGTGTTGATTGTCCATGGCGCCTGTATGCAGTCTATCGTTCCGTTTGTCCGGCTTTCACTGCCTTTGACATTGTAGGTGAAAGCCTCGCTGCCCAAAGCCGTGATGTTGACGCTTCCGCCTGACTGTATCAGGTCGGCATCGACACTCAGTCCCATACACTTGTTTATTTCACTCGTCGTGGCATCGGTGAGGTTGCCGCCAAGCACCTGTATATGGGTCTCGCCGCCGCTGATGTTGACGTAACCGCCGTTCAGCACCGTCGAAGCCTCTGTATAATTCTTGCCCTTGATGGCCTTCGAACCGTCACCGTTGACGACGATATAAAGCTGTCCGCCTTCGATGTTGGTGGCGTAGCGTGAACGGATGCCTTCGCTGTCTTTTCCTTTGACGGCAATGTTGACCGTGCCGCCGCTGACGGTGACAATGCTGTCAGCCTTCAGCCCGGTAGCACCGTCGGGAACGTTAATGCTGATGACACCGCCTTCCATCCTGATTGTGCCGTAGTCATCGCTGTCTATACCGTCGCCGCCAACATTCATAATGCTGATATTGCCACCCTTCATCAGGAAGTAGTTGTGCTCATTGTTGATTTTCCCCTTGCCGCAATGCAGACCGTCACTTTGGGCACCGAGTACGTTGATGGTACCCGTCGAACCCTTCAGTTCCATATATTCCTTGGCACAGATGGCGTGCTTGACGCGGCCTGTGACGTTGAGTGTGCCTCCACCCTCGAACTCCGCATGACCTTTGAAGTAGAGGGCTGCCTTCTGGGCACCAGAGACATCGGCCAGCCGGTTGGTTGTGCCGTCAGCCAGTTCAACGGCGATGCGCTTGCCACACTCAATGTCGATGGCGGCCCCGCCGTGGGCATTTGTCAGGTCGAGTCCTGCTAACAGCAGTGTCAGCTTATAGGCACCGTTTATCAGCAGTGAACCGTCCGTTGACGAGCCTGACAGCCTGTAGATGTACTCCGTCGTACTGGTCAGCGAGGTAATGGCAACGTTGGCACCCTCGACGGTGGGTGTTACGTCCGTGATGCCATCAGGTATGTTCACTTCGGCGGTTGTTCCTTTGTATATGATGTCGATGGTCGTGTTCTGTGCCTCTGCCGTCAGGAGCGTGACGGCAGCCATCATGGTTGTGATAATAAGTCTTTTCATCTCTTTCTGCGGATTACTTGATGTAGATTTTCCGGTGAGAACCATCCTTGTACTTCACAATATAGACTCCCTTGGCCAGTGCGGCGGCGCGGTTGGACACTCGCATGCCGCCCAGGTTGTAGTAGCCTTCGACAGTGTTGAACGCACCGCTTGCAGCAGCCAACTCTGCCAGACCGGAGGCTCCGGCATCGCCGATGTTGAACAGGCAGGGTGACTGGACAGTGCCGTTGACACCAGCCGCGAACGTCTGTCGTTCGGCAACGTTATAGACAGTGCCGTCCAACTCGTCCAAGGCAAAGAACTGCAGCTGCTCACCGCCTTCGCCGTAAACGGTCAGGAAAATCTGGCTGTCAACCCATTTGCCTGCTCCCCGGCATTCGTCGCCCGCATAGGCTAATAGCGTGAAGCGCTCTGGTTCAACCGGGGCGTTCTCCCATAACAGACTGCCGATGATGCCCATCACGTTGGGATAGGCATGCTTGTCGATGTTGTACGTCAGGGCTGCTTTGCCTTTCACCCGTGCCCCGCGACTGAAGTTCACGGTCTGTGCGGGCTTGTGGAAGGTCAGCGACTTGGCCTGTTGGGTGTATAGCATATAACCCTTGCCTGTCTCGAGCGATGTGAGTGCTCCTGTCCACTTGCCATTGGTATAAGTGGCGAAACCGTCCTGGCCTATGATTGTCTCGCCTTCCTCGGCAGTATAGTCGGTGAGAGCATCGCTAAGCGTCTGGGTGCCGTTAGGCGTGTAGCCTATCCAGTTCCAGCCGGGCATCAGGGTGATGGGCAGGGTGGGGGAGCAGAGCATCTCGTCGCTGAAGAACTTGTCAGCCTCCAACATCTGGATCTTGTACAACCTGCCTGCTTCCATCTCGTGGAGCGTGCCCGTCATGCTGCCCTCTGAGGTGCGGTAGGCCTCGCTGTTCTGTCCTACGATGCGGGTGGCGCTTTGTGACAGGTTGGCCGGAGCTATCGACGTGCTCAGGCAGTGCGATGTCCAGTTCCATCCCTGAGCCAGTTCCAAAGTGAAGCCGTTGAAGAGCAACGACATCAGGTTCTGGTCCGTTCCTGTTGGTTGGTCTTCTATGGTGATGGTGTTTGTGCGTTCAACAGTGGGGTGTGCCATTTGGTAGAACTGTCGTCCGCCGTCGGGATAGCGCCCTACCGACTGGTTGCCCGTGTGCGATGTGTAGGTCAGACCGTCAATGAATGTTTTCATGTCGGGATGGGCGTTGAAGTATGTCTGGTTGTTCTTGACAAACTCGTCGCTGCTGACGACGATGACTTGCTGGCCGTCGCTGTTACCCAGTTTGAAGCTGGTGTGCAGCTGCTGGCTCCGGCCGTTCAAGGCATTGGTGCCCAGACCGTCGGCCCATACCACAAGATGTCCCTTGGCGGGAATCTTTGTGCTCTTCTCAATCTGGAACTTCAGTGGCTGGTCACTGTCATCGCTCAGGTAGAGACCTTTGACGTCCAGCTCGGCATCGGTGGTGTTGTACAGTTCGAACCAGTCAGTCCGCTTCCATGTGTCGCTGACATAGACGGTGTTGGCCGCACTTACCTCGTTCACCTTGATTGGCATAGCGATAGCCGACTTCAAATCGTTGTCGTCTGCTATAGGCTCATAGGTGGCCACCAGATTGATATTGCTCTCTTCTGAGATGTCGTATTCTTCGCTGGTTGAAATAACGCTACTGCCGTTCATCCATCCCTTGAAAGTGTAGCCTTCTGGAGCCTGTGCCTTAATGATGGCAGGGGCAAAGAACTGGCCGTTAAACTTTCCCGTGGGGATGTCGTGGCCGTTTAGCAGCAGCTTGGCATTCTCTATGTTTGATGACAAAGAAGCCTTTATCGTACTTTGGCCTTTAAGTTGCATGGGCTCAAAGGAGCGCAGGTAGTTAATGGCAGTGTTCTGGCGGTTGCGTAACTGCTTGACAGTGTTGACGGAAGAAGATAGTGCATCCTGCTTCCATTCCATACCCATCGGGCCTCTGACAACTTCCTCTAACTGGTTGGCAATTTGGGTGGCACGGTTTCCCTCAAGAACGCTGCCTCCCATGAGGCAGAAGGCGTCAATGAAACGCTTGCGGAAGGAGTCGTTTTGCAGTAGGTTCTTAAACAGTGTCACAAAGCGTATCTGTACGTTTGTATATTGTCCTAATGAGGCGGGTCGTAATTTGTCGAACGTGTAGATTTCCTTCCCCATGAACGTATTGAACGGGTTGGTGGTACTGAAGGCAAAATCGAGGTCGAAGATTACGAACCGGAACTTTCCTCCATTGCGGTGGCGGAATCCCTTGACATTGTTCTGAGGCCAGTCGGTGCCGCCTAAGTAGAACTCTGCTGCCATGTAGTTGACATATTCGTCGATGTCGAGTAGTTTTTCAATCTCGGCGTAGGTGGTGGCATCGGCGGCATTGGGCGAGAGGTCGTCCACCAGGTAGTTGAAGGCATCTGGAGTACCGCATTTTTGTATGTAGCCAGAATCCGGTGACATTTCGAATTGGTCAATCTCGTCGTCATCCCAACCATAGTTGGCATCGACAAAGTGCTTGTTGTTTGGCTCACGAACGTTCAGTACGCCGATGTATTCGCCGTTGATGAACTCGTGTACGGGCTGGTAGCTCTGGCAATCGATGTTGACACCCGATGTTTCAATCATATACTGGATAGCGGGGTCAATGAAACGTCCGTTGTTGTCGTTTCCGCCATTACGTATCTGCAAGGTACGGTTGCGGATGTACGGCTTCTGTTTGAAGAACTGGTAGGGCAGGTACTTGATGCCGCCTAACTCCTTGCTGCCCTTCAGCTTAAATGAATGAGGCAACCAGGCACGGCTCCATCCACCGCACATCTCGAGGTTGGCATCCTGGTTGAGCACCATCTGACCGTCACTGTTCAGATACGAGAAATTCACGGGGCGTTCCCAGTTCATGTTCCAGTTGCAATTAGCGTCCTGGCCATTACCGGGCCGACCATTGGGGCCAGTTGAAAACACACCGATTTCTTCGCTATAGATAAAGTCGGGGTCGGCCACCACCGACACTACAGGAAGTGTATAGTCTTGATATTTAGAAATATAGGAACGCGTGACGACATTGCTAGGCAGTTTGCCATCGGCAAACAGGCGGAAGCGGTAGTTGTGTGTATCACTGATGTAGAAACGCCCGTTAGTGCTGGTCTCGCCGTTAGTCATGGTGGGCAGTGAGCCGTCGGTGGTATAACGCAGGGTGCAACCCGACGGGATGGTTACTGTGATGCCCATGGAATTGGTAAACAGCTGTGAGGGCTGATCGACCTCGGGAGCCGCTAACTGCTGTGTGGCGTAGGTGGTCGAAGCGTTCGATTCGCCAGGAGTTGCCAGTGTGGCCAGTCCCCATGTCGCACCTCCGTCGGTGGTGCGGGCATAGCTGATGCGCTCCATGCTTGACGGGTAACTTTGCTGGGCAATGAGGGTCCCTTCATCATCGCTGACATAAATGGTGCCACCGTCAACGTCAAGCTTGAATGGGGCGTTTTGCGGCGCAATGTCGTTGGAGTCGAACCAGATGACCTTGTAGCCTTGGGCTGGTATCCATCCTACGGAGACAGGCATCTTCCATGCTAACATATTCTGGGCGTCGGTAGAGATGTAGCAGTCTGCTAATGAGACAGCCTTGTCTGTGGGGTTGTACAACTCCATCCAACCGTCGAAGTTGAAAGCCGGGCTAATAAACTCATCTACATTTGATGCCATGATTTCGTTTATGATGAGCGATTCAGATGTCGGTGGGTTTTTAGTTACCGTCAATTGAACTGAAGACGTGAGATTAGTGCCGTCAATAGTTGTTGCCGTAATCATGGTGGTACCGGCACCGCAGGTGGACACAATTCCGTTGGCATCGACTGTTGCTACAGCTTCGTCAGAAGATGACCATTTCACTTTTTGGGCCAATGCATTTGTGGGGAGTACGGTGGCTGTTGCCTGTGTCGTCTGGCCAATGGTGAGGCTTGTTTCATTGATGCTGGCGGTAATGGACGTAGCTTTCACAATCTCACCTTTGAATTCCAGTTTGAAGTTGTCGAAGATGCACCAGTTGTTGGGAACCCAGTTGTCGTTGCGCAGTCCGATGGTTATGTCACCGTTAGCATCGAACTCTAACGAGTTCCAGTAGGCACCGTTGGCAAAAGCTACGGCGGCACTCTCCATCGTGTTGGGGAAGTAGTGTGTCTCAACGTTGCCTGACCACCAGTCTCCTGATTGGTAGGTCCAGCAGCCGTCAGTCCAGTTGGGCAGTTCGTAGCTGTATAGGTTGGCCACAAGTTGCTGTTTGTCGCCGGCAAACAAAACGGCTGTCATGTCCGCATCGCCATCCTTGTAGCATGAGTAGGAATAATCGTTATCCGCTTGACGGTAGTAACTCTGCACTGACAGACGGTAGTGGCCTTCAGGCAGTCCTGTTAGATCCTGCCAGAGGTGAAACCATGCCTGCCAGAATTCCATGCTCTCTACACGGACATTGCAGCTACCTTCGTGCTCCCACTGCCAGCCGTCGGCAGTGCTTCCGTCGAAACCAGGGTTGGTAATGAAGAACTGTGTCACGTCTATCCAGCCATTCTCGTCTGGGTCGAGTTCTCCCGGTAATTCGCCGAAGTACTCCAGTTTGAAGTTGTCGATGACGCAGTAGTTGGAGCCCTTCTCTATACCACACTTGATACCTATGGTCAGGTTGCTCTTTGCCTGAATGTCAAACTCCATAGAGTTCTTATACAAGCCCGCTTCGATAGCGATGCCGGCAGCATCGCGGCCGTCAGGATACCAGTTGATGTTGTCTGGAGTCCAGCTTCTGCCAGCAGCGTTGTAGTCGAGTGACTCAGAGAAAATGCTTACCAACTGTTGTTCGTTGTTGCCTGCATAGAGGTAGGCATCAAGGCTTTCCTCATTTTTCTGATGGGCAGACCAGGCAACAGCATTTTCGCCGTCGCGGTAGAACGACTGAACGCTCAGACGGTAATGACCCTTGGGCAGTTTGTTCAACGTCTGGTGGAAATCGAACGATCCGCTGAAGAAACGTGCATTTCCCGAGGCTATGCCTGCCGTTCCAGTACTTGTAGTCCATGTCCACGAGCCGTCATCAGTGTCGAAGGTCGGATTCTTGATAAACTCGCTTGTGATGTCCGTCCACTCCGTTGGGGCGGCTTGGGCTACTGCAGTTGCCCAAAGCATAAGCGTCGTCAGCAGCCAAATAGATAGCTTTCTGTAGAACTTGTTCATTATTTCTTTTCTTTTTATTTTCACTTCCTCAGCGTTTCCACGATACGGGCCAGCTGGTTGGGAATACGGATCTGCTGCGGACACTTCGACAGACACTCCTCACAGTCCTGACACTTGTAGGCCCACGTCTTTTCGTCGGCCAGTGCCTTCTGGTAGCCGTCCACGAACTTCTGCTTACGCTCAGCGTAATCGGCAGCAGCTTTGTCGGGCAGAGGCAGGATTTTTCCGTTAACAGCTTCATTGTAGTAGGCGAAGTTGGCGGGAATGTTCACGCCGTAGGGGCACGGCATGCAGTATTCACAGGTAGTGCAGGGGATGGTGGGGAAACCTGACATCTGGTCGGCAATCGAAGCCAGCAGCTGGTTCTCGGCCTCCGTACACGGGTCAATCGGCGAGAACGTCTGCACATTCTCCTCCAGATGGTCCATCCGGTTCATACCGCTCAGGATGGTCAGCACGTTGGGATAGGAGCCTACCCAGCGGAAGGCCCAGCGGGCGGTGCTGTCATCAGGGTGGACGGTCTTCAGCTGGTCGGTCAGTTCCTGGGCCATGCGCCCGAAGGCACCGCCGCGCAGCGGCTCCATGATGACGCACTGCACGCCTGTCTTCTTACATTTGTCGTACAGGTATTCGGCATCGGCATCCGACCGCCGTCCTCCGCGCATCGAGGCGTGGCGCCAGTCGAGGAAGTTCATTTGGATTTGTACGAAGTCCCAATGGTATTCGTCCTGGCGGTCGAGCAGCCAGTCGAAGTCGCGCACGTCGCCGTGATACGAGAATCCGAGGTGCTTGATGCGGCCCGCCTCGCGCTCCTTCAGCAGGAACTCAAGCACGCCGTTGTCGAGGAAGCGTCCCTTCAGCGAGTCCATGCCGCCGCCGATGCCGTGCAGCAGGTAGTAGTCGATATAATCCACCTTCAGCTTTTCCATAGACCGCTCATACATGGCTTTCGACTCGTCGAACGACCATGACCGGGGGTTCTGGTTCGACATCTTCGTGGCCACGAAGTATTTCTCACGCGGATGGCGCGACAGGGCGTTGCCCATGAGCACCTCCGACTGTCCGCCCATGTACATCGGAGCCGTGTCGAAGTAGTTCACGCCATGCTCGATGGCGTAGTCCACCAACTGGTTTACCTCTTCCTGGTTGTTGGGCAGGCGCATCATGCCGAAGCCTAACAGCGAGATCTGCTCGCCTGAGCCGTGCTGGACGCGGTAGGTCATGCGGTTTATAACCGCCACGTCTTTTTTCTTGTCTTGTGCAATCATGTTCAGCGGCTCTAAAGCCATGAGCGCTACGGCTGAACCAGTTCCTATTCCTATACGTCGCAGAAACTCCCGACGACTCATGTTGCTGTAATTCTTTTCCATTGTTGGTTGGCTTTCGGTTATTTGGGCACAAAGTTACAAAAGAATCTTGAAGTAGCCAATATTCTGGCCGAAATTGTAACATTTCTTATAGGAAATGAAACGTCTGAAAAGGCAAGTGTGGTATTTTTTTTGTAATTTTGCACCGTGATTCCGAACTAAAAAACCATAAACATGAAGAAATTGTTAGTATTACTACTGCCGCTAATGGCACTGCTGGGATGCAACTCAGAACAAAATGGCGAGAACCCCGTCTTGACTATTGAGGGTGGTGAGATCCAGGGTGTAAGGGCTGAGAATCCGGGTGTTTTTGTCTATCGGGGTATTCCATATGCTGCACCTCCTATCGGCGATTTGCGCTGGCGCGAGCCACAGCCTGTCGAGGAATGGGACTCCGTTCGTATCTGTGACCGTTTTGGGCATCCAGGCTATCAGGCCGTTCATTATCCCGGTTTTTATGCTTCGGAATGGGGGTATGGCGACGAGGCTCCCTATAGCGAGGACTGTCTTTACCTGAACGTTTGGACCAAGGCTCCGGGACAGACTGGCCGTAAGTTGCCGGTGGCTCTGTGGATTCATGGAGGAGGCTATCGCGAAGGCTGGGGGTCGGAACCCGAGTTTGACGGTCAGGAGTGGGCTTCTAAGGATGTGGTGCTTGTCACCATCAACTACCGTCTGGGTATCTTTGGCTTCATGACTTATCCGGAACTGTCGGCCGAGAGTCCCAACCACGTCAGCGGCAACTACGGCATCCTTGACCAGATACAGTCGTTGAAATGGATACAGAAGAATATTGCCCAGTTTGGCGGCGACCCTGACAATGTTACCATCTTTGGCCAGAGTGCAGGTGCCGGTAGTGTTCGTACTCTCTGTGAGTCACCACTTGCACGTGGATTGTTCCATAAGGCGGTCATCATGAGCGGCGGTGGTATCAATGTGCCTGCCAAGGAGGGTGAGGAGGCCAAGCCTGCTACGCCTGTGAACAAGTTCTTTACCTATAATCCTTCTCTGCCTGAGTCGGAGGCCGAGACCAAGAAAGTAATGGACTGGGCCGGACTGACCGACCTCGGAAAACTCCGTGCTGCCTCTACTGAAATACTCTATACGGTTGGTCAGTTGTATAATATGGTGAACAAGACCGACCTCTTCTTGATGCAACGCCCTATCGTTGATGGCTACGTATCGTTGAAGTCGTTTGACGAAGCCACACGTAGTGCCACCATCGCCGATGTCCCTTATATGATAGGCTATACGCTCAATGACATGGGCTCAATGGCTCCCGGCATTGCTGAGTTCTGTAAAGTGCGCCAACAGCAGGGTGGCAAGGCGTGGGCCTACGAGTTTGCACGCCCGTTGCCAGACGACGGCAATCACCCTGAAATCACCAACCGCCTGAAAGGGGCTTTCCACTCCAGCGACCTCTGGTTTGTCTTCAAGTCGCTGAAGCACTGTTGGCGGCCTTGGACCCAGGGCGACTGGGACTTGGCAGAGCGCATGCTGACGGCTTGGACAAACTTTGCCAAGTATAGCGACCCCAATGGCGAGAGTGGTGAGGGCAGTTGGGCACCTTGTACTGAGGAGCGTCCTCAGTTCATGCTCTTCAAACTTGACGCCAACGATGTCGAGGCTTCAGAGATGGGTGAACCGATATTACCTCAGAATTAGTCAGGAGATGAAAAATTTACTGATAACCCTGTTTGTGTTTGGTTGGGCGGCGGGAGCTGCCGCCCAGCCAACTGTTTATCCAAAGGAGAATACGGGCGCAGTGTATCCCTCCCCGGCATTCCTTCCCGTTGCTCAGCTTCCTGTCATTCGCGAATTGCCTGATCCCTTGGGCGGAGTAGTGTCTTTTGCCGACTGGGAGCGTCGTCGTAGTGAAATCGGCCATCTCATTCAGCACTATGGCATAGGCCGTAAGCCTGCTGTTGATGCTGGCCAGGTGTCTGCACGTATGGATGGTGATACGCTCTTGGTTTATGTTACCGTGGGTGGGCATACCCTGAAGTTGCGGTCTGAAATCCGTTACCCGAAGGTGGGGAAACCGCCATACGCAGTGATGATAGGTACCAGCGGTATTGCCTTGCCCCGTCAGTTGTTCGATGACCGTCCCATCGCTACGATGGTGTTCCATGAGAAGCAGGTGAATGACTACGGTCAGTGGGGACGTCATCATGAGCGCGGACAGCACCCCTTCGACCGGCTTTATCCTCATCTCACAGCCAATGGTGCCTATAGCGAATGGGCTTGGGGGCTGAGCCGGCTTATTGACGGTTTGCAGCAGCTCGGTCCAGAAGTGACGAAGATAGACACTGAGCATATCGGTGTTACTGGCTGCTCGTATGCTGGCAAAATGGCTCTTTATTGCGGAGCCTTCGACGAACGTGTCGCCCTGACCATCGCTCAGGAACCGGGTGGCGGTGGTGCTGCCGCATGGCGGGCCTCGCATGAATCAAAGGAGAAGGTAGAAGACATTGACAAGACCGACTACCATTGGTTCCTGCAAAGTCAGTACGACAACTTCCGTGGCGACGATGTCTATCGGTTGCCTTACGACCAGCATGAACTCTGTGCCATGGTCTGCCCGCGTGCCCTCCTGCTGTTGGGCAATCCTGACTACACATGGCTGTCAGACCCGGCCATGCTTGTCTCTGCCCAGGCTGCACGTAAGGTGTGGGAAAAGTTCGGCATCGCCGACCGCATGGGCTGGAGCATCGTAGATGGTCATGGCCACTGTCAGCTGCCCGAGCGCCAGTTTCCTGAGGTTCAGGCTTTTATCGACCGTTTCCTGCTTGACCGTGATGCTGATACCCATGACGTAAGAATCGTATCGATAACGCAAAAAAAATAAGTATCCCGCGGGATACTTATTTTTTTACTTATTTTCCTGACTCATACTTTTCTTTTATTTTCTTGATGCGCAGCAGCAGGTTCTTGTAGTGCTGGCCGTTCATCCCTGAAGCCTGTTGTTCCTTTACGTACTGTTCCACTCGGTCGAGGTGCTGTTCCAGATAGAGAATGGCATCCGAGCGCTGGATGGTGGTGTTACTTGTGTTGGCAGCGCTGTTTGCTGCGGGTGTAGGATTGAGCGCCGTGCCAATGAAATCGATGTAACTGCGTTGCTGACAGCGACGGAAGTTGTTCTGCTGCTCGTCCTTATTCGTCAAGGGTTTCCATACCATGGCGAACACGTCGTCGAGGTACTCCTCAACGGGGTAGGCCTTGGCAGGCGACTGCAGGGCGGTGTTGTGCAGGTTCATGATGGCATTTGGCGACAGCAGCAGGGCAAGGACGGTCTGCTGGCGTGAGCGGATATCCTCAGCATAGTCAGTTCCTAACTTGTTGACAATGCTCTGCGGGTAGAGCCACATGGGAGCTTCCATGACGTTGCGGTCGGTCCACTGGATGGCTTCCTTCTTCAGTTCGCGCGGCACGATGTCGTATGGTTGCTGGCCTGGGGCATTATTGTCGTACTTACCGAAGAAGTAGCGCTGCACGTGACCGACGTAACGCTGGTACTGTGAGCGCACGGCATTGTGAATCTCGCGCAGGTCGTCGTACTCGCCGTCAGGCTGTGCCGTCCACTTCTCGATGTTCTGCATCACGCGCTTCAGGTTCTTCAGTCCGTATTCGTTGGCCTTCATCTGGTTGTCGCCCAGGTCTTCGGTCTGTGAACGGGGGTCCTGTCCGCGGCCCTCGTCACCGCTCCACCAAAGGCGGCGGTTGCCTTCAAGCGTCTTGGTAACTTCGGCACGCAGGGCTTTCTTCTCCTTGGCGGGATCCTTGAACTCAGGACGGTACTGGTAGCCCCACTTGATGGCCCACTTGTCGTAGTCGTTGATGCGCGGGAAAAGGCCTTTCTCTGAAATCTTGTCTTCGGGCTGTGCCACGTAGTTGAAGCGGGCGTAGTCCATGATGCTCGACGTGTGGCCGTGCTCCTCCACCCATGCCTTGTCGCGCAGTTTCTCAACAGGGGTAGCCTGCGAGGCAATCATGTTGTGGCGCAGACCCAGCGAGTGGCCTACCTCGTGGCTTGACACGAAGCGGATGAGCTGGCCCATCAGTTCATCGGGGAATTCCATCTTCTGGGCACGCTTGTCCAACGGGCCGCACTGCACCATGAACCACTTCTTGACCAGGTTCATGACGTTGTGGTACCAGCAGACATGGGCCTCGATAATCTCGCCCGAGCGCGGATCGACGATGCGGGGACCGTAGGCGTTCTCGGTCTCTGAGGGCAGGTAGCGTATCATCGAGAAACGTGCATCATCAACAGACATCGTCGAGTCGTTCTCAGGCCACTCCTTGCCTACAATGGCATTCTTGAAGCCGGCCGCTTCGAAGGCTTTGTTCCAGTCGTTAATCCCTGCTATGAGGTATTTTACCCATTTTTTTGGTGTGGCGGGGTCGATGTAATAGACAATCTGTTTCTTAGGCTCTGTCAACTTGCCAGCCTTGTAGGCCTGAGGGTCCTTGGGCTCCAGTCGATAGCGCATGACGATGGCCTCGTGGTTGGTGGTCTGCTGGTCGTCGCTAAACTCTGTAATCTTGTTGTTGAAGTAGCCGACGCGCTCATCCTCGTAACGGGGCTGCATGGGTTTTTCAGGCAGTAGTACGATACTGGTGTTCAGTGAGAGCGTGGCCGAACCGGTCTTTGATGCAGGTGTACGTCCAGCTGTCATACCGTAGGTGCGTAGCGACTGTATCTCGATGTTGATGGGGTAGGTCTTGATACTGTCAATGAACGTTCGGTCGTTGACAAGGCTGCCGATGCCTAATGTGGTGCGGTCGGTCGATGAGAAGCTGGTCACCTTGTTGTCAGACATAATCCACTTTGTCACGTTGATGAGCTGGGCCTTGGTGTCGGGGTTGCGGCCAATGACCTCAAACTTATGGACGATGGGATCGACCGTTGACTGGCGCAGCGAGATGGCGATGCGGTCGTCCGCCTTGGCATAGCTCGACTGTACGTATTCGCGCAGGAACAGCGCCTTGTCATTGTATTGTTCCAGATAGACGGCAGAGCGGTTCACCTCTTCGCCACTGAACATCCTGAAATCCTGTGGCACACTGGTGAAGCGGGTGACGCAGAGCAGCATGCGGCCCAACAGCTCATCGGGCACTTCAAGGTACCAGTCGTCCTTGATGTGGCGCACGGTGAAGAGCCCCTCGCGCACGCTGCCGCCCTCCTTGACCACCTTATGGTAGGGGTCTTTGTGATCCTTGACAGTGGTGTCCTCACAGCACTCGTGCTTCTTGGCTGCTTGTTTCTCTACTTTGACGGAGTCCGTCTTGTGGCAGATAGTATCCGTCTTGTGGCAGATAGTGTCTGTCTTTGTGGTATCTGCCTCAAAGGCAAATGAATAGGCTGCCTGCTGCCCGCAGATGAAAAGCAGTGCAGCCATAATGATGTTTTTGGTTGTTGTTTTCATGGTTGCAAAGATACAATAAAAAAGGTGATAACCTGCTATGTAGCCTGAATTATTATGCTTTTTTTATAATTAACATGATTTCGGCTGCGCATTTGTTCATTTGCTGGTAATGGAGAATTATAATTAATATGGTAATTTCTGACTTTTGAAGTGGATGACTGTGCTGTTACATGCAGAGGTGGATATTTTAATCAAAAAATGCAAAAAAAGTATGGAGTTAAAAAAATAAATCATTATATTTGCAAATTGAAATGTAAGGACCGCAGGGTTGAGAGAGACAAAATGACATATTACTAACCGCTCCTAGAGCATTTGTAAAAACCAAAAGACAATGGGATTATTCGACAAACTGAGAAACGAACTTATTGACATTATCGAGTGGAAGGACGATACCCGTGACACTATCGTATGGCGCTTCCCCCGCTATCAGTCAGAGATTAAGAACGGTGCGCAGCTGACGGTGCGCGAGAGCCAGGTGGCAGTGCTGGTGGACGAAGGCAAGTTTGCCGATGTGTTCCAGCCCGGACGCCATGAGCTGACAACGGCTAACATACCCATCCTCAGCACCATCAGGGGCTGGAAGTATGGCTTCAATTCCCCCTTCAAGGTGGACGTGTACTTCGTCAACACCAAGGAGTTCCTCAATATGAGGTGGGGCACGACCAACCCCGTCACCGTGACCGACCCGCAGCTGCACCGTGCCATCAACCTGCGCGCATTTGGCTCCTATAACTTCCGTGTCAGCGGCGACCCGACGGTATTCCTCCGCAAGGTGGCCGGCACCAACGGCACCTTCGACACCGAGGCTATCTCTGAGATGCTCCGCACCTTCGCCGTGACAGAATTCTCCGACTACCTAGGCGAGCACGAGATTCCCGTGGTGAAGATGGCCTCCAACTACAAGGAGTTCTCGGCCGAGCTGACCGAAGCCCTGAAGGAGAGTTTCAAGGAGTATGGCCTGGAACTGACGAAGTTCCTGGTGGAGAACATCTCGTTGCCGCCAGAGGTGCAGGCCGCCATCGACAAGGGTGCGAGCATGGCGTTCATAGGTGCTGAAAACATGAATGCCTATACACAGATGCAATTTGCCAACTCGATGGAGAAAGGTGCCGATACGGCCAACAGCGGTGCCGGAGCCGCCACAGGTGCCATGGGCATGGGCATGGGTTTTGCCATGGCTCAGCAGATGGCTCAGCAGATGGCTCAGCAACAGCAACAGCCGATGCAGCAGCAGGCAGCTGCCGTGCCGCCGCCACTGCCCCAGCAGACGACATACTACGTGGCACAGAACGGACAGCAGCAAGGACCGTTCGGCATGGCCCAGCTGCAGCAGATGGCCATGCAGGGACAGCTGAAGACCGATACGCTCGTCTGGACGCAGGGCATGGCCGGATGGGCCGCCGCCGGCACCGTGCCGGAACTGTCGGCAATCTTTGCCCAGACGCCGCCGCCGCTTCCGCCTGTACCACCGATGAACTAATAAAGGATGACCATGGAACAGAATGTTCAGGAAAACAGCCAGGAGATAAGCCCGGTCATGCAGATTAAATGCCCAAGTTGTGGCGGAGCCATGGTGTATTCGCCAAAGACGTTGAGTCTGCAGTGCATTTATTGCGGAGCCACCAAGGAACTGCCCGGGGTGCCCTCCGAAATTAGGGAGAACGACTACGGGCTGTGGTCGAGGAAGAAGATGGACGACAGGGTGTACGGCATCATGGACCAGCCGGCAGAGGACGTGCTGGTGACGTGCGAACAGTGTGGTGCAAAGGTTCATATTGACGCTACGAAGTCATCGGTCGTCTGTCCCTATTGCGGCACGCCGCTCATGCTGGAGAAGTCGCAGGTGAAGCGCTTCTGGCAACCCGACTACCTGCTGCCCTTCGCCATCGACAAGAAACAGTGCGGTGAGTTGTTCCAGAATTGGCTCAACGGCAAGTGGTTCCTGCCCTCCAAATACAAGAACGGTAACGTGCTGGAGGAGAAGTTCCGGGGTGTCTATTACCCTTACTGGGCCTACGGCGCACACACTCGTACTACCTACGAGGGTGAGCGTGGCAAGGACAGGAAGGTGACCAAGAAGGGGTCTGACGGGAAGCCTGTCCAAGAAACGGTCACTGACTGGACAAGTGTGTCGGGTACTGTCGTGAACGACTTCAGTAATATCTTGGTGCCAGCCACCAACAGCCTCCCTGCTGAAATCATTGCGGAACATAAGAAATGGCCCGTGGGGAGCCTCGTTGAGTACACGCCCGAGTACACGGCGGGCTTCTCGACGGAGGTCTATACCGTGGATTTCACCGAGGGTATGAATACTGCCAAGGACGAGATGGAGGAGGAGATTGAGAGCGACATCCGCAGGGACATAGGAGGCGACCGACAGCGCATCAACCATAAGGATGTGAACTACAGCGACCTGGTGTTCAAGCTTGTCCTCCTGCCGCTGTGGATCAGTTCGTTCACAATCAACGACAAGACCTATCAGTTCATCATCAACGGACGCACAGGCGAACTGCACGGCGACTATCCGTTGGACAAGATGAAGATAGCCCTCATCGTCATTGCGGTCATCGTGGTGGTTGCCCTGCTCTATTCCCTCCTGACATGAGGATCGGTAATTGGAGGAAGTTGCAAACCGCTACCTTTTGATTTGCTCCCCCCCCTGGAGCAACTTCCTCCACCCCCTGGAGGAAAATGCTCCAGGGGGTGGAGCAAATGGTAACCAGCTGTCTTTTTCGGACTTTTTTCCGTCCTTTTCCTGCCAGAACCGTTGCCGCTGTTGATGTAAGCCAGCGGTTTGTTAATAATTCTTACCTACATTACCTACATTTTACTTACATCAAGCAGATACTTGACATTCAGTTAATTATGGGCTAATGTAAGCAATGTAAGTAAAAATTAAACTTTTTATGTCATAATTAATTTCTGCCAATTGGGTTAGCGAATCACCTTCTTGCCATTGGTGACATAGATACCCTTCTTTGTTTCCGAGACCTTGCGGCCCTGCAGGTCAAAATATGTATTTTTATGCGATGTGCTGTTTGCAATTTGCTCGTTGATGCCGGCGTTTCCGTCGGGCACGAGGCGAATGTCAATCTTGACGAAATGGGCATTGAAGTAAGGATAGTTGAACAGGATGTTCTTTTCGTCGCCTTCCCAGATGTCGTAGTCGTACTGATTCTTTTTTGACGACGAAGGTTTCCATACCTTCAGTTTCTGCTTAAAGGTGCTACTGTTGTATTCGTACTCATACTCTTCATCATATTCATCGCCCACGAGGAAGTTGGGTGAGTGGAAGTTATAGAACACCATTTTCCCGAACTTATAGTGCTCTGGGGCTTCAAAACGCATGGTAGCGCCTTGACAAGTGAAGAGAACGTTAATATTGTCAACGCTCATGCCGTATGAGGCAGCTTCTGCATCATTGATTCCAACGTGTCCAAACACAGGTACTTTCGCATATTCATCCAAATCAACAGAGTAAAGCGTTATCTTTACTTTCGCTGACGAGCCTTCGCTGACAGGCCACGAGAAATCGGTATTCTGCAGGATAGCACCAGGAGTGTCCCAGTCTTTCATGTCGGGACTCCAGCCGGAGGTAACCTCGCGGACTGGATAGTTCCAAGGGTTCTGGGTGAAGTCCATCATGACGTAAGTGGTGTCGTTCTGCTGCTGAGCCATTGATGTCATGGCCATCAAGGCAAATGCAATTGTTGCGTAAAGTTTCTTCATATTATAATTCGTTTAATTCGTAAAATTACTACGTTCCTCGTGGGTCTTCGACAAATCTCGTAGTCGTAAAAAAATTATTCGTCCGTATTCAGCGTCAGATTCGGATTCTTGTCGCGTGCCGAGCGCGGGAAGGGGATGATGTAGAGGCGAGAGTCTGGGCGCAGGGTATAGGTCCGCTGCGGATAGGTGTCGCTGATGTTCACCACGGGGAATGTGCGGGTGATGGTCTTCTGATACTCCGGTTCCGTGTTCAGACGCTTCAGGTCGAAGAAACGGTGGAAGCCGAAGAGCAGCTCCTTGCGTCGCTCGCTGATGATTGTGTTCATCATTTCTACCTGCGACATCGGGGTGCTGATGGCGGTGTTGGTGCCACTCAGGCGCTTGGCACGCAGGCGGTTCACGTAGTCGGCGGCAGCATCGAGGTTGCCCAGTCGGGCATTGGCCTCGGCCAGCGTCAGATAGACCTCGGCGGTACGCAGTCCGACAGTCATATAGGTGAAACGCTCTGACGTGGTGGCAGGTGTCCAGATGGCTGCACCTGAACCCGCGTCAAACCAGTTGACGATGCTGGTGCCCGTGTCGCGCAGGAAGAGGCTGTAGCGCAGGTCGTTCTCCTCAAACAGTTGCTTCAGTTCGGGGCTGATGAGGCCGTAGTAGTAGAGCGTAGCCTCTTCAGTAGTCCAGCCGGAGCCCATCCACATATAGGAGAGCACCTCGGGGTTGTTGTCGCGGTTGTAATTCTTGTAGCGGGCCACGCCGCCGGCATCCTTGATGACATTGTAGTCAACGAGCGAGGAGTTCAGCTTCAGTGACATCTCGGCAGCCTGTCTGGCTTTCTCCCAGTCGCGGTGGAACAGATAGACCTGTGCCAGCAGACCGTAGCCGTAGGCGCGGTTGGGGTGGTAGATATTCTCGGGCTTCTCCTGCAGCAGTCCCACCGACTCCTCCAGTTCGTGGATGATGAAGTCATAGACCTGGGCGACGGAAGCCTTCTGGGGAGTAGCCTCCAAATCGTAGTGCTCCATGATGCAGATACCGCCGTCCTGTGTTGCCGTAGCTGGGTCGTAGGCCTTGGCATAGGTGTTGACAGCCAGGAAGTGGTCGAAAGCGCGGAAGGTGCGTGCTTCGGCCTTGGCCAGCGTCTTCAACTCCTGCGAGCCCTCGGCCTCGTCGATGTTGTCGAGGATGAGGTTCATGCGCAGGATGTAGGCGTACATATTCTCATATAGGTTGTTGTCGCCGAGGAGCGTACGGTCGGCCTGCTCGTTGAACGTGAAGTTGATGCCAAGGAAGGTGGTGCTCTCGTTGCCGAGTATGTTCGACTCCTTCGACCAGGCATCGTCCGTCAGGTAGTAGAAGGCCGTGGGGTAGTAGCAGCGCATGGGGTTGACGATGAGCTCGTAGTACTGACGGGCGGAGTCAACGGTGACGGCACCCTTCGGGGTGATGTCGATGTAGCTGTCGCAGGAGGAGACGATGAGCAGCAGGCCCACCCAAAGCCCACCCAAGCCCTCCCAAAGGGAGGGATGTCTGGTTACAAATTTTATTATGTCTTTATTCATTGTCGTTATATCTATCTATATTCATTATTGCTATATCTATCTAAACATCCCTCCCTTTGGGAGGGCTTGGGTGGGCTTTATAGCGTCGTCGACAGTCCTATGCTGATGGTCTTAGGCATTTGCAGGGTGCGGGTGCCCGACTTGACGGAGTACGACTCGGGGTCGATGTCCTTGCCGGCAGCCGAGATATAGAAGAGGTTATTCACCTGGAGCGTCAGACGTGTCTGTCCGATGCCGATTTTCTTGATGACGGCGTTAGGCAGGTGATAGGCCAGGTTGATGCTGCGCATCTTCAGGTAGTCGGCCGACTTCACCTGCTCGTCGCAGTAGCGCCACCACTCCGAGAATGTCGAGGCGTTCTGCTGGGCCACGCTGCCTACAGGCATCTCGTAGTAGTGCTTCACGGTGTGGTCGTTTACGTGGTCGGTCACCATCTGGTAGGAGTTCATGTCGGTGACATCTAAGCGCAGTTTGTTGCCGCCCGAGAAGATGAACAGCGTGTTCAGCTCCAGCTCACGCCAGCGGAGGTTGAGCGACAGCGAACCCGTGTGAATGGGAACAAACGTGCCCATGTTCACCAGGGCCTCGGTGCCTTTTAGCGTCGAGGTGTAGGTCACCTCTGTGGGATTGCCGTCGGCATCGAACTTCGCCATCTCGTTGCCGTTCTCGTCAAGGATGACGGGATAGCCGTTCACCACGCGGCTCAGGCGGTAGGCCCAGCAGGTGTTGTAGCTGGTGCCCTCGATGCGGTAGTTCTCCGGGGCGGTAATGAAGCTTGAGGCGATGTCGGTGGGGTTGTGCTCCACGTTGAGCATCTTGTTGTTATTGTAAGCGTAGTTCAGCGTGGCCGACAGTCCCCAGTCCTTCTGGCGGATGAGGTTGGCCGTCAGCGAGAGCTCGATGCCCCGGTTGCGCATCTTACCATTATTTATTACGCGCGAGGAAGCGCCAAGTGTGGAGTCCATATACTTGCGCACCAGCAGGTCGTCGCCCACGCGGTTGTAGAACTCCAGTGAACCGCTGAGCAGGTTGTTCAGCATGCGGAAGTCCAGACCGACGTTGAAGGTCGACGTCTTCTCCCAGCGCAACTTCGGGTTGGGCAGGTTGTCGTCGCTGTAGTTCAGGTACTGAGTGTTAGTCGGGTCGTAGCTCAGCGTACGGTAGCGGGCCACGAAGTAGGTGGTCGAGCTTTGGTCGACGTTACCGTTCACACCGTAGGTCAGGCGCAGCTTCAGGAAGTCGAGCCAGGAGACGTCCTTCATGAACTGCTCCTCGGAGATGTTCCAGCCGCCGCCGACAGACCAGAGCGGGTGGTGCTGGTTCTTGGTGTCAAGTCCGAAGAGGTCGGCCTCGTCCCAGCGGATGCTGCCTGTCAGGTTATAGCGGTACAGGTAGTTGTAGCCCACGTTGGCATAGAACGAGGCGTAGCGGTGGAACACCTCGCTCTGGCTGGTGGTCAGTCCGCCCAGTCGCTGCGTGCCGTTATAGACCAGCGACTGCCAGCCCTCGTTGTAGAGCGTCTGCCAGTCCATGCGGACGGAGGTCAGCGCCGTGTCGTTGTAGCCGTACATCAGCTGCTGGACGAGGCGTGGCGAGCGGTTCTCGCGCAGTTCGAAGCCCATGATGGCATTGACGTTGTGCTTGGCGTCGAGGAAGCTCTTGTCGAAGTTCAGCTGGTTGCGGAATGTATAGCGGCGCGAGTTGTTGGTCTGCTGGAAGAAGCGGCCCCCGTCGGGCAGCAGGCACTCGCCCGACTGGTCGATGAAGGCGTTGTGCGTCAGGCGCATCTGATAGGTGGAGGGCTCGTCGTACTGCTCGCTGCGCGTCTGTGCCCACTCATATTGGAACATGACGTTATACTTGAACCACTTCAGGAACTTGGCCTCTAAGTTGACAAACGGGCGCAGGCGGACGTTGCGGTGCTTGGTCAGGCTCTCGTCGAGCGACTCCATGACGTTGAACGAATAGGGCATCAGGCCCTCGACGCGCTGGTCCTGCACCTCGCGGATGCGGGTGCCGTTGATGGCGCTGCCGGCAAAGCCCGCCACGTTGACGTAGGGCGAACGGACCAGGTTGCCCTGAGCATCCTCGATGGCGGCATAGCGCTCCTGCATGTTGTAGCTGGTATAGGAGCCGTCGGGCGACGTGCTGTTGGCAAAGCGGGTGTCGATGCCGAGCTTCAGGCCAAGCCACTTGGCCACCTGGAAGTTCGACTTCAGATAAATCGAGAAGATGTCGTTCTTGTCGTTCTTCACGCGGTTCTTGTCGTGCTCGTAGTTGAACGAGGCAAAGTGGTTCGACTGCTGCGACCGCTGCGACAGCGAGATGTTGTAGCGCTGGGTGACGGCTGTGCGCCAGGCGAGGTCGCGGTACTGCGAGTAGAAGTCGTTCTGGCGCCACTGGCTCAGCGTGTTATCGACATCAGCCTGGCTGATGCGGCTTTCGGCCTGGTCGCGATAGAGCTGATAGAGTGGGGAGTAGTAGTTGTTGCCGTAGGTGTCGAACAGCGTCCTGACGCTGCCGCTGCTGGCCACGCGGGCATTATAAACCTTCGTCTCGTAGTCGATGATGTCCGACGTCGAGGCGTAGTGCATGGCGTCGAACGAGGGCTTCGTCGAGATGTACCAGTCGGCGTTCACGTTCACCGTTGTCTTGTCGGTCTTGCCCTGCTTGGTGGTCAGGACGATGACGCCGTTGGCGGCCAATGCACCATAGATCGAGGCGGCAGCGGCGTCCTTCAGCACCGTCACCGACTCCACGTCGTAGGGGTTGATTTCCGACAGTTCCAGATTGGTAGCCATGTCATCGACTACTACCAAAGGTTTTGTGCCCACGCTGTTGGAGAACGTGCCGATACCACGCAGTATCGGGTTGCTCTCGCCCGTGTTGGGATTGATGTCCATGCGCAGACCGGCTACCTGTCCTTCCAAGGCCGAGAGGATGTCCTTGTGCATCACGCGGTTAAGCTTGGTTGAATCTACAAAGCCGAAGGCCGCCGTTGACCGTTCGCGGCTCAGCCGCTGGTAACCTGTTGAGACTACCACCGTCTCGGCCAGCTGTGTGGTCTGCTCTTTCATCTTCACGTTCATTGTGGACTGGTTCTTGACCGCCACCTGATAAGGCTCCATACCCACGTAGCGGAACACCAGTACGGTATTGTCATTGTCAATGCTAATGCTGTATTTACCATTCAGGTCGGTCACGGCTGTACCCTTCCCGTTTTTGACGCTGACGGTGACACCGTAAAGCGGTTCGCCTTTCGCGTCGGTGACGATTCCCGTCAGTGCGCGCTGGGCAGAAGCACTCGCCGTGAACAACAAGCACATTAGAAAAGTAAGTATTATTGCTCTCATATAACTAGCATTTCGGTTGTTTTGGTTGCAAAAATACTAAAAAAATAGAAGAAACATATACATAATGAATGATTTTTTTGTAATAATGAGCCCGAAAAGTGGTATTTCTTCACTTGTTGAATTCCAATCATACAAATAATTCGGAGGATAACTAAATTATTTATACCATTGTCGGCGAAACGGAAAACGATAAGTGATGATGAAGAAACTGCCGCTGACTGACGAAGAGCGCAAGGCGCGTGAAGAACAGCAGGCCAAGCAGTGTGAAGAGGCGAAGGACGGTCACAGCGGCACCTACTACGAGAAGCACGGCGGCAACTACGCCAAGTCTGTTGTTAAGTGGCCTGTTCATGTCCAAAACGGATTGTTGGTCATGATACATCTGTCCAACCAGCATGTTTGCTATAGAAGAATCCCGCTATCCGGAGATAGCGGGATTCTTCTTTGATAATGGTATTTATTTCTCGCGGTTCTCAGCGTCGATGGCCTTGATCTTCTCGCGAACCAGGTTCATGTCGTCCTTCAGCTTCTGCACCTTACGGTTCATCTCGTCAATGAGTGAATTGCCCTTCTTCGAGCTGACGCTAAGGAAACCAAGGTTGTTCTCATAGGTCTGAATCTCCTGTTTCATGGCTTCGTATTGACGGAACAGGCGGGCACGCTCGTTGTCAAGGGCGTTCTCACCACGCTCAGCCACTTGTTTCAGGTTTTGCTTGAAGTTGTTCAGACGGCGTTTTGCCACGCTGATATTCAGTTCCTTGTAGAGCTTGTCGAGCACGGCATGATACTCCTCGTAGAGCTTGTCCTTCTCGCGGAAGGGTACGTGACCGATGCCTTGGTATTCGGCTACCAGCTGCTGAACTGTCTCCTGCAGGTTGTCGCCGGCCTCCTCAGTCACTAACTTCAGCCGTGCTATGACGTTGCGCTTCTTCTCCAAGTTGGCATGTTCCTCATCACGAGTGCCGGCGGTAGCGGCATTGCGGGCTTCGAAGAACTTGTTGCAGGCACCGAGGAACTCCTCCCACAGCTGGTCACCAAGTTTCTTGGGTACCATACCGATGGTTTTCCATTCTTTCTGCAGGTTGATGAGTTTGTCACCCGTCGATTTCCAGTCGGTACTGTCCTGCAGGGCCTTGGCCTTCTCAATGAGGGCACGCTTCTTCTCGGCGTTCTCCTTGAAGGTGTCCTTCAGACCACGGAAATATTCAGCCTTGCGGCCAAAGAAGTCATCGCAGGCTGCACGGAAGCGCTCGAATATCTTGACGTTCATCTTCTGCGGGGCAAAGCCGATGGTCTTCCACTCCGACTGCAGTTCGATAATCTCTTTCGTATGGCGTTCCCAGTCGCCACTGCCCTTGTTCTCCTCGGCGATGATGGCCTCAACTTTCTCGCACAGGGCGGTTTTCTTGGCCAGATTCTCCTCCTCACGGGCACGAATGCCTTCGAAGTGTTGCTGGTGACGCTTGTTGATGACTGTCGAGGCCGCTTTGAAACGGTTCCAGATCTCTTCACGCAGGTCTTTGCTCACGGGACCAATCTCGCGGTACTCCTGATGCAGCTTCTGCAGCTGGTGGAAGGCGCTGATGACATCATTCTCCTCGGCCAGTTTCTCGGCAGCCTCACACAGCTTAGTCTTCAACTCCAGGTTTTTCTTGAAGTCATATTCGCGGGCTTCCGAGTTGAGCTTCAGCAGGTCGTAGAACTGCTCTACATAAAGCTGATAGTTGCGCCACAGTTCATTGGCTTTCTCGGCGGGAACAGCCTTGATGTCACGCCATTCCTGCTGCAGGGCCTTGAATTCTTGGTATGTCTTGTTGGCCTCCTCGGGTGAGGTGACCATAGCCTTGATTTTTTCGATGATTTCGAGCTTACGTTTCAGGTTTTCCTCCTTTTCAGCTTCTTGCTCGCGGAACTGCTGCTGACGGCGCTCCTTGATGACGCCCATTTCTGCCTTAAATACTTCCTCGTCTTCGTCGGGAGTAATCTGATACCGTTCCGGGTCGCCGCCACCATCGATATATTCTTTCAACTTCGCCTCGCGCTCAGCGATATGAAGCTTGTAGAAGGCGGTCTTTAGGTAATCCACCTCTTCTTTCTGTGGGGCTTCTTCGCCATGGGCAATTTCTTTCACGCGGTCGAGCACTTCTTTCTTGGTCTCATAGACCTTGCGCTCTTCAGCGACAGCCGGTGTTTCGGGAGCCTCTGTGGCTTCTTCAACGGTTAATACTTCAGGGACGGCTTCTGCAGGCACCTCTTCCTGAGGTACTGCTGTAGTGGCTTCCTGGATTACTTTTTCTTCATTTTTCCCCGTTTCGAGGATGTTTTCTTGAGAGTCCATAATTAACTGCTTTTAGTTACTGTTATGGTGAGTACACATATAATACTAAGCGTCGCACGCTTTCGCATATCGACGTAATTTGGGTGTAAAATTACAAAAAACTTCGGAGTTGAGCCGAAAGGCGCCCAAGTTTTGCACTTTAATTATTGTTTTTTAACATTCTTCCAGGGCGCGAGAGTCTTAGCCTGCCTGCAAGAAGACACCACTTGGGCTTATCTGTTAATCTTCAGAACCGGTGCAGTCTGGTTGGTGGGCTGGGGCAGATTGACGTTAATCGATGGCAAAGATACGATATATCCTTGATATGTTGCCTAAGTTTGGAAAGAAACTACTGTAATTAACGTAATTTCTGTTTACTCCGTTATCTTAATGGCTATGGCGTGCAGCTGCTGCCAGCCTGCACGGTCGGTGAGGCGCACCATGAAGTGGTAGTCGCCCGTGTCGATGTCGGCAGGTATGGCAATGTCGTGGCGGGCTTCGAAGGAACGCTGTCCGGCGGGAATCGTGAAGTCCTGATTGAAGACCCAGGGCTTGACGGCTTCGTGCTCATGCTCATGCTCATGTTCATGCTCGTCCTCGTCCTCACATTCCACCGATGACGTGCTGTGGCTGTGGTGGTCGGCATTGGTGTGAATCTCAATGTTGTAGGCCCCCAGCTCAGTATCGTCGGTGAAGATATAGTGGAAGGGGATGACTGTGCCACGCTGATACACCTGGCAGTCGATGGGATTGGCAGTGATGCCGTCGGCCGAGATGACCGGGTAGGTCATGTCTTTGGCATCGTCATCGTCGCCACAAGCGGTGAAACCAAGGGTTAATACACTCACGAGAGCCAGCATGAGGCTCATGTATTTCAGATTTTTCATTGTTGTACTGTAGTTTATTATTTGTTCTTTATTTCTTTGTTCTTTATTTCTTTAGCGAAGCGCTAAAACTCCAGCCCCACCATCAGCGAGATGTTGCGCCCAGGTTCGGGCACGTCGATGAGGCGGTAATAGCTGGTGTGATCATAGTAGCGGCGGTTCAGCAGGTTGTCTGCGTGAAGCGTCACGTTGAGGGTTGTGCCATGCAACTGGAACTCCCGTCCGGCGGCGAGGTTCAATGTCCAATGCCCGTCGGTGGGCTTTTCGGGGGGAACAATCTCATGCTGGGCACCGACGATGTGGGCACTGATTCCGACGAAACTATTGCGGGGGAAAGCGTATCTTACCCCCGTATCGACCGACCACGGCGTGGAGAAGGGTAGGGTATAGCCCTTCTTCTCGCCCGACTGCTGACGCGCATAGAGGTACTCACCCTGTGCATGTGCCTGCCAGTGCTCGTCGAGACACCACTTCACCTGCGCCTCCAAACCGTAGCGCAGCACCTCGGCCTGCGTATAGTTATACAGTTGAAGGCCCTCGACATACTGCGCCGTGGGGTTCAGGTAGATATAGTTGGGAAAGTAGTTCAGGTAGGGTTCCACCTGCACTTCCCACTCGTCGTTGCCCCAGCTGATGCTGGCGTCTATCTGATACGACTCCTCCGGGTCCAACTGCTGGTTGCCGCGCTCGTAGCGGAAGATGTGGTAGTTGATGCCGTCGGCGCCCAGCTCCTTGGGGATGGGCACACGGAAACTCTTGCCAACGTTGGCCTTCATCACCCACAGTCCTGTGCTGTAGTTGACGCCCGCCGACCACGTGATGCTGTTGAAGTGGCGGCGTATGTCGGCCGAGCGTTCCTTATAGACCATTTCGGAGCCTACAGGTGTCTGGAACCAGTCCTGATAGCTGTTGATGTGGGTCTCGGCAAAGTCGTAGCGCAGGCCTGCGTTCAGTATCAGGTTCTCGTTGACGGTATAACGGTCCGTCACGAAGCCACCCGCACTCAGCGTCTCGAAGTCGGGAATAATAAAGCCCCAGCCGCCTCGGCGGTTGTGCTGAAACTCACTGCTCAGGCCTCCGCGCAACTCGTGGTTGCCAACGGTGTGGCGCAGTTGCAGGCCGCCTGTATAGGTGCTCTTGTCGAAACGCCGTTCCAAGGAGCCGTCGGGTGTAGGCATGTAGCCGTGACTGACAGGCTCCGAGCACTCCTCGCGCTGGTTGTTCTGATAGGCCAGGTTCAGCTCTGCCGAGGTCACGTCGTTGCGCCACGTAGTGTGGCTGAGCACCTTCAGGTGGTTCACCCACTGATAAGGCAGGTCTATGTCGCGCCGGGAGTGGTCATAGTCAATGCCCGAGAGGCGCACCTCCAGGCCGTGGGCGTTGGCAAAGAAGCCGCTCTTCGCGTAGCTGTCCGATACACGCACATCGGTGTGGAAGTTGTAGTCGGCGTAGCCCAGCATCACGCTGCCGTCGCGCTCGCAGCCGGCCGTGTTGCGTAGGCGTCGGTCCTTCAGCTTAATCCAATAGGAATAGTATTGGATGCTGTCAGTCGGCACCTTGTAGTCGGCATAGTCTATCAGCGTGGCGTTGGCACGATAGAACCAACGTCCCTTGCGGCCCTCGACCCTTGCCGACATGCCTATCTGCTCATTGTTCGTGCGACCAAACAGCTGCACGCTGCCGCCGAACGGCTTCGTAGGCATGTGGTTCGTATAGAGGCTGAGCACGCCGCCGATGGCATCGCTGCCGTAGAGCAGTGCCGCAGGACCCTTGATAACCTCGGCACGGTCTATCGAGAACTGGTCAATCTCCAGCCCGTGGTCGTCGCCCCACTGCTGCCCCTCGTGCTTGATGCCGTCTTCCGACACAGCCAGCCGGTTAAAGCCCAAGCCTCGGATGGTGGGCTTCGACTGTCCGCTGCCTATTGCCATCGCTTTCACGCCAGGAATCGCCTCTAAGGTCTGCATCAGACTGCCTGCAAAGTTCTGCTGAAGGAACTCACGGCTGACCTGGACTTCCGTCTGCGACGAGCGCATCTGGTAGCTTTGGCGCTGCTGTCCTGTAACGGTGACATTATGTAACGTGACAGTAGTGTCGGCTGGTGCTGATGCACTGAGCACAGCAGCCAGTAACATGTTTATCATACTGAATGTCTGTTTGAATTACATAATAAAACGAGAATGTTCCCTGTGATTCAAACAAACGGTGGAGCGCGGAGGGTGGGGATGCCGCAACGGTCAAAGTGGATGTCACGCTGACATTGGGCAAAAAGGGTTTTGTTTACCTTATTATAATATACGACTGCAAAGACGGTCGCCGCCACAAACGACAGCGTGAGGAACTGACAGAGCACGCAGGCGTGCATCGTCGTTGTCAGCTCACCCAGATGGCCGTGACACTGATGGTGTACACATTCCTTGCAGTTCTCTTGAGCTATGTTTGCTGACTCATGTACGTGAATCGACGACAGGATGAGCATTGGCACAAACACTGCCAACAGCACCCATGAAGCAATATGTCTTCTACTTTTCACGTCCACGGCTGCAAAGGTACGAAAAAAGATGGATTCTGACAAAGCTTTTCAAAATAATTATGTAACTTTAGCTGGTGCCTGGTGGCGCAAAGGCGGTGTATGTGTAGAAATGAACAATCCGCAATCAGTTGATATTCAACTTCTTGCGGATTGCTCTTGGTGATCCGCTTGGGGTTGCTTTACATGCAATTCACCGAAAGTCATTGCAACGAAATGCGATTGTATATAAAGCAGTTATAGTTTTACTGAATTGTGGAATGTGACCCAAAATTGCATTATTGTGACCTAAAAGTGACCTAATTCTTTGGTGGTACCAGGTAAAATGTATAACTTTGTAGCGTGATTCAAATTATAATTCATTATGGCTACAACTCAATTAAAGTTATCAAGTAAGACCGATGCCAATGGTAGAAGTCAAGTTATCGTAAAACTGACGATTTCGCGTCAAAATAGACCATGCTTTAAGTCTGGCGTATTCATTAGTCCTGAGTGGTTCAGACCTATTCAGGAAACAAAGAAGGGTTTTGTCTATGATGTGGTTGTCCCCAAAAAAGGAAAACTGAATGTGTTGGAAGTTCGAGAAGCAGAAACGGCAAAATCCATGTTGGTTGCTTATGTGGGAAGATTGACGGCAGTGTGTAACGCTCTTGTCGGTAATGAAGATGTAGTTAACCATGATTCTATAGAAGATGCCATGACTTTGACCCGAAATAGGGATGCGGCATCTATTACCTATCAAGTTATTAAAGATGCTCGACTATTGCGAGAACAGGAAGATTCAGAATCTTCTACTACTAAGACATTCTTTGAATGGATGGATTATTATTTGTCTAAGAAAGATTTGTCGGAAGGACGCAAGCGTGGTTTTCGTG
This sequence comes from uncultured Prevotellaceae bacterium, assembly GCA_946186505.1. Taxonomy (GTDB): domain Bacteria; phylum Bacteroidota; class Bacteroidia; order Bacteroidales; family Bacteroidaceae; genus Prevotella. The sequence continues at coordinate 66,511 of CAMHNI010000003.1, read as the reverse complement.
TTTTGGTGCGCATACTTTCACGCTATCAATCATTTATAAGGTTAACAGATAAACAACGTAAAGATTTTACTTTAGATATTCATACCTTAGACAAAGAGACTGTAGAAGATTTCTTTGATTATATGGCAAATGAGAAATCAATATCAGAAGAATATCCAGAAATATTTAAGTCATTGCTTGCAGACTATCCTGTAGAGTTTACTCCAAAACACAAGAACAGTGTTATTGAAGAGCGTGGTCACAATATTATGGTTGGTCGCAAAAAATCATTCAAGGCATTTTATAATTGGTTACTGGAACAGAATTATACTTCTAACAGACCTTTTGATGGCATAACTATTGGGGCAGAAAAACATGGGACACCGTTTTATCTTACATTAGAAGAAAGGAATATTATGGCCGCATGGGATTTTAGCAATAATAAGCATCTGGAACGTCAACGAGACATTTTTCTTTTTCAAACATTAGTTGGCTGTAGGGTTAGTGACTTAATGAAACTGACTAATGACAATCTGACCGATGCTGAAGGAGTGTTGGCTATAGAGTATATTCCAAGAAAGACTAAGGACAAGAAGCCTTTTGTTGTTAGTGTTCCGTTGAATGACCGTGCGCGAGAGTTGGTGGAGAAATATAAGGGTGTTGATGCCAAAGGAAGACTATTTCCTTTTATTAGCAGTCAGAAATATAATGATGCCATCAAAGACATTCTGACAATTTGCGAAATAAAAAGGATGGTGACGATTCTAAATCCGACTACAGGAGAGTCAGAACAACACCCAATCAATGAGATTGCCTCAAGTCACATGGCTCGAAGAACATTCATAGGGAATCTTTACAAAAAAGTAAAAGACCCAAATCTAATAGGCAAATTGTCTGGTCATGTAGAAGGATCACAGGCTTTTGTCCGTTATCGTGACATTGATATGGATGTGATGAAAGAGACCGTTTCGCTAATTGATTAATAGTAATTGTTTACAGTATGAGAGAATCGAATCATTATATTCGTGAGCTATTTGATGCTATAAGTTTCTATGAAAATGCTTATGATAATGGTCATAAGTTAAAAGAAGAATATGGTGATGGGGAAATGGCGAAAATAACAAGTGGAATTATAGAACGCCCTATTGTTATCCATAATTATAGAAGGTTGGCAGAAAATGTCCTCGATGAAATATGTCAAGCAGGTAAAGAGCAAATACCGTTTTTTATTGAACGGTTAAAAGACAAAGGACTAAATAACATTCTTGACAAGATTGTAGAGTATTGGGGGAAATGCGCCCCATCCGTAGGGGGGAAATATGAAGAAGAACTGAATCTATTGCATGAAAGAATTAATGATATGGCAGGTTCTTTATTTGAGGTTGTAAGTTATGCAGAGAAACTTGCGAAAGTGAAAAAATCTATATTTGATGTGCGAGAGCAGAGATATGAAACACTAAAACCCTATTTTAAGGACGGTTTCTTTGGAAAAGCATATAGTAAGAGTGGAAATCAACATGATTATTGGACTTTTGATTTTCTACCATCGTTAAAGTTGGGAGGATGGAGTTCTAAGGAATATGCGAATATAGCATATCTTATATATAATAGCAAATGGATTCAGTCTAAACCTAACACTTTTATGGAGTTCTACCGTATCTTCTGTGATGCTATTGGTTGTGTCAAAAGTGAGTCTCAGGCTAAACCATGTAAAATCAAAAGAGCCTTAGAGTCATCTCCAAACTTTATTCTTAGGTTTGCATATTTACGCTAATAGTTTCAATCCCCACAAATCCCCTTTGAAAATCCCCTTTATATTTTTTTGTTGAGGCAAATCGTTTGTTGTAGGCGGTTTGCCTTTTTCTGTAGTCAATCCCCTTTTTCATTAGGTTACAATTCTGCGCTACCTTTGCACCACCAGAAGTTGATTGTGGCGTACCCGACACATTGCAAGACCATCTGACTGAGGCAGCGACGAAGGGAGAATGTTTCTTTGTGTCAGTCGCCGAGCCGTGGGTTTATTATGAGCATACAAGAAATGCTTTCAAACGGCAACAGTAATACATTACTGGTGGTAACACCGATTATGTTACAGGAGTTCGGACATTCTCTCATTGCTGAGGCTACAGAGAAGTTAAGGACGCAGAAAGGACAAATTTTCACTCCTAAAGAGTTTGCTGAACGTCACCGAGTAGATGTGAGTACTCTCTGGAGGTGGTGTAAAGCTGGAATCTTAAAAAAGACCGTTGTGGGCTCAAAAGTCTATTATCGGGATTGTGACTTAAAAGTGAAGGAGGCATAACTATGGAAGAAAAGAAAATGGCAACAGCCGAAACCGCTACCACTGAAACCACTGCAAAGGTAACAAATTCTTCTCAATCTACAAAGGAAAGAGAAGAGAAAATCAGGAACCTTGCAGAAAAGTTGCTCAGTATTGAAATTCAGAATGTGCCTGACGAACAAGAGCCACCATCATTGTTTAATATCAATGGGGTGGAAGTTCTGCCAAAAGATGCCGTTGGTATCATTGCAGCCCAAAAGAAATCTGGAAAATCTAATTTTGCTGGTTTGCTGATGGCTGCAAGTGCTTCGCCTAATCATCAAGTGTTGAACGGTGCTATTCGTAGTAACGAAGGAAAGTTGAAGATACTGAACATTGACACCGAACAACCTTTGAGAGATGCCCGGCGCACTCTTCGACGCATAATGAAAACCGCTGGCTATGATTACGGCGAACAGTGGAATACTCATGGCATTGTTTCTCTATCAGTAAAGGATATTGAGGAAGCAGACAGAATGACCATTATAGAACTGGCCATAAAAAAGTATGAGCCTCAACTGGTGTTCGTTGATGGTATTGCCGATTTGATTGGCAGCATTAACGACGAGAGGGAGGCGAAGGAGGTCATGGCTTGGATGGATTATCTTAGTTGTGAGTATGATTGTGCCGTAGTGGGTATGCTTCACCTAAACTTCAATAGTGGAAAGATAGGGGGCTGGGCGGGAACTCAGGCCAACAAGAAATTCACGGATAGTTTCATTTTGAAGAAGGACAAGTCTAATGGATTCTTCACAGTAGAACATGAAGGACGTGGTGAAAGTGCTCCTAACCTACGATTTAAGATTGTGTGTCCGTATGGTCAAAAGGTTGGTTGGTGGGAGACAGTCGATATAAGCAGTATTCCAGAACTTACCCAAGAGGATGCGGAAGAAATGGAACTACGCAATCTTATGGACGCAGCCCCACTTCCTTGCACCAACACACAACTAATCTCGTGGCTGATGAATGTTAAGCGATGGACAAGTAAATCTCCAGCCGACAAGACCTTGAAGAAATGCAAGCAATACGGTATTCTCGATAGTCGCCGTGAGGGTAGGCAGTCCGTTTGGTATGTGGTTACTACTCCAGATGCACAGGAGCAAGAACTTAATCTCTCTGATGATTAGTGTTTATGTATTCCGATTCCCATATAGAATTATAAACACATAAACACATATTGAAAGAACTCTATCTATAATTAGTGTTCCGCTCGCTTATCTATATAGGGGCGAGCGGACACACAAATACTAATAGACATGGATAAAAAAACAACAAACATATTCCAACGGCGAATGACAAGACTGAGCCGTGTGGCGCTTTCTTCAGAGGAACAGAACGACAATAACATCATGCCGCAAACGATTGGTGATTTCCTTGCTCCCCAACGGCAATACCAATACATTGCACAGATTGAAGCCATAAGAGCATTATGCCCTACACTCGAAGAAAAGGAACGTAACCACGATCGCATAGCATCTTTGAAGAAATCTCTTCCTGCTGGCATTATATCTGGTGTGACAGTAGATGGTATCAGTGAGCAGAGTATTATCGAGCGTAATAATGTCATTGCCATTGACATTGATGCTAAAGACAATCCTGCACTCTACGACTGGCAGGCTGTCAAAGCAACGGTGAGTAAAAGCCCTTATGTTGCTTACGCCGGACTTTCTGTAAGTGGACTTGGTATATTTGTGCTGATTCCCATTGACGATGGTATGAAACACAAGCAGCACTTTGACGCTATTTTGTCAGACTTTGCCAGTACCACTTTCACCATTATGCAGGACGAGGACACAGAGCCTACTACTCTTCACGGCATACGTCTCGATCCAGCACCGAGCAACATTGCATCCAAAAGATTTGTATCATACGACCCACTTCCTTATTGGAATACAGAAGCTCATATTTATACCAAGACGTATGAGCCAATGAAGTTGTATGTGAGGAAATATACATCTTATAACAAAGGGAAGCATTTCGATGTTGAGGCTTTCTTAAAAGCACATGGTATCGCCTACAATGAACGTGAACGTCATGGAGGTGTGCAATACATCGTTACTTGTCCTTGGGCTAATCAGCACAGCAGTAGAAATAAGGCAGAAAGTGCCGTGTTCGTCTATCCTGACGGTAAGCCTGGTTATAAGTGTATGCACGGACACTGTGCTGATAAACACTGGCAACAATTTAGGGAGTTCTACGAGCCAGACGCATATCACAAGAGGGATGCGCAATCATTCCCACGTTTGTCAGACATTGATATTCATTCGATGATATGAAGTGCGTTAATTGTGAATCCATGTGGTGCAAGGAGTTCCATGCCAAGAAAGAGCTGTGGACTGGCTACTGCCCACGTCTGCGACAAAAAGTTTATGGTAACGATAAGTGCCGTTTAGTAGAAGAACAAGATTTATTCACGAATAAAACGAATTGAGATTATGAACAAAAAGAATTTGAAAATCTATGAAGTGGCAACTGATAACGATGTAAGAGCATCGTTACTGATAGCCCATGTAACTATTACAAGTAGTATTGGAACTCGCCGTGCCGACGATGAGGCTTGTCTTATCCTAAAAGACTTAGAAGGGATAGAACTGGCTACCATGTTTACAAGTCAGCAACTTGACAACTTCATTATGCAATTACAACAGATGAAGTATGCGCTTCAAGAACGCAATAACCGTAGAAAAGGCATAAAGTGTCCGTTCTGATCTTGTATTGGCTGGCAGATGCGATTTGTTCGTGTCTGCTGGCTTTAAGACGCCAAATGGTAGTAGCTTCAATCCTATTCAGGTTTCTCGACTGATTCAGAGATACGAGCCGACACAGGCATAGCATCTTCACTAACAGCCTCGTCTTAACTGATGAGGCTTTACTATGCCTACAATTCTCGTTATGATAGGGGGTATCCCCCCCTTAACACTTTTGGCAGCGTGTAGTCACTTTGCATCGGAATTTTTTATTTTTTTTCGTGGAAAAGTGGCTTTGCTTAGAGAAAGAATGATGATAAAAACATTCATTCCAGTAGTGCAACATTATTGTTTCAATGTGCTATTTTATACTTATTGTAAGGAAACCATACTATAGGGGTACCCATGAGTAGCAAAAACAATGTTTTTTGGCTCAACTTGAAACCAAAATCATACATTTCAAAGTTAAAAACCATTTTTCGTGTCGTAGTCTCAATAATTATCTGTATCTTTGCATCGTCATTTCGACTGCCATAGTCGTTTTGACAAAACATATTTGGCTCATGCCGTCCGAATCACCACCTCGAAAAGCAAACGAGCCAACAACCACAACTAAGGGGTCTGTGCAATAGGCGCAGACATTCCTAATAGTTGTGGAGTTTGTGGTGAACTTGGACGGCGTAGGAATGACCTGCGCCTTCTTTGTGTGCAGTGATTAAAGAACTTGTTACTAATAGATTAACGATATGAAAAAGTATTTTGTCATTGCATTAGCGTTGATGCTTGCTATTGGAGCAAACGCACAGACGAAGAATGATTCTATCATTTTTAAGTCAAATGAAAAAGGGTTCTTTAAGACAGAATCGGGTGCTAACTATTATGTCATTCCTTTTGCTGGTAAAAGCGCACATGACCTTTATAACGATTTACTTTGCCGGGTAGCGAGAATCTTCAAGTCACCAGAAAACGTGACAGAAAAGATGGTAGAAGATAGAGCCATTATCGTCAATGCCCAAGTGAATGAACTTGTGGAGGCATACGGTGGAGTGAGAGAATGGTTTGATTTCTTCTACAGATTTGAGTTTAACTTCAAAGATGGTAAGATTAGAGTTAATGCGCCAGATATTATTGGCGGTAGAATCCGTATGGGTGCAAGAACATTACAACACGCATCGTTCTATCCAGACAACTTTGTGCTAACACAACTTATTAAAGATGATGCTACGAAAGTTCCTATAGTAGAGAATTATTTGAATGAAATTCTAACATACATCGTATATGGTAATCCAGAAGATGAAAATTGGTAAGTAAGTATCACCCAAAATATTTTCAAATTATGAAGAAATTATTATTGCTATTTGCAATGCTCATTCCAACTATGAGTTTTGCACAGTTTTCGCCCACTATTCAAGCCTACTTCGACTTGGGTGTGGACAAGTACAAAAACAAATTCTATGGAGCCAACTTTATCGGTGACTATGCTTTTAACAAGAGCATCAAAGCGGGCGTTGGCGTAGGTATAGGTGGAGCAGATATGTTATACTATGAATCCAGTACTGGAGATAGTAGGGATGCCGCTACACTTATGCCCATCTTTGCAGATTTCCAGTATAAGTTTAACGAGGAAGGAATAACACCTTATCTAAACTTGGATGCTGGCTATACTCTTGCTTTATCATCAAATATCAACAATCCGGGTTTCTTCATTTTGCCAGCCTTTGGTGTGTCCTTTCCATTGAGTAAGGGCGCAATCAATCTGCAAGTAGGCTACAAGTACCAGAAGTTTGAGCATGATTGGTTCTGGTTCTCTAATGCCACTACAGGGATTAACGCCCATAAGAGTGATAGTGGCAAAGAGAAAACATCATGCAACGAGATTGAGATTTCTATTGGTTACACATTCTAAATTCTTGTGACAATGAAAAAATATTTATGGTTTTTGGTTATTGCTATTGTAACGGCATTATCTCTGCAAAGTTGCTCGTCAGATGACGATGACAACAATCCTCTTATTGGAACTAAATGGGTGTCAGAAAATATGGGATCAGAACTTTATGGAATGATTGAAGGTAAAAGGTATTGGCATGTTCGTGAATTTACTTCAAACACCACATATAATTCCTATTATGAAGAAATCTCAACAGGAATCAAGGGTAGATCCGGGTATTTTGAAGGAGATAAATACGAATACCATGATACTTACGTAACCTTCTTTGATAATGACGGCAATCCTGTTAATTGGTATTTCATTTCTTCCAACGAATTGTGTAATAAGAAGAGCAGGAGCGAAAGTAATGCCGTTATTTATACAAAGAGATAATAAGTGTTCAATATAAACTATAGCGAGGGTGTAGCATTACGTTAGACCCTTTATTGTGCAATCTTTGTTATGATTTGTCACTTTTTACAACAGATTTGCACATTTGACGGTATTTTGTGCTATCTTTGTGCCGTAAAATATACTCAAAGATTATGTCACGACCAGACAACCCAAGATTTCCACATACTTGCGAGATCACTCATGTTGAGGAAAGCGACGACCCTATGCAGGACGAGGGCGAGAGCATAACCATCTACCAAGGATGCTGTAGGAGCAGCGCACAACAAACAACGAATGATAGCGGAGAAGTGATTACATCTACACGGCGGTTATCCATTCCTTTGAAGCGTGCCGATTGGAAGAAATATAAACGGAGGCCAAGGGTAGGTGATACGGTCATTGTCGATGTGGATGATATAGATTTTGAGTATGGTTACATCTTAGACTTTCTGCCCAACAATTTAGGCACAACAATTCTCTATAAATATATTAGGAACTAATAGGAGTTGAAACATGATAGTAAGGAAACAGGAAATAAAGCAGAGTGCGGAGGAAGTCTCGATGCAAGTCAGCTTCGGACTACCAGATGTGAAGAAAGCAATGCAGAAGTATTACTCTCTGTTGGCAAATCCATGCGGACATTCTTTTGCCGTATCTACCCCCAACACGGAACAGGATATGCTTCACTTCTTTGAGCATGACACATTCGCTAACTATGTGCAGAAATACCGTGAGCAGTTGTCGGCATGGTGCTTTGCTATGGCAGTCCGGCATAAGTTTTTGATTCCGAGTTATGATGAATTTGAATCCAAAAAAGTCTATTTTCTTTCGGAAAAGTTGAGGCTCAAAGTTGGCAGACCTCGAATTGAGGACTACGAATAAGTTTTCTACACGCGCACGCGCATAGAGCCGACTTGTCACAAAGAGTTTTCTCAAATAATGTAAAAACTCGCAAAATCCGAAAAGAAATCATTACCTTTGCAACAAGAAATGCTGTAATGAGCATTTTGAATCACAATTTGGGTCGTTAGCCGTGAGGTTGGCGACCTTTCTTTACATGTAAAGTGACCTGTAAGTGACCCAAAATAAATTTGTCTTCCAAATAAAAATTCGCTAACTGGTTTTGCATCAACCGATTAGCGAATAATTAGATATTTGTGAAAGTGATCCGCTTGGGGTTCGAACCCAAGACCCCAACATTAAAAGTGTTGTGCTCTACCGACTGAGCTAGCGGATCAACCTTGTGTACGACTTTGAAACTGGCTGCAAAGGTACGACGTTTTTTTCAATTAACCAAATTTTCAGGCGTTTTTTCTTTCTTTTTCTTCTTCAAGGGCCTTTTTGTAGCACTCGCGGCACAATGGTTCATACTGTTGGGTTTCGCCAAGCAGGACTCGGCGGTCATCGGCCACGGTGCGGTGACTGACATAGGCGAGATTGCCGCATTTGACGCAGATGGCGTGTACCTTGGTGACATCATCGGCTATGGCACAGAGGGCAGGCATTGGGCCGAAGGGGATGCCTCGGAAGTCCATGTCAAGTCCGGCAATGATGACACGCACGCCACGGTTGGCCAGTTCATTGCAGACATCAACCAGTCCGTTGTCAAAAAACTGGGCTTCGTCGATACCGATCACGTCAATGTCACTCGACAGCAGCAGGATGCTGGCCGACGAGTCGATGGGAGTTGACAGGATGTGGTTCTGGTCGTGGCTGACGACATCTTCGTTCGAGTAGCGCACGTCAATGGCGGGCTTGAAGATTTCTACCCGCTGTTTAGCAAACTTGGCGCGGCGCAGGCGCCGTATGAGTTCCTCGGTCTTGCCCGAGAACATGGAGCCGCAGACGACCTCTATTCGTCCTGGGCGATGGGGTTCTCCGCTGATGGTATTGTTCATAGTGCCTGCAAAATTACAAATACGTTTTAAAAATTGCAAAGAAATGGCCATGAATTTTGTCCTTTTTAATATTTTTACTACATTTGCCTGCTGAATGGGAATACTTTATATTGTCCCTACGCCTGTAGGCAATATGGAAGACATGACACTGCGTGCCATCCGTATATTAAAAGAGGTGGACTTGGTGTTGGCAGAAGATACCCGCACATCGGGTGTCTTGTTGAAGCATTTTGACATCAGGAACCAGCTCCTTTCGCACCACAAGTTCAATGAGCATGGCACCTCCGCTGGTATCGTCAGTCGGCTGTTGGGCGGGCAAAATGTTGCGCTTATCAGTGATGCTGGAACACCGGGCATCAGCGATCCGGGCTTCTTCTTGGTGCGTGAGGCCGTCAAGGCTGGTATAGAAGTGCAGTGCCTGCCAGGGGCTACGGCTTTTGTGCCGGCGTTGGTCAGTAGCGGCCTGCCCTGTGATCGTTTCGCGTTCGAGGGGTTCTTGCCCCAGAAGAAGGGGCGTCAGACGAAACTGCAGAGCTTGGCTACCGAGGAACGGACAATGATCTTCTACGAGTCGCCATACCGTGTTGTGAAGACGTTGCAGCAGTTTGCCGAGGTCTGTGGCGAAGAGCGCCAGGTGAGCGTCTGCAGGGAAATCTCAAAGGTCCACGAAGAGAGCGTGCGGGGAACGCTGGCAGAGGTTATCGCCCATTTTAAGGAGCATGAGCCGAAGGGCGAGTTCGTCATCGTCCTGGCCGGATATAACAAAGCAGAAAAGAAAGAATAATATAAACAAAAAAAAGAGCATTATGAAAAAGTTAGTTTTATTTGCAGTTTGCATGCTGGCAATTGTCAGTTGTAATGAGAATGCGTCAAAGTCTGAGGCCGTCACTAATCCTCAGATTGACTCTCTGAACCAGGTTATCGCCCAGAAGGATAACGAAATCAACGACATGTTGAGTACCTTCAGTGAGATTGAGGACGGTTTCCGTCAGATTTCGGAGGCACAGAACCGTGTGGCTGTCGCCCAGCAGGGCGAGGGTGCCAACAAGAAGCAGCGCATCCGTGAGAACATACAGTTCATCCAATCGACAATGAAGCAGAACAAGGAGCTGATCAACAAGCTGAAGCAGCAGTTGCGTGAGAGCAATGTGAAGAGTGATGCCCTGCGCAAGCTGGTGGAAAACATGAGCAAGCAGCTTGAAGAGAATGAGCAGCAGATGCAGCAGTTGCGTGCCCAGCTGGATGACAAGGAAATACACATCATGGAGCTGGATGAGCAGGTGGCAAACCTCAACACTGATGTCAAGGAACTGACCACCGAGAACAACCAGCGTGCTGAGACCATCTCACAGCAGGACAAGCAGATTCACTCGGCCTGGTTCGTCTTTGGGACAAAGGACGAGCTGAAGGAACAGCAGATTCTCGTTGACGGCAAGGTGCTGCAGTCGAGCTTCAACAAGGAGTACTTTACGAAGATTGATATCCGTGTCGATAAGGAAATCAAGCTTTACAGCAGTTCTGCAAAGATCCTGACATCGCATCCGTCGAGTGCCTATACCCTGCAGCGCGATGCTAACAAGCAGTTTGTGCTCCGCATTACTGATCCGCAGTTGTTCTGGTCAACGAGCAAGTATCTGGTGGTACTGGTCAAGTAAGCTGAATGTGGAAACTGTTTGACAGGGTGGTGCCCATTCTGTTGGCTGTTGTCGTGACCGCGTGTAGCGAGGACGATAGCAGCAGTATTACCCTCTCTTCTGGCAGCGTGGTGGAATTGTATTCTGTTGCCAGTCAGAGCAGGCAACTCTCTTTCAAGACAGCAGATGAGTGGACGGCCACATGTCAGTCAGACTGGTTGAGTTTCTCACCACGTAAAGGCAGTGCTGGCAGCAACACCATAACGTTGACGGCGGCATCGACCAATAGGACGAAGAAAACACGGTCAGCCTCGCTGGTTCTCACTTCCGGTTCGGACCGCAGGACTGTGACCGTGGTTCAGAGTTCCAAATATGCCGTCTTCGACCAGAAAGAATATACCGTTGGAGCTGAGGGTGGGGCATTGAGCCTCACCTTCAAGACCAACATAGATGGTGACGGCGACTTGCAGATGATGTACACCAAGCAGGACTGGATTCGCTGGCAGGACGATTCTCGCTCTGTTACCCGTGCAGAGTGGAGTGGCAAGACCAATGAGCTGACAGTCTCTCCCAATACCTCGTCCAGCAGCCGTGTTGCCGCCTTTGTGTTGGCCATTCTCTCAGATGACGGTGAATGGATGGGGCTTGACACTGCATACGTTTCCCAGACGGGCGTGGTCAGCGGTTATGAGTCATCGGACTTTTCAGAAGACGGTGCGGTCGTCGTCATGCAGAGGGCTTCTGTTGGACAGGGCGTTCCCATTGTGCTGATGGGTGACGGCTTTGCCGACAAGGACATTGCCGACAGTACATACGCCCGGACGATGAAGAAGGCTATGGAAAATATATTCAGCGAAGAGCCTGTCAAGTCGTTGCGTGACTATTTTGATGTTTATGCCGTGACAGCCGTGTCAACGAACGATGTTGTCGGCCACGGCTTCCAGACTGTGTTCAGTACCGTGCCGAGCAACACCTCGTCCAGTATCGACTATGACGAGGACAAGGTGGAGGAATATGTCGATAAGGTGCCAGACATCTACAGCGAGGATGCCTTAGTCATCGTCATTGTCAACAGCAATGGACATAACGGTATTACAGCTCTGCTTTTCACAGAGCAGGGACGGCCCCGTCAGCACGCTGTCTCTTTGTGTAGTCTCATGGGGGGGCTTGAGGATGAAGAGTTCCGCTTGGTGCTTGTTCATGAGGCCATTGGCCACGGTCTGGCCAAGCTGGCAGATGAGTACGGCTACACTGCCAACGGCGCACCGACGGACAAGGAGACGAAACAGCTGCAACAGTACCACAAGTTCAACTGGATGCTCAACGTCGATGTCACGGACGATGTTGCCGGGGTGTTGTGGAGCCCGTTTATCGGTGACAGCCGTTTCTCGAACGAGCATATTGGCATCTACGAGGGGGCGTTTACCTATGCGTTAGGTGTCTATCGACCTACTGAGGAGAGTATGATGCGTAGCAATCATAGTCCTTTCAACGCTCCCAGCCGCAAGATTATCTATGACAAGGTGATGGAGCTGGCCTTAGGAGCTGGCGCTTCTTCATTTGCCGAGTTTGCCGCGTTTGATGAGCAACACAAACCGGAAAAATGGAGCTATTCCGTAACCCGTGGCTTTACACCCTTATGGCGTTCCTATTTAGCGCCTCCAATCGTCAAAATGGGAAGAAAATAGTTACTTTTGGCTGCTAATACGGCAGTTAACTGCACTTTTTCACAATTTTATTCTTTTTTTTGTAAAATTAGTGTTACTTTTGCGCACTTAAACTTTAACATTACAAAAAAGAGAGAGAATTATGAAGAAAAGACTAACTCTGTTTCTTGCCTGCCTATTCCTAAGCATGGGAATGGCACTGGCTCAGACAAAAGTTAGCGGCACTGTCGTCTCCCAGGACGACGGCGAGCCCGTTATCGGTGCTTCGGTAGTAGTCCAGGGAGCCAAGACTGGTGTCGTTACAGATGTGAACGGCCGATTCTCGCTGACCGTCCCCCAGGGGAAAAAGATTAGCGTGAGCTACATCGGCATGGCCACACAAGTACTTAACCCCCAGAGCACGATGCGCATCGAGCTTGTCCCCGATGGTCAGGCTATCGATGAGGTTGTCGTCACGGGTATGCAGAAGACCGACCGACGGCTGTTTACCGGTGCGACAACGAAAATCTCAGCAGAAGACGCCAAGCTAAACGGTGTTGCCGATATTTCGCGCTCACTGGAAGGCCGTTCTGCCGGTGTCAGCGTGCAGAACGTCAGCGGTACGTTCGGTACAGCCCCCAAGATCCGTGTCCGTGGTGCTACCTCCATCTACGGTTCGTCGAAACCGCTGTGGGTTGTCGACGGTGTCATTATGGAGGACGTGACCGAAGTGGATGCCGACGATTTGTCGAGCGGTGACGCCGAGACGCTGATTTCTTCGGCCATTGCCGGTTTGAACTCCGACGACATCGAGTCGTTCCAGATTCTGAAGGACGGTTCCGCCACCTCTATATATGGTGCGCGCGCGATGGCCGGTGTGATTGTCGTCACCACTAAGAAAGGTAAGGCTGGTTCAAACCGTATCAGCTATACCGGTGAGTACACGATGCGCCTGAAGCCCAGCTATTCAAACTTCAACATCATGAACTCTCAGGAGCAGATGTCGGTCTATCGTGAGATGGAAAAAGGCGGATGGCTGAACATGGCCGAGACTTACCGTGCCTCTGAGAGCGGTGTCTACGGCAAGATGTACCGCCTGATCAACACCTACGACGAGACTACCGGTCAGTTCGCCATGCCCAATACCGATGCAGCACGCACCGCCTATCTGCGTGAGGCAGAGTACCGCAACACGGACTGGTTTGACGAGCTGTTCAATAACACAATCCAGCACAACCATTCTATCAGTCTTTCGTCTGGTACGGAAAAAGCTCAGTACTACGCTTCGTTCTCGCTGATGAACGATCCGGGATGGTACAAGAAGAGCAAAGTGGAGCGTTACACTGGCAATATCAATGCCAACTACAATATCTCCAAGAAAGTCACGATTAACCTGATCAGCAACGCTTCTTACCGTAAGCAGCAGGCTCCCGGTACACTGGCTTCCGACATCGACCCGGTATATGGTGAGGTCCGTCGCGACTTTGACATCAACCCCTATAGCTATTCGATGAATACGTCACGCACGCTGGCTGCCGACCAATATTATGTCCGCAACTATGCCCCGTTCAACATCCTCAATGAGCTGGACAACAACTATATGGACCTTGACGTCGTCGACACCCGTTTCCAGGCTGAGTTGCAGTACAAGCCCATCCAGAAGGTCACCCTGTCCGTACTTGGCGCTTATAAGTACTCTACAACCTCACAGGACCACTACATCAAGGACGGCTCCAACCAGGCCATGGCATTCCGTGCAATGGACGATGCCACCATGCGTGACAACAACCCCTGGCTCTACAGCGATCCTGATGTTGAGAACAGCCTGAAGGTATCTGTAGTTCCTTACGGCGGATTCTATCGCCAGACCAAGTACAAGATGAACAGTTGGGATTTCCGTGCCACGGCCAACTATAACGACGTGTTCAACGAAGACCACATCGTCAACCTGTTCGGTGGTATGGAGGTGAACAATGTCGAGCGCAGCAAGACATTCTTCAACGGTGTCGGCATGCAGTACGACATGGGTATGCTGGCCAAGTACGACTACCGCTACTTCAAGCAGACTGAGGAAGAGAACGCCGCCTACTTCACCGTAACCAACACGAATAGCAGGTCAGCCGCTTTCTTCGCCAATGCCACCTATTCGTGGAAGGGCCGCTACACCGTGAACGGCACCGTGCGCTACGAGGGTACCAACAAGCTCGGTAAGAGCCGCTCGGCTCGCTGGTTGCCGACCTGGAACATCTCAGGTGCATGGAATGCCCACGAGGAGGCCTGGTTCCACGACACCTTCCAGAATACGCTGTCCAACTTCACGCTGAAGGCTTCTTATTCTCTGACAGGTGACCGCGGTCCTACGTCCGTTTCCAACTCTCAGGTTATTATCCAGAGTTTCAACCCCTGGCGCCCCTTCACCAATGTCGGTGAGAGCGGTCTGGAAATCTACGACCTTGAGAACAGCGAGCTGACTTATGAGAAGAAGCATGAGTTCAACATCGGTGCAGAGCTCGGCTTCCTGAACAACCGCATCAACTTCGCCTTTGACTGGTATAAGCGTAACAACTACGACCTGATCGGTACGGTCAACACGATGGGTATCGGCGGCCAGACCGTCAAGTATGCCAACGTGGCGTCAATGAAGTCGCATGGTGTCGAGTTCACCCTTTCTACCAAGAACATCGTCAGCAAGGACTTCAAGTGGAACACCGACTTCATCTTCTCGTATGCCAAGAACGAGGTTACGGAACTTGACACCAAGGCCCGTATCATCGACATGATTTCCGGCACTGGCTTCACACTCGAAGGCTATCCCGTACGTTCGCTGTTCTCCATCGACTTCAAGGGTCTTAACGACGAGGGTCTGCCCACGTTCATCAACGAGATGGGCGAAGAGACCGTCAGCACTTTCAACTTCCAGGACCGCGAGAATCGCGACTACCTCATCTATGAGGGTCCGACTGACCCCACAGTGACCGGATCGTTCGGCAACGTATTCCAATATAAGGGGCTGAAGCTGAACGTTTTCATCACCTACGCATTCGGCAATGTGGTGCGTCTTGACCCTGTCTTCTCGCGCAGGTATTCCGACCTCGACGCTATGCCTAAGGAATTCAAGAACCGTTGGACTCAGGCTGGCGACGAGGCATTTACCAACATTCCTGTCATAGCCGACAAGCGCCTGGACGAGAACGACTCCTACCTGCGCCGCGCCTACAACGCTTACAACTACTCGACAGAGCGTATTGCCAAGGGCGACTTCATCCGCATGAAGGAAATCTCGCTGAGCTACGACTTCCCCAAGACGCTGGTCGAACCTCTGAAGCTGAACAATCTCTCGCTGAAGCTGCAGGCCACCAACCTCTTCCTGATTTACGCCGACAAGAAGCTCAACGGTCAGGATCCGGAGTTCTTCAACACTGGTGGTGTGGCTGCTCCTATGCCAAAGCAGTTCACGATGACGCTGAAATTGGGTATCTAATCTCATACAATTAAATGATAGAAGAAATATGAAAAAGCTAAATTTAGTATATATCTTTGCTACCGGCCTGCTGGCACTGACTTCTTGCGACGACTTCCTCGACAAGGTGCCCGACGACCGTGCAGAGGTGAATACCGAGGATAAAATATCCAAACTGCTGGTCAGTGCCTACGCCGGCAACAACTCGAACCTGATACTGGAGATGTCGTCAGACAACGCCCGTGACAACGGTACCTCTTACGACATTGAGGAGTTGGAGCAGGAAGAGGCTTATCTCTGGAAAGACCAGACCAGTACCCAAAACGATGCCGCCCAGTCCGTATGGGATGCCTGCTACATGGCTGCAGCACACGCCAACCAGGCCCTGGCGGCTATTGAAGACATGGGCAATCCTGCCAGCCTGAGTGCATATCGTGGCGAGGCTTTGCTTTGCCGTGCCTGGGCCCATTTCCAGCTGGCCAATGTGTTCTGTCTGGGCTACAACCCCGCAACAGCCGACAAGGACATGGGCCTGCCCTACTCCCTGGCCCCCGAGACTCAAGTGAAGCCCGACTACCAGCGTGGCACGATGGCCGAGCTCTACAAGCATATCAGCGATGACATTGACGAGGGTCTGCCCCTGATCAACGACAAGATCTATAAGGCGCCCAAGTATCATTTCAACAAGAATGCCGCATACGCCTTCGCAGCCCGCTTCAACCTGTTCTACCAGAAGTGGGACAAGTGTATCGAGTACGCCAATGCCGCCTTGGGCAGTAACCCTGCCAATTTCCTGCGTAACTGGTATCATATTGTCGTGGAAACGGCATCCGACTATGAGACCCGCTGCAATGCATACATCAATGCCAGCGAGAACGCCAACTTCCTGCTGCAGACGGCTGCATCGAGCAGTGGCTACATCCTTGGTGCCTGGAACCTCGGTACGCGCTATGGCCATGACCAGACCAATATTACCAGGATTGAGACCTATCGTGCTCCCGGTATCTGGGGAGCATGGGACTCGCCCGTGAATGTCGGCCTGTATATGTCACACTCTTGCTGGGGACCCGTCCAGACTCTGAACATTTCCAAATACTATGGCTACTTTGAGTACACCGACAAGGTGAACCGTGTCGGCTATCGCCGCAACGTCTATGTTCAGCTTTGTGGCGACGAGACGCTGCTTTGCCGCGCCGAGGCTTACGCTGTGAAGGGCGACCTGACCAATGCCTTGAAGGACATGAACCTCTGGCTGTCGACCAACACTGGCAGTGGTTTGCAGGCTACCCAGGAACTGGTCAACCAGCGCTACGGCACATACAACGAGGAAGAAGGTACCGGTATGAAGTACATGGACGACGGCAAGGGCGGTCCTATTGCCGCCAGTGCCGAGAAGGGCTCTGCCAAGAAGCACCTCCACCCGTTAGGATTCACCATCGACAAGGAAGGCTCTGACCAGGAGAACATGATCCAGTTCATTCTCCACATGCGCCGCTGCCAGACGATGCAGGAAGGCGGTCGCTGGTGCGACATCAAGCGCTGGGGCATAGAGATTGCCCACAACCGCGAAGGCCAGCCCGACGACCTGCTGCTGCTCGACGACCCGCGCCGTGCCCTGCAGCTGCCTGCCGACGTGATTTCTGCCGGTCTGACCCCCAATCCACGTAACAAATAAAAGAAAGGAATAGCATTATGAAAATAAGATATTATCTTTTAGCAGCGAGTGCCATGTTCCTGATGGCATCGTGCAGCGAGGACAGCCTCGACGAGAAGAGCATCTTCCCCGACGAGACGACAGCAACCCCCACCCCACTCGACAAGTGGTTAGAGGTGAACTATCAGCAGCCCTACAACATCCAGCTGAAATACCGTTTTGAGTTTAAGGAGAGCGACGAGTCCAAGAACCTCGCCCCTGCCCGCTACGACAAGTCCATCGCACTCGCAAAGCTGACCAAGTATCTGTGGCTCGAGTCGTACGAGGAGCTCAAGGGGCGTGACTTCATTCGCCAGTACTGCCCGAAGATCATGCACTTCGTCGGCTCTTACGGCTACAACTCCGATGGTTCCGTGACGCTCGGCGTCGCTGAGGGCGGCATGAAGATTACGCTCTATAACGTCAACAACATCGACTACGAGAACCCCGATATCGAGTTCCTGAACTACTGGTTCTTCAAGACCATGCACCATGAGTTTGCCCACATCCTGCACCAGACCAAGCCCTACCCCGTCAACTTCAACGAGGTTTCGGCTGCCAACTATCAGTCTGAGAGCTGGGTAAACCTTGAGGAGAACGAGTGGCTTGCCCTCGGTTTCATCACTGACTATGCCAGCCGTGAGACCCAGGAAGACTTCGTCGAGATCATCGCCAACTACATCACTCACGACCAGGCTTGGTGGAACGAGCAGCTCGAGAAGGCAGTAAAGTTCAATTACAAAGGAACGACTGCTGCAGGCGCAAGCATCGAGAAGGCCTACTATGGCGTACAGCCTGAGGAGGCCCAGCTGAAGGCCGACGGCATAGCAACGGTTACGAGCACCGACATCGACCGCAGCGGCCGCGGCTATATCGAGACTAAGCTTGACATCGTGCGCGACTGGCTGAAGACCGCCTGGGAGATAGACCTCGACAAGCTGCGCGAAATCGTTCAGCGCCGCTCCGACAACGTTACCTTGTTAGATTTGCAAACACTTAATTAAGAAGCAATATGAAGAAAATACAAATATTATTGGGTATTGCCATCCTTGGCTTGTTGACGTCTTGTCTCAAAGACCAGGAAGACATCTTTGACAAGCCCTCAGCTCAGAGAGCCGAGGAGGCCATTGCTGCCAACTATCAAGTTCTTGCCGGAGCAGGGAATGGTTGGCTGATGAAGTATTATCCTTCACCTTATCGCACGTATGGCGGATACAATGTCTTTCTGAAGTTCACCGCCGATGGCAAGGTGACGGCTGCCAGCGACATTGACGAGCCAGAAGCTTCTGCCGAGAGCTATTACAAGATTACACAGAGTGCCGGCGTCGTCTTGTCGTTCGACACCTACAACGAAATCTTCCATAAGTTCTCCACACCCGACCCCGTCTTAGGCTCAGCCGGAGAGGGCTGGGGAGGCGACTACGACTTTGAGTTCATCTCCGTCTCACCCGAGAAGATTGTCCTGAAGGGCAAGAAGAGCGGCAACTATGCCACCATGGTTCCCTGTAAGGACGACAAGTGGGCTGAGTATATTATGGCGGTCAATGGCGTCGAGGATGACATGAACTTCCCCGAGTATAAGATGAAGGTGGACACCACCGAGGTCTCCATCGTCAAGTCGAACCGCAACTTCGAGATGACCTATACGACTGCCTCCACCGACACTACCATCAATGTGCCTTACGTGGTGAGCAACACCGGTATCGAGTTCTACGAGCCTATCACCATCAACGGCAAGGAGATCAGCGGGTTCAAGCATGTTGCCGGCACATACGACTTCCCCAGTACCACCGATGCCAATATTGTGCTGAACGGCATTGTGCCTCCCATCAACTCTACCTTGGTCAATGGCCTCTGGGCCTGCAGCATGAGCAATATGGGCGAATTCGGTATGCCTTTGTGGAATGTTATCAAGACTCAGGTCATGCCTGCACTGGGTGAGCAGCTTTACTATTTCTACTTTGGCAAGAACGGTTCTTATTGGGGCTTCACCTTCAACAGCGGCGGCTACGGTGGTGTCATTGGCTTCAAGTACCAGCTGGTTGGTGAAGACAAGGTCAAGCTTGTGTATAATGCCAAGGGCAACCAGAGCAATGGCGACTGGTATATCAATCCCAAGAATGCCGCCTTCTTCTATATGGTGGCTCCGTTCGGCTGTAGCACAGAGCTTGCCGAAGACGGCAGTGTGGTTCCTGTTGTAAGAAGCTTCACGCTGACATGCGACAACCCGAAGTCGCCTACATGGATTCAACTTGCCGATGATGACATGCCAAACAATGTCATCAAGGTTTGGGACGAGAATCTTGATCCGTTTAACGATTAAATGATTATTGTTTATGAAAAAGTTATTAAGCTTCATGATATTGCTGGCAGGCGTGATTTCCTTCACGTCCTGCGGCGATGACGATCCGACCTACACCGCCCCCGCACAGCTTTCGCTGAAGAGCGCTGACGCCTTCTTCGAGGCAGCAGGTGGAACGGGCTCTATCGTCGTCAATAGTGCTGAGTCTATCACAGCGACCTCTAATGCCGATTGGCTGACAGCTGCCGTCAACGGAAACACCGTCACGCTGACCGTTGCCGCCAACGACAAGCTTGAAGGACGTTCAACTAATGTCGTGCTGAAATCTGCCACCGCCGTCAAGGAGGTCAATGTCACTCAGCGCGGTATTATCTATGGCCTTGCCGATGGTTATGTGTATCGCATTGCCGACACTGCCAACTCTCAGGTCAGCGTTCCCGTGGCCCAGACGGCCGGTGCTACCGTTTCAAGTCTGGCCGACTGGTTGACAGCCACCTTCAACAGCCAGACAAGCATGGTTGAAATTGTGGCCGCTTCGAACGACACGGAGTCAGAGCGTGCCGGCTTAGTTGCCATCCAGACCGGTACGGTGAAGGACACCATTCAGATTATTCAGGATGCCATCTTGTTCAAATTAGAGAAGAATGCCGTCACTCTGCCCGGTGAAGGCGGAACGCAGACTGTTCTCATTGATCACTCCCGCCCCGTGACCGCCACGGCTGATGCCGACTGGATTACCTGTGTGCTGAATGACGCGGCCGACACGCTTGCCGTGAGCGTCGCCGAGAATCCCGGTGAAGCCCGTGAAGGCACCGTCACCGTGAAGTCCCTGGATATTACCAAGATCATCACCGTCACTCAGGAGGCCGTGAAGAGTCCTGAAGAGCAGCCACAGGAGGAAGACCCGTTCTTCGGCACCTACACCTTCTACTGGACTGGCAGCAACACGTATAACCTGGGCGACTTCACCATTGAGGAATATACTGGCGAGGACGCTGAAGAGGGCGATGTCGTGCTGAAGGGCTTCTATGTCCCGGATAACGAAATCTACGGTTACGTCGAGGATGGCAAGCTCTACATCTATGACAGCCAGAAGCTGGGTACGCTGACCGATCCTGACGAGGGCGACTATGGCAATCTCATCATGAGCGCATCGCAGCAAGACTTCATTATCTTTGACATTACGCCCGAAGGCATGGTTTCTGCCGACCTTTGCGTGATGGCCACCGATCCCGGCTATACTCAAGGCTGGTGGTGGGAAATCCCTGCCGGTGGTACCGCTATTCTGGTAAAGGTCACTGCTGATGGTGCCAGGAGCATGACAGCAGCCAAAGGTGGAATCAAGGCTGAGAGCCGTAAGAATCTGCCTACAAGCTTCCAATTGTTTGACAAGAAGAAGTGATTTTTCTGGATTCTATACATTGCGCTAAATAAGTAGAGGAGTTGAAATCGTATTGGTTTCAACTCCTTTAGTTTTGACCATAATTCTTTAAAAAGAACTGAATTATTTGGGAGGATGAAATTTATTTCGTAACTTCGCAGCCTGAACGTAATAATAGGGACTTGATATGAAGCGTATATTCTGGTACTATCTGCCATTCCTGCTCGTTGCCACGCTTGTCATCTCATGTAGCGATGACGACGATGACCGAAAAACTGCCGTTGAGCTGAACGCCAACCGTAATGACACCAGTGTCGAACCGGCCTTGCAGCGCTTGGAGTTCCCGAAGGTGAAGGGCGGCAACAGCCGTGTTATTATCCATACCACCAACGACCAGTACGGTATCAACTACTCCGTGGAGTGGGACTGCGACAAGCGTTCGCAGCGCTGGTCGTGCTACCAGATGTATGCCTCCAACCGTGTGCAGAACACCAGCCGCTATTATTCCGACCACAACCAGTACCCCTTCGACCCCGAGCTGCCTTCGCAGTATTATTTTGACTACGACCCGTTCTGGGGCAGCGGCTTTGATCATGGCCACGTCTGCCCTTCTGCCGACAGATTGTACTCCGTCTCTGCCAATGTGCAGACCTTCTACCTGACTAACATGCAGCCGCAGTACAAAGCCTTCAATGCCGGGCTGTGGGCGAAGATGGAAGGGAAGCTGAGGTCGTGGATGAGCACGGGCTCAAAAGCAGAGGATACACTCTACGTCTGCAAGGGTGGCACCATCGACGTGGTAAACGGTGAGGGCGGTATCAAGGATCCCGTCCTCAAGACGCTGGCCAACGGGCTGATTGTACCAAAATACTTCTTCATGGCCTTGCTGCGGAAGTCTAACACGGGCTACAAGGCCTTGGCGTTCTGGGCAGAAAACCTGAACGAGGACCGTTCGAATGATGCCCTTAGCAATTATGTCATCAATATCCGCGAACTGGAACGGCGTACAGGCATAGACTTCTTCTGTAACCTGCCCGATAAGATCGAGGAGGAGGTTGAGACCGTTTCAGCGGAGAATATCAAGTGGCTCTGGAACTTATAGGCGAGGGGTCAACCGCCTATGAGCTTGGCAATGGCTTGCAGACACTTCTCGCCGCTGACGGGCTTTGGCAGGAAGTCAGTGCACCCTGCCTTTAGGGCCTGCTGACGGTCGCTTTCGAAAGCGTTGGCTGTCAGAGCTATGACGGGCACCTCCGGATGCTTCTCCTTAATGATGGCAGTCGCTTCAAGACCGTCCATGACGGGCATCTTGATATCCATCAGCACCAGGTCTATACCCCCCTTGTCAACCATTTCCACGGCCTCCTGCCCGTTCTTGGCTCTCAGAAACTGGTACGAGCGTCTTAGGATGTAGGTCATCAAGATGTAGTTGCTGTCGTTGTCTTCTGCTACAAGTATTGTTTTCATTGACAATGTGTGTTTGGTGCAAAAAAATGACGTTTTCTGTTTTTCCCTACAAAAGTACAAGTTTTATGCGTAAATCTTTGCTTTTTCCCAACTTTTTAACTAATTTTGCACCTCGGAAACTATTAACAATTAAAACTATACCGCAATGAGACTAAAACTTTTTTCCTGCGCCATCGCTTTATCGGCCGCACTCGGCGCATCGGCCCAGAGCCACGTCATGGACATTAAGACTGCCAAGTTGGGCGCTCCCGTCCAGTCAACGATGTACGGTATCTTCTTCGAGGATATCAACTACGCCGCCGACGGCGGTCTCTATGCCGAGCTGGTGATGAACCGCTCATTCGAGTTTCCCAACCACCTTGCCGGATGGGACATCTCGGGCAAGGTGACATTGAAGGATGACGGCCCCTTCGAGCGCAATCCCCACTACGTACGCTTAGCTCCTGCCGGCCATAGCGACAAGCATACGATGATTGAGAACCGCGGCTTCTTCGGCATAGGCGTGAAGAGTGGCGAGGAGTACCGCTTCTCCGTCTGGGCACGTGTCCCTGATGGTGGCAGTGCCAAGCTGTGGATAGACCTTGTCGATAACGCCACCATGAGCGATGACCAGAAACTCGGCAATGCCAGTGTCGAAGTCAGCGGCAAGGAGTGGAAGAAATATACCACCATCATCAAGCCCCGTCGCACCTTTGCCAAGGCCCATCTCCGCGTCTGGGGCGACAGCAAGGCCACGACCGATGTGGAGCACGTCTCGCTCTTCCCCGTCGATACCTGGAAAGGTCGTGAGAACGGTATGCGCAAGGACCTGGCACAGGCGCTGAACGATATGCGTCCCGGCGTGTTCCGCTTCCCAGGCGGCTGCATCGTCGAGGGTACCGACTTGGAGACCCGCTACAACTGGAAAAACAGCGTAGGTCCCGTCGAGAACCGTCCCCTCAATGAGAACCGCTGGCACTACACTTTCACCAGCCGTTACTTCCCCGACTACTACCAGTCCTACGGCCTCGGCTTCTTTGAGTTCTTCCAGCTCTGCGAGGACTTCGGCTGCGAGCCGCTGCCTGTCATCTCGTGCGGCCTGTCGTGTCAGTTCCAGAACCCTGACCCCACCAAGCCTGGCGTTCACGTGCCCTTAGACCAGCTCGACAGCTATATTCAGGATGCCCTCGACCTCGTGGAGTTTGCCAATGGCGACGTCACCACGAAGTGGGGTAAGGTGCGTGCCGACATGGGGCATCCCGCACCCTTCAACCTGAAATTCCTCGGCGTGGGCAACGAGCAGTGGGACTACGACGAGAAGCACGGCGGCTACGGTCCTGTGTTCACCGAGCGCCTGAAGAAGTTCAATGCAGCCCTCCGTGCCAAGTACCCGCAACTGAAGCTTATCGGCACCACCGGTCCTAACTCCGAGGGTTGGGACTTCGACCTGCTGCAGCCCCGCATGAAGGAGCTGAAGGTCGATCTCTACGACGAGCACTACTACCGCAACGAGCAGTGGTTCCTCTCTCACGGCCTGCGTTACGACTCGTACGACCGCAAGGGTCCCCGTGTGTTTGCCGGCGAGTACGCCTGCCACGGTAAGGGCAAGAAGTGGAACCACTTCGAGACATCGCTCTATGAGGCTGCCCACATGACGGGCATCGAGCGCAATGCCGACATCGTCCATATGGCCACCTACGCACCGCTCTTCGCCCATGTCGAGGGCTGGCAGTGGCGTCCCGATGCCATCTGGTACGACAACCTCCGCTCCTTTAAGTCCGTCAGCTACTACGTGCAGCAGCTCTTTGCCATGAACAAGGGTACCAACGTGCTGCCGCTCACGATGAACGGCAAACCTGTTGCCGGACAGGACGGTCAGGACGGCCTCTTCGCCTCAGCCGTCTTCGATAAGAACACGGGTGAAGTCATCATCAAGGTTGTCAACACCTCGAAGCAGCCTCAGACTGTCACCGCAAACCTGAACGGCATGAAGGGCGAGCGCACCGCCGAGACCATCACCCTGAGCCACAACGGTTCAATGGACGACGAGAACACCCTCGACCAGCCCGAGAAGATCGTGCCGAAGCAGGGTAGTCTGAAGCTTGACGCCGGCAAGAAGTCCACCCTGTTAGTTGACGACGTCCCCGCCATGTCCTTCCGTCTGTATAAGATCAAGAAATAATGGTTGCGTGAACAACAAACTTGATTTTCTTAAAAAGGGCCTGCTCCTGCTGATGGTAGGGGCAGGTTCGTTGGCAGGCCTGACCGCCTGCGGTGATGACGACGATGACGTGCAGCCTGCAAGCAGGCGGCAGTTGCCGACGTTTACATTCTGTCTAAAGAACGAGTCCGGCCAGAATACAACCGTCTTCAGTGTGGGCGAGAACATCTTTTTCACATTGTCAGTGAAGAACAATAGCGCCATTGCTGAAACATTTGAGTCATACGCCCTGTTCGCACTGGTAAAGAGAGATGAGACATGGTATGACAGCAATGCCATCAGTACTTCCGGCCTGGCAGACTATGCAGAGCAGATAGGTCACCCGACAGCCTTTGTCGTCTATACTGCAGACGGCCAGTTGGTAGGCTATCCGATGGATAAAATCGGCTATGAGAAGACCGAGGTGGGTGTCGGCGAGACCATCACCTACCAGTGCCCCTGGCTATCGACGGGAGGTCAGACGGTTTATAGTAGTATCTTCTGGAAGGAACAGCTGCGAGAGCCGCTGCCTGCCGGAAAGTACTACACAGGCGTTCTGTGTACGCATCACTACAAATATCCCCGCACATTTGATTTAAAGATAAACTTCACTGTTCAGTAGCCAGTCTCTCAATGAGATCAGGGGATGGTTCCCCGAATCGAACGAAAAACGATGAAACAAGAGGTTTTTCCTTGATTGAAAACAGCGTTTTCTAATGCAGAAAACGCTGTTTTTTGACGTAAGAAACAATTTGAAGACACATGATGAACTATCGTTTAGCACATAGGGACAAACGATATTAGAAGCCATGACAGGTGCTTGCTGCCATCTGCCACAATACTGCCACTGGTGTAATCGTTAATCAATCAATATGTTAGACGGCTTTGTGGCAGAGTGGCAGCAATATTCTGGAAAATAAATATTTTGGGTAATTGCGGTTCTTTGCTTTCTTGCTCTGGCAAGCATCCAGAACTTGTTTGTCTGTCAGAGATTTTGCTGTTGTTATGTTACCAATCAATTTTTTGATGTTTTTATCAGAATAATTTGGCACTCTTTCAGAAGTTTTGTAACTTTGCAGTTGAAACGACAAACGTACGTGTTAAACTTACCGTTAATGAGTTATTGAGTTGTGATGAATATGCAGTGGTTAGAAATTGTGGCCGTTATCGCCCTTGTGGTTATCGGCATTTTTATTTACCGTGGTAAAAAGAACGGCTGAACTTGACAGAAGGGATGGCGTTCCAGGTAGTACATATCGATGAGACCGATTCGACGAACCGCTGGCTGAAAGAGCATGGCGGTGGTGAGGACATGGTTGTCGTGGCAGAGTATCAGACGGCGGGCCGTGGCTGTGGTACAAACACGTGGGAGTCGGAGCGTGGCAGGAATCTGCTGTTCTCAGTGTTGCTGCATCCTACGGGGATTCCTGCCAGGGATCAGTTCCGGATTACTCAGATGGCCAGTGTGGCACTGTGCCACGTACTGGAGCAGTATGTCAGCGAGGTTGGCATCAAGTGGCCGAACGACATCTATGTCGGCGACCGGAAAATCTGCGGGATGCTGATAGAGAACACGCTGCAGGGCAATGTCATCCGTGACTGCGTTATCGGCATCGGCCTGAACGTTAACCAGTGGGAGTTCCACAGCGATGCTCCCAATCCCGTGTCACTCTGTCAGATAGTGGGTCATGAGGTTGAGCGCGAGGACTTGCTGCGAGACTTCCTTGGTCGCATAGAAAGAGTGGCGCAGCGGGAAGCGCTTTGTTCTGAGTATGAAAGCCGACTGTTTCTTCGTAGGAAACTGGTGGAATATGCCGACAAGACAGGACGGTTCAGGGCGGCGTTACAGCGGGTGATGCCCGACGGCCGGCTGGTGTTGCGCGATGACGGAGGTTGTGACCGGCTTTACGCGTTCAAGGAAGTGAGGTTTATAATGGAATAACGTTATAACGTAATAACGATAAAAAGAATATGGCAAGATTTAAGAGAATCCTATTGAAATTGTCGGGCGAGAGCCTGATGGGAAAGCAGGGGCATGGTATCGACCCGGAGCGTCTGAGTGACTATGCCCGCCAGATTAAGGAAGTGGCAGAGATGGGGGTGCAAATAGGCATTGTCATCGGTGGCGGCAACATTTTCCGCGGACTCAGCGGCAGCCAGAAAGGCTTCGACCGTGTGAAGGGTGACCAGATGGGTATGTGTGCCACGGTCATCAACTCTTTGGCCCTCAGTTCGGCACTTGATGCCGCAGGCGTGAAGAACAAGGTGCTGACGGCCATCCGCATGGAGCCTATCGGTGAGTTCTACACGAAGTGGAAGGCTATCGAGGCTATGGAACAGGGCTGCGTCTGCATCTTCTCCGCAGGCACCGGCTCGCCTTACTTCACGACGGACACGGGCAGCTCTCTGCGCGGCATTGAGATTGAGGCCGATGTTATGCTGAAGGGAACCCGTGTGGATGGTATCTACACCGCCGACCCTGAGAAGGACCCGACAGCTACCAAGTTCACGGACATTACCTATAAGGAGGTGTTGGCACGCGGTCTGAAGGTCATGGACCTGACGGCTATCTGCATGTGTCAGGACAACAACCTGCCTATCTATGTGTTTAACATGGACGTCGTGGGTAATCTGAAAAAGGTGATGGATGGTGAGGAAATTGGTACGCTGGTACACAATTAAACCTCTTCGAACTCTACGTATTCGCCTTCGCCCGACTCAAAGATTTTCTGTCCGGCCTTTTGTCTGGTGCGATCGTCAATAATTGTTACGCCACTATCCGTCTCCACTGTGCGACGGGTGGTGGCTTCCTGTTTCTTCTGGCTGGTCTTTGACTGCTCCTCGGTGCTTTTGAAGTAGTCCTCCTGGAATTTCGGCTGGCTGTCTTCGCGGTAGTACTTGTTTGACGTGCGTTTGAAGTACTCATCCTCTTCTGCCATTTTGCGGGCTTCACGTGCATCAGCAGCCTGTCTCAGTATCTTTTTGAACTTACGGACCTGCTCATGGAACAGGATGGCCAGCACGATGCCGACAAAGAGGATGAAGCAGAGGATGATGGTCAGTATTTCTTTCATGGGCAGATGGGTGTTGAATGGGGACTATTTCCTGTAGCCCGTAACGACGGAAAGCACGACATACCAGGCAATGACAGCGGCCAGGCCGCTAATGCCGAGCAAGATAAGCATGGGAATGCAGGTAAGCAGGAAGATGTATTTCACCTCGTTCCCTTTCCAGCCCCACGTCTTGAACTTCAGGGCGAACATGGGAATCTCGCTCACCAGCAGGTAACAGCTGACAGGTATGAGTGCCAGGACGACGTAAAGCCAATAGTCGGGAAGCTGGTAGGGCTCAAACAATGTCATCCAGTTGAGGCTACAAATCAGCGAGCCCCAGAACAGAGCATTGGCCGGGGTCGGCAGTCCGATAAAGCCCAAGGCCTGTCGCTCGTCGAGGTTGAACTTGGCCAGCCGCAGGGCTGAGAAGGCAGCTATGATAAAGGCCAGGAAAGGTACAAACGGCAGGTGGATGTGAAAGGAGTTCAGGAAGCTGAACACGATGGCAGCGGGTGCGAAGCCGAAGGTGATGTCGTCGGCCAGAGAGTCAAGCTCCTTACCGATGGGCGACGAGACGTGCAGCAGGCGTGCCGTCATACCGTCGAAGAAGTCGAACACCGCACCGATGACGATGAAGAGCAGCGCCATAGTGTATTGGCTCTGAAAAGCGTAATAGGTGGCTATGCAGCCCGAAACCAGGTTGCAGCAGGTAATCGTGTTTGGTATGTGCTTCTTAATACTCACTCTTCACTCTTCACTCTTCACTTCTCACTTTTCACTTCTCACTTCTCAGAAACGCAGTTTCGCAATCACCGTCTGGTCGCCCGTGGTCGGCTGGTCCATGGTGACACACACCTTTGAGTTTAGTGGCAGGAAGACATCAACGCGAGAGCCAAGTTTGATGAACCCTAAATGCTGGTCGATATAGCAGTCCTCGTCAGCCTTGGCGTAAGTAACGATACGGCGGGCCAGGGCACCGGCAATCTGTCTGACGAGGATGTTTTCACCCTCCGGCGTCTCAATCATAATGTCTGCGTGCTCGTTTTCTTCGCTGGCTTTCGGCAACCATGCCTTGTGGTAGTTACCGTTCTTGTGGTTAACGAACTTCACCCGTCCGTCAATAGGAAACCAGTTGGCATGGACGTTCCACGGACTCATGAAAATCGATATCATCAACCGTTTGTCGTGGAAATAGTCATTCTCCTCAACCTCCTCGATGACCACAATCTTGCCGTCGGCGGGAGCCACTACCGTGCGTTCCGTGTCGCCGTTGAAGTAACGGATGGGACAGCGGTAGAAGTTCAGGGCTATCAGCCAGACCGCAGCAAGGATTCCGCAGACAAAGGGCATGATGATATGGCTGGCAAGTGGACTGAGTGCATGAAGCCCGTACCAGAGTCCTGTGCAGATGGCTATGATGGCAATGGCGCCGTAGAGCAGTTCGCTGGTGCCTTCGCGGTGTATTCTTATCTTTTTGAGTTTCTTGATTCTTTCACCCATGGTATATCCGATATGCAATTGCGCTGCAAAGGTACGGTTTTTTTACGGAAAAAGCAAATTTTTAGCTTCTCTTTTCTTCCTTTGGCTTTTGAAAACCTGCATATCAATAAAAAAGGAAGAGTGCATGCACTCTTCCTTTTGTAGTTGTCAGCCGTATCAGTTGATCAGGAATATCTTGGTCTTGCCATTGTAGGTGGCTTTCACCGTGGCTCGGCCCTCAACAACGGGGCTGATGTCAAACTTGACGCTGCTTCCTGCGTTGGACTCTGCTTTTATCTTGGCTGCAGGTTTCAGCGGACCGTAGAGCTGGTAGTGGTTACACTCAGTATAGCCGTTGGCGTTGGTGGCCATAATGGGCTGTGCAGGGATGTTCAGCTTCTTGCCATCGGCGGTGATGGTGACCTGGGGAACTGTTGGAGCAATATGGTCGGCTCCTTTTGTGAAGCTGATGCCGTGGAGGTCGAAGAGCCCCTGCGGGCGCTGGGACTGCTGAGGACCGCGACGTCCCCACGGTCCCTGCTGAGGCTGCTCGGGGGCTTTCACTTCGGGCCCCTCTGCCACGAGATAGATGGCATGTTTGCCGGTGAGTCCCTCAACAGCAGAAACCGCTGCGTAATACATCGTAGCCTGTTGTGCAGCGTTGGCAGGCACATCAATCACGCCAATCTCCTGTCCCTTCCAAGGATCATCGAGCTTGACATGAATCTTGAACGCACCCTTTCCACTTGGTGTCAGATAAATGCCAAAGGTGGTGTTATCGCCTTTTTTCGTGCCCTCAAAAGCCTTGCAGCCCTTGGTATCCTGAGCCAGACCGCCAAAGCCGAAGTACTTGAAGCCGATGGTGCCGCCGTTCTGAATGCCGGCCAGGTCCATCGAGTTGTTCCATACGTCGTGGTTGTCCTGCATATACTGATTGGCATTGGGACCGTACATGAAGCAGGCGATACCGGCAGAATAGTAGGCGTAGGGAGGCAGACCAAAGATCTGGAAGCCCTCACTGGTCACCTCGGCACCTGTATAGGTGTTGCCGTCGGCAGCGGCAGCCTTCCACTCATTGCCTTTCACGAAGGGGTCATAACCCGTAATCGTCACCTTACCGCCCTTAGCCACGGGCTTCTTGTCCCACGTAATCTTCACGGGAGCGACCATGGCCTGACGGGCATTGCCGAAGCCACGGGGCGGACGGTGGTAGAACACGTACCACTGGCCGTTGATTTCCTGCAGCGAACCGTGGGTGTTGTGGCCGGCATTGGTGGTAATCAGCTTGCTACCGTCCTCGTTCAGCACGACGCCACGCGAATCAACGAGCACACCGCCCGAACGCCACGGTCCGAGGGGCGAGTCGCCGAAGGCATAGCGCAGGGCGCTGTTCGTGTTGCCCAGTCCGTACTCCTTGCCAGAGTAGCCCGAGAACACCATTACGTACTTGTTGCCCACCTGACGGATGCTGCTGGCCTCAAAGAAGTTGAAGTCCAGCGGGTTCTGTCCCTGGTACAGGGCCTTATATTCGCTACCCTCCCTGTCGAGCAGACGGCCGTCGGCACTGCTGGCGGGGATGAATGGGTCGATGGGCTCTGTACCTTCACGCTTCGAGTACATCGTGTTCTGATCCAACTCAACAGCCGTAGAGTGCTGGAAGCCATAGAATACGTAGGCACGATAGCCCTTGTCGTAGTCCTTGTCCTTCTTATTGTTCACCGGCTCGATGAACACCGAGGGGTCGAAGTCGATGAGTGAGCCTGGCAGACACTGTGTGCCGTCCTCGGTGAGGTTCACCGGCGTGAAGGGACCGTTGGGGCGGTCGCCCTTACACACCATCGGCGTACGGCGCCAGCCGCGGCTGTGTGGATAGAGCCAGTAGGTCTTCTTGCCTGTGGCACGTTCGGTGGTACATACCAGGTCAGGGGCGTACATCGTGTCCCACTGTCCGTTGACAAACCACGAGAAGATGGGACCCTCGTCACGCCACTGCGAGAGGTCTTCGACGGGTGCAGACCACATGCGGATGTCAGGACCGCAGTAGGCCGTATAGGTTACGTCATGCGAACCGATGATGTATGCACGGTATTTCCCCGGCTGGTCGGGGTCTTCAAACACGCGGGGTTCGCCGTCGGGCAGGTGCTCCCACAATGGCAGATACGGGTTCTGTGCGTTTGCTGCCGTAGCGGTGAGGAGCAGTGTCAGTTGTAAAAAGATTTTTTTCATTTAATAAAAGTTATAGGTTTATTTGCGTTCAGACTGCAAAGTTACCCAATCCGCGTCAGACGCTGTTGCTATATTGTCTCGCAAGTTTTAGGATTTGTCACTATCTCCCTGCCTCTGTTCACCAATTCACAGAAAAGCCGTACCTTTGCACGCATAAAATAATGTACACGAGATGAAACAACTACTATCACTCCTCTTTGCTTCGCTGACGGCCGTGGCCACAGCGACTGCCCAGACAGAAGTCATCGACATCAGCGGCAACAATACGTCGTCAAGCTATATCAGCTATGACAAGGCCATCTCACTGCCATCCTCGAAGACCGTCGAGGTGAAGATGGCCCGCTATTGCTACTTCTCGTCAACCATCTCGGGCAGCGGCCGGCTGAACCTGTATGCCGGCGGCGAGCGCAGCTACCTCGGCACGGCCAAGGGAGCCGCGTGGCCCAACTGGACGAACTACAAGGGCGACATCCATATCTATCCGTTCAAGGAGAACTCCCTCTCGGCAGGCTTCTATGGCGTGGTGCTGGCCCACGGCGGCAAGTCGTTCTCGCCCGAGAATGTGGAGGACGCCGTGAAGCAGGGCAAGGTGAACACGTCGATGCAGAACAACCGCGTCACCCTGCACAGCGGTGCCACCATCTGCTGCGAGGCCAACAGCGCCGGGGCAGGCTTCCGCATCGGTGAGCTGCAGACGGAGGCCGGCTCGAGCATCATCGGATATATGAAGAAGAACACGCGGGCGGCGTACTTTCTTTTAGGTTGTCTGAACACCGATGCCACGCTGGCAGGCACCATCGCACCGCCTGACTATAGCGACACCCACCCGCTGGGCATCATCAAGGAGGGTAGGGGAACCTACCGCATCACCGGCAACCAGAACTACCTGACCGGGGCGCTCCGCGTGATGGAAGGCCGTGTGCTGGTGAATAACGACCGCTCGGAGGCTTTGGTATGGAAAATGCGAGGTGGCTTAGGTGCCAAGACCAACGAAAACGAGGCCATCGCCTACGTCTTCACGAAGGGTGTGCTCGGCGGAACGGGAAGCATCGGCGGTAGCGTCGACCTCTACGGCACCATTGATCCGGGCGACGTTGAAGCAGGTACGCTGACCATCCGGAACTATGCCACACCCACGAAGAACGCCCACCTCACCGTCCATCCTGCCTCGGTGCTGCGCTTCAGGATAGACAACGGCGTTGGCCGTCTGGACATTGGCGGTACGCTGAAATACAGCCAGTCGACGGAGGACTTCTCTACAAGCGACGCTCAACCCGTCGTGATGCTTGATGTACCTGACGGCTTTGAGGCTACGGTGGGCATCGAACTGACCCTTCTCACTGCCAAGGCCAAGAGCGGCGACTGGCAGTTCCGCTTTCAGCAGCCAGGCAAGGGTACATGGGTGCTTGAAGAGCAAAACGACGCCGACGGCTATAAGCTGGTGGCGCGGCTGACATCTATGGAAGATGCCAACCCCGACAACCCCGACGACCCGGAGGCCACCGACCCCATCGGTTCTCCGATGGGTCCCTTCTACGACGACGGCATCGATGACAAGACCGACACGAAGACCCTGCGCTACTATGCCGACAAGAACGGCAAGAAAATCGGTGTGGCCCTCTCTACGTGGAAGGCTGGCAGCGAGGAGGCCGGACGGCAGTTCAATATGTTGGTGGCCGAGAACGAGATGAAGATGGAGACGCTGCAGCCCTCGCAGGGACAGTTCAGCTTCGGACAGGCCGACAACCTCGTCAACTTGGCCAAGAACAACAACATGACCGTCCGCGGTCACTGTCTGGTGTGGCACCAGCAGCAGCCTACATGGCTCAGCGAGGACGGCGGCAAGAAGAACGACAAGCACTGGACCCGCACGCAGGCTCTCGACATCATGAAGAACCACATCAACAGCGTCATGAAGCATTTCAAGGGTAAGGTGACGGAGTGGGATGTCGTCAACGAGTGCTTGGACGATGACCAGTCGGTGGTGCGTACCAATCCCAAGGCCTACAACCTCCGTAATTCCGTGTGGCGCCTGGCTATCGGCGATGACTATATCGACTCCGCCTTTGTCTTTGCCCACCGTGCCGACCCCACTGCAGTGCTCTACCTGAACGACTACGATGTCGAGATGCAGGGCAACGCCAAGGCCGAGGCGTTCTATAATCTCATCATGCACCTCAGGGACAGGGACATCCCCGTCGAGGGTGCCGGTCTGCAGTGCCACTTCTCCATTGGCGAGGTCGATTCCGTGAAGCTTGAGAAGACTATCCGCCGCTTTGGCGAGGCCGGCATGAAGTGTATCGTCACCGAGCTTGACATGGGCATCCCCTCAACATCGGCTGCCGACTTGGAAGAGCAGGCCCGCAACTACCGCGTCGTCACCGACATCGTGCTCAACAACCCGAACTGTCCTCACATGGTCATTTGGGGTGTCAAGGACAACGACTCCTGGCGCAGTGCCTCCAACCCGCTCCTTTACAACAGCGGCCTCTCCAAGAAACCCGCCTGGTATGCCGTCCGCTCCGCCTTGCGCCACCGTTCTATAGTCACTTCGGCAATGCCTGTCCATGACCGCCCGACCACGGATGACGGTGCGGTATATGACTTGCACGGCCGCCGCGTCACTACCCCCCTCCGTCCCGGCCTCTACGTCAGAGGTGGTCGGAAGTTTGTTGTGACACGGTGACGAACCAAGAGAGCCGGTTACTCTTTCTTCTTTCCAAACTCCGGGTCGATCTTCAGGAAGGCGGTGACGGCGTAGGTCATGGTGCAGGCCAGCATGACGATGATGAAGAACAGTTGATAGCCGACGGCTTCCTGCAAGGCACCGGCAAAGAGTCCTGGAATCATCATCGACAGAGCCATGAAGGCAGTGCAGAGGGCGTAGTGTGACGTCTTGTGCTCACCCTGACTATAATAAATAAGGTATAGCATGTAGGCCGAGAAGCCGAAACCGTAGCCGAACTGCTCGATGAACACACAAGTGCTGATAGCCAGCAGGCTGGTTGGCAGGAGGTAGGCCAGCAGCACATATACAAGGTCGGGCAGCGTGATGGC
The DNA here is from genome assembly GCA_946186505.1 of uncultured Prevotellaceae bacterium. Taxonomy (GTDB): domain Bacteria; phylum Bacteroidota; class Bacteroidia; order Bacteroidales; family Bacteroidaceae; genus Prevotella. Next base: position 31,730 of record CAMHNI010000003.1, on the reverse strand, counting down.
CATGACCATCGGCCACAGCCAGCGTTTCAGACCGTCGCGGCTGGCGCAGATGCCGCCGAGGATGCCGCCGATGGTGAGTCCGATGACCCCCACCGTACCCTGTACCAGTCCGTACTCGCCGTCGCTCAGTCCGAGACCGCCGTTGTGAGGGGCATCGACCAGGAACAGCGCCGAGATCTTGGCCAGCAGTCCTTCGGGCATGCGGTAGAAGAGCATGAAGCAGATACCGGCAATGACCTGCGGCTTCTGGAAGAAGGTGACAAGGGTCTGGCGGAACTCCGTCCAGATGCCTGTCACGGTCTTGGTCTGCTTCTCGCTGTCCTCCCCCGGCTTAGGCAATATCCAGTTGTGATAGAGCCAGAAAGCGATGAAAAGGCCCGCCATAAGGTAGAAGACGAGGCTCCACGAATAGCGTATGCTCCGCGTCATAACCTGCAAGGCGCCGGCCAGACCCACCAGGAGTCCTGAGGAGAAGATAGTGGCGATGCGGTAGAAGGTGGAGCGGATACCCACGAAGTAGGCCTGCTCGTGCTCGTCAAGTCCCATCATGTAGAAGCCGTCGGCGGCGATGTCGTGTGTGGCACTGGCGAAGGCCATCATCCAGAAGAAGAACAGCGACCCTTGCAGCCACCACGATGCCGGTATGGTGAAGGCCACGCCGCCCAGAGCGGCGCCGATGAGCAACTGCATGGCCGTTATCCACCAGCGCTTCGATTTCAGCATATCGACGAACGGGCTCCACAAGGGCTTGATGACCCACGGCAGATAGAGCCATGAGGTGTAGAGCGTGATATCAGTGTTGGACAGGCCGAGTCGTTTATAGAGAATGAGCGAGATGGTCATCACGGCCACGTAGGGCACGCCTTCGGCAAAGTAGAGTGTGGGCACCCAGGCCCAGGGGCTTCTTTTATTCATAAGTCTTCTGGATTTCTGCTCCATGATAGTAGTATAGTAGTATTTCGTCGTACTTCTTTCCCTGTTCGCCCATGACGGCGGCGCCTATCTGGCACAGACCGACACCGTGTCCCCAGCCGCTGCCGTGCAGGATGAAGCGGTTGCCGGACTTCTCGACCTCGAAGGCCGAGCTGTAGAGGTGGGACTCCGAGAGTGTGCGGCGTATCTCGAGTTCTTTGCCGATGGTGAACGAGCGCTTGGCCCCCACAATCTTCAGCTTCCAGATGCGACCGCTGCGGCCACGCTCCAACGGAATCAGGTCGAGAATGTCGCCGAGGTCCATCTTCAGTTTGCGGTTCACAAGCTCCGTCAGCTGTTCCTGGCTGTATTCCACCGTCCATCGGTAGAAGTCGGGTGTCTCCTGGTCGTAGTCGTTGAGCACCTGCGATAGAATCTGCCTGTCTTTGGTATTACAGTATGAACAGGGTACGGAGACGAGGTAGGGCTTGGGGGTGTTCTCCCAGCAGTACTGGAACTCCTCGGTCTGTCCGCCGCAGCATTTCGAGAAGCGGGCGTCACAGATCTCGCCCTTGTAGGTGAGTATCTGGCCACGGGTGGCTTTGACAGCTTCTATGACCGCAGGCCGCTCGGCGTTGGTGATGCCTTGATAGCGCTGACAGTGGTCGTCGGCACAGACATCGAAGATGGTGTGGTCCTCGCGGTCGTACCAGCGTATCAGTTCGTCATCTTTTTTCGTGAAGGAGAAGAAAGAGTCCTGACCTCCGGTCTGCTGTTGGCGGCGCTTCTCCATCTGTGCCAGCAGCCACGAGCGGCTGATGACGGCATGCGCTTTCAGCAGTTCGAGCGACGACGTGGCAGACATCTCGCTGGAGATGACGCTCGACAGGTACCGCTCTACAGGCAGCTCGTTGATGGCTACAATCTGGTCGCTCTCCACCACTAAGCGCAGGGTGCCGTTGAATGTCTGCTTCTGCTTCCGTTCCCAGTGGAAACCCTGGCCGATGGTGACATCGTGGAGCGAGAACGAGGCATTAGGGGATTGCGGCGTGAAGGACAGCTCGCGATACTGCTGGCCATGCCACAGGATGCCGCCCTCACTGAACTCCACGGTCTGCTCGCCGGTGATGGCCGCCCCCTTCGCCGTATAGGGTGCATTCAGCGTGAAGACAATCTTCTGGCCGCTGACGATGCCGACGCTGACCGTCGGTTCCTTGGTGGGGTGCGTAGTAACCGGTGAACGGTGTGCGGTGGCCTGCGGCTGCTTCAGTCGGCTGACGACCTCGGCAAAGACGTCTAGGGGCAGTGCCACTTCCTGCAGGATGGCGATGGCTTGTTCGGCGGTCAGCCGGCGGAAGTCTTCTTCTCGTGGTGTGATGACGAGCCCAGCCATATCGAGGGCACCCGGTGATACCAGCACCTCGCCGTAGCAGTCGGGACGGTGCGTGTGGCGCGGGAAGACCACTGACAGGTATTCTGCTCCCCGGCGCCATGTCACGATGTTCATCATCGGCTCCTCATCGGAGTGGGCCAACGGCAGCAGTGCCTCATAGATGCGGCGGAACAGCTGTTCGCCAGTCTCACGGCTGTGGCTCCTGACGAGCAGGGCGGGACAAGGATAGTCGTTGATGACCGAGATGTCATCGCCTTCTGACAGCGATACTACTGGCAATAGGTTGCGTGACAGCCGCTGCCAGTAATCCGTCAGCGGCAACTGGTCGGGCGTTCCGGCCTGCAGATGGGCGTGGTCGGGAGCCGAGGCTCCGCATTTCGGTCCGTTGTAGAACACTATCAGTTCCGGGTAGGCATCTGTCAGGCGGTACATCTCACCATACATCTCCTTGATGGCCTGCGGCTGGTGCTTCAGCGTGGGCAGTGTGAAGTGCATGGGCAGGATGGGGTAGGGGTTGACCAGCAGTTCCCAGCGGCCGTCCACCACCCGTTTCAGCTGTTCCTTGGGACGGTTCTGCTGACAGAGGAAGCAGGGACGCTCGCTCAGGCTGCGGCTGTCGATGCTGGCACCGGTGGAAACGATGCGGGCGGGGTTCCATTGCAGCACCACCGTCGTGTCGCCGCTGTTCAGCTCGCGGGTCTCGACGGCGTTCAGTTCGCGGTAGCGTCGGCGTGCGTCGGTCCATGTCTCCAACTGGCGGTCGAAGAACCGCTGCAGGGGTGAGTCGGGCATGGCCATGTCCTTCTGACCGCTGATCATCCGCTGGCGGGCCTCAATCTCTATGGTGCGCAGGCGGTCTTTGTAGAGGTTGTTGGCGTTCACCTTGTCAACAGACAGGGCGGCGTCGCTGTTGCCGCCCCAGCGGCGGCAGAGGTACAGCTCGTCATAGATGCGTCCTATGCGGTAGTGGCGTGAGAAGGCCAGCCCCAAGGCGTAGTCCTCGCCATAGCTTGTGTTGGGGAACTGCAGCTGGCGCAGGATAGGTGTGAAGAAAGCTCTGGGGGCTCCGAGGCCGTTGATGCGCAGGGCGTTGTTGGGTCCGTTCTCGTCGGTCCACTCCTTGTGGTCTATGAGTCCCGGCGGCAGGGTGTTCAGCTCGAAGTCGCACATGCGGTAGCTGCCGATGACCATCGCCGCCTTCTGTTTGCGGAAGGCATCGACTATGCGTTGCAGGGTCTCGGGCGACGAGTAGAGGTCGTCAGAGTCGAGCTGGACGGCGAAGCGTCCGCAGCGCGGGTCGTTGACGGCCACGTTCCAGCAGCCGCCGATGCCCAGGTCGGTGCGGTCGGGGACGATGACGATCAGTTTGCTGTCATGTGGTGACAGCATAGATGACAGGATGTCGGTGGTGCCGTCGGTGGAGTGGTTGTCAACCACGATGACGTTGTACCTGAAGTTGGTTTTCTGCTCCAGGGCACTGTTCACGGCATCGGCGATGGTCTTGGCACGGTTATAGACAGGAATGATGACTGAGGCCTCGACATCGAACTCCTGTTCCGAGAAGTCGGGCGTGCGGTAGTACGACGGGTCTGTCTTGGCACCGATGGCCGCGAGGTGGGCCGTGGCGGCATGCTCCATCTCTACCTGTACCTCGCGGTTGCGGGGATTGACATAGTCGAACTGCTTCACCCCTGAGGCCCGGGCGTCAAGCTCCACCTCGGTGTAGAGGGTCTCGTTCAGGTGCAGCAACTGGCCCTGCCGGCTCAGGAACAGCCTGAAGGCATACAGGCCGGCATACTGGTAGTCCACCTCACCGGCTTGCATGGCATAGCTGTGCAGCAGGCTGGTACGGACAAGCCACAGCGAGCCGAAGTCAAAGTCGTCGCGGATGCTGCCTGTCTGGTAGTCGATGGCCGGATGGCGTTCCAGTCCCTGTCCGCCGCCTTTTTCCTCGTAGTGGTCGGCATAGACGAGGGCAGCCCCCGCATCGGTGGCTACGCGGAGCAGTCGCTCCAAGGCTCCCTGTCCCAGGGTGACGGGAGTGGGTTTTGTCAACAGCAGGACGTACTCGGCTCGGGCTTTCTCAGCCATGTCCATCACGGCACTGCTGCTGGTCATGCCGTTAGTCCAGAAAATGTTGCTCACCGTCCTGCTCGCATGGAGTTGTTCCACGGTCGGGGCCATTGCCCCGCGGTCGAAGTCGGGCAGGAAACAGTCTATCATTTGTCTCATCACTTGCAGTTTTTGGCGGCAAAGGTACAAAGAATTCTGGAATTATCCAAATTCTGGTCAGTAAGCGTGGTCTGTGCGTATCTCCTCGCGGTCTATCTTCTTGCTGTCGATGGCCCGCCAGGCATAGACGATGTACGCCAGGACGAAGGGCACGAGCAGCGAGACGTAGAACATGGTGCGCAGTGTGAACTCACTCGAGCATGAGTTGACCATCGTCAGCGACGACTGCAGCTGGGCGGTCGAGGGGTAGTAGGCCGTGTGGTTCCAGGCCGAGCACAGCAGCAGCGCCAGCACGGTGAGCACGGTGCCGATGCCAGCTGGCCAGATGCCGCCCACATATTCCTTCGACACGATGGTCTTGCCGATGCCGAAGAGCACAAGTGCGACACCTATTAATAATACAATGGTGAGATACCACATGTCGATGAAATTGTGCAGGTACTTATAGGGCTCCATGTAGATGAAGCCATCGTCGTTGTAGGCATAGCCATCCTTCAGCAGCAGGTGGACCAGATAGGCCACGAAGAGGATGACGAAAGGCACAGCTGCCCCGACCAGGCGGACGGAGCCGCGAGAGCGGATATCCTCGTCGTTGACGTTGTTCATGACGTAGAGGATGCCCAGCGTGCGTGCCAGGAACACCACAGCAAAGCCGAACACCAGCACCCAGGGGTTGAGCAGGGCGTCAAGACCGTGCGAGGCGTTGGCCCAGTGGCTGATGACGGGTGTCATAGCCGTGGCGTCAATGAGGTTGTTCTTCTCGACAATGAAGTTCGAGCCTTCGAAGAAGGTGGCTACGGCACCGCCCAGCAACAGGGGACCTACGATGCCGTTGAGCGTCAGGAAGAACTGGAAGGTGCGCGGGCCCAGCAGGTTGCCAATCTTGTTCTGGAACTCATAGCTGACGGCCTGTAGCACGAAGGTGAACAGGATGATCATCCACAGCCAGTAGGCGCCGCCGAACGAGGTGGAGTAGAACAAGGGATAGGAGGCGAAGAAGGCGCCGCCGAAGGTGACCAGCGTGGTAAACGTGAACTCCCACTTACGGCCTGTGGAGTTATAGACCAGTCGCCGTCCCTCTTCCGTCTGGCCAAGGGTGCGGGCCACGGAGTTGGCTCCCTGCACGAAAAGCAGGAAGACTAACAGGGCACCTAACAGTGCCACAACAAAGCACCAGTAATGCTGCAAAAATTCGTATGTCATAGCTTTATCATTTATCAATTATCATTTCTCATTTAGCGTAGCGCCAACGTCTGGTCCCTTTTGGATTTGCTTCAGCAGGATGCTGATTTCCACAGCCAGCATGGTGGTGAACAGCACGAGGAACAGCAGGAAGGTGATTATCACCGATGAGGAGTGCAGGTCGCTGACGGCAGCCCAGGTGGGCAGCATGTCCTGAATGGTCCACGGCTGGCGTCCGAACTCGGCCACTAACCAGCCGCTCTCGGAGGCGATGTAGGCCAGGGGCACCAAGGCAATAGCCAGCCAGTAGTGCCAGGCGGGCAGACGGGTGATGTCGTAGCCGTCGGCTTCGGTCTCGGGCAGCAGGCCGATGGCGGCCAGCAACCGGCGGGTGATGACAGAGATCAGCGGAATCTTGAACGCTAACAGGCAGATGACGCCGAAGAACAGGATGAACACGCAGCCTAAGCCCACCATGATGCGGAAGCACCAGAAGTTGACGGGGATGAACGGCACCAGCTCGGACTTGTCCTTGACATAGCCGTAGCCAAAATACGGCATATTCTCGTTGAGCGTTGAGCGTTGGGCGTTCAGGGTGGCCTCGTCAGCGCCTTCGGCCTTTGCCTGACGGTAGGCGGCCAGTGCCTCAATGGCCTTCTTGCCGCGTTCTATCTTCTCATCGACAGAGGGCTCCACCCGTCCGTCGGGTGTGGTGTAGCCGTTGAGGATGTCGTTCACGCCGGGCACGTAGCCGTGGATGTCGTTCGTCGCCATGAACGACAGGGCATAAGGCATCGCCATCCTCAGCGGTGCCTCGTCCAGGTTCTCATAGTCTGGCTGGCAGAAGGGGTTCACCCATGCCACCGCCGTCAGTCCCTGGTCGGTGCCACCGTTATACAGCGCTTCCATGGCAGCCAGTTTCATGGGCTGGGCTTCGCCGACATCCTGTGCAGCCTTATGACCCGTGGCGGCAGCCAGGACAGAGGCCACCAGTCCCACCAGAGCACCGATCTTGATGCTCTCGACCGCCATCTTCGTCTCGCGCTTCTTCAGCAGATACCAGCTGGAGACGGCCACGACGAAGATACCGCCGATAATCCACGCCGAGGTGACGGTGTGGCAGAACTTTGAGACGGCGAAAGGTGACAGGGCCACCTCGGCAAACGACACCATCTCGTTGCGCATGGTGTCAGGGTTGAACTCACAGCCCACGGGGCACTGCATCCAGGCGTTGGCCACCAGGATCCACCAGGCGGAGATGGTGGCACCGAGGCCCGTCAGCCATGTGGAGGCTAAGTGGAAGCCGCGTGACACCTTGTTCCAGCCGAAGAACATGACGGCCACGAACGTCGATTCCATGAAGAACGCCACGATACCCTCGACGGCCAACGGTGCGCCGAAGATGTCGCCCACGAACCACGAGTAGTTCGACCAGTTGGTGCCGAACTCAAACTCCAGGATGATACCCGTGGCGACACCCATGGCGAAGTTCACGCCGAAGAGCTTCTGCCAGAACTTCGCTGTGTCTTTCCAGAACTGCTTTTTCGTGCGGTAGTAACAGGTCTCCGCAATACCCATGATGACGGCTAGGCCGAGTGTCAGGGGCACGAAGAGCCAATGGTAGATTGCCGTCAGGGCAAACTGCGCCCTCGACCAGTCAATGGTCCCGGCATCGATGTTTAACAATAGGTTTGTCATAATATTATTAGGTTTGTTTAAGTTATTGTGATCGGTTATTGTGCCCGCTCAACAAGCTCTGTCGCCACATATCCCGCCTCGTCGCCTGCGGCATGCTGCTTCAGGAAGTTGGGGAAGAAGAATAGCTTCAGTACTGCGAAGATGATAAAGAGCTTGATCAGGATGACAGTCCATAATACACGACCAAGACGCATGTTCTTGAATCCGTCGTAGTAGAGGTCGAAGACCCGGTAGGCGAAGCTGTCTTTTTGCATAGTCCGTAAAAGATTAGGCTATCAGACTGCAAATATACGCATTTTCTTCTAAAGTTCCAAATTGTTCTGCAAGATTTCGTTTGGAGCATGTAATTATTTAGATACTGACCCCACCCCTCACTTAATCGCGACCTTGTGGCCATCAATGATGTAGAGGCCGGGCTTCAGGCTTTCTTTCGACAGGCGTCGGCCGTTGAGGTCATAGCATCCGTTCCCGTTCCCGTTATTGTTCCCGTTCCCGTTACCAATCTCCCTGATACCAGTGGCAGTGAACGCCAGGGCCTGGATGGTGGCTTGTCCCAGCACGAAGTCGGCGTTTTTCGCGGCATCGGCGTAGAAGACGATGACAAAGTCACCCGTCTCAGGGATGTCGAACTCCATCGTCTGCTGGACGACACCCGTGAACTTCTTGCTAACGTCGCCGCCGATGTTGACGGTGGGCGTGTAAGTCTGCGAGGCCACCTCCTGTCCGTTGAGGTCTTCGATGGCAATGGTCACCGGCGTGAAGTTGGGCTGGTTCCAGTTGCACAGCTTGTATTTCAGTGCATAACGGCCGGCGTGCAGTGTCAGATAGGAACGGCCACTTTTGTCGCCGAATTTTGCCCATGCGGCCTTCGCCTTGGTAGTGGCATTCAGCACGAGCAGTCCATATTCAAACGCCTTGCTGGTATTTGTGAAACGCAGGATGCGAGGCCCGTTGGTGTATGGCAGCCCGCCTCCCACACGTTTCGTTGAGCCATTGCTCACATACCAGTTCTGTGGCACGGCCCCTTCAACCTTGAACGTCTGGTGGAGACTGTACGTACTTGTTGACGTGGCGTAGTTCACCAAGCATGAGGCCTGTGCAGTCTTGCCCTTGTCGTCAGTAGCCTCCACGCGCAGCGAATGCTTGCCGGCTTTCGGGGTTGGCAGCGTGACGGTGTAGGGTGTTGCCGACAGCGAGTCTATCAGTGTCTTGCCGTCATAGAAGTCCATCTTCACAATCTTGCCGGTAGCAGCTTTGGCGGTGGCTGTCACCGTGATGTCGGGGAACGTCGCCTCTCCCGATGGAGCCATGCAGAGGTGGGTGACCTCACCAGCCGGTGCGGTGATTCTCGCCGTCGGCTGGTTCAGTGAGAAGCGCTTGCAGAAGTTCCAGATGAGGTGTCGGTTCAGGTCCATGGGCCAGTGGCCGCCGTTGTTATAGGAGTAGAGCCACACCTCGCCGCCGTTGGGGCCGCCCGTCCATCTCTCTAAGTCGCCGTTGTACCAGCTGCTGCTGATAGGCTTATAGCCCGTTGTCTTGGCGTATTTCGTGTGTTTGTCGTGCTTGGCATAGTTCTCGATGTAGGCATGGATACCGTATTTCTCGTAGCCGAACACGTCGTCACCGTAGGCGATGCACTCCAGCAGGTTCACGGGTTTCTTGCAGTTGTTCCACGGCTGTTCTGAGAACTGTATGCCGCTCGTCGGTGCGAAGGCCGCAATCCTGTTCTGCATGTTGGCGATGCAGTGGTGGATGAGCATCGACCCCATGGAGAAGCCCGACCAATAGACGCGCTCCTTGTCGATGTCGAACTTTTTCGCCATTTCCTCGATGGTCTGGATGACGAAGTTCTGGTCTTTCGTGCCGCCGGTGTCCCATGTGCTGCCGTCGCTGCGAAGGTAGGTAATGACGAACTTGGCCGTGTCGATCATCTCGTACATCTTGTCAGAGCCGTACTGGTATTCCGGGTCCTGGTTCATGCCGTGGGTGACGATGAACAGCGGCGACTTGGCTGGCAGCGTATTAGGGGTGAAGACCACCATGTTCCTCTGCTGGCCGTTCACGTTGATGTTAATAGACTGTTTCTTGTAGGCTGAGACCTGCAAGACTGAGAGAAGGGTAATGAATAGAGAAATCCTTAAACGTTTCATATTGATAATAGTATATTTGGTATTCAGTAAATCCTACTACGGTTCAGGCGTGACGACTTTCTTGTCGCCTATCTGCACGTCGGTATCCTTCATCACCTCACCGGCGTTACCGCCGCCGAAGACGTTGCCGAGGATGTTGGCACCGTCCCTAATGAGCACCTTCGTCCAGATGGATGTGGCGAACGATGCGAAGTTTGAACCCAGGGTAGCCTCGCCCTCACCACGGCTGCCGCCGAAGACGTTGCCGCCGTAGCCAGCGTTCACACCGTTCTGCTCACCGATTGTCACAATCGCGGTCTTGTTGTCAGCCGTCTTACCGCCGCCGATGGTGACCATGTTCAGGCTCTGCTTACCCCAGTCAGCCGCGTTGGCACCCTTGATGGCAGCATAGTCAGGCGCTCCAATCTTCGGAGGACCAACGGTGGCCAGTGAACCGCCGCCGAGGACATTGCGGTAGATGGTACCGCCCTTGACTTCCACCTGCGTGAAGTGGCTGACGGAACCGGCAGAGGTGCTGTAGCCTGTTTCTGTCGTCGTGCCTGACGTGGTAACCTTGTTGTACTTGTACTGGCTGATTCCGGAGCCGGCACCATAGACGTTGCCGCGATACAGCCACTGCTCGTCGCTCGGGTCTGATGTCTTCAGGAGCGTCTTGTTTTCTGCATTGAAGGGCAGTCCGATCGTACCGCTGTTGATCTTCACGTTCGTCCATCGGCGCACGTGACCGTCCTGACCGCCGCCATAGACGGAGCCAAGGATGACGGGTCCCGTTTCGCTGCCTTCCGTTCCGATAGTGACGTCCGTCTCGTTGACGTAGCCCGAGAAGAACGACGGGCAGTAGTGGTAGCGTGGCGAGAGATTCCTATCTACGTTCGGTGCTGCCTCACCGGTACTGCCGCCGAAGACATTGCCGTAAGGCAGACCGTTCTTGAAGCTGTTGTCGGGATTGGCGCTGTCGATGTAGCCGATGGTACCGCCTGTCACTACGACGTTGGTCTTGCCGCTGTTGAGGAAGTAGTAGGCCGTATCGGGCTTGTTCGTGGTTGACACTTCTTCACTGTCATCGAACGTGCTCGTCCAAAGCTTGTTATTTTCTCCTGTCAGCGTCTCGCCATAGCCGGCGGGGTAGTAGTCGTCAGGTCCGCCGGCATAGTTGCCCTTGCCCACCGAGGCGATGTTGCCGCCGCCATAGACGTTACGCATCACACGGCCGCCGCTCATGTTGACGTAGGTGTTGCCCATCACCTTACCTGAGATAAGGCTGTAGATGTAGGCATCGTAATAGTCTTTTGCTGTTGCCGATGCCGCCGTAGCGCCAATCTTGAGCAGTTTCTGCGTATAGGTACCCTTACCCTTGCCGCCGCCGTAGAGCGAGTGGCAGACCAGTCCTCCGGTCAGCGTCACGTGGGTGTCGCCATAGACATAGCCGTCTTCGCCGCTGCCATGGACGGAACCGGTGATGAAGGCCGCCGCCAGATTGGTCGTGTCCGTCAAATTGGCTGTCGTAGGATATTTGATGTTCACCTCGGTCTCGTTGACGCGGGCCAGATGTGATGTCTTGTAGCGGTCGCCGGCATCGCCACGGGCAGCACCGAACACGTCGCCGCCGTCATGGCCATAGATGCCGAGGTGGCCGCCGGTGATGTTGATGGTGGCCTTGCCGCCTTTTTCAAACGTGAACTCGTAGGGCCAGCTGAGGCCGAAACCATAGACGACCTCCTTGGTGACCCCATTGGCGTCTGTAATCATGCGGACGTCGGCATGCTTATAGACCGAGGCCGTGTCAGGCTTGGTACGGTCGGGAATTAGCTGTTGTGCATTGTTCGGGTCGGCCATCATGGCATAGTTCACCTTGATCTTACCCACCGAACCCATGGAGCCGCCACCATAGACGTTCTGGACTATCAGTCCGCCGTCAATGTTGACCGTCGTGTTGCCAAAGACAATGCCGGCCCAGGGGTTGTACTTCTCCTCACCGGTGGCGAGGTCAATATAGGTGTCGGTACCGCAGCCCGCGCCATAGACGTTGCCACGGTAGGGGTAGTCGGGGCCGCTGCATGCCTCGCCTTTGTAGGTGATGGGCGAGCCTTCCGTGATGCCGATGACACCGCTGTGGATGTTCACCGTGGCATCATTGAAGTTGTGGCCGTTCTCGCCGCTGCCATAGACAGAGCCGCGAACCTTGGGCTGCGTATCGCCGATGCCGCCGTTCTTGGTGCCGATGGTCACGTGGGAGTCATTGACCCATCCTAAGAAGTTGTCGCGTTTGTCGCGCTCTCCCGGTGCGCTGATTTCACCACGTCCTGAGCCGAACACCATGCCGTTTTCGTTGCCGTTGATGCCGATGGTGCCGCCCGTGATGTTGACGCGGGAGGTGCCGTTTGTCACGTTCAGGATGTCTTGCACCTTGTTGGCACCAAACTGTTCCTCGTAGCCCATTTCGTAGTCGTAGGTGCCAACAGAACCGTAGGAACCGCCGCCATAGACGTTATGGTAGATGGTGCCGCCGGTGATGTTGACCGTGGTGTTTGTATGGACTGCGCCGCAGCGTGAGATGGTACGGTCGCCCGAGCCACCGCCAAAGACGTTGCCTATCCTGGCACCGCCGAAATAGGTGTCGCCCTGGTGGTCAATACCGATGGTGCCGCCATTGATGGTCACGTTGGCACTACCTTTCACGTTGCCCACTTCGCCACCGCCATAGATACTGGCTTTCACCGCGCCGTCGTTCATGACTATCTGCGTGCTGTCCTCAATGATGGCCGCGTAGTACTTGGGGTACTCGTTAAGCCCTGTCAAACCGGCAAATCTCTCAATGGTGCTGCCACGGCCACCGCCATAGACGCTGCCGAAGGAGTACTTCGTCGTGTTGCCGTCCTTGATCTCGGTGCCGATGGTACCGCCGTCAATGAGAATCTCCGTACTCAGCGAGTCGCCAACTTGAACGGCATGCTTGCCGCTGACAAAGCCCAGCTCACCGCCGCCATAGACATTGCTCTTGATGGTACCGCCGGTGATGTGCAGCTTCGTGCTCTTGACGTTGCCCAGTTGAGTCCAGTTCGTGATGGGGGCGCCGTCCAGATAGTACATGCGTCCCATACTGCCGCAGAAGACGTTGCCGCCCTTGGTGTGGGTAAGGCGGTAGTCGTAGGTCCTGACGGTGCCGTTTGTTGTCGAGTCGCTCAGCTCGAAGTCAGTGTCAGGCATGTCGTTGGCCGTCTTCTGAGCCGCCAAGGCGGCATCCCTTGCACGGATGATTTCTCCTGACGTTTTTCCGTCGGTATCGACGTTGACGGTGAAATACTTGTACTCATTGTCGTTACCGATGGTGCCGCCTTTGATATTGATGTCGATGTGGCCGTGCTTCACGCCTGCCCCATCCTCAATGCTGGTGGTTCTGTCATCGTTGAAGACTTGCTTCTTGCCGTCTTCAATCATCTCGCCGTAGTGTTCGAGCTCGTCGCCCTCATCCAGGAACAGACCGTAGCCCACGGAAGCCAGTCGGCCGCCGCCGTAGATGCTGCCCAGCATCGTGCCGCCGTTGATGTTCATCGTAATCGTACCGGCCACATTGCCCGCTGTCAGTGCCTCACCGCTGAAGCCACGGCCACCGCCGAAGACGTTGCCATCGACATAGCTGGTGCCCCACGTACCAATCCATGCACCGGAGTTGATGTTCATGGTGACGTTGCCTAATACATGGCCGTCCTCACCACCACCGAAGACAGAGCCGTAGATGGTGTCGCCTGAAACGGTGATTGTGACATCCTGCACGTTGGTCTCCTTGTTGAAGAACAGACGCTGGTCACCCTTGCCTGCACCGAAGAGGTAGCAGGTGACGGGGTGGGCGGCTATCTGGCCCAAAGTGCGCGGAACGCCAATCGTTCCGCCCGTCATGGTGACGGTTGTGCTGCCGCTGGTATTGGCAAACTCACTGGCACCGTAGGCGTTGGTCAGGATATGACCGCCCTTGATCTCCAGGACACAGTTGCCACCTACGGATCCTGCGTCGAAGTTCCATCTGCCGGCCTTGTAAGGATAGTAGCCCGAACCACCGCCGAAGACATTGCCATAGAAGGTATGACCGTCAGAAGCCACCCGGCGACCGCCGTCGGTCGATTTTGCTTCACTCTGACCATTTTCTAATGGGTATTCTTCTTCATGTCCTGACACAGTGCTTGCAAACTTGTCATAGCTTGCAAACAAATCGTTCTTGCCGTCGCCGTCTGTGTCATGACCGTATCTCCAGCTGGCACATTCAGGCAGCGACGATTTGTAATACGTAGCGGCCAGCGTCCGCAACTCAACAGGATCGGCGTCGGTGGTGATCAGCTTCCTTCCCGCCCATTCGGCCGCCGTATAGCGACGGTTGACGGCTATCGGGATAAGCGGGGATGCCAATGAGTCGAGATACGTTCCGTCGTCGGTCATCTGCACATAGCCGTTGCCAATCTGACAGTTGCCGTCGATGATCACATGGGTGTCCGTGCGTACATGGCCATTCTCAGCACCGCCATAAACCGAGCCTTTGATGAAGGCATCGCCTTCGATGGTCACCTCGGTATGGTCCGACAAGCCCAGTGTCTTAGTGTATCTCAGGTAGTCAGACTCGTTTGCTTCGCCGTAAGCTTCCCATGTATATACGGATACCTCTTCACCGGTTTCCTCATTAGTGGTTTTTTTCATGTACCATCGTCCGGGATTCCTTGTTTCGTACGCCACGACACCCCTGCCGGCACCAAAGACATGTCCTTTGTCGTCAGGCTTGCCAGTCACTTTGTTGTGCATCAGCATGTTGTCAGGACCAATCTCGGCACTGTCCGTGACGACGACCGTGTTCTTTCCACCACTTTTCAGACCATACGGCATGCCTACTTCTACATGGTGTTCATCGGCAAGTGCTTGGGTTGTTGCAATGTTATAGCTGCCAACAGACGCCATCTCACCGCCGCCATAGACGGAGCCCATGACCTTGGAACTGCCCTGGACGGTGACCGTCGTGTTACCACGTGTCAAACCTGAGTAGCCGTGAGTAGGTACACCCTGACCGGCACCATAGACATCGCCCATGATGACGGGACCTGTTCCTGACGCGATACCTATCGTCACGTCGGCATTGTTTTCCACGCGGCCTATCTCACCGCCGCCATAGACGGAGCCTCCAATCGTGCCGTAGCCGATGGTAACACTCGTATTGCCTTCGTCGTTCGTTACGCCTCCGCCGTCATGTCCCACCATGGCTTTGTCGCACGTGAAGTTATCAGCCTTACCCTTGCCTCCTCCATAGACATTACCGGTAATATTGGCTTCCTTGCGGCTTATCGCCTCAATCGCTTTTTCTTTGTAGTTGTACCATGAGCCTGTTCCGATGTCCACAAACGTATTGCCTTCCACGCTGGCCAGGTTACCACCACCATAGATGGAGCCGATGGTGCCGATGGGCAGGATCTTGTTGCCGTCAGCGTCTTTCCCGCCATTTTCAATGGTGAGGCTTGAGTAGCCGGGAAGCTTCTGGGCATATTCTTTAAGAATGATACCTTCCTGCATATTCACATTGACATGCGGACTGCCTACGACTAATGCTTGGTCACCACCGCCATAGATGGTTCCTATTGATGTGGCCGAGATGATGTTGATGTAGGGGTCACGATGGGGTGTTGTTAAAGCGCCCGTGTCCCCGGCTCTGAGCGGAATACGGTTCTTGATGGGATTTCCTTCATCGTCTTTTTCCACAGGGTCAGGTACTGTGACAAGTTTTCCATTACTGTCTTTCTGATAGCCATAGATAGAGTAGGGGGCCTTGAAGCCGCCGCCATACAGCTCGCCAATCTCGATGGGCGTACATCCCTTCTCCTCGATATTGATGGTGATGGCTCCATTGATGGTTCCGGCCTTGTTGTTGCCGCCATAAACCTTCTGGTAAGAACCATTGGTGATATTGATGGTCACATTGTTGTTGATGTCAGCATCCTGGGAACCGCCGAAGTAAATACCGCCATTCTCCACGCAGTCCATGACCACCTGTATCTCACCGTCCATCTCAGCTCTCTTACTGCCGCCGTAGCTCTCGTCTGTAACCAGCGTACAGGTGCCCGACTTCTGGTATTGCGACAATGCCACTTCGCGGATGTTACCCTTCTCGTTACTGCCGCCATAGACGGTATGGATATGTCCGCCGGTGACCGTCGTTTCAGCTCGGCCAGATCCGTAGGCATAGTATTGTTGACGGTCTTCCTTCGTCGAGGAATTAGGCTTAGCCACGGTCCGGTACCTTTTGTCCTCAGTGCTTCCGTTATTTGTTGTGTCGTCAGTGACATGCTCTTCCGTAGCATAGTAACCGATGTTGGCACCGGGGTTCTCGTACCACTTGTCGTTAATCGTGTAGTGGTCGAAGCCGTTACCACCGCCGAAGAGTTCATCGATGATAAAGACAGATTTCACAGAGACATTCGTGGCTGGCACTGAGGCGGCATTGCCGCCGCCATACACCTGTTTGATGCTGGTCACGTCGCAGCCCTCGATGATGACTTCGGTGTACTCCTTCGTTGCCTTGAAGTCGGCCTCTGTGTTGTTGGCAGCAGGGCCGTAGGGTTCGTATATTGCCAGGTTGCCGCCGCCATAGACCGCCTTCACGTCATAATCATGCAGTTGTTCAATGGCTTTGATAACTTTCAGGGCCTCATCGCTAATCGTTTTCTTCTCATTATCGGTCAACGATGCCTCTTCCGTTGTTATGCCGCTCAATACCGTTTCTGCGGCAGAGATAACGGTCGCTTCAATTCCTGTCAGTACAGTGCCAGAAGGCTTCGCTACGCCAATCAATCTCGTCAGCCATGCCTTATAGCCTTCTTCCGGTGTCGAACTTGTATTCCTCTTGGTGGAATATTCTGGAGGAGCAATCTTTGTAGATATATCACTCGTGGTTTTGTTCTGTGTCGCATGGACGTGCACCTTCACGTGTCCTCTCGGCGTACCGTTCAGGTCGTTACAGCCGAAGATGCGTTCTACGATACAGCCCTTGTCAGTGGTAGCTACGTTTTTATTCAACTCCACAGTAGTACCACCCACGTTAGCGGCAATGTTTGGTGTCATCGTACCCTGACCGCCGCCGTATGCATCGTGATAAACACGTCCACCCTTCAGGTTCACCTCGGTGTCCTTCCAGACGAGACCGCCCTTGGCACCGCCATAGACGTTGCCGGCAATGTTACCATCATTGATGTTCACCAGTGTCCACAAAACGGTAGCGAAGTTGTCTGGCGACTCATCCGTTGCGAAGTCGTTACCACGGCTTGCACCATAGACGCAACCGCCATACTCATGCTCATCATAGACTGTCGGATCGCCGATTGTGCCGCCATTAATATTGACAACGCACTTCGACCAATCGGCAGGAGCATAATCTTTCTCCGGGTCAAGTCTTGGAGGACCTACAGAGGACAAGGCTCCTCCACCATATACATTATTGTAAATAGTACCGCCATTGATGTCAACGGTTGTGTTGCGGGTCACAGAACCAGAAGACATACCGTGTTTTCCAGTAGTCCACTGGCCCAGACCAGAGCCAGAGCCATAGACGTTACCACGATGATAACGTTGGTAGTCAGCTGTTGAGCCAGCCACAGCTTCTGTCTCAGTGTAAGTCTGACCGATGATACCATTGTTTACAATGACGTGAGCATTGCCACGTACATGTCCGTCACGACCACCACCGAATACTTGACTATAAATGCGTGGAGCACCTCCTTCGGTAGTGCCAATGGTAACTTCAGTATTGTTGACATAGCCTAAGTAGAAGTTGGGGGCATATTCATAACGTGGATCGAGCATGACGTCCTCCGCAGATTGGCCGCGGCTACCACCAAAGACCATACCCGAAGGTGTCGGGTCAGTTGAACCGCCCACATTGCCGTATGTACCGTTTAGAGTGCCAATGGTTCCACCCTCAATTATGACGGTAGCCTTGCCGCTGTTCAGGAACTGCCAGGCATTATCTCCCTCAGTGGTACTGGCCCAAAGATTGCCTTGGAGTGTCTCACCATATCCCTCTTTATAGTAGTCGTCAGCACCGCCAGCATAGTTACCCTTACCCACTGAACCAAGGTATCCGCCGCCATAGACATTGTTCAACACGTGACCGCCTGTCATGGTGACGGTTGCGTTGCCATATACCTTTCCGGCTGTCCAGCTATAGAGATCCTCTGTTGTGCTTTTAAAATTTTTGGTATTCTGATCTCTTAAATAGCCCTTATACATGCTGATACCCTTACCAGCACCATAGACGCTCAGACCAATCAAACCACCAGTGATATTGACAGCTGTATTCTCATAGACGTGACCGTCCTCACCGCCACCATAGACAGCACCCATGATGCAATTAGCCTCAGCCCCGATATTTGAAGAATTCTTGTCTGTAGGCGTAGAACCATAGTTGATTTTCACCTCTGTCTCTCGGACGTTGGCGCAGAAAGCCTCTGTATAACGCTGGTCTGAAATACTGGTAATCCCGAATTCCACCTTTCCCTTGCCACCACCGAACACGTAGCCAGTACCGTCGTTCCAGGTGCTACTACCGATATGGCCACCAGTAATAGTGACGGTAGCCTTACCGCCAATAATATTACCACCAAGCGCAGCATCATTCGGAGCTGCTGCATGGTAGGTGAACTTATACGGCCAACTCAAGCCGAAGCCATCTGTCAGGCTTGTGTGCTTTGGCATGTTCGTAAAGTTTCCGTTTTCGTCGCTGACGAAGTCGATAAGACCGACAGATGCCAGTTCACCACCGCCATAGACATTCATTCCAACTGTACCACCATTGATATTCACAATCGTATTACCAGCCACAACACCATTCCAAAGCATCGGTGTGAAAGAGTAATATAAATTATCATAGCCACCGACCTTGATTGGGGTTAAATCCTGATAATCATCACTTCCTTTTCCTCCACCATAGACACTGCCTTTGATGTCAGCGGTTCCCGAAATAGTCACCGTAGCTTGGTTACGTACAACACCAAATTCAGCACCACCATAGACGTTCTTCTTAATCGTACCGCCACTGATATTGACAGTCGTAGTCTTTGAAGTTGCTACCTTGGGCCACAATGGGTTCAACGAACCATTGAGCAGTGTGTTACGTCCCATGCCGGCACCAAAGACATTACCGCCATATTGAGCACCCTGGACATCGTTACCGATGGTACCACCGCTAATAGTGACCCTGATATGACCGTGTGTCACGTCACTGCCGGAAGTATCATCTATCAACTGACCATACGAATCATCGTCAGGCGAAGAGAATCCGATACCTATGGATGCCAGACGACCGCCACCATAGACAGAGCCTAACATTGTACCGCCACTAATCGTCACATCAGCATTTCCTCCAGTGCTACCTGCCGTCAGCGCCTCGCCCGAGAAGCCACGGCCACCGCCAAAGACGTTACCATCCACGTAGGAAGTACCGGTCGTTCCAATCTTGGTAGTCTTGCCAGAGGCCTCACTGATGGACATTTTCACGCTTCTCAGCACGTGACCGTCCTCACCGCCGCCGAATACCGAACCGAAGATTCTGCCGCCCGTGATGTTGACAACCGTGCTGTCCACATTCGTCCAAGTATTGAAGTTGATGCGCTGGTCGCCCTTACCTGCACCGAAGAGGTAGCAGGTCACGGGGTGTTTCTTCATGTCCTCCACCGTTCGCGGCACACCCAGCGTACCGCCTGACATATTCACGGTACATTTACCTCCTGAGACGCGTACCAAAGGCTCGCCATATTCATCGTTACTGTACTTACCCACGTCGGTCTGCTCGTTGCCGCCATAGACATTGGTCAGGATATGTCCGCCCAAAATGTCCACTTGGGTATTACCATTGACAGAACCTGCTGAGCGGAGCCATTTGCCGTCAGAGTAGCCATTGGCATCGACCGGTGCTCCTACGAGAGTACTTCTTGCATCATCTTTAACCCAAGCTTTATCTCCGTCCAAATTCAAGCTGGCAACCCTGCTTCTATAGGGGAAGTAGCCCGATCCGCCACCGAACACGTTGCCATAGAACGTGTGGCCGTCGGAGGCTGCTCTTGGCTTACCACTTACTTCATCCAAATCATATACGTCGTATGGGAGGAACACCTTGATAGGAGCCTCTTCTGTTCCACCAACCTTACGTCCATACTCCCAGTGGTTACATTCTGCGAAATCGGAAGCACTTTCGCCAGTCCATTCAGCTTCTGTATAACGTTTATTCTTCCCATCACCATTACCTATCTGACAATAGTCCTTAATCTTCACATGGGTATCAGTCAGCACGTGTCCGTTCTCACTGCCGCCATAGACGGAACCTTTGACGAAAGCGTGTCCCTCGATGGTCACATCGGAAGCGGCGCTCATACCCAGCGTCTCGACAAATGTGATATAAGCACCCTCGGTATCAAAGACATCCCAGGAATTACCGGGCTGCATACGTTTGGGCTTATGGTCTTGATCTGCGTAAGAAAATAACATAGGCAGGAATCCCTTACCGCCGCCGAAGACGTGACCAGAGAAGGTCGGCATTTCCATATCATCAGGACCAATCTCGGCATAGCCTCCGATAGTGACAACACATTTTCCGCTCTCATGTGTAGGCTCAAGGTCTTTCAATTTATACGGCATTCCGTCGGGCAAATCAGCGGGAGCGTCGTCTGCCCCAGGAGTACCCTTTACCCAGAATCTGCCCACTGTCGCAATCTCGCCGCCACCATAGACGCTTTGTCCCACCTTGGCATTGCCTTTGATGGTGACGGTCGATTTGCCACGTACCAGGGCTGAGTAGCCATGTGAATTGAGTCCCTTGCCGGCACCGAATACGTTGCCTTTGATTTCGGGCTTACTGGTTACTGTACCCCCCGCTGCTACTCCTTCTCCGATGCCTATCGTCACCGACGTGTTGTTCTCCACACGGGCTATCCTACCGCCACCATAGACAGTGCCTTCAATTGTGCCGTTACCGATGGTGACACTCGTATTGCCCTTTGAAAGGTCATACCCATCACCATCCGTTCCCACCATGGCTTCCGCGCATGTGAACATGTCGTCTTTACCCTTGCCACCTCCGAACACAGTACCGCCAATAGTGACCTTTTCTGCTCCTTCAGGTACGGCATTATATGCTGAGCCACTCTTCTTGGCACAGATGTTCACATAGGTATTACCCGTTACAACACCCTCATTACCGCCGCCATAGATGTCACCTGTGATATGAGCACCTTCGACGCTGGCGGTATAAAGTTTTGTTGTCTCATCATAGGTGTAATCAGTGCCCTTGGTTCCAAGATGTGCAGGTTCAGTCACGTAATCTACAGTGGTCTCTGTGCAAATGTTTACCGTTGAGTTACCTCTAACCTTTCCCTGGTTACCACCACCAAAGACATCACCAATGACTCCCACGGACTTAGGAATAGCCTCTCCGTTATAGGTTTTCCCTGCCCACAGACCTTTTGTCATATTGATGTTCACCTCAGTATCGCCATTCACGTCTGACTTATAGCTTCCACCAAATATTCTTTCAATTCGGGTGGCAGACTTCACATTAACAGTGATTTTGCCATGCCTCGTAATCTCAACATTATTTCTGTTGGTTCCAGGATAGGCAGCCTCGTTACCACCGCCCAAAAGATTTTGTATGATGATAGGCTTATCACAGTCCTCAGTCTCTTCGATATTGACCGTAATGTCTCCGCCAATACTGCCTGTTCGGTCATTACCTCCATAAACATTCTTAAAGACACCGGATTTGATGGTTAAGGTCACATTGCCACTAATGTGAGCATTGTATGAACCTCCATAAACGTATTCTATTTCTGTTTTGACATCTTGGCCTCCTACGGTTTGGGTTCCAGATGAACAACCTGAAATGACAATATTCACATCACCATCAACGTCAGCCTCGTTGCCAGCACCATATATTCTCGTAAGGAGCAAAGGACACTCTTCATTCTTATATTCCATGTCAATGTCGGTACTGCCACAGTTACCCCTGGCATCACTGCCGCCGAAGACTTGACCAATCTTTCCGCCTTTAGGAGTAATCTTTGCAAGGCCGATGACAATGGCACCCTCATTCTCCTGCCATACACCATTTCTCTTAATCAGGTCGCCACCGTTACCACCGCCAAAAGCGTAGCCAACGTCATAGCAGGCATTAATGGTGACATCCGTAGATGGAACTAAGGCCGAATTACCACCGCCATAGACCTTTTCAATGCTGGTAACAGAACATCCATCGATATAAACTGATGTGCTCTTTCCATCAGCTGGGAGATAGTCTGCCTGGTTGCCACCGCCATAGACGGCTTGTATTTCATAGGCGTATTTCCTATTACTTGATCCATGCCCGGCAAGAATATTGTCATTAGCATCAAGCTGTCTGGTAGAATGAACTTCAACCCTTACATCGCCCGTAGGTGTACCATTAAGATTGTTACAGCCGAAGACACGACCGGTGAGAGGAATGATGTATTCTTTCCTCTTATCTCCTTCACCAAACATGACTTTCTCTGTCCTTTGGGTGAATGCTACACCAGGATCACTTCCGATGACAGCTGGGTCATTAACCGTTATCTTTACGTCGCCAAAGACCATAGCCTCAACGGCCGTAACTTCAGCTTGATAGCCTTCGGTGTTTGGCGTGCCCGAAGCAGCTCTGTAAAGTCGTCCCAGGCCACCACCATACGCATTACCAATAAGTCCGCCTGTCAGTGTAACTGTAGTTTTATAAGTCGTTCCAGTGCTGGAATTATTCTTGTCTGCTGCCCAACCTCCTTCGACTTTTTTTCTAAAATACGTTTTGCCAGTTTGAGCTTTACCAGCTGTAACGAGCGTATAGACGCCAGAAGACTCTGTGAAATAGCCTGCTACTGATGTCTCATCTACGGTTGGAGCGGGAGAAACTTTCACATATTGAATGGCAGGGTTAACGGTATTCCAGTTTCCAGTATTTGTATTGGCCAGCGCACCGCCTCCATAGACATCGTTGACGATCTGACCGCCCTTAACGCTGACGCTCACGTTACCCGTCACATCTGCCAGACTGCCACCGCCATAGACATCGTTCTTGATAGAGCCGCCAGAGATGGTGACGGAAGCACCGCCTGTAATGGCTGTTTCACCGAGACCGCCGCCATAGACATAGTTCACATGGCCGCCAGACACCGTGACAACGGGAGAGCCAGTGCAAGGTGCTACGTTACCACCGCCATACACCCCATTGATGGCATAGAGCATGCCCTGCTTCAAGTCACCTGTATTCGTGATGTTGACCGCCACCGTGCTCTTTGGCATACCGTTGATATTATTACAGCCGAAGACATTGGCAACATAGCCGTCGGAAACGGTAACCGTGACAGGGCCGTTCACATCGGCAACCACAGCAGTAATATTGTTCCCAGTATCTTCCAATCGTCCCAAACCGCCGCCATAGAGATTGCCAGTGATGGTGGCACCTGCCAGAGTCACATTCGTCACATAGCTGCTATTGGTCTCAGAATATTGCGTGTTCGTCTCTGCCAGCGCACCGCCGCCATAGACGTCTCTTGCCACGGTTCCGCCGTTGAGGGTAAGGGTGACTGCGCCCTGCACTTCGGCCAGGCTGCCGCCGCCATAGACATCGTTGCCAATAGCAGCGGTACCACTCAGCGTGACAGAGGTGCTGCCATTGGTATGAGCCTCATTGCCGCCGCCATAGACATTGTTGGTGACAGAGCCGCCGGAGATGCCGACGGTCGTATTGCCAATCACCGTCGCCGTCGAACCCAAGCCGCCGCCGAACACATCGTTGACGTAGCCGCCGGTCATCGCCACGCTGACGCCGCCGGTACCGTTATATTCTGCCTGGTTGCCGCCGCCATAGACGCTGGTGATGGTGTAGGTGTCAGGAGAAACCGGTGCCGCCGTGGCGTGGATGTTGACCGTTGCCGTGCTCTTTGGAGAGCCCAGCACGTTGTTACAGCCGAACACATCGGTGACCTTGCCACCCTCGACGTTGACGGTCACAGGACCATAGACGTTGGCTTCATGGTCATTAGCTTTTCCTTCGTTATCCTCGCCAAGACCGCCGCCATAGAGGTTGCCGCTGATGGTGCCGCCGAAAAGGTTCACCTGGGTCTCTTTTCCTTCCGAGGCTGTCTCTGTATTCTTGTCTATATGGGAGTTTACCTTACCCTTGGCACTGCCGCCATACACGTCGCCGGTGATGTTGGCATAGCCTGCGGGAGTGCCGGCCCCGTCGGTTCCGATATTGACCGTCACGCTACCCGTCACATGCGTCGTCTCACCATAGCCGCCGCCGTAGATGTTGCCACCGATGTTGATAACGTCTTGGTTGGCTGTGCCGATGTTCAACGTCGTGTTTCCATCTACATCGGCAGAAAGGCCGCCGCCGCAGACACGGGCCTCATCGAGATCGATATATTCATTAACGGTTGGCTTGAGATAGGTACCCTCGCTTGTGCTGGTATAGGTGCCTTTGGTGATGTTGACTCCAATATACTCAGCATTCTCGTCGCTGTCATATTTCTTGTTGACCGTTGCCGTACCGATATCTATCGTGGTGTTACCTTTCACAGGTGCGGCATTACCGCCGCCATACACCTGGCCAATCTTTCCGATATCGCTTTGAGTGACCTCGTTGACGATACCCTTCATGGTGTTTATCCAGACATGCGTATTGCCCACAACCTGGGCCGTTGCACCCATTCCGCCACCAAACACCTTGCCGATGGAGGTGCAGGAATAGACATTGACAGAGATAGCGTCAGCGTCGGCTGCTACGTGTGGCTGTACCGATGGGTCATTAGATGGGGCGTTGGGGGTCCAGGTGCCGTCTTCGTCGTCATCGTTACATCCCCAGACAGAGTAGGGGGCCTCGTTACCGCCGCCATACAGCTCGCCGATTATCAAGGGCTCACAACCGTCCTCATAGACGTTCACCGTGATGGTGCCGTTGATGGTGCCACCCTCGTTGTTACCGCCGAACACTCGGCCGTACTTACCGCTCGTCACCGTCAGGGTGACATTGCCGTCGATGGTGGCATTCTTCGCACCGCCATACACGGCATCGACAAATTCCTCTGGCATACACTCCAGCACGATGTTCACGTCGCCGCTCATCGGAGCCACCTGGCCAGCACCGTAGATCTCGTCGACCTTCAGCGGACACGAGTTCGCGTCGGTTCTTGCCACCGATGTTCCGCCGCGCACGTTACCCAGGGTGTTGCTGCCGCCATAGACCACATGGATCTGGCCGCCCACCAGCTTGGTGGTAGCCACACCGGTGCCATAGTCAGTATCTGTGCCGTTCACTTGATGCACACCCACGTTGGCACCCGGATTGGTGAAGGTGTTGGTGCTCTTACCATTACCGCCACCAAACACCTGGTCGATGATGTAGTCTCCGTTAATGGTGATATCCGTAGCAGGCACGGCAGCAGCATTGCCACCGCCATATACATATTCTATACTCGTGGCATTACAACCGTCGATAACCACTTCGGCGAAGGCTTCTTTCACCACGCTCTCGGTCTCGCTCAGAGCCTTCGTGGGCACATAGTCGGCCTGGTTGCCGCCGCCATACACTGCCGTCACGTCGTAGGTCTTGCGGTCGCCGAGCGCTGTCTCGCTGTTGTTCTTCAGCGCGTTCTTCGTGTTGTCGGCATTGACCGTCCGCTTTACCCAGACTTTCACATGCCCCCTCGGCGTACCGTTCAGGTTGTTGGCACCGAAAATCTGGCCCGTCAGGGGCATGCGGTTCTCACCTTCGCCGACAGACCTGCAGACCAGCACGGCACCGTCTAACGTCACCGTCACGTCGCCGCCTACGAAGGCCTCGATGCCCGGTGTCGCTGGTTCTTCAACTGCCTTCTGTCCCAGACCGCCACCAAAGACATTGCCGTTGATGGTGCCTTTCAAGAGATTCACGTCGGCCTTGGAACTCAGACTGCCAAAGGCACCGCCGCCATAGACGTTGCCGTAAATCATGGCCGTGCCGACATGCTCGGGTTCGTCTCCCGTCTTCTCACGGCCGATGTTCACCTTGACATCGCCCACCACTGACGTAGGCTCGCCATAGCCGCCGCCGAAGACGGCGTTTGCACTGGGGGCGTCTGACGCTGGCTCTGTGCCTATCGTGC
Source organism: uncultured Prevotellaceae bacterium (assembly GCA_946186505.1). Lineage (GTDB taxonomy): Bacteria > Bacteroidota > Bacteroidia > Bacteroidales > Bacteroidaceae > Prevotella. Next base: position 5,991 of record CAMHNI010000003.1, on the reverse strand, counting down.
CGCCCGTAATCGTCACCGTGGCTTTCTTCTGGAGTACGCCGTTGGCATTGCTGCCGCCATAGACGGCTGTTTTCACCTCGCCCCCTTCCATGTTGACCGTCACGTCGCCGTAGTTCTGGGCGGCGATGTCATCTTCCACGCTGCCCAGTCCGCCGCCAAAGACGCTGCCCGTCACAGAGCCGCCGTAGATGTTGACTTCGGCAGTTTTACCCGTACTTTCAGAATAGGCTGTGACATTGCCATCAGCATCTTTCGTCGTAGAGGCGTTGACGGCACCGAATGCACTGCCGCCATAGACGTTGCCTGAGATGGATGGTGTGCCTGTCTTGTCAACGGTGCCATCGGTCTTGAAGCTCTTGCCGATATGGACTTTCACGTCATTGATGACGGTCGTGGTGCTACCTCGGCCACCGCCATAGACGTCTTTCATCGTACCGCCAGTAACAGAAACCGTAGCATTTCCGTCAACGTCGGCGGTATTACCGCCACCAAACACATTGTTGATGCCATTTCCATCGGTAGCTTGTATATCAACCTTGGTGTCGCCGTTCACCGCCGACATATCGCCGCCGCCGAACACGCCACCATCACGCTTCGTGCTAACAATAGTAGTTCCATCATCACCGTATTCATGAATGTCACCTTTGACATAGGTGTTGCCCTTGACCGTCAGGTCCGTCTGCCCCACCTGACCAAGGGTGGTCAGGTCGGCTGTGGTGATGACATATTTGCCTTCTAATGTTCCTCCTGCTCCTTCCGTTGTCGGGTAACTGTCAACATGCTTCCATTCATATTCCGTCGTGCCAGAGAATACACCCGGCTCGAACATTCCGGACGAGCTGTTGAAATTCGGTTTTGTGGTAAAATCACCATCGCGCACTTGAATCTTTGGAATCTGTGCCGAATAGCCGCCGCCGAACACATTGCCAAATACCGTGCAACCGTCAAGCACAGAGGTCGCCGTGCCTGTCACCTTGCCCAGATTGCCGCCGCCGTAGAAGTTGCCGTTGACGGTACAGCCCTTCAGCGTTGACGATACATTCTCGCATTGCGCCAACGAGAACGAGGCAAACTTCACATACATACGGGCACCGGTTACACCTGTGGACCATACAAAGAACTCGTAGTCGAAGTCGGTAGCCACGCCAGGGCCTTTATAACCATATTCTTTATGACCGGTGTGGGCATCGCTCGAGCTGCCGTTATAATATTTCCCCTTCTCATTGGTATAGGGATTGGTGCGTGTCGAAAAATTATAACCGCTTTCGTCGTAATACTTCTGCCTCTTATAGGAAAGACCACCATAGCCGGCACCGAAATACTGGTCAAAGGTACATCCCTCGGCACGGGTGGTGACAGCCATGCCAGTGGTCATGTTCCCGAATTTCGGACCGCCGCAGAAGGTGCCCACATGGCTGTTGTAGATATCTGTGGTGATGGTGCCCTTGATGGGACGGGCATCATTGATGCCGCCACCGTAGAAGTTGTCGATGTCGGCATTGTAAATCTGCCACTGCACATCGCCGTCAATAGGTTCCTGACAAGCTCCGGCAGCCTCCACGAAATGCCCGCCGCTGATGTAGCACTCCGCATTGTCGGTCTTCTCAGCTGCATCGGGGTTGTAGGTACCCGTCAGGTAGAACCCTTCGTATTCGCCACCGGTTACCGAAACTGGTATATGGGGGGTCGATTTGTTACCGTCGCCATGGGTACCCACGCCGAAACTCTTGATCTTGACATTGCTGCCCACATGGATATAGGCGGTTTTGCCATAAACCTCCGATGCACGTGTGGATACAAACTGTTCGAAGTCGCCGCCAAGGAGTATCAGGGGCGAATCTGCTGCCTTGGAGCTTCCCGTTATTTTCTCGGTGTTCTCATACTCTACCTGGTTGGAATAGACGATACAGGTGTTCGTGGTCTCAAACCATCCTCTCATCAGGAAAATGGTGAAATTCTGAATCGAGCTTGCACCATTGGGCTTCTGGGCCTGGGCAGTGCCCGGAATGTTGATGAAGTCAAAGCGGATGGGAGAGACTGACGAGCGGTTGTAATGATGGTAAATCATGCTGTAGTCTGGCTCGTGGTCATTGTCATCATCCACAGACATGATGGTGAACGGCTTGGTATCGTTGGCTGGCACGCCGCTCTGGTGCAGGTTGCCTACCAGTACGATGGCGTTGTCATAGACCGAGGTGCCATTCAGATTCTTCAAGGCTTCAGTGATAGACGTATATACATTTTGACCCCTGTATGCGTTGGTAGCCTTACCATTGCTAAATGCAAACACGCTGCCTAATTGACTGACACCCTTCCCTGCATAAGCTGCATTGTTAACAGGCTTATAGACAACATCCAGATATTCATCAGCGACGTAGGCTGCCTTTCCCCAATAAGGCTCAATGTAGATGTCCGTGACACCATACGGCACGTCGAAGTAGGCGCCCTGAGAGAACACACGGCCGCTTGTGCCATAGAGATCTTTACTGGTACATTTACGGTCGGCGAAGTTGTAGCCGCCCCATTCGTCAGCTGGGGTGTAGGTGCCTGCCGTTCCGCCGGTCATACTCGTAATCTTCCACCCCGTCACTACATTGCCATCGGTGTAGTTGCCAGTGCCAACATCGTTGAAGTAGGGCAACTGTATCTTGTCGTAATTGTAATTATAACGGTCGAAGTCCTTGTCGGTACGGGCAATGGTGAGCGAGGAGGTGGTGATGCCGGTGCCACTGAGATGCACCGTCAGCGTCTTGTCGCCCAGTTTGCCGCCATGATTGCGTGTCACGGTGGCACTGTCAAGGGCGTTTGTCACGTCATAGTTGATAATCGACGGATAATAGCCCTGTGCCTTCAGAACGGGGTAGGGCTTCGGCTCGGTGATACTCTTGTCGGCTGTCTCCAATACCCATTTTGCCATCTCACCGGCATTGTCAGCACTGCCCGTCGCATAATAGGCCGCCAACCGCTTGTTGCTGTTCAGCAGCTGACGGTAGAGCTCGAAGCGGGTCAGGTACTTATCCTCAACGGCCAGCGCACAGTTGTACTTGCCTGTTGAGATTCCACCCTTCAGGTTCTCATAGGAATAGTAGTTGTAGGTGTTCAGTCCTGACGATGTATCGTCAGTATTCAGGTTGTTGATGTTATTGCCGCCATAGACAGGCGACTTAGTGGTACCGCCAGTGATGTCGCCATAGAACATGCAGTTCATCACCATCGTATTGATGCTGGCGGCGGTCGTGGTGCCGTTGTTCTTACCCACAATACCGCCGACGTCAGTACCACCTGTAATCTTGGCATAGCTGTAGCAGTTGATGACGCGCGAACGGCCGTTCAACGAACCGACGATGCCGCCGACAGAACCGCTGCCGCCGACAGTACCGCTCAGGATACCGCAGTTGTAGATGCGGCAGTCACCGGTGGCCTCATTACAGATGGCACCGGTGTTGGCGCCGCCGCTGATGCTGACATTGTCCAGAATGATGTTCTTGATGGTGGCCCCGTCGGCGTAGGCCACGAGGGGGTTGCCCAACCCGGACAACACGTTCATGTTGCCGTCAATGGTGCCCTTGAAAGGTGCTCCTGACGTACCGATAGGCTCCGTTGAATTGAAATCGTCTGCCAGGATATAACTGCGGGTCATGTCTGTTATCTCGCTTGACGAGTGGACTAACAGGGGAGGTGTCGAGATGGTTTCTGCCGACCTGTAATAGCCCGTCTTTATGGCGATGGCCCTGATGGATGTCGCACTGCCCATGGCGAACGGGCCGGTATAGGGCGTTGATGATGTCGTGGCCTCTGTTCCGTCAAGGGTGTAATAGACGGAAGCACCTGGAGCCGTGATGGTTACCTGGTTTGAGGAATTGACCGTGATGACGGGCTTTTCACAGATAGGAAGTGCGTATGTCTTGACACCTGTCGGGAACTGGTCACTTGTGCCTTTTGCGATGGCCCTGATGTACTGTACGTCTGAAGTCGGGTCAATGGTGATACTGACGGAAGTGGTGCCCATACCGCTGGTGGCTGTCGTCGGCGTAGTACCGTCGGTGGTATAGTAGATGGTAGCCCCAGTCTGTGAGGTGATGGTGATGGTGTTGGTCGCGGTGAAATTGTTGGTGATGGTTGGCGGGTCAATGGTTGCCTTCTCAAGGTAGAAGTCTGCATTTTTATCAGCTTCCGTATATAAGCAGATAATACCTCCAGTGTTGGGGAATCCGCTGGGACCGTCCGTCCTGGCATTGGTTCCATTTAAGTTGGGCTTGTTACCTTGGTTGACGGTAAGCCATTTGTGTTTGTCGTGGTCGGTATGGACAGAAGAAGTTCCGTCTTTTATACCCATTGGCTGAATGACATAATAGCTTTTGTAGGTATAAATATTGAACAGTGCCCTGTCACCCGCGTTGCCGGGGTCGCTGAGGGTCTCAAGGTGGATACGCGCACGGTCGGGATTGCTGCTGATTGCCCCATTGGACACCATGTACCTGCCCGTTAGTGCTTGTCTGATGTAGTAGTAATCTGAATTGAGAGCCTTTTCGATGGTCCATACAGCCTTACTAGCATTGTAAACACCGTTTCGGCATTGATAGGTGGTGAGGAACGGCTGACCGTTGTCGGTACCGGTGACAGTGCCAGGGTTAGTGGCGTCAGATACAAAGAAAGCCCACCCTTCCGTTGGACACAGGTAATAGTTGGTTTTGGTGTTTGCCACCTTATAGCCATTACTTCCAATATAGTATGTTCCCGAATAGTCTTGTCCCAACACTTCCGTAGCTCCCATGGTCAAAAGCACCAGGAAAAGCAAGAGAGTGGATTTCCAGATTGTATTTTTCCTATACATCGTAAACGTGTTATCAATCATATCTCGATTCATATCTTGTTTATTTTTCGTTGTTTCTATTCTTTCCACCAACTGTCCTTCCTGCGACAGAGAGCCTGGGCAACGCAGTTCATCGTCTTACAGAACGGAACGGTGACCTGCTCGTTCTTACCCCGGTACTGGTACTGCCACGGTGTGATGAGCAGCAGCCGGCCGGCGGCGCAGAGCGCGATGCGCTCGGTAGAGGGGTGGTAGCGCTCGGGGAAACCGTTGTCGGCGATAATAATCACGGGGAAACCGTGGCTCACGGCCTCGTCGATAATCTCCTGCTCGCCCTTGGCGATGCGGGCCGATACGAGGACAGCTCCTTGTGCCGCCATCTCAAGACACCGCGCCTTCTGCTGCGCAAAGAGCGCCTTGTCCTTGCGGTGACAGACAACGGGCAGCAGCCCCCGTCCCGTCAGCAGCCCGCCATTGCCGTAGCTGTCACAGACGATGAACGCCCCGCCCCTCGCAACAGCGTGCCCGGCGGTCCCCGTGTTCATCGTCGCAGTGTGTCCGGCGGTCCCCGTGTTCATCGTCGCAGCGTGTCCGGCGGTCCCCGTGTTCATCGTCGCAGCGTGTCCGGCGGTTTCCGTGTTCATCGTCGCAGTGTGCCAGGCGGTCCCCGTGTTCATCGTCGCAGTGTGTCCGGCGGTTTCCGTGTTCATCGTCGCAGTGTGTCCGGCGGTTTCCCCGCCAGGGGCAACGAGCAGCCGTCTCTCATTAGCCGACAGCGCCTCGGCGGTGGCCAGCGAAGGCGGGCATTCCCGCACCAGGTACCCACGTAACGCAGAGACGGTGAGGGCGGTGCTGACGGCACCGCGTTGGGTTGACAGCCAGGCGCGGTTCAGGCTGCGGAGCAAGCGGCTGCGCGGGTTGTCCTTGATGTATTGTCGCTGTGTGGCGAGCTGTTCCGGGGTGACGGGCATGACGTCGCAGTAGCCATAGGCGAAGAGGGGTGGCCGGCCTGTGGTGCCGTTTGACGGGGTCTTGTAGGGGCGGGGTAGGGCACCGGGGAAACCGGTTTGCACACTACCAGCGGCGGCGCCGCTGGTGCCGCCGTTCTGGCCCGCCGTGCCGGCGTTCTGGCCCGCCGTGCCGGCGTTCTGGCCCGCCGTGCCGGCGTTCTGGCCCGC
>CAMHNI010000002.1 GCA_946186505.1 uncultured Prevotellaceae bacterium | reverse complement strand
AGCAGGCAAGTAAGGCGAAATAAAAATGACCCCACCGGCCAGGGCTCTTTGGGGGGCAAAATAAAAACGTTTTCGGGGGTCAGCGCAACTTCGCCATCGGGGGTCAAATACACGCGGCTTTTCCAATTGCTGTAGAGACCTGTTTTTGTTTATTATATCTGTCTAGTTATCGGGTAATGATGTCTTTTATTTCATTCTCAGCCCATAGGCATCATCGGTTTTAAGGGTTCTAAATTGCATATATCGTTGGCAAACGATACGAATAATATGGAAAACATCAAAAAAAAGCGTAATAAAAATGGAATTAGCGTGGACTTCATGTCATACTTGAACAATCGCTTAGCCAAATCTTCGCTCTGGGAAGCAAAATTATCATTTCAGGTTTGCAAAGTTGGTATTTTATTCGTAATTTTGCAGGCTGAACGAGCAACTGGTGCTAAGGTCTATATTGTCGATGGCATCAAGGTTGTCGTTCGATGAATCCTAAATATGGTAGGAAATACTCTCAATATCCTTAACCACGAAGTCAGATGCTTCAAGAAGATGACAGCGAAAATGGGCTGTTGTCTATTCTTGCTCATGGTTCAGGGAGTATTCTCCATTGTCATGTATGGTAATGAGCGTCCCGTAGTTTCATGTCCCGTATCGCAAGTTCAGGTGGAGCATCTGCCCGACATGCATGTAGCGCGTGCCGGTCATCAGGCTTTCTATGTCAATAACGAGATGGTGGTTGTAGGAGGCCACACTTCAGGATTTGTGCCTACGGCAACGGCCGAATGTTTCCGTGACGGCAAATGGCACCTGATGGAGACCACCTACAAGCACGACCAGGGCTTTGCCCTCCCCCTGAAGTCAGGTAAGGTCATGATTGCCGGCGGTCATGAGCAGGACTTGGGAATAGGGCACATCTACTCTGTAGAGTTGTACGATCCGGTGCTTCGCAGTTTTGAAGGGTATGGCTGCCTGGACAAGAAACGCAGTTGGGCCGAGTGTCTGGAACTGGACAGTGGCAAAGTGATCATTACCGGTAACTGGTACGAGGGTGACGGTATTGAACAGTATGCGGGTTCCAACCTTTTCTCGTTTGTCAAAGATGTGTCGCAGGCCCGTACCCTTCCTTACGTTTTCCGTACAGGCAAAGACGATGCTATCATTCTCGGAGGCATCGACGAGCGCGACCATCTTCTCGACACCATAATCATAGACCCTCTGCACGGCTCCCCTTACAGCATACCCCTGTTCAACACTTGGCATCCGGCGTCCTTTCTGCCATATAAGGCAGAGCACCGTTCGGCAGACAGTTTCATCGGCGATGAGTCGGCAGGCATTTACGCCTACCTGATGGCTGTTGAGGACAGTACGGGCCAGATGGCCATAGCCAAGGTGGAGGGTGGTGACATCCGTCTGCTGAAAACCCAATGCCCGGTGCCGATGAATAGTCAATGGGGAGAAATCCACTATTTCACGACCGTCATTGCCGACCGTAACGTCGGCCGCGGTTATATGGTAGGCCATGACGACGGTGGGCGGTTGTATGTGCTGTCCATCGACTATCAGACTGAACCGGCGCCGCTTACCTTATATTATACGGAACCGCAAGAGCACATTGGCTATCATACACCGGTGCTGACGGCGGAGGGAAATCTGATGATGGCGGGTGGTATCACCAACAACAACTTCAAGCCATACGCCTCTGCCCTTTTGTTATGCGTGGGAACTCCCGCCGCCAGCGGTGCCAGCCTTTGGCTTTGGGTCGTCTCAGGACTGGCTGTGCTATTGGTGGCGACTGCATCTTTCCTGCTTTGGCGCAGCAGACGCAGGCCAACGCCGACGGTGGCAGAAGTCGCAAATGAGGAAAAGTCGGAAGAGCCGCTATTCCCAGAAATATGCAAACTGATGGAGGAACAGAAGGTGTATCTGAACAACAACCTGAAGGTGGGCGACGTTGCTGTCGAACTTGATGTCCCCTCCCGAATGGTCTCCGACAGTATCAAGGCTAACCGTGGCTGTTCGTTTGCACAGTTCATCAACGGTTACCGTATTGAATACGCCAAGCAGTTGCTGAGAAACCGTCCCGACGCCAAGATGACTGCCGTCTATGTGGAGTCTGGTTTCTCGAACGAGATGTCATTCTTCCGCACATTCAAGGCCTTCACGGGCATGACTCCTAAGGAGTGGATGACTCAAAAAGACTAACAATTATTGTTTTGTTAGTCGTTTTGTAAAAATTGTTAGTCCCGATGACTAACATTTTTTTTATCTTTGCCGAAAACTAGTAACCCCTAAAAAGATAATGTTATGAGAACCATCAAGAAAACCGTATTATGCTTGGCCATGCTGATGGCGTGTATGAACGTAATGGCTCAGCGCGAGACCTTGATTTTCAAGGGCATCATGGACAACTTCCCTCATGGCGGCAGCGCGGAGACGGTGCTGACCATCAAACCCGACGGCAAGTATGTCTTCGATGTAAAGAAGGGCCGGTCGGTGGAACCTTTCACCATCAGCGGACAGATGCCAGTGCCAATGCTCGACATGCCCGGCAGCGACGGTCAGCGCGGTCCAAAGGCTGAAGGCTTCCAATGGGCGATCCCGGTTTCTGACTTTACGACGATTACCAACCACGGAGCCAAATACTCCCCTATTACCAACAATCCGAAAGGCATGATTATGGGCAAGACAGAGAAAGAGTACATTGAGCTGAAGCTGAGGCTGAAAGTACCGATGTCTGATACGTTGTCATTCCCATTGACCATGGAGTGCAGGTTGAAGAGGTAACAATGCCATGATGACGAACCTACATAATAAGGTAACAGTAGCGATGGCGGCACTGCTGCTGTGCGCTGCGAGTGCTGTCGCCCAAGTACAGGGCGAGAGCGGCTACTGGAAGTTCCGCAACGCCACGGTGTTCGGCGTGACCGACGGCACGGAGGAAGGCGGCGGCAGCCGTACTGACAAGGAGGTGCATCAGTACGACAAGGGGCACTTTACCCTTACGCGCCAATACACGGAGGGCGGACAGTCGTTTAGGGCTGAAGCCACGGGCGTGGTACAGGGCCTGTCGAAGCAGGTGAAGCCCGGCGACGAGATGACCCTCAGCATCAGCCTGTCGGCTCCCGGCGGCACAGGGCCTCGCGGCAACAGCATCTGGGGTCGGGCCATCGTGGTCTACGGCCAGCTGGCGTGGACGCCCGAGAACTGGGAGGACGACCGCATCGAGGACGACCGCAGCTACACGGGTGAGTTTACTGACGAAGGCGGCGAGTCGGTGGTCAGGGCGGCCGACGGCAAGAAGGCCTCGGCGACGCTGAAGAACAATGCCTTGACGATGAAAGACGCCGGCAGCGACATCATGAACGTCATCGTGTCGTGTGGCGGCATGGACGTGGTGTTCCGCTACCAGTGGGTCAGCACCGAGGAGGCCTGGGTATGCACGAAAAGCAAGGGCATCAGGTTGGGCACGTACTTCTTGGACGAAAACGAACAGATAAAGGTGACGACTACGCGCAACGGCGACCTCTATCTGAGTCGCTACGAGGTGGTGAAGAGCATGAAGGGCGACTTCCAGCGAAACTTGCAGCGCCAAGCCAACCAAGCTATCAAATTCAAGCCCCGCATCTATGAGCGCAAAGGCGAGAAAGGCTCGGTAGAGTATCAGCTTATCTGCCCCGACAAGATACTGTATCCGGGCAAGGAGATTGAAGTACTGTCGAAAAATCTGAGCACGACTACCTCCTTCTTGAGCGACCAGAACATCATAGATGAAACAGCAGTCAAGGCTGCCATACTCTTTGTTGACATCGATTACGTTGTCAGGGCATGTGGTGTCAACGATGCATGGTATGTTAACCTGATCAATAAAAACGGCGACAAAATAGTTGACAGCGGATTTACAAACGGCAAGTATAAGGTGCCTCAGAAAGATGAAGAGGTAAGCAAACTCTATTTCTTCAACCATAATTACTACTTTGAATATGAATGGGGCTCGCCAGCCGAGTTCGAGGAGAAGAATGGCAACAACGAGGGCAGTCCCTTCGAAGGCGGCGGCGACAACGAGGAAACAGGCGGCGAAGGCGGCGGTGACAACGAGGGTGGTAGCAACATTCCTTGGGTTCCCATCGGCACGGGTGTCGGTGTCGGTGTCATCGGCGGCACGACGGCGACCGTTATACGTAAGCGCCGCAAGAAGAAGAAGGCCAAGACCAAACCCAAGGTGAAACGAAAGCCAGGCGAGAGCTACGAGAGCTACCGCAACCACCTGATAGAGGAGTTTGTCAAGACAGAGGGCATCAAGCACCCCATCGCGCCAGAGAAGGGCGAGACATTCGATGAGTGGCGTGCCCGCCAGGAAGTGACCACTCGCGAATGGCGCAAGTATGACCTCCAAAAGGAGAAGTATGAGAACCTTATGGAGCAGAAGTACTCGACGCTGGGCCACGTCGCTACCAGAAAAGCCATCAGCGACCAGCACGGAAACGACCTGAAGGACAAGAAGGCTGCCGACCGGACAGCCAGGAACTGGAACTATGCCTATAATACCGTCTGGGCAACCAGAAAGGTTGCCGGATACACGGCCAAGGTTGGCGAGTGGTACGGCAAGAAGGCACCCGACCCCACTGGTGTCATTGCCGCCAAGATTGCACAGGGACTCATCAATACGGCTGACGAACTTGGTCAGGTAATAGCCGACGGTACTAGCTGGGGCGAGGGTTTGGCACGTGTTGCTATCAAGGCCGGTGGCGAGACGGCCAAGCAGATGCTCCCCGAGTCGCTCACGTTCGGTCAGGGCGTTGCCGCCAAGACGGGTATCGACACCGTCAGCAACACGCTGATCGATGTTGCAAGGGGCAAGGGCGCGAAAACGAAGACGATTATCAAGGAGACTGCCAAGAACGCGTTACAGCATACCACCTCAGACGCCATGGGCAAGGTGATAGACCCTGACAGCATACCTGGGCAATACATCAAGCATGGTATTGACGACGGCCGTGGTGAATTAATAAACTTGGTATTTGAATAACAAACGAAAACGAGAACAATGAACAACGACGAACAGACAAGCACAACTGCCGAGAAATTCGTACAGATAACAAAGGCGGGCAACCTGGTGGTGCTCGACCCGCTGACGCTGACAGAGACTTTCTTCACCGCCAACGAGGCCCACGACCGTTTCACCAATCCCAAGGGCGAGGCGTTCAAGGCCGAGGAGATTCTGATAGCCGTCAGCGAGCGGCTGCGCCAGGCCTTCGAACAGCTGAAGGCCGAACAGCATCCCGATGGCACCCAAAGCAGCGGCAACCGCTTCTGTCAGTACTGCGGCAAACCGTTGGTTGAGGGTGACAGCTTCTGCAGGAACTGTGGCAAGAAGATAGGATAAGGAAGAATTAATACAATAGACTATGCATAAGTTATTCGGACGAGGCGACCTCTACTGCTGGAACTGCGGTGGACGACAACATGTAGGCAGGAGCAAATGTCCGCACTGCGGGGCATACTACAACTCCCCCAACAAGCCTGTGGGCAAGCGGGTGAAGGCTCATCCCGGCTTAGGGCCGCTACACTACACCGTCATCAGCTTCATCGTCAAGTATGTGCTCTTCAGCGTTCTCTTTGCCTTTGGCTGGTGCTGCATTATGTATTTCTTTATGGACGTCACCTTCGTGGATGAACGCAAGTATGTCTATGTCATTCTCTGGGGCTTCTGGATTATCTGGCTCTTCTTCTGGTCGTTGGGCAAGGTGAAGGACGTGTTCAAGGCCCGTGCCCAGAACGCTATTCCAGGGCCGTCAGCAGTATGTGCCATGTGTGGCCGAGGGGTGAGCCGCAATGCGAACTTCTGTCCCGACTGCGGCACGGTCATCTTCTCTAACCACTCCGACAGCAACGTCATCACTGAGGAAGAGGCCAAGAAGGAGAAAGTCTCTGCTAAGGTTGCCCGCAAGGCCAGCGGTATTGCCAAGGACGTTGCCGGGGAATTAGCCAAATCCGTGTTTGGATAACACCGCAATAATAACAAACCTATAACTATACAATTATGGCATCATTTTTGAAAAATCTGATTAACAATGCTACAAACAGCATGAGTGAGGGAATCAAGAAAAGAGTCGATGACGGCACGTTCAATCGTCTGGCCAGTGACTTCGGTAGGGACATCAACAGCCTGGGAGCTGGTATGGTGAACCTCGTCAGCAAGGCCGAGGGTGTCTTTGGCAAACTGAAGGACAGGGTTGCCGAGGCAAAAGCCAACCGCGAGCAGGAGCGAGCCGAGCGCAAAGCCGAGCAGGAAGAGCGTGAGCGCAAGGCCGAACAGCTCAGGGCTGAGCGACTGGCCATGATAGAGAAGGGGGAGTCGGAGCCGTCTGACGACGAAGAACCCTACGTGGCACCCATCGCCCTGCCCGATGACTATATGGAGCGTCTGGCCCGCGACTTCGACATTCAGAACGAGGATGACCTGCACATGCTCTGTCTGACACGTCTCACGGCACAGACTGCCCTGTTCTTCGCTAACTGCGACGGCGACTACACCGAGCAGGAGAGCGAGGAGATTGAAACGTTCAAGGAGATGGTGTACGAATACCTCGACGGCATGGAAGAGAATTCCACGGATGCCATCGAGTTTATATTCGACGGCATTGAGCGTCCATGCACCATCCATGACATCATGGCCATGACCCATCGCTTCACTGACGAGTTAGACGACAAAGACCGCATAGGGACGTTGGAGAGCATCGACTGGCTGGTCAGCAAGATCATTGAGGCCAATCGGCGCGATGACACGCGGACTGAGGATTATTACAACCTGTGGCGTAAAGAGTTTGGCCTATGAAAAGCTGTTGGAAAAAAGGCTGCATCGTCTACTGCATCATGGCAGCCATCGTCATTCCCTTGATGGTTCTCTTCACGATAGAAATGTCAAAGCATTCGGACAAGCACCCCGGTGAGGAGGATGAATCCACCGTGACCGAGGATGCACTGGCAGCGCCGTTCGGCTTGTCTGACGACGAAGAACGGATGCCACTGGCTGATACCGACTACATCAATCTGGCGACGGGCGACAAGTGGGGCTTCGTGCTTGGTGTCTCGGGCGACGGTTCAGAGCCTATCAACATTGCCCACTTCATGGGCAATGGCATGCAGGGGCGTGACATGTACGAGCTGCGCTCGGGAGCGGAAAAAAACTGCTATGTGCTCTATCAGGCTGGCAGCGAGACCGACTGCGGCATCACCATCTTCGTCTATCCGGGTGCCGACAGCATCCGCGTGACCCGCGACGGCCGGATGGCCATCTTCAAGACGGCGGCCAGCTTCGACCACGCTGTGAGCAGCATCGACCCCGACTACACCCCAGAACGCTACGCCATCAAGATGGGCGACCACGGCGGCAAGTTTGAGACACTGCAGTCGGGTGAGGAGGCCTACACCTTCCCCAGCGGCGAGTATGCACGCAGCCAGTGGGTGAAGGACGGTAACAAGCTCTACTATGTAGACGTCAGCGGCTGCAAGATGAAGGACAACTACGCTCACGACGGCTTCTACGCCGGTAGCGACGGCTCGTGGGACAAGTCGGTACGCTGCATCAACGGTAGTAACCAGCTCCCTCAGAACGGAGCAAGCTACGTCGACGATGGCGGCAAGTCATGGGTATTCCAGCTGGCCACCGATGATGACGGCACCATCCACGGCACGGCTCATCAGGCTTACCCCAAGGACATCAACTTCGAGGCCGACTACACGGTGAAGTCGTTCGGTAGCAGCGCCTACTCACTGTTTAACGTCAAAAACGATTTCGACTGCTGGCATGCTGTCGTACTCGACGGCGGTCGCACCCTACGCGTCTCAGGCGCCGGCGTTACCGAAGTATATCATAAAAAATAGTTATTCACTTAAAACAATTACAACTATGAAAAAGGTATTATTAGCAATTGTGGCTCTCATTGCCATAGCAACAACAGTATCGGCACAGACTGACAAAAAAAGAATTATTGCCAATTTCGCAGCAAAGTTCGTGGTGGTTGACAAAAAATATGCCGTCATGAACTATCCCGTCACCCTGTACGACTACCTCTGCATCACAAGAAAGCCGAACCAGGGAAATAAGAACATCAACGCCGTCAAGGTTCTTACGCCAAATGAGCAGCAGAATTTTGCCAAGCAGATTACTGCCTTCGACTCTAAAATCAAAGCACACGTGGCCAGCAGCGGCGAACTACAGACAGCCCTTCTGAAGAAGTTCAACATTCAGAGCGAGAGCGGTCCTTACAATACATCAACAAAGGGATTTTATATCGCCGTTGACTATGCAAGCTACCAGTATATGCAGAAAGTGCGCAATGAATTCCTAAAGAGCGGAAAAGAAGGGTTGATAGGCACCAGCGACATCGAGGGCGACATCTTTAACATCAACTGATTAGAATTGATATGGCATATTGTGGAAAATGCGGACACCAGAACAACGACGACGCGCTGTTCTGTGGTGGCTGTGGCGCACCGTTGAAGAAGGCTGACGACAACAGGCCAGATCCCCCACGCTGGGAACGTATACACCTTCAGCGTGAAGGAGCTCCCGAGAAGGAGGAGGGGACTACGCCACGACGGGAGAGCACGCCGCCCCGCCGGGAGAGGAGCGGCGGCGTCTGGGGCGACATGGCTGAGAGAAGGAGAAAAGCCGAGCAGCCGAAAAAGCAGGAGCCCGAGAAGAAGAAAAAGAAGGGCGGCTGTCTGAGGCGTCTGCTTTTGTGGACAGTGGGTATCATGGTCGCACTCGTCGGTGCCTTGTGGCTCTTTGCGAAGTATATCGACGGCGACAGCGGCGACGGCGGCGAAAAGGACGATCAGAACCCCGCGACCTTCGAGCGCATCATGAGTCCGGCTGCTGTCGATTCGCTGGTTGAGGCAAGAGGCTTCCCGAAGACCACCGATGACGTGGCACCGCTGGCCGGCGACTATGTGGGTGAAGCCCAGGGCTACATCATCAATATCATCCTGAAGCCCAAGCAGGACGGAAAGATGGTGGGAAAGGTTGTCATGAAGGCCAATGGACATCCCGTTGTCAGGGATGGGGTCTATTGCTATTGTGGCAACAGTATTTATGCCACCTACAAGTACGACACTCATGTTGAACGCAACAAAGTTCAGAACTACTTCTACGCGATGCCTGACCGCAAGTCCATCATGATGATTGATGGAGGTCAGTACATCTTGAAGCGTAAGGATCCCCCACCTGTGCACAAAGGCCAAGGTTCTGGTACGCTGTTGAGTCGTGCTCACACGCTCTGTTTAAGTGAGGCTGGTTTGACCTCAGCGAACGAGGAGCATGAATACCCGATAAAGGATGAAAACAATACCATCCAATACGGCACTTATACGACTCAACTTGAAGCCAAAGGAGAGATGCACACACTCACCTATGTGTTTGAACCTTATGAGGGAGAAAATATGTTGATATTGGCGAAAGTGACAGCACACGCTGACGACGACTTCTCCAACATACAAAAGACTTTTATCGGTTACTGTGGTCATAGCATCTATGCCATGTACAACTGCGACGAAGAAGACATCGAATTTGAGAAGAAGCCCTTGTGCTTGTTCTATGCGAACTCCGATGGCAAGTCTTTTAGTATCTTTGATAAGGGCAAGCTTTTTATGGAGTTTAAATTAGCAAAATAGACCAACTGAACTTATGGCGACAGAACGTTTCAAGAAATGGTTGCTGGCACTTGTCGCCCTGCTTGGTGTGACCGTCCTCCCTATGGCTGCCGAGGAAGATGCTGGCACAGCACCTTATTCCATCGAGCTAACCCACAATGGCGGAGCATACAAGGTGCGGTTCACCATTGAGGGTGCCGACAGTATCAAGGCTTCGGGCCAAGGCGGCGACTACGCCCAGCTTGAGGGACATGCAGCCCCCAGTGGCAACATCACCGTCACGATGGAGTGGGTGGCGTGTAATGGCGATGCACAGGAATTGGAGTTTAAGAGCATCGACGTGCTGATGGGCAATCAGGCCCGCAACGGCGATGCCGAACGTAGCGACGACGAACTGCAGTTCACCAAGACAAGCCGCACGTACGACAACTCGTTGGACAAGGTGGTTTACACCTTTAACTGTGCCGACTTCCAGAAGGCCGACCCCTCGGTGACTGACTCGACGCTGATGGTTACCGCCTACAGTACGGTGCAGTTAGGCAGCAACGTTACGGAGACACATCTCTTCTTGAAACTGAAACTCGACGGTCTCAGTCTGCATCATACAGAAGACAACAATGCCAAGGACGAAGGTGGCGGCGAGAGGTACATCATCCCCATCGTCATTGGCGGCGTGCTTGTTGGCGGCGAAGAGTGGCTACGCCGGACATTGAAAAAGAGAAAGAAGAAGAACGGAAACGATAACGAAAACGAAAACGAAGAAGGCGAAGAGGACGACATCCCTGACATGTTGGAGATGGAGTTGTATAAGGACTTCGGCGACACGTTGGTGACTGGTGACGCACCGAAGCGGGTGAGTGCCTGCATCGTCCGCCACCCGAAGGACGGCGGTCCGGAGTATGTCGACAAGCGTCTGACGCAGATGATACAGATTTTTGCCGACGATGGCTATACCGCTGTCGAGGAAGAGGGTGTCATCAACGGCTGGAAGTGTGCGCTGGTGCAGGCTCCCGACTGGGAGACGCCCCCCGAGGAGGGCATTGTACAGTTCCGCGTGGCCTCGCCCGAAGCCAGCTATACCAACCGTATCCACTTCAAGATTCAGAAAGGGCAGGTGGTCTTTGGTCAGGACAATCTGACGCTGCCCGCCATGTATGACAAGGAGATACGTCTGCCGTTCCTCGTGACAGGCATCAAGCCCACCGATGGTGCGGAGATTACCGCCACCGTCAGTGGCAAGCGCCTCAAGATGAACGACCAGAAGGCAAAAGAGGAAAACTGGGGCAAGGAGGACTTTGCCATCGACTACACCGTTGACGTGGAGTGGAGCAAGCAGAACAACTACTGGGAGGCCGTCATTCGCGACATCTGGCAGGACGAGAAAGAGAACGAGCAATACCAGCCTGGCGATTTCCTGGAATACAACCTCGCCGTCGAGGCGAAGACGAAGCAGGGACTGGTCATCAAGGGCAAGTTGCCGCTCTACCGCTTCTATATGGGTCTCGCATTCCAGATGGAGGGCAACAACGTGGGCTGCTATCTCGAGGAGTACGACCCTGTACACCACATCGACTCGCTCTTGGTCCAGAAGCAGGACGACAAGGAAGTGACCCCCGCCGAGACCCGCTGCTGGTTGCGCTACTACACGTGGGACGAGAATACGAACCACATGGTCATCATCAATCCCGCCCTGCAGGAAGACCGCATGGCGGATACAGAAGACGGGAAACGGCTCGACCGTGCCTTCCAGGTGATTGCCTACGACAAAAACCAACAGGAGCGCGTCAACAAACTCGGCCTGCAGCTTGTGGTCAAGTACAACTCCAAGGGCGAACCCTATTACATCCTGCGTTGCCGCTTCGGTGTGCTCAATGCGCCCAATCGCATATTCGGCTACATCCAGTGCCGCTGCATCCTCGGTGGAAAGGAATGTGTGGCCACGCGCCCTGTGCTCCTGCTCTCACAGCCTAAGCCCAGCTTCCGCTCTCCTGCTGAGTTGGCACAATGGCAGAAGAAGAACAACCAGACGCGCGACAGGCTGGAGGAAATAGACCGAGAAATCTATCAATTGGGACTCTACGATCGTCTGGCTCCGCTGGTCAACTATCTGCATCTGCACCTCGATGCCTACGAGCAGAACTCCCGTTATGGCTTCGACGAGCGCTGTGTTAAGGCCATCATGCGCACCTACCACCACGTGCTGGAGGGTGAGCAGCAGGAGACCAACAGTCATGCGCTGGTGGCTTGCGACAGTCTGGAAGAGGAGGTGTGGGAATACTTCAAGTGTATGCGCACCACCATCGACGACATGGGTACGTGGCAGAAGCTGTTCATCAGCGTGGCTACCCTCGGACTCTTTGATGTCGCTACGGGCACCATCGAGGTCATCGGGGCCATGAAGGACTACGTTGACAAGGGCGGCGACAGCGTGTTTGGTGCCTTCTTTGTCGGCGTGAAGATCGTCACGGCAAAATATCTGATGGAGAAGGCCATGAATGTGGGCATGAGTGCCGCCAAGAATTACTTGAAATCTGGTGGCGATGTGAGGATGACCTGGAAAGCAACGAAGGTCGATGCCAAGAAGATGCTTGCTGAGGAACTCAACAGCGTCAAGGTATTCGGCAAGAAACTGCAGGCTGCTGAGACAGCCAAGGTTGCCAACAAGACGGCTCAGCAGAAGGCCGACGAGATAGCCGAAGCAGCGAAGAATCGTCCGCGTGTGAATCCCGAAAAGTACAAGGACGATGTCATGACGTACGGTCGCAAGCGTGCTCAGCAGAATCTGCAGGACCTGCAGGATGCCGTTGACATCTGCAAGGCCAATCCTACGGAGGCCAACATCCTGAAACGCAACCAAATGATCATTAAGTGCCAGAAGGACAAGCAGACCATGATGATCCTGAAGGGTCAGAAGAACTTTGAGACCATCGATGCCGCCAACCTCGGCGTCAACTTCGGTGAGTGCCGCAAGGCGGTCAACACCCATCTGGACAAGGTCTATAAGGCTACAGACAACCGCATGAAGCACTACCTGTCGAAGGAGGTTCCCGGCCTGAAACCGGAGGATATCAAAATACTCGGTGCCACGTCGTCCGACAAGATGAAGCTGCTCAGCGGCAAGAGCATCACCTTCGACCGCGACGTCACCTATTTCTATATAGACAAGGTGACGGGCAAGAAGGTGTACTTCCCGCAGAAGGCGACCGAAAAGCTCTATGCCCGCGAGTTCTACCAGGTGGCCCAGGGTGGAGCTACGGCCAACTTCAACCCCTTGAAAGACCCTGTCGGCGGTGTGCTGAAGAATTTCTCCAAGGAGATGGACCAGACCATTGTCGAGGATGTGCTCAAGCATCCTGAAAGCTACGGTGTTGACCTCGACCGGATGATCAAGGCTGCGCTGCACGGCGAGAAGCTCAAGGACCCGACGAAGGTGGCCGAGGCGGTGTTCTACAAGGGCAAGGAACGCTTCGTGACCGCTGCGAAGATCATGAAGGAGGCGCAGCGTGCCGGCTCCGCTGTCGAGAAACTCGACCTGGAGGCTACGGCCATCGGCGAGATGATTGAGGGCTGCCGCCAGCAGGTGAAGGTCTTCAAGCTGCTCGACTCACGCAACATCGCTCGCATGACGGTCAATGGCGAAAGCCGCATCCCTAACTCGCTGCGCGAAGGCATCGCCGTGCTGGAGAAGCTGGCTGTCGATGGCAGCATCACCTTCAGTCAGGCCAGCGACTCTCTCGCCAGGATGGGGCAGAACTTCGAAACCATCTTCGTCGGGATGTATCGTGCGGTTGGAGATATTGGGTAAGTGATAGTTAAGAGTTATGAATGATGAATTAACATAGTAGCCTATGAACGAAGAACTATTAACCAGTCGCGTAACGCTCTGTCCCGACGGCAAGTACCGCTGGGCCTATGAGGTGAACCTCTACCGCAACCCCACCATCCTGATAGACCTCGTCAAAGTCATTGCCTACATCTTTCTCGCCATGTACGTCTTTTTCTTCGTCATTGGCGTCTTGGACGGCAACATCAGAATCAGGTCGTGGGAAGACCTGTGGACGAACCTCTGGGGTGAGGCCGTGATGTTTTTCTGGATGGCGCTGTTCCTCATTGCCATCGCCGTCATCAGCTATTACATCGGGGCACGTGGCTCCGGGGGTGTCTATACCGCTCAGTTTGAAATGGACGAGAAGGGGGTCCTCCATGCTCAAATGGCGAAGGAGGTGAAGAAGCAGCAGGTGGTCAATGAAATAGCAGCCATGGCTGGCATAGCCGCCGATGAGCCAGGAATGGTGGCCAGCTCTATCCTTTCTTCCACCTTCACGGCCTGGAAGAGCGATTTCCCCAAGGTGCGCCACGTCATCCCTGTCCGTCGGCGCGACCTCATCAAGGTCAACGAACTGCTCACCAAGAACCGCATCTTCGTGGACGACCCTGAGGATTACGAGTTCGTGCTCGACTACATCCGGCAGCGTTGTCCGAGAGTAAAACATTAACACTCAATACTCAAACGTATGAAACAGGTATTATTCACAATTCTTAGTGTAGCACTGCTGCTTTCAGTCGTTAGTTGCGGCGACCAGAAGAAGAGAACCCTTTCCGAAGAAGGGGAGAAGAAGCAAGTGAGTGGTATTGCCAGTCATGTCATCAATCAGACTGTGGAAAACCTTCGGGAGGAAGAAGAGAATAACACGCAGACACCGTCGAAATCACTTGCCGATGCCCCGACGGACGTGAAGGAGTTGGCTGCTTGGTTGGAGGTACCATTCGTCGACGAGGACAACGTGCCACTGATGGGCAAGGACTATGTATATGAGGGACTTGGCGACATGTTCCGTTTCTACTTGACGGGCGGCAAGAACGACACGGTTTTCGGTCAGGTGCAGTGGATTATTCCGCAACGCACCAAGGGGCCGATTGTCTACGACCTGCACCCCATGGGGCACAGCATCTACCAGCTTACGGACGAAGGCACTGACGACACCCGTGGCTACATCTTTGTTGCCAGCGACAACCGCTTGCTTGTCCCTGATGGTGTAAGGGTCAAGGAGTATATCATTAAAGACTGAACAGATGAAAATTTGCTCAAAACTCAAAACAGGAATGAAGAGAATGATAGGAATCAGCCTTTTCGTCGCACTCACGGCGGCGTGTAATCAAGGCAACCACACCTGGGGAACCGGAGAGGATTTCCGATATGTGGAATTCTCTCACATCCTTTCAGACTCCACGATTACGGCAGACAGCCTTGCCGTAGAGATGGGAGGCAATATCAAGGCACATGCAGAAAACGTGATGCCGAAAACAGGAGTGGCTTACATCGAACAGAGAACTGGCGACCGATGGACCATCACACTGAGCAATTCACCCGATAGCATAGGCTATGGAAAGGCTTACTACGAACAGGGCAGCGGATCAGCTATCTCGTTGCAGACACAGCTGAAACTGCGAGGACATGGTTTCTTCCTGATAGATGAACTGACAGGAAGGAGATGGAATGGTGCCCCTGGGCTCCTCTACGTCTATGCCAGCTGCGACAGCATTGGTATCACCGACGGCGTCTCCCGACGTATCTTTGTGACTGCCGATGTTCTGCCGACTCCTAACGACTCCCTGCACAAACCGAAGTGTAGCTCCGCCGTGAAGGGACAGGCTCACTCGCAATGGATCAAGGAAGGAAAGGAACTCGTCTATATCGATGCTTCTGGCTGTATCATGAAGAACAACTGGACACACGACGGCTTCTATGTCGATGGCGAGGGCCACTGGGATCCCTTTACGCCCAGTCTGGAAAAAGACTTGCTGGCCGACGGTTTCTACACCTGGGGCAACTGGGGCAGTTGGGAGGGCAAGCAGATGACCTTCAAACTGACAACGGATGCCGACGGCATACGCCGGGGCACTGCCGTGCTCAGCATACGCATGGTGAAGGACCAAGAGGAACTGGAGAATTACATCGTCACCGCGACGGGTAACAGTACTTACCTGCTGGTAAAGGCCGACAACGACACCCTGCGCTATCATGCTACTATCTTCGATGAGGGCATACCGGGTAAGGGTCGGCAGATGCTACTCTCGGGCTATGGCAAGACGGAATGGTACGAATGAGAAACGTGAGTAATTAGATAATCTGTAAATTGAGATAATGATGAATAAACTGGTATTGACCATTATTGCAACCGGGCTGTTGATGACGGCCTGTAATGCTGGCCGCCCGAACATCAACGGCGGCGACAATGACCAACCCATCATGGACGGCTGGACGTTCGAACAGGCTTCCGAGTTCTGGCTTGCCTCTGTGCTGACCGATGAACGCACTGCCGTTCTCAATGGCGAGGGCGAGTGGCTCACGCCCGACTCGCTGGCTCACCTGACGAAGGGCCACGTGCGGGTGAAGTTGCCCATCCACGACGGTAACCCAACGCCACACTGGGGCGTCACTTACCGACAGCCTCGGACGGGTGGATTCATCATCTTCCGTGACTCTGCGGCCACCCACTCGACGGTCAGCGGCGACACGTTGCAAAGCATCGGACTTGCCCACTACCATTTCTGTGACAACATGCTCCCTGAGTCAGCCGACACCACCGTCTTCGTACAGAGTCGGGGCAAGGGCTTGTTTACCGGCTTTCTAATGAACCGCGTTCGTAAGCACCACGATGACGGCACTTGGACGTGGCAGAAGAACGGCAATCCGGAGTGGTTCCCCTTCATCGTCAGCATCTATCCCGGCGGCGACAGCCTCCTGGTGAGCCGCGGTCTGAATCCCGTGGAGGTCTTTGTGATTGAGAAATTGGGAGATTGAGAGATTGAGAATGATGGATAGTCAAACAACGGGCAGGGTGACCCTCTGTCCCGACGGCAAGTACCGCTGGGCCTACGAGGTCAACCTCTTCAAGAACGCGTCAACCTTCTACGATGTCGTCAAGGTGATCGGACTGACGCTGGGACTGTTCTATGGCATGATGCTCATCATGGGCATCTTCGTGGCAGACGACTGGAGCGTGGTATGGACCATGACGCTGGCGTTCTTCTGTATAGCCCTGGGCTTGTGCTTGCTCTGCCTCATCATCTACTGGATATGGGTAGCGGCTAACGGCGGCCGTTATGCTGCGCTGTTCGAGATGGACGAGCATGGCATCACCCACAGCCAGATGCAGAAGCACGTCAGGCAGCAGCAGATTGTCAGCAGTATCGGGGTCGCCGTGGGACTGGCCACAGGCAAGCCCGGCGTCATCGGCAACTCTCTACTAGCCGCCAGCGTCAACATGTGGAAGACCGACTTCAAGGATGTGCGGAGGGTGATTCCCAAGCGCCGTCGCCGTCTTATCAAGGTGAACGAACTGCTCACCAAGAACCGTGTCTTCGTGGAGAACGATGAAGACTACAAATTCGTGCTGGACTTTATTCGCCAGCGTTGTCCGCGACTGGAATAGAAAATCAGACTATCCCAACCACATTGCTGCGATTGGGATAGTCACCCTGAGACATATATCCAAAATCATTTCAAAATAAACGCAGACAGTATCCCTACTTCACAACGCTGAGAAGCTCATCGGGAGTAAGCAGCTGCTGCTCACCGGTATCCATGTTCTTTAACGTCAGCTTGCCGGCAGCAATCTCTGTCTCGCCAGCCAGGGCGACGAAAGGAATCTGCTTGGCATTGGCGTAAGACATTTGCTTCTTCATCTTCACAGCGTCGGGATAGACTTCAGTGCGGATGCCGGCCTCGCGGGCAAGGGCAGCAACGGGCAGACAATAGGCCGTCTCTGTCTCGCCGAAGTTGATGAAGAGTAGGCGGGTGCCGCCCGTGGCATCCTTGGGATAGGCATCGAGCTGATTGAGCACGTCGTAGATGCGATCGACACCGAAGGAGATGCCTACGCCGGAGATGCCGGGCATGCCGAAGATGCCGGTGAGGTTGTCGTAGCGGCCGCCGCCGGTGATGGAGCCTATCTGCACGTCGAGGGCCTTAACCTCGAAGATGGCACCTGTGTAGTAGTTCAGACCACGGGCCAACGTAAGGTCAAGTTGCAGTTCGTTCTTGAGCGAGGAACTGAGAACGGAGAGGATGAAGCGCAATTCCTCAACGCCTTTCTGACCTATCTCGCTATCCTTCAGGACTTCAGCAATGGTATTAAGCTTCTCTTCATTGGTGCCCTCAAGCAGGATGATGGGCTGCAACTTCAGAATCTGCTCCTCGGTGAGACCGTCCTCACGCAGTTCCTGATTGACGTTATCTATGCCTATCTTGTCAAGTTTGTCAATGGCAACTGTGATATCGACAATCTTGTCGGCAGCTCCGATGACTTCGGCGATGCCGGTGAGAATCTTGCGGTTGTTGATCTTGATCTGTACGCGGACGCCGAAGCGCTGGAACACAGTATCGACAATCTGCATCAGCTCCACCTCGTTGAGCAACGAGTCAGAACCGACGACGTCGCCGTCGAACTGATAGAACTCACGGTAGCGTCCCTTCTGCGGACGGTCGGCACGCCACACAGGCTGCACCTGGTAGCGCTTGAACGGCAGCTGCAGCTCCTCGCGATGCATCACCACGTAGCGGGCGAAGGGCACAGTGAGATCGTAGCGCAGGCCTTTCTCACACATCTTGGAGGCGAGGTGCAACGGGTTGCGCTCCTGCAGTTCTTCGTCGGTAACCTTGGCCAGGCAGTCGCCGCTGTTCAGTACTTTGAACAGCAACTTGTCGCCCTCCTCGCCATACTTGCCCATCAGCGTCTGGAGCGTCTCCATCGCAGGTGTCTCAATCTGCTGGAAGCCATAGAGCTCATAGACCTGACGGATGGTGTTGAAGATATAGTTGCGACGGGCCATCTCCTGGGGCCCGAAGTCGCGCGTTCCTTTTACTATACTTGGTTTCATACATTAAAGCCCACCCAAGCCATCCCCAAGGGAGGGATGTTTGATTACACATAAATGGTTTAAGCCCTCCCAAGCCCTCCCATGGAGGGATGTTTAATTACATGTTCAGGTGTTTGTGGCTCTCCATTTTTTAATGATTGAAATTATTAATTATTTAATAAAGACGTTATATATTAGCGGAATCAGCTCATCCAGTATCTAAACACCCCCTCCTTAGGAGGGGCTTGGGGAGGCTTTCAGCTTCTCACAATCGTTTGTGCACGGTCAGGACCGATGCTGATGATACAAATTGGCGTTTCGAGCTGTTCCTCGAGGAACTTGATGTAGTCCTGGAACTCCTTCGGGAACTGGTCTTCGGAGGTGAACTGCGTCATGTCGGTCTTCCAGCCAGGCAGCTCGCGATAGACAGGTTCGATGCCATCCTCGATGTTGTAGGGGAAGTAGTCAATCTCCTGACCATGCTGCTCGTAAGCTACGCAAGCCTTGATGGTATCGAAGCCGTCGAGCACGTCGCTCTTCATCATGATGAGCTTTGTCACGCCGTTGACCATAATCGAATATTTGAGGGCTACAAGGTCAATCCAGCCGCAGCGACGCTCACGACCCGTGACAGCACCATACTCATGGCCGAGGTCGCGAATCTTCTTGCCCGTCTCGTCAAACAGCTCCGTTGGGAACGGACCAGCTCCGACGCGAGTACAGTAGGCCTTCATAATGCCGAAGACGTCACCAATCTTGTTGGGACCGATACCCAGGCCTGTGCAGGCACCTGCACAGATGGTATTTGATGAGGTCACGAAGGGATAAGAGCCGAAATCGACGTCAAGCATTGTGCCCTGGGCACCCTCGCAGAGCACCGATTTGCCGCTCTTCAGGATGTTATTAATCTCATGTTCACTATCGACAATAGGGAACTGGCGAAGGTACTCCACACCCTCTAACCATTTCTTTTCCACTTCTGTAATATCATACTCGAAATTAAGCGATTTCAAGATGGCCTCATGGCGAGCCTTGGCAGCAGCGTACTTCTCAGGGAAGTTCTCAAGGATGTCGCCTACACGCAGGCCGTTGCGGCTCACCTTGTCGGTATAGGTCGGACCAATGCCCTTACCGGTGGTGCCCACCTTGTTCTTACCCTTCTGGGCCTCATAGGCAGCATCAAGAACACGGTGAGTCGGCATGATGAGGTGAGCCTTCTTCGAGATGTGCAGACGGCTACGCAGTTCGTGGCCACTGGCCTCCAAAGCCTTTGCCTCGTCCATAAACAGGTCGGGAGCCAATACCACGCCGTTGCCGATGATGTTTACCTTTCCACCCTGGAAGATACCAGAGGGGATAGAGCGCAGGACATACTTCTCGCCCTCGAACTCCAGCGTGTGGCCGGCATTGGGGCCGCCCTGGAAACGGGCAATCACATCATACTTGGGGGTCAGCACATCGACCACCTTACCTTTACCTTCATCGCCCCACTGCAATCCGAGCAGGACGTCAACTTTACCTTGATTCATTGTCGTTATCTGATTTTATTCTCTTCGTATTCTTCTGACGGGTAATCTTAGCTTGACAAGTCGAGCAGATACCATATATATATAAGGTGAAGCCGTCCTTGCGGAACCGCTTCAAGTGTAACTCTTCAATAGCTTGTGATATCTCAGGCGAATAAACCTCGGTCACCTTGCCGCAGACGGTACACATCTGGTGGCAGTGGGAGTTGTTGTCATAACAAGCCTCATATTTCGTTGTTCCCTGAAAACGGTGGCGGATGACCAGCCGCAGCTCCATGAACAGGTTCAGCGTGTTATACAAAGTTGCCCTGCTCACAGGGAACTTATATTCCGCACTGAGTTTTTCTCCTAACTCATCCAGCGTGAAATGGCCGTTCGTGTTGTAAACAGCACGCAGAATAGCATACCGCTCAGGTGTTTTGCGGTGGTTGTTCATCTCCAAGTAGCTGTCGAGTATCTGCTCCACTGCTGACCTGACACTATCTTTCATTGTCGTTGACTTCATAAACCGTGCAAAGATACAAAGAAAAAAGCAAACTACCGAGCGTTTAACAACATTTTTATTTATAAACCGTCCATTTAGTGCGAACCGATGTAGAGAAACAGCATGCCAAGCAGCACCAACGCCAGGTCAAGCGCCTTGGCACGCAGGTTCTTTTCATGAAAGAACAGGGCACCGAACAGGAAGCTGACGACCACCGAGCCGCGCCGCACCATCGACACGATGCTGATCATGGCCGAGGGCAACGACAGTGAATAAAAATACATGAAATCAGCTGCCGACAGGAACAGACTCACCCCAAGAATAGACCACGACCAGTGGAAGGGTGTCGTCTCCTTGTGTTTCGGCCACCAGAGCAGGAACAACATGGCGGTCATCATCAGCAGCTGGTAGATGTTGTACCACGATTGCACCATCATGCGATCCAATCCTACCCCACCCTCTTCAACAGGAGCCATCAGGTATTTGTCGTATAGTCCGCTCAAAGCTCCTAATACCGCCGCACCGACAATCATGTAAATCCAGTGGTCATGCTTAAAGTCTATGCCTTCCTTCTTTCCGCTTCGACTCAGCAACAGAAACGACGCTACGGCTAACAACACACCTATCCACTGCCACACATTCAGTCGCTCACCGAACACAAGCAAGGCACCAACCAGTACCATCACAGGACGTGTGGCATTGATGGGACCGACAATCGTCAGTGGCAGGTGTTTCATGCCGAAATAGCCCAAAACCCAGCTCGACAGCACGATGACGGACTTCAGAACAATGTACTTGTGAACGTCCCAGCCGCCTGAACCAACATGAAAGATGGTAGTATCAAGCACATTGCTTGTGCCACTAAGAACAATAAACGGTAAGAAAATGAGCGACGAGAACAACGTGTTCAGCGTCAGCACAGGAATGACAGCATTTGCCTTCAGGGCATTTTTCTTAAACGAGTCATAGCAGCCCAAAAGAACTGCCGACATAAAAGCTAAAAACAGCCACATCGGAGGATTTACAATTTGACGATTTACATTTTACAGTTTTGGATATGTGACATCCTCAAGAAATAGGGCGTGAGCGGGCATTGACTCGCCTGCCTCTGTCCTCTTTTTTCCTTCCACAATCTTTCTAAAGTCTTCCAGTGACACTCGTCCACGACCAACATCGACAAGGGTTCCGACGACGGCTCTCACCATATTACGCAAGAAGCGGTTAGCACGTATTTCGAAGTACCATGTAGTAGGACTGGTCTGATGCCATTCTGCCACAGTAACATGACAAAGCGTGGTCTTCACATCTGCATGTGCTTTACAGAAAGCTCCAAAGTCCTCATATTCCATCAAAACACGAGCCGCCTCGTTCATCTTATTGAAATCCAACGGATAATGCAATTCACAAGAAGTATTTCTTAAAAACGGATTCTTCTCAGTATGCAAGTAGTAACGGTACATCCGACTGGTTGCCGAAAAACGTGCATGCAAGTCATCGGCCACACGTTCAACCTGAGCGACGGCAATATCACGGGGTAGCAGCTTATTCAGTTTGTAAGCCAACTGCCTACCGTCAATATCCGACTCATAGTCAAAGTGTGCCACCATCATCCGGGCATGCACGCCAGCATCCGTACGTCCCGCTCCTGTCACGATTATTTCATCACGCAACAACAACGACAACGCCCGTTGCAGCTGTGCCTGTACAGAATCGCCATTAGGCTGAATCTGCCACCCATGATAACAGCTGCCGTCGTAGCTGAATGTCACAAAAAACCTCATTGCAAAGCTACAAGGCCACTCACTTACACTCAGACGGGAATCTTGTCAATACGTTTCTGATGACGTCCGCCCTCAAACTCCGTAGCAAAGTACTCGTCCATAATCTTGCGGGCCATTTCCTCATCAATGAACCGTCCAGGCATCACCAGCACATTGGCATTGTTATGCTGACGGATAAGATGGGCAATCTCAGGAATCCAGCACAATCCGGCACGTATAGACTGGTGTTTGTTCAGCGTCATGTTGATACCTTCGCCACTGCCACAGATGGCGATGCCGGGGAAGACCTCACCCTGCTCGATGCCGCGAGCCAGAGCATGACCGAAGTCACTGTAGTCACACGAATCCTCCGTGTATGTACCATAGTCCTTGTACTCATATCCCTTCTCTTCGAGATACTTCTTCACAAACTGTTTCAATGCAAAGCCGGCATGGTCGCTGGCCAGTCCTACTGTCTTAATTTCCATAGTCTTTTATTGTTTTCACAATTTTGCCACAAAGGTACAAAAAAAGCGCGATACTCAAAAGAATATCACGCTTTTTTGTACTGTAAACAATGAATATCTCAACTTTCTGAAGAAGTTAAGATTTTGAGTTGTTAAGAAGTCTATGCCAGCAGCTTCTTCACCTGCTCATATACATTCTGACCCGTGAAGCCGAGCTTCTCGTCGAGCACCTTGTAGGGAGCAGAGAAGCCGAAGCTCTCGAGACCCCAGACGGTACCATCGGCACCTACCAGGCCTTCGAGGTTGACAGGCAGACCAGCGGTCAGACCAAACTTCTTCTTGCCTGCGGGCAGCACACTCTGCTGATATTCCTTCGACTGGCTGCGGAACAGTCCCTCAGAAGGAACGCTGACTACACGTGTCTTGATGCCGTCGGCAGCAAGCAGCTTGGCACCAGCCTCAAGGGTAGAGACTTCGGAACCTGAAGCCAGAAGGATAACGTCATAGTCGGCATCAGAACCAGCAACCACGTAGGCACCCTTAGTAGCCTGAGTATAGTCGTTGCCCTCGGGCAGCATCTCGATGTTCTGACGTGAGAAGATAAGAGCTGTCGGGGTATCTGTGTTCTCCATAGCCATGCGCCAGCAGACGGTGGTCTCCTCGGCATCGGCAGGACGAACAACGAGCACAGAGTTCTTGCCGTGGTGGTTCTTCAGCTTCTCCATCAGACGGATCTGTGCCTCCTGCTCAACGGGCTCGTGGGTAGGACCATCCTCACCAACACGGAAGGCATCGTGAGTCCAGATGAACTTCACGGGCAGTTCCATCAGGGCAGCCATACGTACGGCGGGCTTCATATAATCGCTGAATACGAAGAAGGTACCGCAGGCGGGGATGACACCACCATGCAGAGCCATACCGATGCAGCAGCAAGCCATCGTCAGCTCAGCCACGCCAGCCTCAAAGAATGCACCGCTGAAGTCGCCCTTTACCAAATCCTTGGTCTTCTTCAGGAAGCCGTTGGTGTTGTCTGAGTTGGACAGGTCGGCAGAAGCACAAATCATGTTGGGCACCTGCTCGGCAAGCTGACCGAGAACAGCTGCACTAGCACTACGGGTAGCGCTACCTGCCTTCTGCTCAACCTTGCTCCAGTCAATCTTCGGAGCCTTGCCGCTGAACCACTCTTCGAGCTGGGCTGCCTTCTCGGGGTTAGCCTTAGCCCACTCGGCCTTAGCAGCATAACGCTCAGCCACAATCTTCTTCAGCTCTTCAGCACGCTTTGCGTAAAGTTCCTGAACTTCGGGGAAGATCTGGAACGGATTCTCGGGATCAGCACCCAGGTTCTTCATCGTGTTGATATAGGCATCACCACCGAGGGGAGCACCGTGGGTAGCACAGTTCGACTCGTAAGAAGATCCGTCGGCCTTGCGGGCACCCTTACCCATGACGCAGTGACCGATAATCAGACTCGGACGGGCGGTCTCAGCCTGGGCTTTCTTGATTGCCTCACGAATCTGGTCAACGTCGTTACCGTCAATCTTCTGAACATACCAACCCCAAGACTCATATTTCTTAGCGGTGTCCTCGCAGGTCACCACCTCAGTCTTCGTAGAGAGCTGGATATCATTGGCGTCATAGAACATAATGAGGTTGTCCAGTCCGAGGTTACCGGCAATACGACCTGCGCCCTGCGAAATCTCCTCCTGCACACCACCGTCAGAGATGTAGGCATAGATGGTCTGGTTCATGACATCGCCCAGACGAGCCTTGAGGAACTTGGCGGCGATGGCAGCACCCACAGCGAAGGTGTGACCCTGTCCGAGGGGACCAGATGTGTTCTCAATGCCGCGTTCAATCTCACGCTCGGGGTGACCAGGAGTTACTGAACCCCACTGACGCAGGTTCTTCAGATCCTCCAGTGTATATTTTCCGATAAGAGCGAGCTGGCTGTAAAGCATCGGAGCCATATGCCCCGGGTCGAGGAAGAAACGGTCGCGTCCTTCCCATGCAGGATTCTCAGGGTCGTAAACGAGGAACTCACTGTACAGTGTGTTGATGAAGTCTGCACCACCCATGGCGCCGCCGGGGTGACCACTCTTAGCTTTTTCAACCATCGAGGCAGCAAGGATTCGGATGTTGTCCGCTGCCATGTTCATAACTTTGTTGTCGTTCATAATACCAATATATTAATAATAAGTTTCGTTTTGGGCACAAAGATACTAAAATATTCCGAAACGAGTGAGTGTTTCGGAATATTTCTTCTCTTTTTTTTATTTCTTCTGCTGCATCCGCTGACGTTGCAGTTCCTCTGCCTGCTTTTGCATGGCTTCGAGGCGGGCAGCCAGTCCACTCTGCTTCTTCGGGTTGGCCTTGTTCTCCTTGTACCTTGCCTCAAGGATGGCCAGAAGCTTCTCGTCGTTGGTAGTCTTACGAAGCACGAACATAATGGCTGCCGACATGAACAACGAGATGAAATAGTAGAAGTTCAGGCCGCTGCTATAGTCGTTGAACATAAAGAAGAACATGACCGGCATGAGGTACATCATCCACTGCATCATCTTCATCTGCTCAGCCTGCTGCCCCACCATCTGGTCCTTCTGCTGGCGCATGGTCATATAGCTGTAGAGCACATTCGACACGCAGAAGAGGATGCAGGTGAGCGACAGGTGGTCGCCGATACCCCAGATGTTGGTGCTCCACTCCACGATGGGGTCGTATGTCGAGAGGTCGTCAATCCACAGGAATGACTCACGGCGCAACTGTATGGCGTTAGGCACGAAGTTAAACATGGCAATCCAGATAGGCATCTGGATGAACATCGGCAGACA
The DNA here is from genome assembly GCA_946186505.1 of uncultured Prevotellaceae bacterium. Taxonomy (GTDB): domain Bacteria; phylum Bacteroidota; class Bacteroidia; order Bacteroidales; family Bacteroidaceae; genus Prevotella. Next base: position 192,620 of record CAMHNI010000002.1, on the reverse strand, counting down.
GCCTGACAGCGGGCTGACACCATACTGCGAATAGAGTTGCATCATGGCCTGCTGCTTCTGCATGGCATCCTCGGGCTTGTCGTACTGTTTGGTAGCCTCTTCGAGTTTCGGCTTCAGCACGCGCATTTTAGCCGATGACATATAGCTCTTCTTCACCATCGGGAAGGTGATGACCTTCAACAGCAAGGTTATCAGGATGAGCACCACACCCATGGAGAAGCCCCATTGCGTCAGCCAGTCGAAGACGTAGATGGTGAACCAGCGGTTGATGATGCGGAACAGGGGCCAGCCGAGGTAAACGAGCTGCTCCAGGTCGAGGTCCTTACCGAAAGTACTCTGCTCCTCAACGTCCTTGATGAGGCGGAAATCGTTGGGGCCGAGGTACATCTCGAATTCAGAGGGCTGAATGCCCGACGGGTCAAACTTTGTCTTCAGTTTGGCGACAAACTGTTTCAGGTAGCCAGAATTCTTCTCCTGTGGCACGCTGGTCATCAGTGAACCGCCCATGAAGTCGTCCTTCGAGATAAGCGCAGCCGAGAAGAACTGGTTCTTGAAGGCCACCCAGTCGAGCGTCTCTTCTATTTCCTCGTCAATTTTCTCCGATGTCTCGCTCAGATAGTCTGTCGAACCGTCCTTCTCCCTGTAGGTCAGCGTCGAATAGCGGTTCTCGAATGTAAAGCCCTTCTCCTGCTGACGGGCCAGGTCGCGCCACTCGATGTCCATCGCGTTATAGTTTGGAGCGAAGAGACCGCTCAGTCCGTTGGTGCGAAGCGTGAAGTGCAGCAGGTAATCCTTGCCAAGGCGGTAGTCCAGCACGATGCTGCCACCGTTTCCTGCCATTGCCGTCATGGTGACGGTCGAGTCGCTCTGGTTTGACGGTGTGAAGAAAAGGTCCTGGGTGATGATGTTCTCCTGCTTACCGGCCAGCATGAAGTTCATCTGCTGGGTATTCTCGTCAAACAGCGTCACATCCTTGGCACCATCCTTGTCCTCGAAGTTGCGGATGACGGCCTTGCTGACAGTGCCTCCCTTGGTGTTGAAGGTCAGTTCCACTTTGTCATTCTTCAGCACCACCTGGCTGTTCTGACCGTTCAGTGCCGAGAAGAACAGGCTAGAGGAGTCGTTCTTAGCGGCCTCTTCGGCCTCGGCCTGCCGCTTGGCTTCCTCGGCCTGCTTGCGCAAGGCATTGTCTTTCATCACGGCGGCTATGCTGTCCTCATGGCGCTGGGCCTCTATCTGCTCTGCCGACGGTGTGTTCCACCAGCTGAAACCTATGAGTACCAGTCCTATCAACACAAATCCTATCAGGGTGTCTCTGTTCATTATTTTCTTGCTTTTATGGTTGTATGTATCAAATCAAGGTGCAAAGGTACAAAAAAAATCCGAATGACTGCACGTCATCCGGATTTTTTATGTCTTTTGGCAATTATTCACCACTTTATCCGATACATAACAGAAGACTACAGGATTTCGTCACCGTCATCGATAATGAGTTTGTCACCACTTATGACGTCAATAGCGATGTCGGCAGCAGAAGCCACACACAGCCAAGGGGTGCCGATGGCCAGGCAATCTATGGCGGGAGTTTCGTACTTTTTCTTCATAGTCAGGTTCTCCGTCATTTACTTGACAACGACTTTCTTGCCACGGACGATATAGATGCCTTTTCTGGGCCGGCTGACCTGCTGGCCACTGAGGCTGTAAACCTTGCCGCTCTCATCCTCGCTGCCAAGGGTGAGCGGTATGTTGCTGATGCCGGTCATCGAACCATCGATGATGTAGTAAGGACGCGACAGTGACGATCCTGCGTAGAAAGCCTTCCCGGCGGGAATGACAACCCCCGAAGACACCTGAGCGAAAACCACGGCATTGTTATAGGTTGTCAGTGCATAGTAATTGTCTCCGGCGGCCAGTCCTGATGTGGTGCCGCTGAGGTCGTTACCAACTACAGCACTGGCAGACGTGGCTATTGGCAGGGAGTAATCTCCTGCTGTGCCCTTGAGGATGATGCCCGTATGAGCAGGAATTGCATTGACGAGTGACAGCGTGGCCGACTCGTCACCGAAGCTGGCGGTGTAAGCCGTCAGCTGGGAATCTGAGACATCGAGCGTACAGTCGCTGTAAAGGGTAGCCCAGCCGATGGCAGGGATGGTCACGTTTGCCGGTTTTGCAAAATACATTTTGCTCAGATCCGCCGATGACAAAGTCTCACTGATTTCCGTGCTGGAAATCCGCAATCCTCCATCACTGACAGTGAACGAGAGTGAAGTCAATGGCAAGGTGTATGTTGTTCCGTCCGACTTCTCTATCGTCAGGTAGGGATAGTCATAGTCGGCAGCACAGACAGACAGCACAGTCAATGACATCATCAATATTAGAACTGTTTTCTTCATACGTAATGTTATCGAATTACAGATTTGTCTTTCTATTTGCGCAAAGGTAAGGATAACAGACCGGTTCTACAAATCTTTTCAGCCAACAGGCCTATTCCTTCAACAAACGGGCGCACCCTACTCCCGTTATCAAGAAGTAAGGTGCGCCATATTGGGATGCTATTTGTTTCCCTGCATGACAGGGACCCAGTCCACGCTTATTCGTCCATCAGGTTAAAGATAAGCATCTGGCGGGCATCCATGTGCTCGGTCTCCTCGTCGCTGATGGCAAGCGATTCGGCCAGCATGTCGGTCAGCTCCATCTCAACGGTATCAGCCGTCGGACTTACATATATTTTCTTCATACGGTTATCGCTTTTATGTTTATTTGACAATCACTTTCTTTCCACGCATGATGTAGATGCCCTTGGCAGCACCACGGACACGCTGGCCGTTGAGGTTATACACTTCATTGCCAGCATTTCCGCTGCCCATCAAGTCCGTTGCGCCGGCAATACCGGTGGCTTCGCCGTCAAACACCAGCTCCAGCTGGCGGGCATCGCCCGTAGTCTTCGGAAGATAGGCCTTGCCGGGCAGGATTTGAGTACCCGAGAACACCTTGAACATACCGCCGTCGAGCACATAGACGCTGCTGGCGGTGACCTCAGCACCACCCACGGCACCTATCAGCAGGTTGTTGGTGATGGCGGCAGGCTCAGTCTCTGCAACAGGAATGGTGTAGCTTGAACCGCCTGTGCCCTTCAGCACGAGACCTGTCCCGGCGGGAGCGGCGTCAACAGCTGTCAGCGTAGCCGTATTCTCACTCTTGGCAGAAACGATGTATGCTGTCAGTCCCTCAATGCCAGTGAAGTCAAGTGCCTTGTCGCTGGCCAGTGTAGCATAGCCGGAGGCGGGAATCGTGACAGTGACATCAACAGTCACCGCACCAGTCACCTCGGCAGAAGCCTCGCTCAATCCACCCATCTCGTTGGCAGCACGCACGGCGTAGGTAGCCAAGGGGTCATCGACCGTATATTGAGGCTCTGTGGTGAAGTCGATGACGGCGCCGTCCTTCACGATGGCCCAGAGCAGGGCGTAGTTGCTGTCATCCCAAGTCAGGGTGTTACCCGTCAGTGCAACGTTCTTTGGCAACGGAGCCTGCTCAGTCTGGAGCGTGGGATCCCACTCGCCGAACATATTGTGCAAGTTACCAGCCTCGAGAGCTTCCTCGGCGGTGAGTACGGGGTTGTTCTCATGACCGTCACCGAAGGTCTTCTTACGACCGTTGAGGTCAATCTGCGAACCAGTAGATGTTGTCGAGTTGTATTCGGCAAAGCGCTTTGGCCATCCGCCGCTCATCTCGTTCCAGCCAATAGCTGACGGTACGACGTTCATCTTCGTGTCGATGAACAGGGCGACAGGTGTGCCGCTGCCCCAAGGACGACCGAGGGTGTAGTTGCCGTCAACCTGTGCAGCTGAGCGGTAGGTCTGGTTTGCAAAATCCACAACAGCTCCCTCACCATTAATGACGCAATCCTTATAGACGTAACCGTACTTGATGCTCTTTGAAGGCACGGCAGCATAGCCACCGGCTATCTGACGCAGTTCGACACCGTTGAAGAAGGCATCGCCCTTACCGCACATATAGTCGGTGCGTCCGCGGACATAACCGCCCTCGAAGTAATAGAGGCCATTGTCATTGTTCGAAGTCCAGGTGTCCTGATAGCCACGCAGACCGGTGTTCTTGTAGATAGTGCGTGTTGCCTTGTCCTGAACGGCGAGGTCACGACCTGTAGCATCGTCCATACCGCTCTCGATGGTCAGATCCTGGAAGTAGTAGTCGCTACCGCTGATCTGGAACACGTCGCTGTTGCCGATACCGTCGTACTTGCTGGTAGTGCCGTAAGTACCGGCGAAGGTCTCGTTCTTGTCGATGCCGTTGGTGATGATGACACCGTCGCGGCTCTCACCGATAAACGAGATATTACCACTCTTGATGAATGTGATACACTCAGGAATCTGGTACCTGTTACCACTGGCGTCAGGCATTTCAGCACCACTCTTCAGCTGGTTCTCCTTCACGGGAATGACGTAATTTCCATCCTTCACGAAGATGCGGAAGCGAACGTTCTTGTCGCTGCGAGCCTCGGCGGCATTGATGGCAGCCATCAACTCATCGACATTGCCAACCACTGCATCGTAGAGACCCTTTGTCACACTCGGACGTTCCATGGTGGTGAACGTCAGCGAGATGGCTTCGGTGATGAAGTTATCTGTGAGGTCAGCAATCGAGTTGCCAGGCAGAGCGAATGTGTAATCGGTGCTGTACTCCAGACCCTTGTACTCGAAGGTAACGGTCTTGCCGCTCACGGTCGGTGTCAACTCGACAGTACCCAGCGTAGCCTTGGTACCCTCAGCCACCTTGACACGCTCGTCGAAGGTCAGCACAATCTTACCGCTGGCTGATACGCCCGTGGCATTGTCGGCGGGGACGTTCGAGACAAGTACAGGAGCCTTGCCGTCGTTAACGAGCTTCGGTGTGCCAGTGATGAAGAACATGGCCAGCGTGTTACCGTCGTTGGCTGAGGCAGTACCATCCACCTTCGAGGTCTTGTCGGCAATCATTCGGATGTAGAGATCCTTCTGGTTGTTGGCCCCAGCAGGCAACTGCTCGCTGAACGAAGCCTCTGCTTTGGCGCCGCTCATGGTGATGCTACCGAACTTGGTCCAGCTTTCGCCATCGAGCGAGTACTCTGCATCGTAGGTCTGGTAGGCGTTATAGTTATACAGCATCTGGAACTGCACCTTGATGTCGGTGAAGGCTTCGGCGTTGACCTTGGTCTGCCAGTGGTAGTTACCCACGTCACCGTTGCTTGTGCCAGTGCGCCAGTTGACAGCAGCACCCTTGAAGCTCTCGTAGCCTCCGGCGGCTTCTGTGCTCTTGTCGAGCCAGCCTGAGGTTGTGCCATCTGCGGTATTCACCAGACTCAGTGCGTCGGCATCGTTGTCCTCGGCATAGAAGTCAGCCTTGCGGCCGTCACCACCACTCTTATAGAAGTCCCAACCGGCGATGATGTCGGACTGAGCATACATGGCGGTGATCTCCGTATTCTCGGTCATGCTGATGAGCTTGCTACTATTGGTCTCGCCGTCGCTCCAGTTAGTGAAGGTCACCAGACCCTCGTACTGGTTGGCGGTCAGCTGCACAGCCGTGCCAGCCTCGTACATCATCTTACCATCGACTACGGTCGGAGCCGGGCTGACAGTCACCATGTAGTCGTTGGTGCCATCCACGGTCAGCTTCAGCTCGTAGGTCTCCACGGCCTTGAAGTTGGCGGTCAGCGTCTCGTTGCTGTTCACGGTGTACTTGAACTTGGCCTCGGTAGAAACCTCCTGACCGGCGGCGTTCGTCCAGTTGACGAAGTCGAAGCCGAAGTTCTCGGTGGCGGTGAGTGTCACCTCGCTGCCCTCCTCGTATTCGTCAGCCTTCGGGTAGACGTTGATGCTGCCGGCTGCCTCGGGAGCAACGGCGGTAGCCAGGGTGTACTTGTTGACATTGGCAACGGTACCGTTGATGATACCCTCGATGGTTACTTCTCCGAATGCACCTTCCTTGGTATTTCCAACACCAATGGTTGATGTCAGGTAGAAACCGTCACCAGAAGCTAATGCAGCTTGCTGGTCGGCAGTCAGTTCAATAGTGTACTTATAGATGGCTGTTGCATCGTATGGCTTCTGTGCAGAAGTCTTAGTGGCGCGCAGCGCCGTCCAAGTGCCTAATGCTGTTGGACTCTTACCTTCTGTATAGGCAGAGATGGTGATACCCTTTTCAGAGTCGGTGCCGCAACGGTTCACATAGCCAGTCAGTTTCGTTGGGGTGAATGTGAGTCCTGCTGCCGGCTTAACATACCACTTAAGCAGGTCGTTCTTGTCAGTTGCAGGTTTGAACTTGATACCAGTTATGCCGGTAGATGCTGCGTTCTCATCAGTAATGCCCTGTGTGCCAGTAATCGTGGCAGTTCCGTAGTCAAAGGCAATGGTTGAGAATGCACTCTTTGGAGTAGCTTCGGACGTGCCGGGATTCTCTGTGTCAGTCATACTCCATACCACCTTGGCCGACTCATTGACGAATGTCTCGCCGCCGCCCTGGCTCTGCACTACGGGCAGTACGACCTGGATGTAGCGGTAGTAGCTGCCTTCGCTGCCGATGACCACGTCGATGGTTTCAGCTGAGCCGGCGATGGTGTAGCTGATGGTCTTGGCGCTGGTGTAGTCGCTCTGTCCGTCGATGGTCAGCGGGCTGTCGCCAGTACCCAGTTCATTATATGCCTCTACGCTGACAGTAGCGCCCTTGCATGACGGTATGGTGAACTTCGTACCGTTGTTGAGCTGTGCCCAGTCGTTCCAGTTGCCATTGGCAAACTTACCACCATTATTGGTGTCGAAGTCAGCCTTCACGTCGATGGTCTTTCCATTGATGGTAGCCTGTGCCACCCAGATGCCAGTCTGGTTCTGGTAACCCACTGTAGGAGCACCCTGGTCGCGACGGAAGTTATACTTCAGTGTGACGGGCTCTGTGCGGTCGGCGAGCGACACGGTGTTCTCGGTGAATACAGGAGTCAGGGTAATAGTCTCAGCCTCGGGAGCCACAATGGTGTCACCAGGAGCGTATGTATTTGTGCCGTCGGTCCAGCCGGTCAGCGTGCTGCCCTCCTTGTAGAGAGTAAAGTTCTTCGGCAGGGTGTAGTTCTTGCCGATAGCAACGGTCTCGGTCTCAGGAGCAACGCCCTCAGCACCGGCACCAGCAATATCGAACACGAACTTCACGTCGTTAGGAATCAGCTCGGGGCTGACAGCCTCCACGGCAAAGTACGGTGTATAGCTGCCGCCACTGATAGTCAGCGTCGTTGGCTCGTTCACCTTATAATAAGCAAAGAGGACGTTCTCCTCGGGTTTGCTGTTGCTCCAGCAGGCACCGTTATTGGTATTGAATGTAGCTACAGTCTGCCCCTCGGCATTCTTCACGGTGACATCGCCGCCCCATGCGCAGCTACCCATTGACACCTTGACGGTACCCAGCACCTTGACAGTAGCGGAGAAGTTGGCCAGTCCGTGCTGGTCGCTGTGATACTTACCGGTGATGACGGCATTGGCCGTAGCATCATCGGCAGCCACGCGAGTGAACGTGCCGTCCTCGTTCATCTTCAGACCAGCCGTAGTGACGCTCGTCTCTTCAGCCGTGAAGAATGAACCGTTGGTGAAGTCGGCCTTGATATCGACGAATTTCTCTTCCTCAGCAGCAGGGACTGGATAGACAGCCGTAACGCTGGCGATATAATCCATACCCTTGGCCAAGATGTCGAGTGTCTCGGCAGTACCGTCGTAGGTGGCAGCCTTATTCACTGCATCAGCACCGCCGATGGTGGTGCCTGTTGCATTGCTATAGGAGTCGAACGAAACAGCAGTGCCCTTATAGGCGGGGATGGTGAGGATAGTGCCGTCGTTGCACTGTGCCCACTGGTCGCCACGGCCTACGTTGTTAATTTTGCCGTTAGTGGCGTCGATGTCCATCTTCACGTCGATGACAGCCTCACCGATGGTGGCCTGCGTGACGAGGATGGTCTTCTTTCCCTGAGCGTTCAGCGTTCCGGCTCCGTTCTTCTCGCCAAATTGCCAGACGAGTGTTGTCTCGGCGGTACGGTCAGCAAACGTCACGGTATTCTCCGTGAACACTGGTGTCAGCGTCATATCTTCGCTAACGGTCACCTGCTGGCCAGCGGTGTAATCGGTTGAACCGTCGGTCCAAGCGGTCAGTGTGTAGCCCTCTTTATATAAAGTGGTGTTGGCTGGGATGGTGACGGTAGAACCAATCTCCACCTTCTGGGCAGCGGGAGCCAGCCCCTCAGCACCAGCGGCAGCCACATTGAAGGTCAACGTGGCTTCGTTGGGAATCTGCGACGGGTCGATGCTCGTCACGGCAATGAACGGGCTATAGCCGTTATAGGTAATGGTCAGAGTCGTTGCCGATGTGCCTGCGTAGTAGGCAACGACAACGTTATCGTTAGGAGCATTTTTATCCCAGCACTTCTTCGTGGCATTGGCCTTGATGTCTGTCGAGTTACCCTCGGCATCAACGATAGTACCACTCTGAGCCCCATACTGGCAGTCGCCCAGCTCAATCTTCACGGCACCCTCAACGGGAACAGTGAACACACAGTCCACCCAGCCGTGCTGTGCGTCATTGAATCTATTGGCACTGACGGTGAAGTTGGCTGTAGCATCGTCGGCAGCGACAGCAGTGTATGAGCCGTCCTCGGCCACCTTCACACCAAAGTTGGTATTGGTGGTAGGAATGGCATCAGCATTAGTCAGGTTCACGGCGAAGTCGCGGAAGCCTGCAGGTTCCTCAGTGCTATACGTCACCTCTATCGACTTGATATAAATGGCTTTCGAAGATGTCTGCGCATAGCTGATTTTGATTTCGCCAGAGGCAGAGCCAGTGAATTCATAGTCAGTCGCAGTTGCCGTCAAAGAGGCTGTGGTCTCACTCCCATAGTTAAAAGCTTTTCCACCGACTGTCACACCGACAGTAGCAGCAATATCGTTTGCTCCACTGGTATTAATCTTTACGCTGGTGATGGTTCCGGGAATGTCTGAAGTACTCAGCGTCAGTTCCTTGGCAGGTATGTTACCACTACCAAACTGTTGGCCTTTCGTTTTGTCATAGTTCCAGAAGTCGCCATTAGATTCGACCGTCCAATTTACAGCCTTCAGTTTCTCTGTCTGTAAGGTCTGTTCGAAAATCTTTTTCTCGAAAGTATATGTGTATGGATTGGTCAAGGCTTCCTCAACTTTCACCTCGTAAGTGGCAACACTTGATGCATAAGTAGCATCACCGGCATAAACAGCCTTGATGGTTGTAGTACCTTCCGCTAAACCTTTGATTGTCTGTCCTTCTATTTTTGCAACAGACTCATCGGAACTACTCCAAGTCACTTCTGCTCCACTGACGGGAGTTCCGTCTGCTGCTACCGTTGCCGTTGGCAAATCAACAGACTGACCAACATAGACCAGCTCCTGATGGTCGCCCAATGTCAGGGTCGTTGCCGTGAGAGGGTCATCATAAGTATAACTGATGTTATAGCACTTAACACCTTTCGCAATACCCGTGACGCTAACTGTCAAAACAGTTCCAGTTCCACTGATTGTGGAAGATACTGTTACGTCTGACGTACCATTGAGTTGTCCTGTGCCAACACTGGTTTCATCAACTTTAAGTGTCACACTGCCAGCCGTACCGCTAAAACCGCCAAACTTTGCACTGATACTTTTAACGTTTACAGCCTGAGGCAAGGTAGTCGTAAAAGTAATGCTGGTGGCAGGTTTGCTACTTGACCCTACCTGATAATAGGTTGCGTTAGTAGTAAAGGACGTTGTTCCCTCAGTAGTAATAGTCCAAGTATTACCCTGACTATCATCTCCTGTTACAGATGAACTGTTAATCTTGACATTGTTAGTACCAAATGTAATGGTTCCAGTGGCTTCAGCCGCCCATAAAGGGATAAAACCTCCCCAAAGCATCGCCAGGATACTCAGCAGGGAAAAACGTAAAAGTTTGTACTTCATAAATGTATTGTTTTAGTTAATAATTACCGTCATTCTGTTTTAGTCGAAATCGCTTGCAAAATTACAAAAAAAGCGTGAGAGTTAAGGCATGTACTACCTATATCTCACGCAATCGTTTACGTCTGATAACTTGTAAAACGCAGAAAACCGCCCCTGCGCTTTAGCGAAGCGATGCTGGCATCAGCTCCTGGGCACGCTGGAAATCCTCGGGAGTGTCCAGCTCGTAGGAGAAGTAATTGGTGGTATCGACCACACGGAAAGTGTGGCCCTGCGGGATAAGCCGCTCGAAAGCACGCTCGTAGAAAATGTCAATGAGCCCTTCCTGCAGAATCATCTGGTCCAGTTCGCAAGCCAATGCCTCGCTGTAGCTTGCGGTGATATGCTCAATACCGACGCTCTCACCCATAGCGTCCTCAGGACGGCAGGTCTTAGAAATCTCGGTGATATGCTGGTCAGCATCGACCACCACCTTCATTTCCTCCTCGCCCAACTCATGGCGGTTGACAGCCAGTGCCGACTCCGGCTCGCCGGCAATGCGGACGACGGCCTGCGGGTCGCAGAGTATGTCGCTGTCCATCAGCAGGAACTCACGTCCGCGCACCACCTGCATCGACATCCATAGCGAGTAGATGTTGTTGTTGTGCTCGTAGTCGGCATTGTGAAGGAAATGGAAAACAAGGTCCTGATAATGAGCAGTGAGGAAGTCGGTGATCTGGTCGGCACGGTAACCGGTGACGACAACGAACTCACTGATGCCAGCCTGACACATGGCATCGACCGTGCGCTCCAGTAATGTACGGCCTGCCACTTCCAGCAGGCATTTGGGTTTGGTGTCGGTAAGCGGGCGCAGGCGCTTCGCCATTCCCGCAGCAAGAATTACTCCAACCATCTTACTATTTACGATTTACGATTTTCGATTTACGATTTACGATTTTCGATTAACGATTTATCACCTCTTTGGTCTGGCAGTCGCATAATGGCCATGCCGATGGCTATCCAGATGATTTCACGGACGCGACAGATGATACTGACAAAGATGCCGAGGGCAGCCGAAAGGCCGAGGGCGGCAATAGAGAGCACGAAACCACCCTCCTGCACACCGAGCTGCATGGGCAGGAAACCGATGAGATTGGCAAAGAGCGTGGTGAACGACACGATGAGGATAGAGTGCAGGTAGGTGATGAGCACGCCCGAGAAGCCGCCGCCGTTGTCGATGCCGAAGAGCAGCAGCATGAACAGCACCTCGCTACTCTGTACGATGCGCGAGAGGTACTCCAGCAACAGACTCTTGTAAAAAGCCCGTTTGTCCTCGGCGTGCAAGGCGGCTATCTGCTCGTCAATGTTATGCATGGCTTCGGCATGACGCTCCGAGAAGCGTGTGCTCCACCCTTTGAGTCCTGGAATGTGGCCTACCCAGCGTATGCCCTTCACGACAAGTCCCTTGCGGTAGCCTCGCGAGAAGACGTAGAACGCCACCAGACAGAACAGGATGATGATGCCTAAAACCGTTCCGATGGCTGTGTTGATGGGCAGGTCGCCGACGGCAGCCAGAGCCAGATAGATGAAGATGCTGGAGAACCAGAACCAGAAATGGGCGAAGAAGTGCATCATGGCATAGAGAATGACCGACGAGGTGGCATGCTGCGTGGAGACATCCTTCGACAGTTCCATGATGCGGTAGGGTTCACCGCCCAGTCCGCCGACCGGTGTGGCGTAGTTCAAGGCATAGCCCGTGATAGTGAGACGATAGACACGCCAGAAACCGACATGCTCGCCGTCGGCCCTGCACTTACTCTTGATAATGGTGTACCACGACCATGCGTTGATGCCGTAGATGAACACCCAGACACCGACGATGGGAATGAGCCAGTAGCCGGCATGACAAAGATGCTGCCACAGTTCGACAAAGCTGACGTCGAACGTCAGCAGCATAACCACGCAGGCCAGCACGCCGACGAAGAAGAACAGGTTGTTGAGCCGCTGTTTAGTCCACTTCATCACTCCTCACTTTTCACTCTTCACTTTTCACTCCTCATTTAATATTGTCGGCCATCTCGCGGCAGAAGTTCTCATGCCTGGTGTTGACATATTTCCAGAGCAGCCCCATAACGACAATCTCGAATAGGAAGTGACAGACAGGAACGTCGAGCAGACAGAAGAGGAAAAGCCACGACTCGCGGAAATTGAACGTCATCAGTCCGTTCCAGAAAATAACGGGCAATGATTTCTGGCGGAACTCCTCACGGACTTCGGCAGGAATGTTGTCGGTCGAGCCGTACTTCTGACGCAGCTTTGCCATAAGACGCTGGAAGTGCGGGGTCACGGCTTCCTGCTTCTTGGTATAGTCGATATACGACTTCTGGAAGACACGCTCATATTTGGGAGCATCGGCGGGCATCTTGTCATAGATTTCCTGCTGGCGGACGGAGTTGTCAAGCTCAGACCCTTTCTCACCTTTCAGGAAGAACAGGTGAACCTGAATGTAGTAGTCGGCCAGGCGCTGCTGTCCGGCCATACCGATAAAGCCCGATATAAGTCCCAGCACAAAGACAACGGCCGTGGCTATCAGAGCATTCTGCTCAGTGTCGGCAATACCTAACCATCCGAACTCAATGTCGTGGTGCTGATAGAAGCGCCAGACCAGCACCACGTAGATGGGCACAAACCAAGCGAAGCCGGCCAAGCCGTCAAGTATGCGACCTATGCGGCTCTTCTTGCCCGTCATGCGGGCCAGCTGTCCGTCGGTGCAGTCGAGCACGTCGGCCACCATCAGCAGTACAATGCCGATGATGTTATAGACAAGTCCCAGCGTACCGCCATAATAGAAGCTGCCGCAGCCGAAGAAGACAGCACTCAGCGCACCGATGACCATCGACCAGATAGTGACGGTGTTGGGGTGGATGTCGAACTTGGCAAACGCTACGGCGCAATAGTAGCAGAATGGGCGGATGACATGGAGGTCAAGCCAGTCCTCCGTCTCCGACGACTTCAGCGTTGCTCTGTATTTCTCGTTCATTTCCTGCTCTCTTCAAATACACGTTTAATAGTATCTACAACTACTTGTGTCTGCTCACGACGACCGAGTGTGATGCGCAGGCAAGACTCCAGTCCCGGGTCGCCCATGAACTTGATCTTGTAGTCCTGTATCTTCAAGGCTTCCATCAGTGACTCCTTGATTTCCAACGGGTACTTGATGAGGATGAAGTTGGCCACAGACTTATAGACCTTGAAACCGGGCAAACCAGAGAGCTCGCTCTTGTAGAGTTGGCGTCCCCATTCCATCTCATCGGCAACATGGCGGTAGTGCTCATCACTCTCCAAAGCAGCTATGGCAACAGCCTCGGCGAAACGGTTGAAACCTAAGTACTTGTTAGAGTAGCTCAGGAACTGGTCATGTCCCTTGCCGATGAAGCCAAAGCCTGTACGCAGGCCGGGGAGACCATAGAACTTAGACAACGTACGTGAAATGATAAGATTGGAATACTTGTTCACCAACGGAGCAATATAATCGGTGTCAGTCGTAATGAAACTGGCGTAAGCCTCATCGACGAGCACCATCGTATCTGAAGGGATATTTTCCATGATACGGCCAATCTCCTCGCTACTTAGACTATTGCCCGTAGGATTGTTGGGCGATGCCAGCAGCAACATACGGGGATGTATGCGGTTGGTGTATTCAATGACCTCATCGATGTCGTAGGCAAAGGTGTCGCCTGTCTCATGCAGGGGATACATCTCGAACGATCCGCCGCACTCACTGGCCACCTTATTATAATACCACCACGAGAACTGGGGAATGAGAATGGTCTTGTTCTGACCCTCCATAAGGAAATAGTGAATAGCGTTCTTCAGGATTTCCTCACCGCCATAAGCGAGCAGCACCTGCTCCTCAGGCACACCATAGATCTCACTAACACGAACGCTGATGACACTTTTCTTGCCCTGGTCATAGATGCGGGTGTAAAAACACAAATCCTTTGGATCAAAGTTCTTTACTGCGTCAAGCACCTTCTGGCTTGGCTCGAAATTGAATTCATTTCTATCAAGGTAGTTCATAATGACTTATGTTTATATTTTACTTTTTCTATTTAGAATGTGAGCGACAATGAGTAGCGCATACCCCATTTGGAGCTGGTAGGCAACTCGTTATAGTTCAGACGTCTTACATAATCAACGTTGAAGAATTTGAATATATTGTGTATGCCCGCCATCACCTCTACGTAAGGCTTGTGGGGGTCCATCACGCTGACACCGTCGGGAAAGACCATCAGATGACCGTTGCCGGCATTCTCAGCCAGCAGGGGATTGTTCTTGTCGCTGAGAGTCCCCCAGAGGGTGCGCACACCGATAAACTCACGCCAGTGCCAGCGCTTGATGACAGGCATGCGATTGAACAGACGTCCGCAGAGGTCCCATGTCACCATCAGCGAGGCATAGCGGTCGTTCATGAACTCCATGTTGTTAATCAGGCTGAACGTCTCGCGCTGGGCGGCGAAATACGACAGGTTGGCAGCCGGATGCAATAGCAGCAGGAAAGGCACCTGGTTCCACTGAACGCCTCCTTTGAGTGAGACATCAGCCTTGCCCCAGCTTTTAAGCCAGAAGCGCTTGAAGATGCTGGCCTCGGTGTAGTCGTATTTGTACTGGCCGTCAAGCAGGCCGTCGAAACCGTGGGTATGGGCCAGACTGAATACCGGTGCGTCAAGGTTGATGATACGACGGCGCAGCTTGTTGTTGATATAGGTCTCGCCGGGTGCGAAGCGCAGACGGGCAGTCACCTCAGTGGTGCGCATCTTCACGTCAGGACCGTCGGTATCGACAGCATCCAGGGGCGTAAACCTCAACTTGCCAGCACCCTCGTTCTCTTCGCGCTTGCCGTTGACAACAGCACGCAGTCCCCAGTCGGTCTCATACTCGAACGTGACTTGCTGGCGGTTGTAGAACATCATCTTATCGACCTTTGTCCACTTCATGGCCATGAACACATTATCCTTGTCGGTCTCCAAAAAGTGGTCTCCGGGCGAACAGACATCGCGGGAAGTCTGAACGGTCAAGGTACGGCGCGGGAACTCATGGGGCAGGTAATTCTTGGCATTGAACGACCACGTGGCCTCAGCATTGTAGTAGTCACGACGGCTGCCCCAGCCGTGGGCATAGTAGCCGCTGAGGAAGAGGTGACGGTTCAGGTTGGCCGTGGTCTTCAGACTCAGTCGGGTACGCCAGCCATCGACAAAGTTATGGCTGATGATGGTGTTGATGGGACAGATGTCGATATAGTTGGGCGTGCCTGTCTCCAGCGAGTTCTCCATCAGCGTCTTCAGACCCAGGATGATGAACTTAAAGCCTTTGATGTTCTCGAAACCGTGAATAAACCTATCCATGCGGTTCTCACTGCGTGTCAGCTCCACCGTGCGGTAACGGTTCCAGTAGGCACTGTCACGCATCTCGGCATCGGCATGTATGACTTCTTTGCTGCCACCTTTGAACATCTTGTCGGGCAGTGCATCGAACGAATAGTCCGAGAGGCGGGTAGTACGGGTGACGACAACACTCTCCTGGAAGAAGTCGAAGAGTTTCAGCACCGTCACCATGTCGTTCTGGGTGAGCACCCACTGACCGTCTGCCGTCTGCTGGTATTCCTGGTTCACCTGAATACTGTCAACGAAGTTCACGTTGCTCTGCTTCGGGAAGGTCAGCTGGCAGCTGCGCACGTGCAGCGTCGAGTCGTGCAGGATATACAGGTCGCCACGGAATCCCCGGTCGTGCTGGTTGTTGGGCAGGAAGTGCAGGTGTATGCACGAGTCACGTCCCACAAGCAGCGTGTCCTCTATATAATAGCGGTAGAAACTTAGTCCCTCCTTGGAGATGGGCGACGTGAAAGGCCGTTGCAACAACCGTACCTGGTCGTCATAGAGGTCAACGTCGGTGAAGACGTCTTTCACAACGGTATTGATGATATCGCCAGTCTGGAAAAGGTCGTTCACACCCTTCGACATCT
Organism: uncultured Prevotellaceae bacterium; assembly: GCA_946186505.1. Lineage (GTDB taxonomy): Bacteria > Bacteroidota > Bacteroidia > Bacteroidales > Bacteroidaceae > Prevotella. The sequence goes on along the minus strand of CAMHNI010000002.1, from coordinate 176,624 downwards.
GTCCCTCGATGATGGTCTTCTCGGCATGAGGAGAGCGGCGATAAACTTTCTTTGACACCGTTTCATCGACCGAGACGGGCAGCGTCAGCTTGTTGGTGAACTTGCTGACCTCTATCTGGTCTATCAGCCAGGGATGCTTCTTGAAGAAGCTCTTCTCCAACTGGTCGGGTGTCAGGTCGTTCAGGGCCAACGTCAGTTTCTCATATTTACTGTACTGGTAGTAGTCGTTGACGTCGAGGTCGGTCTTCTTCTTGGCCGCCACTACCCGTTTCATCAATTCCACAGCGGGATTGTTCTTACGACTGTAGCGGTTGCGACGGGCCTTGACGGTCACCTCGCCTAATTGGCGGCGGTCGGGCTTCAGACGGATGTTAAGCTGGCCCAGGGTCTTCTCGCCTACTTTGATGGTGCGCTTCTTGTAGCCGACAGCACTGTATGTAAGGCTCCATCCCTGATGACGGCTTATGCGGTAAAAGCCCCGCTCGTTGGCAACAGTGGCCACATGACGACCCTCATACACGACACTGGCCCTGGCGATACTGTCACCTGTGTCGGCATCAATGATATAGCCCGTGAGCACCTCCTGAGCCGACAGCGGAAGTACACACCACAACAATAGCACAAAAAAAAGATAACGGTGCCCGTTAATCATATACCTTGACATCGTGTATCTGATAGTTGTCGTTCATGACCTCCATGATTTCCGCCTCGGTTGACAGGTTGAAGTCTCCGGCAATGGTGTTCTTCAGCGAGGCGGCGGCCAATGAATAGTCCAGAATGCGCTGGTTGTCGTCAGGGAACAGCTTCAGGGCGTGAAGGAACCCGCCGTCAAAGGCATCGCCGACGCCCATCGGGTCAACGACATTGGGAATATCCACAATCTGGGCATTATACATCTGACCGTCAGCCCATAGCAGGGCGGTCAGCATGTGGTGACTGGAACTGATCTGGTTTCTCATGCCAATCATTATCTTGCGGCAACGGGGGCATAGCTCCTGAATCTCCTGATACCACTCGCGGTAGGCGGGCAGGTTCATGTCGTAGTCAGGCGTGAGGGCTTCAAAGGGAATCTTCGGATGACCCGTGATGAATTCATACTCAATGACATCACCGAACATCACGTCGGCATGACCCATCATACGCTTCAGGGTCTCGCGGGGCTGGGCACCCTCATAGCGCCACAGGTTCTTGCGGTAGTTCAGGTCGATGGAGATGGTCAGTCCCATGCGCTCGGCCACCTCGATAGCCTCAAACGTGGCATCGGCAGCGGGCTGGGTGATGGCCGCCGTGATGCCCGACACATGGAGCACCGAGGCATCCTTCAAGGCTGCCGTCCAGTCAATCATTCCCGGCTCCAGGTAGTAATAGGCTGAGTTGGCACGGTCATAGGTCACACTCGCGTTACGAAGGCTCGCAGCTTCCTCGAAATAATAAACTCCTACACGGTCGCCACCATATATTATATAACGAGTACCGACACCCAGTTCATTGAGCTTCATAGCACCAGCTCGGCCCATCTGGGTATCTGGCAGACGGGTAACATATTCTACCTCTTCGTCCTGCATTGCCAGCGAAACAGCCACATTGGCTTCGCTGCCTCCATAGTTACCGCAAAACATGCGCCCCTGCGACAGGCGTTTCTTATCCTCCTTTGAAAAGCGAAGCATCAGCTCGCCAAACGTTACAATCTTTTTTCCCATAAAAAAACTTCAATTTATTTATCTTCAAGCAGGGTCTGAGTACGCACTCTCGACAGCGTCTCAGGCGTCATCTGAAGATAAGAGGCGATATAGACCAGCGGAGCACGGAGCACCAGCTGGGGAGAGCGTTTCACCAACTTCTGATAGCGGTCAATAGCCGACTCAAAGCGGAGCATATCAGCATGTACCTGGCTAAGTATCAGACTCTCTTCCAGAATCTTACGATACAATATCTGTATGTTCACACTCTTCATGGCCACCGCCTCAAGCTTGGCTTTGGGCAGACAGTACAGGACCGTCGGTTCGATAGCCATAATCTGCAGGCGTGAAGGCTCTTCACGGAAAAGGCTCTCGATACACATACAGATATTGTTTTCCGGCGCCATGTATTCTGTCAGCTCCTTGCCATTCTTCATATAGAACTGGCGTACGAGCCCTTTTACAATCCAATAAATATTCTCACAAACCTCCCCTTCGCTCAGAATCTTCTCGTTCTTGGAAAACTTCCTCGCTACGAGGATGCTCTCCAGCATATCCAGCTCTTCATGCGTCATTGTACTATAGCGACGTGCCAGTTCACGGGCAACGTCTCTGGGAGCGATGCTAATATTTGGCATAATTGTTGTCCTCCTCTTTTTTCGGATTTATTAGTTCATATAAACGATAGTATCTTAATCAAGTTTCAACACGGCGAGGAAAGCCTTCTGAGGCACTTCCACGTTGCCAATCTGCTTCATGCGCTTCTTGCCTCGCTTCTGTTTCTCAAGTAGTTTACGTTTGCGGCTGACATCGCCGCCGTAGCATTTTGCCGTCACGTCCTTGCGCACCTGCTTCACCGTCTCGCGGGCAATAATCTTGGCACCGATGGCCGCCTGGATGGCTATATCGAACTGCTGACGCGGTATCAGCTCCTTCAGTTTCTCACACATACGCCGGCCAAAGGTGACGGCATTGTCCTGATGGGTCAGCGTCGAGAGAGCATCTACAGGCTCACCGTTCAGCAGGATGTCGAGCTTCACGAGTTTCGATGGGCGGAACGAGTCAACGTGGTAGTCAAACGACGCGTAGCCCTTCGAGATGCTCTTCAGTTTGTCGTAGAAGTCGATGACTATCTCGCCGAGAGGCAGCATGAAATGCAGTTCCACGCGGTTGCCCGAGACATACTGCTGGTCGATGAGCTCACCGCGCTTGTCGAGGCAGAGCGTCATGATGGGCCCGATGTAGTCTGCCGCAGTAATGATGCTGGCACGGATGTAAGGCTCCTCAATGTGGTCTATCAATGTCTGGTCGGGCAGTCCCGAGGGGTTGTGCACCTCCTTCTCCTCGCCCTGCTTGGTATAGCACATGTACGACACGTTGGGAACGGTGGTGATGACATCCATGTCAAACTCACGATCGAGTCGCTCCTGGATAATCTCCATGTGGAGCAGTCCGAGGAAGCCGCAGCGGAAGCCGAAGCCGAGGGCCACAGACGACTCTGGTGTAAAGGTCAGCGAGGCATCGTTGAGCTGTAGCTTCTCCAACGACGCACGCAGGTTCTCATACTCCGTCGGATCGATAGGATAGACACCGGCAAACACCATCGGCTTCACTTCCTGGAAGCCCTCGATGGCCGACGTACAGGGACGGCTGACATGGGTGATGGTGTCGCCCACCTTCACCTCACGCGAGTTCTTGATGCCGCTGATGATATAGCCTACGTCACCCGTCCGCAACTCCTGACGGGGTATCATGTCCATCTTCAGCACGCCGATCTCGTCAGCATCGTACTCCATGCCGGTGTTGAAGAACTTCACCAGGTCACCCTTGCGGACGCTACCGTTTACTATCTTGAAATAGGCGATGATACCGCGGAACGAGTTGAACACCGAGTCGAAAATCAGGGCCTGCAACGGAGCATCGGGATCGCCCTCGGGATGAGGCACACGGTCAACGATGGCATCGAGTATCTCCCCTACCCCTTCGCCGGTCTTGCCGCTGGCACGGATAATGTCCGAGGGGTCACAGCCAATCAGATCGACAATCTCATCCTCTACCTCGTCGGGCATGGCCGATGGCATGTCAATCTTGTTGATGACAGGAATGATCTCCAGGTTATGGTCGATGGCCATATAGAGGTTGGAGATGGTCTGCGCCTGAACGCCCTGGGTGGCATCTACCACTAACAGGGCTCCCTCGCAGGCAGCAATGCTGCGCGAGACTTCATAGCTGAAATCGACGTGTCCCGGAGTGTCAATCAGGTTGAGGATGTATTTCTGTCCGTCGCGCACATACTCCATTTGTATGGCGTGACTCTTGATCGTAATGCCGCGTTCGCGCTCCAGATCCATATCGTCAAGCATCTGGCCTTCAGTCACTTGTATGGTTTTTGTAGCCTCTAATAAGCGATCTGCCAGTGTCGATTTCCCATGATCAATATGAGCGATGATACAAAAATTTCTTATCTTGTCCATGTTCTTTTGTCGTCAATTAAAATGCAAAGGTACAACAATTTATGCTTTTAGTCGAATAATTTATGTTTTTTTTGTAACTTTGCGATAAATTGCAGGATTTGCGTCACCGAAGCCCTCTTTTTATTCAATAGGCATTCGCGTCGTGGATTAAAAGCGATTTTGCCGTTAGCCACATAATACGGAAATCAAGCCAGATGCTCCAGTTCTCCATATACCAGATATCACGCTTCACTCGTCCTTCCATCTGCCACAGTTCCTGAGTCTCACCACGGAAGCCTGTCACCTGTGCCCATCCCGTCACGCCGGGTTTCACGAAGTGGCGCACCATATACTTGTCTATCAGCTGCGAATACATCTCGGTATGGGCCAGCATGTGTGGACGCGGACCGACGATGGACATCTCACCGCGGAGCACATTCCAGAACTGCGGCATCTCATCGATGTTCATCTTGCGCATAAAACTACCGAAGGCATACTTGCGGGGGTCGTTCTTGGTGGCCTGCACCTTGTCGGCATCCTTGTTGACATGCATGGAGCGGAACTTATACATCACGAAATCCTTTCCGTCAAGCCCGGTACGCAACTGCTTGAAGAAGATGGGACCCGGACTCTGAATCTTGATCAGCAAGGCGATAATGGGGAAGAAAGGCAACAGGAGCAAGAGGAACAATAATGACAAGACAACGTCAAACAACCGCTTGATCATCTTTCTTACCGGATTAGCCAAAGGCATCTCGTAGGTAGAGAACACCTCGATGTCATCAACCAGTTCACGTTTCAGGTTTATGCCTAACGTCTCTACCGACACAGGGACGTAATAGAACCTTATCATGTGCTGGTCACAGTATCTCGACAGTTTCATCACCGTCTCACGTTCACGGCGTGACAGACATACATACAAATCTTCGCCCATGACCAGCTGCCCGGGCTTACCGAGGTTTGCCATCAGATCCTGCAGGGAACCGAGTCTTTTGACTTCACCGTCATTCGGCTCGCCATAATAGCCCAGCAACCGGTAACCGGTTGTAGCGTCACTGATCAGTTTTTCATAAAGATGATCAAGCTCCGGGTCTGAACCGACAAAAACCATCGTCCGCGTATTTCGTCCCAACTGCCTGTAACGCTTCACGAGCGAACGCTCAATGAATCGGGCCATGAGCATCAGGACAAACAGACAGGTGCCGATTTCCAGCAGAAGGTAGCCTACTGGCAGGCGCAGGTCTATCACCTTCATCAGCAGATAGGACAGAACGGCCTGGGTGGTCGTAATCATAACCACCCGTTTCAAAATCTCACCGGCCGAAATCAGACGTTCGTGGATGATGGTTGGGAACTTGAATTCACAGAAGACCAACCCGATGGCACTTGTCAACACAAACACCTCCACCCTGTCATGCTGCCAGGCTGACATGTGAGGATGGAACATTGCAAATAATGCCAGGACACATCCTAACAACACGAAGTCGAATAGGATGACCGCCCATTTGATGAAGCTATTGGTCTGATTGTTATTTCTCATCTTTGTTATAGCTTAAGATTCTATTATACCAAACTCTCCAGAAAAAATTATACCACCGGAACACAGGTTCCCAGAGACACTCTGAGGGGAAATAAGTGACGAAACGAAGGTCACGGCGCAGTCGCTGCACATTCTTTGACAGGCGGCTGGTGCTGTTTTGCAGCCTCTTGTCATAGTGTCCGAAATTGCCTGCCATCAGAATCTCATTCAGCAGAAAACGACCTTTTCTCTCGTCTGGAGGCACAAGCAACTGGTCCTTTTCCATTCCAAACACTTCATTCAAGATATACATGACGGCAGCGGCAACCCCATACAAGCCGAAACGACGAAGAAGCTTTTCCTCATCACGCCTTTGTTCTGTAGTTACACCCCTTTTCAGCAGATAGTAATAGTCCAGCACCTGACGCAGACCGATGCCTTCCTGAAAGATATGATGCGATATGTGCGACATCTGATAGATCCTGTTGAAAGCATCCGTCGGCATACAGATAACTCCGGCACCGTCAGGAAGTTCAACCTTGTTGTTACATTGTTTATCAGCCATCTGCAGAAACCATCGTTGCATCCTCCTATTATGAATCAGATTGTTGGCGAAAGAGGGGCGGTAGTGTACCTCGACAGAGATGTCACCGATAGGCGGGAAGTCGATGTGGTGATAGACGGCAGCACACTCCGGACTCGACTTCTTGGCCATGCCAACAAGTTTCCTGACAGGACCATTCACCCACACGTCTATGTCACCCGGCATACGGGATGAAGGATGAGGATACATCAAGGCATTACCCTGCCCCTTCAGCAGACAGCAACCATACCCCGCCCGACGGAACTTCCGTAACACCTTCACCGCGGCAGTATTCATCGACTTGTTTGCCTCTATAATCTGCTCGTTCTGGAAATACCACGTCAGCGTCACTTCCTCAGGCAGCTTCACCTCTCTGGCCAGCCGGCTAACACCCTGGTAGAACACCCCCGTCAGCGACTGTTCCATAGCCATCGTGTTGACGGCTTCCCATTCGTCAAGCTCCATTGTCGGGATAACCTGCTGTTCCCCAATGGAATATCGAAGCAGGCTGAAGAACTTCTCCGTGATTTCCGTCATCGTCACTTTTCACTTTTCACCAGCGTAGCTAAGCGCCTCACCCCTTGTCCAGTTCCTCATATACGGAATTGTTGCTTTTATATTCTGGCACAATCTCCTTCATCTTGCCAACCGTCGCCATGTCGTCATACTTCCGTGAGACAGCTATCAGCTCGTCTATTTGCTTGGACACCTCCTTGAAGTCGTACTCACGGACCTCGGCAATGCGGATTTTCTCATGGAAGGTCGGCTTCGTACTCTCCTGGTCGTTCAGCACTTCCTCGTACAGTTTCTCGCCGGCCCTCAGTCCGGTGTATTTAATCTCCACGTTCATGGCACCCGACAACCGTATCATACGCTTGGCCAGGTCGGCAATACGCACCGGCTGTCCCATGTCGAAAACGAAAATCTCGCCGCCATTACCCTTCGTACCAGCCTCCAGCACCAATTTACATGCCTCAGAGATGAGCATGAAATAGCGGATGATGTCTGGATGGGTCACTGTCACCGGACCGCCTTTCTTAATCTGCTCACGGAACAAAGGAATCACCGAACCGTTGGAGCCTAAGACATTGCCGAAGCGCGTTGTCACGAACTGTGTGACCCCCTGCTCCTCTCCATGCTGTATGGCATGGTTCAGGCTCTGGACGTAGATCTCACAGATACGTTTCGAACAGCCCATGACGTTTGTCGGGTTCACAGCCTTGTCGGTAGATACCATCACAAACTTCTTCACCCCGTACTTCACACTCAGGTCGGCAATCACCTTCGTGCCGTAGATGTTGTTCTGCACCGCCTCCGACGGATTGTTCTCCATCATCGGCACATGCTTGTAGGCAGCGGCATGGAACACATAATCGGGTCTGAAGTCCCTGAAGATTTCTTCCATGCGGTCAGCCTTACAGATGCTCGTCACTACGGTCTCGGCCTCCACTTCAGGGTATTCCCGTGCCATCATCAGCCGCACATCGTGCTCAGGTGTCTCTGCCTGGTCTATCAGCATCATGGCCGTCGGACGGTAGTTGGCAATCTGGCGCACCAGCTCACTACCGATGCTGCCGGCGGCACCCGTTATCAGGATGCGGCGGCCGCTGAGCAGCTCACCCATCGCCTTCATATCCACCTTGATCTCATCGCGGGGCAGCAGGTCCTCCACGCTGACCTCCTTCATCTGGAAGTTTCCGTTCTCCTCTGTCACATCCTCGACGCCCACCTCCTTGGCATTCTGCGTCATGAAGATTTTCACGCCGGCCGCTAACAGTTTGTCCTGTAGTTCCGGTTTCTTTCGGAAGTCATCAGTCTGCAACGGAGACACCAGCACAGCCTTGATACGGCGTTTGCTGATGATTGATGCCAGGTCTTCATCAGTACTGAACACTTTCTCGCCCATCACCAGATTATGCTTATAAGTATCGTCAGGCGAGATGAAGCCCTTCACCACAAACTGCTTCGGTCGCTGCTCGCGCAAGCTCTTGGCCAATCCGATACCACCTTCCTTCACACCATAGATAAATGCCCAGAGTGCCCCTCCGTCCGTCGTCATCACATCGTAGAGGGTCTTCACCAGAGCCCTCATACCCCACATCATGGCCGTACCGATGACGTACATCAGTATGATATGCCGATAGTGCAGATGATAGAACATGTCCTTCGGCAAAGAGTAAATAAAGTGATGCCAGGCGTATGCAACAATCAGCGACACCCCATTGGCGTATGCCACCCTCATCAAGTCAACAAACGACGAATAGCGAATGATGCCCGAATACGTATGGAACATCCTGGCACCGATAATACTTGGCAGGACGTACATACAGAGCGTTCTGACCAGCATCAGCATATCTACCGACACCCGTCGGCGATAGATAAAAATCCAATAGGTAAACAGTCCTGCCAGCAGCAGGACAAACATGTCCAGTATCAGGATGCACCAATACGGCAGTGCCCTCTTCGTGAAATACCAGTTTATCAGTTTCTTGAATGGATTGTTCATATTCTTCAATTATCTTAACCTACCTTTTGCCATCAATAGCAGATTCCGTTTCAACAGCCTGGGCAACAGCAGCCTGGCCTCCGTCGGAGCCAGACTGTAATAGTGGCGACTGTTTCTCCAAGCTATCCGCATCGTTTCAAACTTAAACATCAGGGAATTCTTTGAATGATGGTTCTGCTTGCCGAAATTGCCACCCTTGAAAATGTCCCTCAGGATTCTTGTCCGCCATTCGGCATCTTTTTCGGACACCTCCATCGGGAAACTGGTCTGAGGAAGGCCCAGATCACCAATCAGGATGGAGCCGAAAGCCCGGAATGCATTTACCACATCCAGCCTTTCCAGAATCTGTGCCAGCTCCGCCCGGTCTATTTCATCATGACAGGCATGCAGGAACACGGCCCAGTCACACAGCTGTCTCAAGGCCACCCCTTCACGGATAAGATGGAAAAACAAATGCAAGAAGATATAGACGGCATTGATTGTGGGAGGCAGCGTCCGCACCTTTGCCCCATCTACAACGATATAGGCAGGGTTGTCCCATGCCTCCTGCATCAGCGATTTCCAGTATTTGTTGTTCCTTTTGCTTCCAAATTCTATCAGGTTGTTGTGCAATTCATACAGCTGTCCATTTCGTTTGAACGACACTTCCCTTTCTAACATCTTTTCTGGAAGCGTCACGCCCAGGACGTTCTCTATCAAGCTTTTACACGACTGATAGTCATCCTTTATCAGGAAGTCTATGTCTCCCGACACCCTGAGCATCGGGTTAGGATATAGCGTCCCTATCGTCTGACCTTTTACCACGATTATATCGATGTGGTTCAGCTCGCACAGATGGGCAAAGTCCAGCAACTCCGCATTGGTAACCTGGTTCTTCCGATGTATCTTCGAAAGCTTATTGGCATATCTCAATACCACTTGTTTCTCTACCCCGGCCTGTTGCCCTGACAAGATATCAAACAAAAGTCCTGTTACCGTCTGTTGTTCGGCAACAACCATTAGCTGCAGGAACTCTTTCTGTGACAGTTGTCTGTCAAACGTTCCTCCCCACAATGCACAACGAAGCAACTCAAAAAACAACTCTAATAGCTTCAATCTATCTGAGAATCTTAAAGAAAGTAGTGAATATTATCTTGAAATATTCCCCTACTGTCTGATGGTTAATAAAAATCATGTTGTACCGGATTTTGTCAGGCATAATCTGTTCGACATACGCCTTGTCCGGATCGTCCGCCTCACCAAGAATCCGGTTCTCGTCAACATATTCTATAGATGCCCAGTCGGTTATTCCCGGTCTGACAGACAACACCTTCCGCTGCTCCTCAGAATATAATCGTGTGTACTTCTCCACTTCAGGCCGAGGACCGACCAAGCTCATATCGCCAATGAAGACATTCCACAGCTGCGGCAGCTCATCCAGTTTGTATTTTCTGATGAAGTAGCCCACTTTGGTAATCCTCGGATCACGGCCTCCAACAGTAATCAGACCCTGCTTGTCAGCATCCTGACGCATGGACCGGAACTTATACAGTCTAAAAGGCACGCCATCTTTTCCGATACGCTCCTGAGAATAAAACCCGCCGCCTCTGCTTCCTATACGAATCAACACATACAGTACCAGGAAAAGCGGGGAAAGCAATACCAATCCTACTCCGGAAAAGAAGATGTCACAAAACCTTATCATCCAATATGCTCACATAGTTACTAATCACATACTCCACCATCTCGCCCGTCAGTTTCGTATGCAGGGGCAGCGTCACCTCGTTGTGGAACATGTCGAAAGCATTGGGGTAGTCCTTAATGTCAAAGCCCAGTGTCTTGTAGGCCGTCATCATCGGCAGAGGCTTGTAATGTACATTGCAGGCAATGTCACGTTCAGCCATCCTCACGATCACGTCATTACGTTCCTCCATCGTCCGGCCCAAAAGGCGGGTGATATAGAGGTGACCGCTCGACCGTGTGTCGTCCGACGGATAATGGTCCAGCACTTGAACATCCAGTCCCTTCAGGGCCTCGTCGTATCGGCCGATAATCTGGCGGCGACGCTCCAGCAACTGCGGATAGCGTTCCAACTGCACCAGTCCGATGGCAGCCATCACGTCCGTCATGTTACATTTATAGTAAGGTGCCACGATGTCGTACTCCCAAGCCCCCAACTGTGTCTTGGCCAGCGCGTCCTTGCTCTGTCCATGCAGGCTCAGCAACTGGAACTGCTTATAGAGAGCTTCATTGTCAAGCCCCTCACGCGAAAGCCACGTCAAGGCACCGCCCTCAGCCGTCGTCAGGTTCTTGACGGCATGGAACGAGAACGATGTAAAGTCGGCAATGGCTCCGGCTCTTCTGCCTCGCCAGCATGCCCCGAAGGCATGAGCAGCGTCAGCCAGTACGATGACGCGACCGAAAGCCTTCTGAATGTCATTGGCAGCATGAAACAGGTGCTTCCTGCTCTCCACGGCGGCAAAGATGGCGTCATAGTCACAGATGACACCACCTAAGTCAACGGGCATCACCACCTTCGTACGTTCCGTAATGGCATCGGCCATTTTCTGGTAGTCCATTTCGAACGAGCCGGGCTTGGTATCGACAAGCACCACACGGGCACCCACATGACACACCACCGAAGCCGTCGCGGTGTAAGTATAGGCCGACGTGATAACCTCATCACCAGGTCCCACACCAAGAACCCGGAGGATAGACTCCATACACGCAGTGGCCGAATTCAGACACACGGCTTTCTCCGTTCCACAGAACGCAGCAATTCTTTTTTCAAACTCCTTGGTCTTTGGGCCAGTCGTAATCCAGCCCGACAGCAGTGCCTCGCGCACCAGTTCAGCCTCCTGCGTAGTAATGTCAGGGGGTGAGAAAGATATTTTCATAATCTTCTCGTATTTATTATATGAATTTTATTTTTTTACTTACATTGCTTACATTAGACATTAACATGTTTGTTTTCAGATATTTACACAATGTAAGTAGAATGTATGTAATGTAAGTAGAATTATTGCTTTTCACGTACCAGATAGGCCGTTCCGCTCGTGACGCGCTTCTGGCGAATGTCGGGCATGTTACGCAGGTAACGTCCGAAACGGGCAACACTGTTAGCCTTCAGACCCGAACCTGCCAGCTTGCGCAAGCGGTCAAAGATGGCTGTCGTCGTCTTCCACTCTCCGTCCTGCTCGTCCTGTACCACATCGTAGTACTCCTTGAAATAATAGACAGAAGGCGGCACCTGTTCGAACTCACGGTTATGGGCAATGACGGCCTTCACCTCGTCAGGCGTAAACCAATACTGCTCCTCCTTGTTGATCACCAGACGACAAGCCTGTGAATAGAGAGCGGCATAGTTGGGCTTATAGTCGGTATCGATGGGTGCCGTAAGCCTGACGCAGATGAAGCGACGGTTGCCCGAGGGGTCGGTCAGGACACTGCTCTCATTGGTGGTGGCAATGAACGACGCCATACGGCGGAAATCCTCGACATGACGGCCATAAGGACGCTTGATCTTCACACTGGGCAGCTGGATGACGTTTTTCAGGAAGCCCTCCTGCGTCTTCGGGCTTATCTGGTTGAACTCGTCCAAGTTGATGAGCAGGAAGTTATGCATGGCCTGCAGCGTCTGCCGTTTCTTATCGACGTCCAGGTTATCCAAGAAACCCCACCGCAGTTCATCAGGCAGCAGATTGCGGCAGAACGTCGATTTGCCGTCGCCCTGAGGCGAGATGAGCATCGGCACGATAGAGTTGCCGTAGTCACGCACCCGGCCTAACCACTGTGCCACCATATAGAGGAACCACTTACGGAACCACGACTCCCACTCCGGGATGTCACAGGGTACCGTCCTGGCCAGCATGCCGATGTGGTCTGTCTTGCCGTCCCATACATCATACACCCTCATCAGATAGTCCAGCACAGGGTCCGACCGCCTGATCATGTTCGACTGCGTATATCGCCTCACCTCGTTGAACGAGGCGTCTATATTCTCCATGCGGGCCTCAATGGTCATGCCGTTGATCACATTCTCATCGCACGGTTCCCATTCCTGGCTCCAGCTATTGTTGGGCCGGTATTCAGTATAGCCCATCACCGTGTTGTAGCGGAACACATAGCGTGTCGTCAGGAATTTCACGATTTGCCAAGTCTCCCTGCTCACAGCATCCACCTCACGCAGCCGCTTAGGCTTCTCTTCGGCAAAGACAGCCGATACGATAGTCCGCAGCGTCAACTCGTCAAACCGGTGCTTGAAGGCATGATGGTTGCGCAGGTGCAGGAAGCTCTCCTCCTCGGGCACGCCCATCGCACAGAGCCGCCTTGTCAGCTCCGTGAGGTAAGCCTCGTACCGCTGCGACTCTATCACCTGAGCCGTCTCCTCGTAAGCCTCCTCCGACGCCTGCTTATACATCAACTCATATTTGGCATACAGGTCGGCGTCATTGTTCCACTGTTGCGGTTCGTCTTCCTCAGTCGAACTTCCGTCCGTCGCTGCTGGCAAAGCACTGACTTTCAGCGGACTGACATCGGCAGCGACAAACGGCTGCTCGTCTAAGGTCATACGGAAATTACAACGCGCCGTCACCGGCTGCCGTCCGATTGGTTTCGGCAATATACCGCTATAGACATCAATCGCCGCCTCGTATGCCGTCTTACAGAACACATCCATATCATGCTCCGTCGATGGTAGCGGACCGTCAGCACGCGCCACGCTCACCAGTATCTCAACACTGCGGCCGTCAGCGCCCACGAAGGCGGCAAACGTCATCGGCAGCATCTTCACGGACTCCTTTACGGCTGTCAGTTCCTCTTGCTTCAGCAGGTCGGGCACGTGGAGCCATACCAAGCCGTTGAAGGCAACAACCTCCAAATTACCGTTCTCGCGCTTCACCAGTTCTACCGACGGGTAAACTCGGGCCACGGGCACCCGCTGTTCATAGCCCGCTCCGTCGCCGAACATCGCAATATGCCGGCGCAGTCCGCCAATATCCTCACTCTTGGTGTCTTTCTTGATACGGTCCAGGAACCACTCCACCGGCTTCACCGTCAGGTGGAGTACCCTCTTCTTGTCAATCCTAACAAATGAAAACTTCATCATAAGCAGCCCCTTTTATTAAAACAGTTTGTAAACCTCAGCCGTCTGACCGTTCAGATTTTCCTCCAGGGGGTGGAGCAATTTGCTCCAGGGGGTGGAGGGATTTGCTCCACCCCCTGGAGCGTTTCTAAACCAACGTTGTAAAATCGAAAGTATCGGCATATTCGTCGAAGACCTCTTCATCTTGACAGCCATATTTGCGCAACAAGTCCAGGATATGCTGTTGCTGTTCCGGATTCAGCCATCGTTGGCCGTCCTTGTAACGATAGTATGAGCCGTTGCTGCCGAAGTGAGCCATCAGCTCCTCCCTGATATCATGACGCGCGCGCTTGTCACTTACCTTATTATATAATCGGTTCAGTCCACGTGCCATCCTGACCGTCTCCATCTTCTGGAAACAACTGCACTCCCCATTCTTCCAAGCGTTAGGCAACACGCACCGCCAACTCTGGAAAGACTCTCGTATAGCCGAACATGCCTGAAAACGCAGGCACTCCCCAGCCTTCGGACACTTGTCATTCAGGCACAAAGCCCACAATTCAGGAATTTTCTCAAAGTCAATCTTTTCCATAAGCCTTGATATCAGCGATTCTACTTACATTACTTACATTCTACTTACATTACTTACATTCTACTTACATTAAGTAACAATCTGAGAATATGCTAATTACGCCTTAATGTAAGCAATGTAAGTAAAAATTAAACTTTTAATTCGAAACATAACTTTTGCCCGACATGGAACTAAAAATAGTGGATATTCATGTGAGCCACTACTTCAGTCTGAGCTCTTAGCGAAGAAGCGAGCATCGTCAGTTTGTTCTTGCAGTAGTTCTTCAACTCGGCACCTTCTGGACTACCGCCCGTATTGTCATAGATATCGAAAGATACCTTCTTGTCTGATCCGTCGAAGAACACCATAAAATCACGTATGGCGCTCAGACAGCTATCAGCGCTTCCACTTGTCAAGCCACGGCAACCGTCCAGTACTTCAACCAGATTGCCTTTTTCAATGTTAATAGTAAGTCTGAGGCTGCGCAAACGCCAGTCAATTGATGTAAATCCACTCATAGATATAAAGATTTAAAGGGTTAATAATAATATAGGATTTGTTATTTAACGACTAAGTGACGCATGAAAGTCTTGACGCAACAGGATATTATAGAGTCCTGTCAGATAACCAAGACCATAACTGAGATGAATGTTCAGGAATACGTAAGGCATTAACAAAGCGGAAGCCATACTACGAGTCTTTTTGACACTCTTACACCCTTCTATTAATCCGATTAGGACATACAGGCAGATGACACCGAAATAAAGAGGCCATAATGCCGGAAACACAAATGAAAGCACAAGCCCTAATGCCAGTCCTAATACAAACAGCACAGGGATGAACTGCCTAATTGTCGTTGGAGCTCCCAGTTTTTTATTCCCTAATGGCTTATACAAGCCATATTGGTAAAACATCTTCCTGACCTTTGAGACCTTTTCTCGGGCATAATACTTTATAACGACATCAGGTAGCAAGTATATTTTCCCGCCATTTTTAATGATTCGCCCATTCAACTCATCATCCTGATTGCGTACCATATCCGTATCATACAGACCGATTCGATCAAATAGCGATTTTCGAAAGCAGCCGAATGGTACGGTATCAACTGATCTGACATGACTTGTTCCTATTCGGAAATAGCTATTGCCCATACCAAATGGGTTACTAAGACATTCAGCAATGGAAATAGCAATAGCAGAATCATTGCAGGGAAGTGTTATGCAAACGCCTCCTACATTTTCTGCCCCAGCCAGCTTACCTAAATTATCAACAAGAACAGAAAAATAATCCTTAGGGTATTCCGCATGAGCATCCAATCTTACGATAACAATCCCTTTTGCAATTGTTATGCCTTTATTCATTGCATAAGGAACTGTCTTCAGAGGATTATCGATCAATTTAAGAAAAGGATATTTATCAGAATAACTCTTTACAATCCTTCTTGTCTTATCTTCACTCATACCATCAACTAACAAGATTTCCATATCATCTCTTTGGAAATCTTGCAAAAGGAGTGATTCAAGGAAAGCCTCAATATACTTTTCCTCATTATATATAGGACATATAGCAGATAATGTCATATTACTTAACGCTTCTGTAATAGTTTAAATACTGTTGCGCAATTAATCTCCACCGAAACCGTGAAAAGTCAACTTCCTTATTAGAGTATTTGTCATTTGTAAGCAATTGTCTAAGCGCAGTAGCAATCTCATCTACAGAAAGCGGATTGACAGCAATGCCAACACTTTCAGAGAAAAGACCATCAATTCCTTGTCCTTTTGTATAGAGAACAGGCAAGTTTTGCGACAGAGCTTCAAGATAGACTAAACCAAAGGTCTCATGAATGCTTGGCATAGCAAAAACCTTATTTTTTGAATACAAGCTACAAAGCTTTTCCTTATCATATATCTTTCCAATATAATTCATTGTATCAGGATGATTTGATATCATCTTCTGCACCCTATTACTATTGTCATGTCCCCCCCCGACAATAGTAAGCATAATATCCTGAAACTGTGGTTCCTTTTTTAATCTCAACACAGCTTCCCCAAGTCGTACAACATTTTTGTTTGAAGAGAAATCTCCCACATAGATGACACCATGTCCTGTATGGGATCGATGCTGGACATGGTCAAGGAAATAATCGTTAATACCATTAGGCATTAGTACAATCTTCTTTTCAATTTTTGGAACTATGCCCCGAACAGAAACATGCGATAAAAACTTTCTTTTCAATCCTTCCGAAATAAAAAAAACACGTGCAGCATGTAACAATATTTTTCTCGCCGAAAGCCAAGTATGGGGCATTAAGTCCAAGAATCCATTAATGTCCGTATTACGGACTGCTACAACGTACGGAATACTATACTTCTTGTATAAAAGATATGCCAAACCTCCATCAGTAAGCAAGGTCGTTGCATGACACAAATTGAATTGCCTAACATCAATACGCTTAAGCATCTCATTGAACACATGTTTGCGTTTCAAATGATACACATACCTGTGATAGGGCTTTACTACGTTTGCATATACAAAATCCGTATGCAAGGATTTGAAAATATTATTACCTATCAGACTGGCATCGCGGACAGGGGAAAAAATTGTCTGTTCAACACCTAATGCATCTAATTCCTGATAAAGGGAAGCATGAACTTTTGATGCACTAAAATCATTACATATGTGTAGGATCTTCATTCTGAAAAAAGACTATTGATCTTTTAAAAAATTGTCCCAAAGCAATCTTCTACAAGTCTTATTTGGACATCATTTTGTTCGTTGCCATTATTAGTTGAAGACAATTTTACTGATTTGGAATGAATAGGCAAAAGCAATCCTGTTGGAAGTTTTACCACCTCAACATTTGCTAGTTTTGTCATCGCATTCAGCCAGATGTCATCTGCTGTAGGAGTCAGGCGAAGAGCCATATCAATATCTGTTAAATGTCTATCAAGCATCGAAGGTCGGAAAAGCGTTCCTCCGCCCGAACCAAAGAAAAGCATTTTTCCATATGCTCCTTCTTCAACATGATGCCACTTAAGATACGAATTATGCATTCCTTTTTCGTCATGAGTTATTAGATAACCATAATTACAAATGACCTTATCTGGATTATTATTATATGCTTGATAGCTGCGCTCCAAAATATCTATGGGATAAAATATATCATCGTCTATCAGAAATACCAAATCGTTAGGATTACTCTGAGAAATATAATAATATTTTTTGTGAGAGCGGATATCACCATCTACAAAACGAACTTCAAATCTATTATCCTCATATTTTTTTAAAGAACCGGGGATGCTGTCACTTGTCGGGAATTGTTCTTTTGACAACCATAGTATTATCTTCTTTGGCAATAAAGATTGGCGAAGCATACACTCAACCACTAACCAAACCTTGTCAATACGAGCCGGAAAAGAGGTGAATGACACAATAATATCAGCTTCCTCTTGTCCTGTTGGACGAGGACTATTTGCCAAATACGAAGGTAGGACGTTATTGGCAACCGCCCTCGTCATTCTTCTCAGTGGCGTAAGAACCCAAAATGGGAGTCCTTTGTAATTATGAAGTTTTGAGTAAAACTTGGTGATGACACTTAATTTGTTCACTGTTTACAAAAACATAAATAGTTGCAAATAACACGTACAGTTGAGGTTTTAACAGATATGTACTATCAATAATCCCATATATAGGCATACATAACAAAGCCATCAATACTGCGACCTTACTTCTTTTATCTGACACCAGCAAAGAAGACCTGAACAATTTACAAATAGCCAAGACAAAAACAAAGAAAAACACAAGGCCATACTGCAATAATAATTCCAGAAAAATATTATGCGTAACAGTTATTTCGCCATCGGCCCATTGTCCCATGGCCTCATTCATTCCACCTATACCGACTCCTAATCCCCAGCTGCGCCAAAACGTATTCAGTGCATTTGCCCATATTGTATATCTTGACTCACCGTCAAACATACCGCCATCAGCCAATCTGGCCTCCATCACGGCAGTAAGAATTTCCCCGTATGTAATGAGTACATACCCGACAAGCAAAAGCGATATAGCGCATAACAGATATTTCAACTTTGTCATTGGGGAAGATACGAGAACGATGAAAAACATGACGAGTTGTGAAATCAGTCCACCACGAGAGGCATTCAGAAGCGTAAATAAAAAAGCAGAAACAATAGCAACGACCGTCATACTCATGCTCCAAAAGGATTTTTCCTTTTTCATCAGTATCCAAAACAGCCAAGGCATACTGTAGCATAAGAAAGTGACAAAACTGTTATAATTGCCAAATGTTACCGAAGCTGTAAAATGTTCCAAAACAGCAGCACCAGTATTATATTCGTCTGCCTGCTCCTTTGCAACACTGAGATGATTACCCGTCATCATTTCCCATGCAGCTACCACTGAACATAGAAGGACAGCCACCAACCAACCTGACACTATACTCTTTTGAGGGTTACGAGCATATCTGGCAAAAGCGATGATTTCCAAAAACAAGGCAAAATGAACAGGATAATAGAACAGCTCTTTAACAGCCTCCGTCAAATCAGGTGTCCATGCGACAGAAACAATGCAAAATAAATAGAACAACGAAAATATTACGACAATATTCCTCACATATCCACATCCTTTTTCCCGAATTACCAAAAACAAAAGTGGCAAGAATAAGATTGCCAACGCACGGTCTATCTGGAGTGCGCCCCCAAACTCTCCAAAACACGTGCATGCCGTTAGCAAGAAAAGCAGGATGTCGTAAAAGAAACTCCCCATATTCTTTTAGCGATTGATGAAGGATTTCAGAAATTGTCTTTCGGCCTTTGACAAACCAAGAAGATAACTAAAGACCGAAACTATTATTACCGACACCAACAAAACCAAGACAAATCTCATGAGTCCTATTTCCATGTAATAATACAATAAAGCTGGTACCAGACAAGACAAAAGTAAAACAGCAAAGAAAGGCTCACATACTTTTTTGAAATAGCAATGCACCGAAAAAGGAAGTAAACTCTTGATGACAAACAGAAAGACTACCTGAGCTATTATAACTTCCAGAATCGTAACCAAATAAACGGATGTCGGATTATAGCCAAGGCTAAACAACAGCCATGCTATAGGTATTACCATTAGGTTAATTACGCTCGATAATATATGGTATTTCTTAACTCTTCCTGTTGCATGAATAATAGCTGTTACTGGTGTCGCAAGTTTATCAAAAAGAGTAACCAATAGCGAAAGACGCACAAATTCCACCGCATAATCAGGAACATTAGAGCCAAGCCATAACTTCAATATATATTCGATCTCAATAAACACCGGCAACATCAAAAGGAACTGCAACAACAACAAACCTTTACTTAATGAGATGAACATGGAGATAGCAGTGTGTATGTTACCCTGAGCATAAGAGGCAACCATCTGCGGTCTGGAGGCCATGACTGTGGACTCTGCCAAACCAGAAAAAGCGTAGGACACCTGACTTGCTACACCACGGGCAGCATTTAAGACAGGCCCAAAATAAAAATTAAGTAACAAATTACTTCCTTGGTCTTTTGTAATTCTTGCTAGAGTCTCAAACATATTCCAACCTGAGAAAGAAAGCATTTTCTTCAATAAAACTTTATCATATATCCGTCTAAACCTTATTTCCTTGAAGTAATGGTAGGAATAAATGAAATAAACAACAAAATTGAAAAAATAAATCAATAGCAGCAATAAACCATATAATATCAGTCTATCACTGGATGAATATGCAATAGCGATGGCTATCAATAATTTGAACACAGCATCCACTATGTTTATGATAGCATAGAAATTCATGTGTTCGTGTGCCAGGACAGCTGATACTAAGGGAATCTGTAACATTGACAGAGAGAAAGCAAAAACAGAAATCTGATAGATCCAGAATATTGCATTCTCTCTTCCTTCTGGAGCGACAAGTTTATTATTGATATACCAAAGACCACCCGTTTCACATATACACAGTACGACAAGCACCATCAATAACTGAATTAAGAATCCGGTATTGAAAACCCGATTTGCTCCTTCCAAATTGTTGCTCCCCAATTCATAATTATGAAAACGTTGGTTTGCATTGGATAGAGCAGGCGTCAGGAACGAGCACATTGCCACTATTCCTATCGTTACATTATATACGCCATAATCCTCAATCCCAAGATTTTTCAAAAGAAAACGTGTCGTGATAACTGAGATAATCATCACGACAACCATACGAATGGAAAGGAATATACTGTTTCTGAAAACTCTTTGTTTATTTGTTTTATCTGCGCACATCAGTTCAAAAATTTGTACTTCCCTTTGGGGGCAGACATCTTGCTACGCCTATCAACAAACAAAATGTTAGAGGGACTTCGACATGAATCACGTCTTTTGCAGTAGCAACAGCATCGTTTTTCCCATCTAATGTATCTTTCAACAACCGCTCTGATTGCTGAATCGACAATTCCAAATGAAGTTAATTGAAACGGAGGAAGTCGGAGATGAGCTGGCCGATAGTCTTCTTGTTGTTGATGAATGCTTCAAGAACCTTTGTGCGACTGCCGATGGGAAGGATGTCGTAGTCGGCGACGACGGCGGGAATGAGACAAGAGGTGCCTGCGGGAAGCAGGATACTGATCTGGGAAGACCTGAGGCGAATGTGACAGTCACCCTTCAAGTTCATAATGATGATGAAAGAGTCGTACTTGACCATGTTACGATGGAAAGGTGCCGTGGCCTCAATGACCTTGACACTAAAGTACGGGGTGTTCAAGAGCTTATGGGCAACATCAGTGTCATTGCCATGACCAGTCTTGTATTCGGGATATACGGTATAGTCAATAGCCTTTGCAGCCAATTCGGTATGGAGTTCACGTGGCTTGCCGTCAAGTCCAGGACGGTTGTAGTCGAAAATGCGATAAGTGACATCAGAAGACTGCTGGACTTCAGCCAGACGTATGCCACCACAGATGGCATGAACACGACCAGCAGGCAGGTAGAAGACATCGTCTTTGTAAACCTCATGACGGGCGAGGACTTCTGTGATAGTGCCATCGGCTACTCGCTGACGGTATTCCTCTGGGGTAATCTGCTTCTTGAATCCGGCATAAAGGCAGGCTCCTGGTTTAGCATCGAGGATGTACCACATCTCGGACTTCCCGAACTTGTTGTGCTCACGGAGAGCCATCTCGTCATTGGGATGTACCTGGATGGAGAGATCCTGATGGGCATCGATAATCTTGGCAAGCAGCGGCAGCTGGTTGTTGTACCTTTCCGCAACAGCATTCCCGAGTATTTCAGCAGGATGGTTTTCTATGACTTCTGTGAGCTTGTGACCAGCCCATATACCGTTGACGACCACTGACTCTGACTGGGGCACTGCAGAGACTGTCCAGTCCTCCGTACCCCAGACAAGGATTTTACGGTTCTGTCCGAAAAGGATAGGATAATACTTGGCTGTCATCATATCAGGAAAGACCAAGCAAAGGTTTCAACAGACCGTCCTTATAGAAGACCCGAAGGGTAGTACAAAAGAATGCAAAAAAGAGAAGAGCAAAGATAATAAACCCTTTTCTAGGAGCTGATGGTTTAATGGGAACAGTGGCACTCTGAACGGTAGTAAAAGCGGGAGTCTCTTCCTGAACTTTGGCCTTCGCATTCTGTAGCTGAGTGGCAATGGCACTATAGGTATTAAACTTCAGCTGCATCTCATTCTCCAATTCGTTGAGCTTGCTGCGAACACTCTGGAGAACAACATCCTGATTGGCATCGCTAAACGAGGCGTACAGTTGGCGGGACTTGTCATACTCATGCTTCGCTTCAAGATAGATTTTCTGATTGTACTCCAAATCCTGACGGGCCTTGCTGGTGCGATAGTCTGTGATGAACCGCTGAAGACGGGCTTGAACAGTATCAGCCATCGTAGCACAAATAAGCGGGTCTTGATCGGTCACCTGAATTGTTATGACCAATGTCTTTTTATCAACGACACACTTGACCTTCCTGCTAATGGATTCTGCTATCATGGCTTGTTTTTTCGTCAGACGGAAAGGATTGACTTCTGACGTATTCTTACTTTTAATATTCAACGTATCTTCAGGAAAAAGACTGAAGATACCACCGACAACGGCACCGATAGCCGCACTCCACCATGGACG
This sequence comes from uncultured Prevotellaceae bacterium, assembly GCA_946186505.1. GTDB lineage: Bacteria > Bacteroidota > Bacteroidia > Bacteroidales > Bacteroidaceae > Prevotella. The sequence goes on along the minus strand of CAMHNI010000002.1, from coordinate 154,080 downwards.
CTTCTGCTCCTTAAGCAGATAGTTGTAGTAGGTCATTTCTGTCGTGTCCTTATCGCGACGCACCTTTACAGGGAAAAGACTCGTCTTGAAATCCACGGACTTCATCAAGTCTGGATAGAGCGTTGGGAAAAGAGCCTCACTACCTGTACGAGTGCTACCCATAGTTAAACCAAAACTCGAAGCTAAGGCACTGAGGTAATTACGACCGCCCGTAGAGCTTAATTCCGGGGCAAGCATAACCTTACAGGTATAGGTTTTAGGCAGACTGAAGACATAGATACAAGCCACAATGAAGGTGACGCCCAAAACCTTATAATATAATTTACGGCGGTTTTTCATCGACTGCCATAAGGCAGGGAATTCGAAAGAGTCCTTCACAGCACTATTCTTGATGTTTTCTTCATTATTATTCATCTGTTCCATAATCAAGCCTATCTTGTAGTCATATAAACAATGGTCGCAATCATCGTGGCGATAGAAGCAGCAGTAGAACCAATGCCCATCCACTGGGTTACACTGAGTGCGTCACGCTTGGGTTTAGAGGGAACGATAATCTCGCAACCCGGTGTTATGCTGGCACCATGGTTGACCTGGGCCATAGTTCCGTTAGGATAGATGACGTATGCCTTGCGCTTCTTGGCTCGTTCGCCGAAACCGCCGGCCTGACGTACATACCACCTATAATCTTTGCCCTTAGTGAATGCCACCGTATTGGGGTACATGACATCGCCACTGATTTTGACCGTTCCCTCAAACTCCGGAATAATCAGGCGGTCACCCTCACGCAGCACAATATCTGCATCACCACCGGGATTTTTCAGAGCTTCTTCAAGATGAATACCTACCGTATAGACATTGCTCTGTTCAATTTTCTCAAGGGCTACGGAGTCTTTGCTTTCCTGGCTCATGCGGGCAGCACGCAAAGCCATCTGTAAGCGGGCACGTTCGGTCTCGTCCATTTTACGTTCCAAGCGGGCACCTTCAGTATAGGCATCATCAGTAATGCCACCGGCACGCTGCACCAAATCACTAAGGCGCTGGTTTTTCATTTCAAGCGTATAGCTGCCTGCAAAATTGACTTCACCCTCAACAGAAACTCGCCGAGGGGTATGGTAACCTGGACTGCGGAATACCTGAACAATATCGTAAGGCTCTAGCGTAAAACCTGGAGTGCCGTCGATGACAAAGCCTTCCTTCAGGGCAAACGAGTATGTCTTGGCCAACTCGGAACCTGCTTTCGTGGCCTTCGGGTCAACAAGACGGCGCGACACATCCACCTTGGCCACAGAAGCGGCATCGGTCAGTCCACCGGCTTTCATCACCAGATCCTCGAGTGTCATGTTGGCGGCCCATTGGTATTCGCCGGGAGAGAGCACCTCACCCTCAATGATAACATAACGACTGTTAATCAGCTCGGTCTGAGTGGGAATGAACAGGACATCCTCGTTAGCCAGCGGGATGTCGGCCACGGTACCCGCAAGGATACCCGCCACATCGACAGAGATAATCTCAAGCGAACGGTCGGCACGCATACGGTGCAGCACGCCGTGAGCGGTGAAAGCATCCTCGGTGACACCATCGGCCTGCTCGATGAGTCCGCGGACGGTCGTCACCTGTTCACCAAGCCGGTACTGACCGGGACGGAACACGGCGCCCTTGACCTCGACCATGTTCTCGAAACGGTCAAGCATGGCATCGACCTTGACGGCATCGCCGTCGGCCACACGGAACGAGGACTGCTCGAACTCTTCGACATTATAGACACCATAGCGCTCGCCGGACTTACGCACCAGACGGACACTCTTACGATAGGCATCGCCAGTGAATCCGCCTGCATACTTCAACAGTGTACCCACACTCTCGGTGGGACGCATCTCGTAGTACATAGGACGTTTGACATTACCCGTCACATTCACCAAGCAGTCGTAGGCACCTACCTGGATGACATCACCCTCCTTCAGACGGATGTTTCCAGCCAGGCGACCATTGAGAATGTATTCATAGATATCGACAACGGTCACCAACTGGCCGCCACGGATAACACGGATATTACGCAGGGTACCCAGGTCACTGATGCCACCGGCAGCATAGAGGGCATGGAACACACTGGCAAAAGCACTCAGATGGTAAGTGCCGGGCGACCGCACCTCACCCATCACATTGACAAGGATGGTACGGGTCTGGGCAACGCTCACCTTCAGCGACGAACTGCTGTAACGCGAACCCAAGCTGGCCCGGATGCGGCTGTTGGCAGCAGCCACCGTCATGCCAGCCACTGTTACCGGCCCATAATCAGGAACAGTCACCGTGCCCTCCGGCGACACCGTCAGCTGATAGGACTTCTGCGAAGCGCCATAGATGTCAATGACCAGCTGGTCACCAGGGCCGAGCACATAGTCCTGCGGTGTGGCGATGTTCATATTGGGTTCGAATGACAACAACTTGTTGTTGAAAATGTCATGACCGAATATCTTCTTCCTCTCAATAGAATCTACTTCCTGCCCTTCAAGTGCATCGTCGGCAAATTCATAATAGCGGACATCAGCATCACTGTTCAGCTCGGATTTGGTTCCCCGCTTACCTGAAGTGATATCGTCATCCAACTCGGAATTACTGGTACGCATACGAGAACCAGCTTCCTCAACGGCCTCGTCAGCAGAACCACTAAGACCACGGGTACGAAGCTGTTTCTCGTACTGGGCACGAACACGGCGAATCTGGTCAATCTTGACACCACGCTGCACCAGTTTGGTCACAATCTGTGACCGCGAGGAACCGGCACTTGTCTCACGCTTGATTAAATCCAGAATCTGACTGTCACTCATCGACTGGGCTATAGCCGCGAGCGGGAAGAACAGCAGAATCAACAATAAATTTCTCAAATACTTCATCTATTGAAAGTTTTACGGAATATATACAACCCCTATTCCTAACGACACACCAAAACCTACTGATTTTCAGCGCGTTAGTAATAATTTTACAATAAAATACATGGAAAAGAGAACTTTTAGGCATGCCCTTTCCCGATTTTCAGGGTACAAAGATAGCAAATAAAATGAATTATACCAAATAATAAAAGGAAAAAGCCGCTTTTCAGCGGCTTTTTCCTTAATATAATTACAACAGGTTGTTACGTTCAATATCCTTGAAATAGCGGTATGTGCCGACTTTCAGCTCATCACAGGCAGCTTCATCGGCTACGATGATACCATGCTGATGCATCTGAAGGGCAGAGATGGTCCACATGTGGTTGACAGAACCTTCCACGGCAGCTTGCAGGGCGCGGCACTTGGCATGGCCATTAACCAGAATCATCACCTCACGGGCTGCCATCACAGTACCTACACCGACAGTCAGGGCCGTCTTGGGTACCTTATGGATGTCATTGTCAAAGAAGCGGCTGTTGGCAATGATGGTGTCGGTGGTCAGCGTCTTCTGGCGGGTACGGCTGGTAAGTGACGAACCCGGCTCATTGAAAGCGATGTGTCCGTCAGGACCGATACCGCCAAGGAACAGGTCAACACCGCCGAAACGCTCAATCTCTGCCTCATAGGCGGCACATTCTGCCTCTAAATCGGGCGCATTACCATTCAGAATATGAATATTCTCCTTCGGACAGTCGATGTGATTGAACAGGTTGCTGAACATAAAGCTGTGATAGCTCTCGGGATGCTCTACGGGCAGGCCGACATACTCATCCATATTGAAGGTGACAACGTTCTTGAACGACACGCGGCCTTCCTGACATGCCTTCACCAAAGCACGGTACATGCCGATGGGGGACGAGCCTGTAGGAAGTCCCAAGACAAAAGGCTTCTCAGGTGTTGGATTGGCGGCGTTGATACGCTCGATCACATGATTGGCGGCCCACTGGGACATCAAATCATAATTAGGTTCAATAATTAAACGCATAGTTTTGTTGTTTGTTGTTGTTATAGAACTAATGTATTATTATTTTCTTGCCGTTCTTGCCTTGCAAGCGTCCTTCTTGCGACCTTTGGTCGAGCGCAGCCGAGCGGACGATATAGATACCCTTCCTTGGTACGCCAGACACTTGACGGCCTTGCAGGTCGTAATACGTATGATGCCGATCAGGTGAAAAACTCTGTGTGACAATTGCGTCTGGGTCGCCTCCCATAAAGTCGAAAGAGACGAGGCCGTCGTCAGTCATCTGGATATTAGTGATGGGCTTGGACAGCAGAATATTTCCAGCGGCGTTGGGATAGTTCATCACTGCTGCTGGCACTGAGTTGTCTGTCAGTTCATTATTTTCAAATGTCGTCGAGTCGGTCGTCCAAGGATAAGGTGAGGTACTTAGGTAACGGCTGTTCAATCTGGGAGATTTTGCGTACGGATTACTGTCACCAACGATACCATCCCAGGCATCATAGTCCTTGTTGTCGGCGTGAACCAATTCGAATCGACGCTTGTTAGGGTCATTGTTTACCGTATTACCCGACCATACCGACTTTTCGTAATAGACATGATAGACAACCAGGCCTTTTCCAGGAATACCATAATCCCAGCCACTGTGCTGCCGGTTTTCCAACAGATACCACTCGTTGTCAGAATGTCTGACTCTGTAAATCTCACCACCTTCAGACACCGACTTCAAGTTCCTGACAGAGGTAGGTTCCGTCAATTCGATGGGGGTCACCCAGCCTAACAGCATCTTCTCCATTGGCGTATAGTTGGGCGGACACCAGCCATAGTTGGTGAAGTTTCCGCCATCCATCAGATCCCACTCATCGACAACAGAGTAACCGGCAGAGCTGGTGGTAGGATAGATATCGGGCAGTCCCAGACTATGGGTAAACTCATGACAGATGGTTCCAATGCCACACGACGTTTTGTTCTTCCACAGTTCACCACTGACCGTATAGTTCGAGATTCTCAGACCGTCCGGAGTCCTGATGGTCGTAAACGAACCGGTATTAGGCCAGATATAGCCGAATGACCCACTGCCTTGATTGCCACAAAGTCCCGCATTGATGTATATCACCTGTTCTATGCTGCCGTCACCGTTCCAGTCGTATTGACTGTAGTCCAACTCAGGATGCTCTTTGAACGCCTGTTCAGTAGCATTACGCAGCTGCTCACGTCCATAATTCCTGGTTTTTTCCGTTGGATTGTCATAAGGGCAAGCCGCTGTGTCGAGTTTCACAGGACCATAAACGTCAAATTGCATATTGAAAAGCCCACCGGACTGCTCACGGAAATAGTCGGCCACACAACCCGGACCGCTCCGTTTGTTGTAGCCTTTCACATTGAACAGCGAATCAAAGTCTGCCTGCGGATTCTCGCTTTTGAAGTCACAGTCCCTGAACGAGACGAGAATCACCATCTGTCTATAGACCTTCGTAGAGTCCCAGTTCTGATTGATGCTCGGCAGCTTCCGGCGAACGCCGCGTGTGGTGGCCGATTCATCCGTCAGCTCTGGCGTACAGTCTCCCCTCACAGCCCTTTCGCCTTGTGCTGAAGCACAAATCGGCGAAAGGGTCATGAAAAATAAGACAAGGAGAGTCCACTTCACTTTTTGCATGGACTCCAAGGTTTGAGGGTCTTGAAGAAGTCGTTGCCCTTGTCATCGACGAGGATGAAGGCAGGGAAGTCAACAACATCAATCTTCCAGATAGCCTCCATACCGAGTTCGGGATATTCCACGCACTCGATGCTCTTGATGCTCGACTGTGACAGGACAGCAGCCACACCACCAATGGAGCCGAGATAGAAACCGCCGTGCTTCTGGCAGGCGTCGGTGACGACCTGCGAACGATTGCCCTTGGCAATCATCACGAGCGAGGCACCTAATGATTGGAACTCGTCAACGTATGGATCCATACGGTTGGCAGTAGTCGGTCCCATCGAACCGCAGGGATAGCCCTCCGGTGTCTTGGCAGGTCCGGCATAGAGCACAGGATAGTCCTTGAAGTAGTCGGGCATCGGCTCACCGGCATCAATACGGGCCTTCAGCTTGGCGTGGGCGATGTCGCGGGCCACGATGATGGTGCCCTTCAGGTTGACACGGGTAGAGACAGGATACTTCGACAGTTCCTTGCGGACGGCGTCGATACCTTCGTTCAGGTCTATCTCGATGGTGTTCTGTCCCTCGCCGGCCTTTGCAAACTCAGCGGGAATCAGCTCAGAGGGGTTCGAGTCCATCTTCTCAAGCCAGATACCATCCTTGTTGATCTTGGCCTTGATGTTACGGTCGGCAGAGCAACTGACGCCCATACCGATGGGGCACGAAGCACCGTGACGCGGCAGACGGATGACGCGGATGTCGTGAGCCAGATGCTTACCGCCGAATTGTGCGCCGAGACCAATCTTCTGGGCCTCAAAGAGCAGCTTCTTCTCGAGATCGATATCACGGAAGGCGCGCCCCGTCTCGTCACCAGTCGTGGGCAGCGAGTCATAGTACTTAATGGAGGCGAGTTTCACGGTCAGCAGATTCTTCTCTGCACTCGTACCGCCAATGACAAAGGCAATATGATAAGGCGGACAGGCAGCGGTACCCAAGGACTTCATCTTCTCTACGAGGAAGGGGATGAGTGTGCCCTCGTTCTGGATAGTAGCCTTGGTCATCGGATAGAAGTAGGTCTTGTTAGCAGAGCCGCCACCCTTGGCTACCATCACGAAACGATACTCAGCACCCTCGCAGGCTTCGATATCAATCTGGGCAGGCAGGTTGCAGCGGGTGTTCACTTCGTCGTACATATTCAACGGGGCGTTCTGTGAGTAGCGCAGGTTGTCCTGGGTGAAGGTGTTGAAGACACCAAGGCTCAAAGCCTCCTCGTCCTCGAAGCCCGTCCACACCTGCTGGCCCTTCTCACCGTGGATGATGGCAGTGCCAGTATCCTGACAGAAGGGCAGGATGCCACGTGCAGCCACCTCGGCATTGCGCAGGAACTGCAAGGCCACATACTTATCGTTCTCCGAAGCCTCAGGGTCGTTCAGGATAGCGGCCACCTGCAGGTTGTGCTCGCGGCGCAGCATAAACTCCACATCGTGGAAGGCCTGCTGGGCCAGCAGCGTGAGTGCCTCCTTCGACACCTTGATGATTTCCTTACCTTCGAAGTCGGCGGTGGTGACACCCTCTTTGCTCAGAAGGCGATACTCGGTTTTGTCTTCGCCCAACTGGAACATAGGCGCATACTTGAATTCAACGGGTTTTGCCATAGTCATATTTGTTTATTATAGGATATTAATAGCCAAAAATCTCTGTTGTTGTTACTCGGCGAACTGGGCCATACTTCTGAAGGGCGGCCATATCGAGTTCGTGCTCATCGCCGAGGATGATGTAGCGGTAGGGCTTACGGGCAATCTGCTGCTGCTCGAAGTCAACGATGTCCTTCATCGACAGGTTAGGCAGGGCAGCGTAGATCTTCTCGTTCAGGTCGTAGTCGATGCCTAAGTCGCGGGCATTTATCCAGGCGTTGATGAGGCCGAACTTCGTGGTGCGCTGGCTGGCCAGCTGCTTCGTCAGCGCTTCCTTAGCTATCTGGAACGAGGCATCGCTCTGCGGGATGGTGTCGAGGATGGTGTGGAAATGGCTGACGCAGTCCATCATCTTGTCGTTCTGGGTGATGATATGCGTGAAGAAATCCTCCGTCTGGTCCTTGTAGGAGGGACGGCGGTAGATGGCCCAAGCGTTGTAAGCCAGACCGCGAGTCTCGCGCATCTCCTGGAACACAACGGTGTTCATACCGCCACCGAAGTACTCGTTGAACAGGGCCTGAACAGGAGCCTCTTCAGCATTCCAGGGCCGCTGTTCGCTATGGTACATCCGCATATAGATGTTCTTGGCATCGTATGGGGCAATCAGTATCTCGCTCTCAGGCGTTGGCTGTGTGACGTAGTTCTTGTTCTGCGGAACGGGTTTTAGTTCTGCGGTAAGCGGCGTGAAGTGAGCTGCGAGCGCCTCCTCCAGCTCGTCCTCGTCCATCGGGCCATAATATAATAAGGTGTGCTCATACTGGCTGAGGTTTTTCAGCAGGTCGAGCAGATCCTGCGGGTTTATCTGGCGCAGTTCGGCGCTGCTCAGCATATTACGCTGGGAATTGTAAGGGCCATAGACGCCGTAGTTGAAGAGGCAGTCGAAGTTGGTGCGCTGGTCGAGTTTCGCATCGGCACGGGCTTTCTCCACCAGACTGACATACATATCATAGGCATCCTGGTCGGCCTTGGCATTCTGCAGCAGGTCCTCCAACAGCGTCAGTGCCTCAGCCATATTCTCGCTCAGTCCGCTCAGCGAGACGCTGATCATACGGTCGGCCACGTTGATGTTGAATTCGCAGGCCAGCTTGTAGAACTGCTGCTTCACCTGCTGCGGCGTCAGCTTGTCGGTGCCTAAGTATTCCAGGTAGTCGGCAGCATAATCATAACGGACGTCGGCCTGCTTGCCGAACTCATAGCGGAAGGAGAGCTGGAAGCGACCGTTTTCGGTGTTATGGACATACACGAAGGGTAAACCTTCGTGTACACTACCGAAGGTGAGGTCGCGCTTGAAATCAACAAACTTCGGCTCGATGGGCTTCACCTTCGAATCCTGAATGTCCTTCACAAACTGACTGACGTTGTCGCGGTTTGTGGGGATAGGCGTGATGGCGGGCTTGTCGATTTTCTTCTCATTGGGGTCTGTGCCCTGCCGCTTATAGACGACGGCATAGCCGTCGGTGAAATGGCTGACAGCGAAATCTACAATCTGCTGCTTGGTCAGACCTTCCAAACGCTCCAAACGGTTGGCCTGCTGTTCCCAAGGCTTACCGAGGATAAAGGCATCGACAAACATATCGGCCCGTGAGCGGTTGTTCTCCAAGGCATTATAATACTGCAACTTCAGGTTGTTGATGACCGAGGGCAGCAGGTCGTCGGAGAAGTCGCCCTTCTTCAGCTTGTCGATTTCTTCGAGCAGCAACTGTCGCACCTCGTCGAGGGTTTGCCCCTCCTTGGGAGTACCGGCCAGGATGAATGCAGAGTAGTCCATCAGCGACTCCACCCCACCCCATGCTTCGAGCATCTTCATCTGCTGGTTGATGTCGAGGTCGATGAGTCCGGCAGTGCCGTTGCTAAGCATCGACTCGATGACCTGCAGGGTATCACTCTGCAGCAAGGCACCACGGTCAAAGCGCCAGCCTAACCACAGTTGTTCAGCCTCGGGGCCGATGACGGCGGTGTCCTGCGGTTCGCTGTAAACGGGCTGCTCGGGGAACGTGGGCTGAGCGACATCGTCGCCAGGCTTCCAATCTCCGAAGTACTTATCAATAGTAGCAATTACCTCGTCAGGATCAAAATCGCCCGCCATACAGATGGCAACGTTGTTGGGCACGTACCACTTGGCGAAGTAGTTCTTGATATTCGTGATTGAGGGATTCTTCAGATGCTCCTGCGTACCGATGGTGGTCTGCAAGCCGTATGGGTGCGTCGGGCAGAGCTTGCGGCACAATGCCTCATAGAGTTTGCGCACATCCTGTGTCAGTCCGATGTTGTACTCCTCATAGACAGCCTCCAACTCGGTATGGAAGCCTCGGATAACCATATTCTGGAAACGGTCAGACTGAATTCTCGCCCAGTTCTCCACCTCGTTCGAGGGGATGTCCTCGGTATAGCAGGTCACATCGTTCGAGGTGTAGGCATTCGTACCCTCAGCACCGATGGCGGCCATCAGCTTGTCGTACTCATTGGGGATAAAGTACTGTGCGGCCAACTGGCTGACGCTGTCGATGCCTGCATAGGCGGCACGGCGCTCTGCAGGGTCGGTCAGTTTGCGATACTGCTCATAGCGCTGTTCTATGTCGGCTAACAGCGGAGCCTCCGCCGTCGAGTCGGTCACGCCGAACTTACCCGTACCCTTGAACATCAGGTGTTCTAAGTAGTGAGCCAGACCAGTGGTCTCAGCAGGGTCATTCTTTGAACCTGTTCTTACAGCTATATATGTCTGAATACGTGGCTTTTCCTTGTTTACACTCAAGTAAACTTTCAATCCGTTTTCCAACGTATAGATACGTGTCTGCGACAAATCACCTTTGACACTCTCATATTGGTACTTCTCACAGGCAGTCAGCCCCAGAAACACCAAGCCAGTAGCAAAAAACAGTTTCAGCTTCATATAATTTTCAATTCTCAATCTTCAATTTTCGTAATCAATCTCATGGTCGAGCTTCGAGACAAAGTCATCAAAAACTTCCTGCTCGACATCGCCCATAGCGAACTCCTTCTCGGCATCTTTACGGATCTCGGCAATCCAGGCACGGCGGGCACGGACATAGTCTTCATGGATACGCTCGCAGGCTGCAGCATCCAGCTCATCCAAATGGTAATAATCCAAAATCATCTGGTATGACCAAGCCCAGCGGTAGTCACTGTAGCGGTTGTTTATCTCGCTGAAGCGGTCGAGGACCTGCTGAATATTGTCGAGGACGCCCGACTTGATGTCGTCTATCAGCCGCTGCTCTTCGCTCTCGGGCAACAGCAGACCGCTCAAATCGACCCATCTTCCCTTACCGACGGTACTGACAGGCTGACCGATGTAGCCCTCTTTCTGCGCACGTTTCAACACAGCACCCATGTAGATGCGCAGGGCGATATCATAGTATTTCAGTCCCTTGCGCAGAGACGAGGCATTAATGACATACTCATGGAAATTATAGGTTGTCACATTGTCGCCGCTGGCACTGCGCAGGTTTTCCAAAATCTTGATGCCCTGCTGAATCTCACCAACGGTGAAAGGCGAAAGCCAGTCGAAATTGATAATCGACTTACGTGACAACTTCGAGCGCTTGTCACGCTTCGGCCATTTCTTGATATCACGGTACAGACCGACAGTGGTGATGTTACGACCCGGCACCAGATAACAGTCGTCGCCGTAGGCCATCAGGTACGAGAACGGCAGACTACGCGTGTCGGGATGGTGCATCAGCTTGCCGAAACACACTGAGAAGGCGCCGATGGTGGCAGGCATCAGGATGTAAGAGCCTGAAGCTGTCTTCGTGCCACGCTCCAAAGTGCCGTAGTGCAACGGCCCCATCTTGTAGGCATGGTTCGAGAAGTTGGTGTTAGAACCGGCGTTATAGAATGAGAACTCCCCGCCGATGAGCAGGCTCGACTTATGGTGACTGGCAGAGAACGGACCGCAGAAGGCGGCGCAGGCCTCGCCGTTGGCCATATAGGAGTTTGCAAAGAACAGGCTGGCCTCAGCCGTAAAGCCGTTGGTAATCTGGCAGGCTTCGCCTACAAAGCAGTCCTGCATCTTCACTGAGTTGTTGATGGAGCAACCGTCGCAGATAATGCTGTTCTCACAGATGACACCCGTGCCGATAAACACCGAGGCATCCTTCGACGACATGATGGTACACTCCGAGAGGCGTGCAGCACCGCTAATTTCGCAATCACCCTTGATGATGGTATTTGTGATGTCACGTGCATTAACAATCTTAACGTTGTTGCCAATGGTGCCTCGCTCAGGCCGTGTCACCCGCAGCTCGTCCTCAATCATCTGCTGAAGAGTTTGTTTCAACACCTTATCCTGGTTGTACTTCACCATAAAAGAGGCCATCTGTGAGTTCAATTCACGGAAAATGGTCACATTGCCGTCACCCATCTCGTTGAGCACCGAAATGACAGAACCCTCACCGTAAGTAGCATCATCAGTAGTCTCCAAGGTGCAGATATTCGAGATGTAGCAGTCGTTGCCGATGGTATAGTTGTTGATGTAATTCCCCACCCTTTCTATCAAGCAGTCATCACCAACGGTGACGTTACGCAACGTGGCATCGTTGATGCCTGAGTGCTTCACGAAGCCCTTCGATACCTCAACCATTTTACGGAACTCACCCAGTTGGATATCGCCATAGAACATGACACGATGGAAGTTATAGGGTTTGAAGCCTTCAGCTACCCTCACACGTTGCCAGTCCTCTGCCCAGCAAACATTATGCTCTAAGATTTCAATTTCGGTTTGTGTCAGATGTCGATAGTTACTCATAGTCTTGATATAAAAAATCGTTATAAGGATATTTCTGTACGTGAAGTTCGCGTACCTTATGATACAATACGGAACGTAACTCCTCGATGTTCTCCTTCTCACGGGCAGAGATGAACAGGCAGTCTTCACCAGCCTTCGCCATCCAGGTCCGCTTCAGATCGTCTAACGATATGTTTTCCCTTGTCGGTTCCGTCAGGTCGTCCTCGTCCTGCGGCGTCCAAGTATAGGCGTCGATTTTGTTGAACACCATCATCGATGGGGTTTCGGCACAGCCCAGATCTGCAAGTGTCTTCTCCACCACCCGTATCTGTTCCTCGAAATCCGGGTGAGAAATATCTACCACGTGTACCAACAAATCAGCCTCACGCACCTCGTCAAGGGTCGATTTGAACGACTCAACCAGGTCAGAGGGCAGCTTGCGGATAAACCCGACAGTGTCGGCCAGCAGGAAAGGCAGGTTGTCGATAGTCATCTTGCGGACTGTCGTATCGAGCGTAGCAAACAGTTTGTTCTCGGCAAACACCTCGCTCTTGGCCAGCAAGTTCATCATCGTCGATTTTCCCACATTCGTATAACCCACCAAGGCCACACGGATAAGCCGTCCTCGATTCTTGCGTTGCGTCGTCTTCTGCTGGTCAATCTCCTTCAACCGCTGTTTCAGCAGCGTGATGCGCTGCAGGATGATACGGCGGTCCAACTCCAACTGAGTCTCACCAGGACCGCGCAGACCTACCGAACCCTTGCCACCGCCAGAGCCAGAACCGCCGCCTTGACGCTCCAAGTGTGTCCACAACCGTTGCAGTCGGGGCAGCATATAACGATGCTGGGCAAGCTCCACCTGTGCCTTTGCCTCGGCCGTCTGGGCACGCATAGCAAAGATGTCGAGAATCAGTGAAGTGCGGTCCAGAATCTTCACCTGCAGTTCCTTCTCGATGTTGCGCAGCTGCTTTGCTGTCAGCTCGTCGTCGAATATGACCATACCGACCAGCTGAGGAGCTATTTCAGGCCGTTCGTTCTCATCGGTATCGAGCCACTGGTCGTAGGCATCCTCGCAGTTCTTGATATATTGCTTGATTTCCAGAAGCTTGCCACTGCCCACGTAGGTCACACTGCTCGGACCACCGACCTTCTGGGTGAACCGTTTGACGACAACAGCACCCGCCGTCTCGGCAAGGAACTCCAGTTCGTCCAGATATTCCTTGGTCTTCGCTTCGTCCTGTTGGTTGGTTATCAGACCAACCAGCACAGCAGTCTCAGCCTTCGCCTCCGATATCACAAATTCCTTCATGAACCTTTGTTATATGTTAGATTGTGCAAAGATAAGCAAAAAGTAGGGAACGACAAAAAAACTAAGCAAATTTTATCAACTATTTTTCAAAAACAAAAAGCTTGTCTGGGCTTAGGATACCCAGACAAGCATAAAAACGTTTTATTCGTTATCTTAGACGAACGGATTCTCCGTGGGATAGTAGTCACCCTTCGGGAAGTTATAGTCAATCTCCTCCACGGGGATGCCCATGTACTTCAGAACCTCCCACAGATACTTACCGGCATGCTCGAACATGACGGCAGCGTGGTGCGGATAGTGCTTCTCGATGAGGACGTGACGATAGAAGCGGCTCATGTTCTTGATACCGAAGGTACCGATAGAACCGAATGAGCGAGTAGCCACGGGCAGGATCTCACCCTGAGCGATGTAGGCACGGAGCTTGGTGTCGGCTGTTGACTGCAGACGATAGACAGTAGCCTTGCCGGGCTTCAAGTCACCCTCGAGGGTACCGTTGGTAACCTCCACAGGCAGAGCGCGAGCCATAATGCGCTGGAAGCACATCTTGCAATCGCAAACCTTAGAAGATGCAGTGTTACCGCAGTGGAAGCCCATGAAGATCTCCTTCTCGGTGTAGCTGTCACACTCGAACTGCTTACCCTTGATGCTCTCCTCGTACATATCCTGAGGAACAGAGTTGTTGATGTCGAGCAGTGTCACGGCGTCCTGAGTAATGCAGGTGCCGATGAACTCACTGAGAGCGCCATAGATATCAACCTCGCAAGCTACGGGAATACCGCGGCTGGTCAGACGGCTGTTGACATAGCAGGGAACGAAGCCAAACTGTGTCTGGAAAGCCGGCCAGCACTTGTTGGCCATAGCAACGAACTGACGAGAACCTTTGTGAGCCTCAATCCAGTCAGTCAGCGTCAGCTCATACTGGGCAAGCTTAGGCAGCACCTGAGGAATCTTGTTACCTGTGCCGAGTTCGGCGGCCATATCCTTCACAACGTCATCGATACGTGGGTCACCCTCGTGCTTCTTGAAAGCCTCGAAGAGGTCGAGCTCTGAGTTCTCCTCAATCTCAACGTCGAGGTCATACAATGCACGGATAGGAGCGTTACAAGCCAGGAAGTTGTTGGGACGGGGACCGAAGCTGATAATCTTCAGGTTCTGCAGACCAACGATAGCACGTGCGATAGGCACGAACTCGTGAATCATCTCAGCGCACTGGGCAGCGTCACCTACGGGCTCCTCGGGAATATAAGCACGAGTCTTACGCAAAGACAGGGCCTGGCTGGCGTTCAGCATACCACAGTATGCATCGCCACGGCCATCGATCAGGTTGTCCTGTGTCTCCTCAGCAGCAGCGCAGAACATTGTGGGACCCTGGAACCAGTCAGCAATCATGGTTTCAGAAATCTCAGGACCGAAGTTGCCAAGATAGACGCACAGAGCGTTACATCCTGCTTTCTTCACATCCTCAAGAGCCTGCTGAGCATGGATCTCACTCTCCACAATACAAATAGGGCACTCATAAATGTCTGTAGCACCAAATTTTTCTACATACTTAGCAATCACTGCCTTACGACGGTTTACAGCCAATGACTCGGGGAAACAGTCGCGAGACACAGCGACTATTCCAATCTTAATTACAGGTACATTTTTCATACTACGTAAAGTTTAATATTAAGTAATGAATTGAAGCCAAAACTAAGGTAAATCAACTATCAATGTGCAAAGGTAAAACATTATTTTTAATTACGCAATTTTAGCCGCTAAAAATTTAGTTTTTTTATAGCGGCAAAAGGAACTATCGTATGTACCTGCTGCAAAGAGTCGCCCGTTCCTCCCAGTCAACCGACTGGTTTATTCAGCAACGGAACAATATCTGCCTAAGCTACTGTATGCTGAGTCAGCAACAGCGACAGCAAGAGGATTACCGATTCATTTGGCAGTAGGAATAACGTAGAACTCACGGTCTTTCTGGAAATCCAACATCCACTGATCGAAGATGATATGGTCGTCGAGAGCCTTGATGCTAAGTTTGTGGGGACCTTGCGTCAGGTGGATGGGGGTCTTTGTCAGTATCTGACCGCGCAGCACACTCTGCTTCCAGCGCTCCGAGCGGTAGGGTGTCTTCAGCGAGATGACAATGGGCTGCTGGTTATCAAGCCGAACTTGATAGCGCAGGTCGCCACGGTCGCTGGGCTGCGTGGGAATCATGGCGGTATAGAGCACGGCATCAAGTTCCTCCCCCGTAGGGAGGGGAGATTCAAAGTCGTAGGTCAGTTCGCAGCCTTTGGGGATGGCAACAGCATTCATCGAATGGCCGAGCATCTGGATAGTCTCTATCCCTCTCCCTACAAGGGAAAGGCTACGAGTAGGCGAGCTTTGCTCGGGAATGATGTTAGGGATTGGGTTATAGTCGCAAGCGTTCCTCGCAATCAAGTATCCTCCGGAGGGATGCTGCGGCAGAGTGGTTCGCACGTCGCCGAAGACAGGGAGGTCACGGGGAGCCGACGACATGAGTCCGCGCCACTTGCCGCCGTTCATCGTGTTGTAGTGTTCGGTGAGCCGTTGTATCTCCTCATAGGCGCGATGGCTATCATCCTCGTTGGAAAGCATCTTGCGCGTCATAGCGGCGGCAGCATGAACAGGATAGAGCACATGAGCGAAGTAAGCGTCCTGCCGACCCTCCATCACCAAGGGACGATAGACATCAACGGTAGCCTCGATGCGGGCGAAGGCCTCCATACGCTCGTAGGCCTCCTTCAGCGAGAACTCCGTGCTACTGGGTACCGACTTGCCGCCGGGGTATTTCTTCTTGTCGAGTTCCACCTGCGTCCAACCCATGAACTCCGGCTTACGGATGGCATTGAGGTGGTACCATTCGCGCATAGCAGGGGCAATGGCCTTACCCACCACACTGCCGAACTGACTGACGAGCCAGCGCTCCAAATGCGCATACAGCGTCGACGGGTTCACCCCGTCGATATCCCACGCCATATCCAAGAACAGCTCCAGATCGTAGGCGGCCACCTTCGGGTCGTGGACATTGGCAATCCACAGACGGCGGCAGTTGTGGTCGTAGGCGGCGCGCATCTCGGTGTAAATTAGTCCGGGCTGCGTCGTCGTCAACCACAGGTAGTCGTGCGGACGACCCCAATAGCTCAGGTGGTAATAGACGCCTCCCCCACCCCGTCGCCGCTGCTGCTCAGCATCGGGCAGACGGGTCAGATAGCCGTAGTTGTCGTCGCACCACATCAGCGTCACGTCGTCGGGCACGCGGAGGCCGCTCTCCATAATCTCGAGCACCTCCTTATAGGGGATGAAGACCTGGGGCACACGCTCCACATCCTTATGGTAATATTTACGAATCAGCTCACGTTGGTCGTCGATGACCTGCTGTAGCGCACTGAGCTTCTCCTCAGGGGTCTTCACGCCCTCCATCGAACCATCGTGGATGCCGCGCATACCAAGGGTGAACAGTTCCTCACTGCCACGCACCTCCTTTAGGCGCTCTATCCAGTACTGCTGCACCTGCTGGCGGTTGGTGATGTAGTTATAGGGGCCACGGGAAACGCGGTCCCACTCTGACACGTTGTTGCGGAGCAGCGGCTCGCAGTGGCTGGAGCCGATAACGATGCCGAAGGAGTCGGCCATCTCCTTGTTGCCCGCAACGGTAAAGAAGCCGGGCGTTCCCTCATGCATGGCGGGCCAGATGGTGTTAGCACGCAGACGGAGCATCAGTTGAAACAGCCGACGGTATGTCTGAGGCCCCATGTTGTCTGCCGACCAACGGCGCAACGACCAGTCCTCGTCGTTGATAAAGATACCGCGATACTGTACTGAGGGCGTATGCTCCAAGCGGAACGTGTCGGGCAGCGACAGCACATACGAGCGAGTATGGGGACGCACGTCGCCCCACCATACCCACGGCGAGACACCCGCCATGCGTGACAGTTCCAACAACCCGTAGGCCGTACCCCGGGCATTGTGGCCCTCAATCACAACCTGACCGTTTTGAACGCTCAATTGGAAACCGTCGTCACTACCCCGACCTTGCACAATGCGGATGGCGGCATTCTTGGCGGCTACAGGTGCGTGTCCTGTAACCAGCAGCATGTCTTCGGCAAACATCTGCAGCGCCATCTTCACCACCGGATCGGTCTTGCCTACCACCTGATAGCTGACGGGATGCTGTCCGTCAAACCACGTTACATTAGCAGCAGTCGTACGGACTGATATAGCAAAGAGGATTAATAGTAATAACAGTTTTATTCTCATCGTAGAATGCTTCTGCCAAACAGCCGTCAATCATCAATAGCCCTACCATCAACGGCATAGCGACGCCCCGCCTTTTCAATTACGAGATGACCATTGACAATGTATTTCGCGGGCTGGCTAACAGCTGTGGCATTCGTTTCACGGATATAGTCAGTGACGAGGTCGCCGGCCTCAAGCTTGATGCAATCGTACATGATGCCATTCTTGCCGCCTGTACCGCTGATCTGGAAAGTCAGGAGGTTTGTGCCCTCCTTGAGGCCCGTACTGAGGAAGTCGGTAGTATAGACATAGTGGCGACCGCTGTTGACGGCGCTGCGATAGACGGAGGCATCCTTGTAGCCGGGCTTCCACGTGTCCTTGACCGTACCGTTCAGCTTGACGGCGATAGAGGCTTTCTCACTGGCGCAACCGGCAATCGAGGCCGTCAGGTAGACGCGCCCGGCTGGACACTTGTCGACGTTGAACTTGACGGTCCACGTGCCGTCTTTCGTCTGGGCATAGTACCAGTCGGTCTTCTGGTTGCTCTGGCCGATGGTATAGGTAAGGCTGGCGGGCACAAGTTCCCAGAGGCCGTACTGACGGATGGTGTCGCTCAGGCGGAACTCGCTGCTGCGACGGTCGTTCTGACCAATCATCCACAGCATCTCGGAGTACTTCTTCGGCGTCCATGTGACGGTGCCGAGGTCGTTGTCGCCCGCCGTGACGGTGATATCGTCCTGCTCCAGCATGTCGGTCACCTCACCGGCTTTGGCGTAGGCGAAGAGGTTATAGGTGTCGGGACGCACGTTCTTGATCTCGAAGTCACCGTTGGCATCGGTGAGCGTCCAGAACTGGTAGCCGTGCATCATCTCGATGGGGTCTTTGCCCTTCTCCTGAGCCAGGACGATGCGCACGCTGTCGTTGCGCTGACCCGTAGTGACGTTGAGGTGGCCACGCACGGTGGCGCGCTCACGCGGATAGAGGTCGTTCTCGAACCACTGGTAGGGCCACTCGGCAGCCTCCTTGGCGGCTTGGTTGCGGGCACTCTTCACGGGATCCTTGCTGTAGGTTGTATAGATGAGGAAGGGGCCGTAGAGTTTCTTCTCGCCCTCGCGGAGCACCATTGCCTCGCCGCCGAAGTGCTCGCCCTGCAGCATCTGGATGGTGATGGGCGACTTGCTGGTAGCGTGGACGGTGAGTTCCTGACGCTCGCAGCCGCCATTGATCCACTCGTAGCTGACGGGGATGTTGTAGAGTCCGTAGTAGTTGTTGCTCATGCCGCAGAGGCCGTGCAGCGTGTCGCGCTCGATGTAGTTGGCCCAGTTGTACTTGGTATAGATGCTGCCGTCGGCCAACCGGTAGGTAGCATCCTGGATGGTGTTCTCATCCTTCTCGGCGACGGCCATCTCCGTGTTCGACGGGATGCGGCCGTTCATACGCCAGTCGACGTAGCCGTTGAGCATCGTATCGCCAAGGCGGCAGCAGACGCGCGCCTCCTTGACGGGTTCAGAAGCGGAAGTGGCGGTGCCGGTGGCTATTACGTATGAATAGACACCGGGCACGCCCTTGCGCATAATGTAGCCCTGCTCAAAGATGGTGTTGCCCGACGTGGCGCTATAGAGCACCTCGCAGTGGTCGGCGGTCTGCTTGACCACCTTGACCTTCGTGGGATTCAAGCCACTGTTGCCATTGGCGGTGGTATAGTCGAAGTAGATGCCATTGCTGGCCAGGAACTCAGTACCCTTGCGCTGCAGCGAACTGACGCGCCCGGCGCTGTTGATGGTGATGCTCCACGTGCCGTCGGTCATCTTGGTGGTCATACCGCTGACGGACATCGTGACATCGCCGTCGGCAGCTATGGCTGCGGCAACGCCGCAGCACAGCCAACATACTATGAGCAGTAGTTTCTTCATTTCTTTACTTTACTTGGATACCAGCAACATTAACAATACCGGCTGCAGTCTCGATGAGAATCTGACCGTCCTTGACAACCTTGCGGACAGCTACCTTCTGGGCAGACTTCACGTCGACCACTGCATCGGGATCATCGGGATCCTCAGGAGCATCCTCGGAAGCGTAGATCATGATGACGTCGACACCCGTGTTCTCGCTGCCGCCAGCCTTCAGCGTGATGTCGGTAGGCTCGGTGATGGTCAGCAGATCAGACTCGGCCTCGGTCCAGTTGGTAGCGGTGGCTGAAAGGTAAATCTCGTTCTCCTCGCCCTCGCCCTTGGTCAGTGTGCAGACATAGCCGGGAGTCTTGCCGGCATCGAAGAGGATGGCGCGAATCTTATAGGTACCAGGCTGCAGCGTGACAAGTTTCAGGTCCTCGAGCACGTAACCAGCCTTACCCATCGACGAACGGATTGCGGAGTTGGGGCTGGTGCAGAGGACGGCATTGGGCAGGTCCTCACCCTCGGAGAGGTAAATCACGCCTGTATAGTCAGTCTTCTTATAGTTGATGACAAATGTAGTATCGCCCTCGCCATTCAACAGGTCGAAAGCCTCAACAAACTCACTGCCCTTGGTGCCATAAGTGTAAGCTGTGCCAGCCTCATCGGTAACCCAGTAAGGATAGTTGACCTTAATAGTAGAACCGGTTGTGCCCTCGGTCTTGCCAACGAGTTCTTTCAGGGTCGTGGTACTTTCTTCATCAGCATAGGCTGCTACAACTGTGTAGTTGCGTGGCAGTTTAGGCTGTGCCTCGGTAATAGTGATACCAGTCAAATTACACTGTCCGATAATGAATGACACGTCACCGGCAACCAAGACCTCAAAACGTAAATTCGTTGCATTCTTAGGCACGTCAATAGAATCCTGCAGACCAGTGGAAGACACTAATCCATCGGGAGCTATGGCACCGCCATTCAAAGCTTGGATAACAGGAAATTTTGACGAACTGGGCTTTGTTGCATATTTGCAATTGTTGAAAATGATAACATCACCCTCTTGACAGTCTGGAATAGTAATCTGACATGCATTTGCGTTGAAAACAAGGCTGTTCTTATACTTGGTATCAACAACATCACCAACGTAGACCTTGTCTGCGTTGATGGTAAAGAGCAGCTCCTCAAGCATCGGCAACGGAGTGTTGGCATCAAGCATTACTTCGCTGCCACTCAACTTTTGGTGAATGTAGTGACGCTGGTCAGCAGTAATCAGAGACCAGAACATACCGGTACCAGCCGTCTCATTACCTTCCGCATTTTCATCAGCCTTGATTATATTTACTGACTCCTCGTCAATCGTGAACGTCCAAGCCATCTTGCGCTCGCCGCCACGGGTCTTGAAGTGGAGAGCGTAGCCGCCCTCGGCAGCTTTCTCCTCACCGCCAACCTTCACCGAGGTGATGTTCAGCGTGTACTCGGTAGAGGGCTGCAGCTCGAACTCAATCAGGTCGAAGGTGACACCCTCGGCAAACGTACCCTCGACACCGTCGAAGGCGAGGTCGTCGTTGCCGAAGTTACCCTCGAGCACGAAGGTAGTCGAGGTGGGGTCCTCGACGCCAGTGACATTGGGGAACGTCACCGTAATCTTACCGGTTGTCGGGCTGATCTTCTTTCCGTCAGCAAGGCTGAACTTGATGTCGCCCAACTCTACCTGGGCCATTGCGCTCAGGCAGAAAAAGAATGCCATAAAGGCAAGAGTAGAAATTTTTCTCATAAAATTAAAGCTTTAATTGGTTTGATAATAATGGTTCTAATGCGTAAAGATGGTTGTACGCCTCTGTCGGCATACAACCATCTGCGGTATTTCAGACTTTATTTATACGGCAAATAGCAGTTCTGGGTGGTAATGCCCGGAGCATTGTTCTGCAGCATGCGGCTGAGCCAGATGTCGCCGAAGCCGCTGCCATAAGTGCCTGCACGGTTCTTGTGCAGAGCCAGACGGCGCAGGTCTGAGAAGCGGGTACCCTCGAAGGCAAACTCCATAGCGTACTCATCGCAGAGCAAGTCCTCCATCGCGTTGATGTAGTCGTCCTTGGTGTAGGTGGTCAGATTGAGGCCGAACTTGCGGTTGATGTCGGCAATCTTGGCACCGAGCACCGTGCTGTAGCGATAGGATGAGTAGAGGTCCTCGACGGCTCCGGCACCGTGGAAGTGGATACCAACGAACGACTTCGACGTACCGTTGCGGAAGATATCGGCGTTGGTCTGAGCGAGGAACGGCAGCTTGGTGGTCAGCAGTTCGTAGGACTCGGGCGTCAGGTAGTACTTGTCGTCGATGTGCGACTGCGTCATGTCGAGCACCTTCTGTCCGTTCTCGTCGATGGAGTCGTTACCCTGCTGGTCGGTGAGGTAGACCTCGAGATAGCGGAAGTTGGGCAGCTCGGAGTGCAGACCGTTCTTCAGCACGGCGAAAGCAGCATCGGGATAGCCCATACGGTTGATGGCCTCAGCCAGATGGAGCCAGACGGTCGTGTTACGATAGAGATAGATGTAGGCCGTCGAGGGCTTGAGGGTATAGACATAAGCAGAGTCGGCACCAGCACCCTGAGTGACGATCGAGGCGCGTGCATCGCCCAGTGGCTGGCTCTTGACGATCCAGTTGAAGGGCGACACCTTCACCTGCTCGGTAAAGTAATAGTACTGGGCACGACGTGCAGAATCGACATACGTCTGCGACGGGGCGACCTGAATATCCTCCGTCTTGGGGCAGCTGAATATCTCGTCGCCGTCGACCTGTACACCACCCCTCGACTCCGTGCCGTAATAGTTGTAGCCGAACGCAGCGGGGATGTCGGTGGTCTTGCCCATTGTATAGTTCACCGCCATCGGGATGTACGTGATAATGTCGCCAGAAGCTGCGGAGTGACTGAAAGCGTTCTCCCAAGTAGGTACCTGATTGTAGAGCGAACTGTTCTTGGCGGAATTATAGTCGGCGGGCCACTCTGTGAAGTCCTTAAAGATGGGGCTGTACTGGCTATAGAATGTACTCATGAAGTCGTTGTAGTTGACAGAGATATTACTCGGATTGAGGAATCCCTGATAGCGCAGATACTGATAGTAGCACGTTGCAGCCTGCTCGTACTGGCCCAGTTCGAGGTAGATGTCGCCCAGCACGACGTTGAGCGGGATGAAGCACTTGCTGGGACGGATGAACTTCTCGACATTCTGGCCGCGCTCGTTTTTCCAGTTGAGCATACCGATGGAGCGCGACGTCTGGTTGAAGGTGGGCACAGCGAGCTGATCCTCACTATAGCGGGCCTTGAGGCTCTCCAGCATCCGGGCCTCGCCCTGCAGAATCGACTCGTAGCCGGTCATCGAGGTGTTGGCATTGATCTGGCCGATGGTGGTGACGGGCTCCGTGATGTAAGGCACCGAACCATACTGGCGGGCCAGCTGCAGATAGGTCCACGCACGGAACGAGGCCACAGCGGCATACTCGTTGCATACAACATTGCGTGCACCCGTTGCCAGCGTGGTGTCACGGTGAGCCAGGTAGTAGTTGCAGTTGTTGATGACCTTATAATAAAGGTACACGCTGTCGTACTTGTTGGTAGCATCAGCCGAGAACGAAGCCAGACTGCGCAGGTGGGTAGTAGCCCGGTCGGTGGGCTTCACCAGGTCGCCGCGCATCTCGTTCTGGAAGTAATACTGGTCGGCCAGTTGCTGCAGGGCCTGCATAATGCCGTAGGCATAGAAGACGGAGTCAGTCTTCTGGTCGAGAGCCGGTTCGAACACCTGGCGGTTGCTGTCGGACTCAAGCATATCGGAGCAGGAACAGAGAGCCCACCCAAGCCCTCCCAAAGGGAGGGATGTCAAGATACAAAAGAGCCACTTACGAGCCGTTCCTTTTATGTTACTATATATGATGTTATTCATATTATAATATGTTTATTGATGAATACTATTCTTTGTTGCAAGTCTAACCCAACATCCCTCCCTTGGGGAGGGCTTGGGTGGGCTTTACAGGTTGATTTTCACTCCCATAGAGAACACACGTCCCTGAGCCAGCGTACCGGCATCGATACCCTGATAGAGTTGGTGGTTGCTGACAGAGAACTCGGGGTCGCTGCCCGTGTACTTGGTGAACGTCAGGAGGTTGCGTCCCTCAGCCCATACGGATATGCCCTGCAGCCACGACTGCCAAGACTCGGGGATGGGCACCTGGAAGGAGAGCATGACGCTCTTCAGGCGCAGGTAAGAGCCGTCCTCAATCCAGCGGTCAGAGAAGCGGTTGTTGCCCATCGGGTCGCCGTAGCAGAGGCGCGGCAGCTCGGTCTGCTGTCCCTCGTAGCGCCAGTGGCCGATCTCAGCCACCTGTTGGTTGTAGAGCGTGGCACCACTGTTGAGCACTGAGCGCTGATAGTTGAACACGTCGTTGCCCAACGAGTAGTTGAAGTTCGTGGCGAGTGTGAAGCGCTTCCAGTTGAGGTTGAGGAAGATGTTGCCGAAGATATCGGGATTGGGGTCGCCGATAATCTGCTTGTCAGCCTCGCTGATCTGCTTGTCGTTGTTGACATCCTCGAAGATGACGTCGCCGGCACCGAAGTACTGACGGGCACCCGTCTCGTCGACGATGTACTGTCCGGCAGCCGCAGCTTCAGCCGTTGTGGCATAGACGCCCTTGGTCTTGTAGCCGTAGAACACGCCCACGGGGTTGCCAACGGCGGTCAGGATGTTGTCGGTGCCGTAGATAGAAGAGGTGTAGTTGCCGTTGGCCAGCTTCTTGACCTCGTTCTTGTAGTGACCGACGGTAGCGCCGACCTCAAGGTGCCAGTCTTTCATTGATACCGGCTTGCCGTTGATGCCGACCTCGAAGCCCGTGTTGCTGACCTCGCCGTCGTTGGTCCAGTAGTTGTTGATACCGCCAATCGGGTTCTCGAAGGTCTTGAGCGCCAGCAGGTCCTTGGTCTTGTGGAGGAAGTAGTTGGCGCTGAAGCCGAGACGGTTATTGAGGAAATAAGCCTGCAGTCCGGCATTGAACTTCGACGTCGTCTCCCACTTGATTTCCTCGTTACCCACGTTGGTGAGCTGCATACCGATCTCCGTGTAGTTATAGCGGACGGTATTGAACGACGTGCGAACGGCGTAGTTGTTGATGCCGTCGTTACCGCTCATGTCGAAGCCCACGTTCAGGCGCAGGTAGTTGATGCCCGCCGTCTTCGGGAACCAGTTCTCATTGGTCAGCACCCAGCCCAGCTGCACGCTGGGGAAGAGCGCCCACTTCACGCCGGCCACCTTCAGACCGCCGTCGGCATTGCTGCCGAAGCGGCTGTTCGACTCAGCCAGCATCGAGACCGTAGCGAAGTACTTGTTCATATAGTTGTAGTCGCCCGAGAGGTACCACTGCATATTCTTCCAGACATCGTCGGCACCCTTAACGGTCGAGTAGACATCGTTGCCGGTAGCGAGCTTCGGGTTCTTGTCGTCCTCGAGCTTCGTAGAGTACTGCGTGGCAATGTCGCTGTTGTCGTAGGAGAAGTAGTTGTAGCGGAAACCGCCCGTAGCGGCGATGTCGTGAGCGCCAATCTTCTTGGCCCAGTCGATATGGGTGTTGCTGAGCACGTTGATCTCCTTCGAGAAGATAGAGGCCGTCTTCGAGTAGACAGTACCGAGATTCTCGATGGCGAACGAGGGCAGACCGATATTGGGACGATAGTAAGCCTGCGAATTGCGGTTCAGGTAGTAGCTGAAGTGCGATGTCAGCTTCCACTCCTTGTTGAACTCATAGGTCGGCGAGACGGTCACGTTGAAGAAGGTGTTCTCGTTGCGGTTCTTGCGCTCGCCCGAGCCGTTGTTCATCAGCGCCAGAGGGTTGGCCAGCGAGTAGTTACCCTCGGTCAGCGTGCCGTAAAGGTCGTCGGCGTCGGAGAGGAGCGTGGTGAAGTCGTTGATGTTCTTGTTGTACTGATAGGGATTGAGCAGCGGGCTCTTGATCAGTGCCAGGAACGCCGGCGAGGTGATGGTGCCGGCATTGAGGTCAGCGGGTATGCCCTCGTCGAAGAGGTTCGTGTTCGAACGCGAGAACGACATGTCGAACTTCGTATAGAAGTTGTAGAGCAGGCTGATATCGGTATTGAAGCGCACGTTGATACGGTCGAAGCTGGTCGACTTGACGTTCTTCATCGTCTGGATATAAGCCACCGAGAGGTTGTACATACCGATGTCGTCGCCACCCTGCACGTTGATGCTGTAGTTGTGGGTCAGCGCCGTGCGGTAGACGTAGTCGTTCCAGTCGGTATCGTTATGATAGGTGTTGTAGTAGTAGCCGTCCTTGGCGTCGTTCAGGAAGTTGAACTGCAGAGCGTTCGTGCTTGAGCCGATGCGCTCCTGCACCTCCTTGATGGTACCGAGCTGCTCGACGGCGTAGTTACGATACTGTGCTGCGTTCATCGTCGTCGGGTAGTTGGGCGTGAAGGTCCAGCCCACACCGAGCTTGGCGTCGATGCGCGTAGCCATCGAGTGGCCGCGCTTGGTATTGATGAGGATGACGCCGTTGGCACCACGTGCACCGTAGAGGGCCGTTGCGTTCTTCAGCACCGTCACCTTGTCGATGTCCTCAGGCGAGATTGACGACAGCATGTTGAAGATGTCGCCCTGATGCAGCGACAGGCGGCTGTGCTGCATGTCGAGCTCCACGCCGTCGAGGATGACGAGTGGCTGCGAGCCGGCATTGATGGAGGTGATACCGCGAATGAACATTGCGGCACCCTGGTCGAGATTGCCCGAGTGCATGTTCATGCGGATGTCGCCACCCAGCATCTCGGTCATCTCCTCGTCGATGGTCAGGCCGTTGCCGTCGGAGACGAAGCTGTTGGTAGCCGTTATCGTGGTGCCGTCAGCATACATCTGCTTGAAGGCATCGCTGAGCATACGGATGCTGATCTGCTGCTGGGCGTCGCCGGCATTGATGGCGACCTGCTGTGACAGGTATTGCGGCGTCTGCACGAAGAGCGAGGTGGCAAACGTGGGCACCTTGATGGTGAACTTACCGTCGTCGTCGGTCATCGCCACATAACGCTTGTCGTTGAGGACCTGAATGCGCACACCGGCCAGAGGCTGCTTCGTAGCATCGTCGACGACAACACCCTGCACGTTGATGGTTGGATTCGTATCGACGACTTTCTCGCGCTTCGGCGCCTTGATGGCGGTGCTTTCTTCTTCGTCGTCGAGATCATCCTGAGCGAAAGCCACTGTGCTTGCTGTCAAGACGATGGCACAGAGTGAGAGTCTGAGACTCTGACGCTGTAGGAAGTTGTATATCGTTCTTTTCATAGTCATCCTTTATTCTAAATTAGACCAATAGTCGTTGTACTCCTTGGGAACGAGATAGACACCCGCCACACGCATCTGCTGGTCGTACTTCTTACGGTTGGCCGACGAGGTGTAGGTCTTGGTGTGCATCATGATCAGGCTGGGATAAGCATCCAGACCGTAATAGCAGGCGGGGAAGGTGAACTCGCCGAGGTCGATGACGTTGACACGTCCCGGGTCGCCGACGCAGATCAGGTTGGCAGCGCTCTCGCCCTCGTCGGTGGTAATCTCCATCGATGCCTTCGAGCCCTCAGGCAGCACGGTGAGCTGCTGCTTGTTGGCAGCGTCGGTCCAGCTGAGGTAGAAGCGCAGGTAGTAAGGCTTCACGTCGGCCAGAGGCTCCTCCACCTGTGCGGGAACGGTGACGACGTAGATGTGATAGGTTGTAGAGCGTACCGTACCCGTGACGGAACCGTCGCCTCTGATATTTCCGAGGGCGAAAGTGAACTCGGGCTTACCCGTCGTACCGTCGATGTTGGCACTGTCGACGGCGACGTATGAGAAGAAGCGCGACGTCTTGGGCAGCAGCCACTGGCGGAACATTCTCGGCACCTTGCTGAACAGGCTGTCGCGACCGACGAGGTTGTCGAGGGGCACGTTGTGGTTCGTCAGCTTGGTGACCTTCAGCGTCGACAGCGGGCGCGTGGCAATGATCGTGGGATTATACGTCTGCCAGGGGCGGAAGGTGATAGAGTCGATGGTGCGCGTCATACCGTTGCTCATCTCACTGACGGCAGTGGTGTGCTGCAGCACCGTCTGTGCATTCTGCAGATAGGAGCCCGACTTCGACACCACCGTGTCGGTAGCAGTCAGCGTGCCCTTGCCGAAGAGCGGCAGGTTGTGAGGGTCGCTGTATGAGAAGACGAGGTTGCTGACAATGTTGCGGAGCGTCAGCGAGTCCTGCAGGTCGGGGGTGGCCTCTGCGGCTTTGTCGGCCTTCGAGTCGGTGGCCTTCAGCGAGGAGGCTACGGTCGTCTTCTTGCTGATGTCCATATAGTCCATCTTCGCAATGTACTTGTAGCAGGGATTGATGGCAGCATAGGCATCGTTCCAGGCCTTGTCGTTGGGAACGAGCATGCAGAACGTGCTGTCCTCATCCTCGAGGTCGGCGCACATGATGCTGCGAATCACGTTGTTGCGCTTTTTCAGCACGGAGTCGAGGTAGGTCTGCCTGCCGTTGACCAGCGGGCCGACGACCGATGCGTTGACGTCGAGATAGTACTCATCATACTTCTGGATGTAATTCTTGATGGAGTCGCAGCCCTTGAGGTTGTCGATGTTCTCATAGAGGTTGTAGTAGAACTCCGACATGCCGTTGAGCTTGTGCATCACACCGTTGGCCGAGGGAATGTTGACCTCGCCATACGAGAAGCCGTCGAAGCCGGTCTGCGTGAAGGGATGGTGCTTGGCGTTGAGCGTGATGATGGTGGCACTGTCCTGAGCCGCCGACACGGGGTAGTTGTACTCCGTGATGTGATGCTGCATGAACTGCTTCACGATGGTGGCGCTGTCGCTGCCCATCAAGCGCTGGTAGTCGGCATCGCTGATGGCACCGTCGACAGGTGCCCAGACCGTATAGAAGCGGGAGCTGTTGAGGGCTTCCGAGAACTTGCACTTCTGGGCAAGGGCAGCAAACTTCGTCAGCTGCTGGTCGCTGCTGATATTCTCCCACAACGTCTTGTTGGCACCTGGGCGCGCATCGGCCGGCACCGAGTTGTAGTCGTCGTAATCGGAACAGGAGGCGAGAGCCCACCCAAGCCCTCCCAAAGGGAGGGATGTCAAGACACAGAAGAGCCACTTACGAGCCTTGCCTGTCATATTTCTGTATTTGATATTACTCATTTTATATATATAATTGATGATTGTAATAATTCTGTTGCAAGTCTAATCCAACATCCCTCCCTTTGGGAGGGCTTGGGTGGGCTTTTAGTACCAGTCCTCGGTCATGGTCTGACTGTTGACGATGTCGAGCGGCACCAGTTCCACGAAGTCGAACGACCAGCCGAGGTTGGTGTCGTTCACCAGGTTCTTGATGCGCAGCCAGTAGTCCTTGCCCTGCTCAAAGCGCTGGGTGGTGATAATGCGGCGCAGCATCATCGTGCCGTAGCCGGTCTCCGAGCGGCAGCTGGTGGAGCCGATAATCTGGCTGGCAGCCGAGTAGATGTCGTCCTCTGAATAGGTCAGCGGGTCGGTAATCGAATTATAGGTACCACGCGAGAAGGATGCCGGAGCACGCATATAGCCGCGCACGTGCATACGCTGGTCGCTCTCGACGCCGCAGTCCGATGTCTCGTCGTCGGCGCGGTTCACGATGTCCTCATAACCGATGGTAGCGTCCTGATAGGGGTTGGCGCAGGCGTCGAAGGGGATGCCGATGGCCACCATATCCGACTGTTTCGACGAGTTGCCGAGATAGAACTGCATCAGTCCGCCGCGTGCCATCGGAGGATAGATAATACGAAGCTCATACTCGCCCGTAGGCACGTGAGGCAACTTGATGGCGAAGTCGTAGACGTCCCAACCCTGGAACTGGTCAGAGTTATGTGCACGCCAGGCGCCCATCACGTTGAAGCGGAGCAGCGTACCGGGGTTGTAGCAGACGATGTTGTCGAAGTAGTTGTTCTGGAAGGCCACGCGGTTGCCGTCGCCGCCGCCGTTGAGGGCGCTCACCTCGGCGGGCGTAGCGCCGCGAAGTCCGTTGTTGATGAGCTCGTAGAGGAAGGTCGACGAGTCGAAGCGCAGGCGCTCATAGAGGGCGTTACGGGCGTTCTCGTCGTACTTCAGGATACCCTTGATGCGGTGGATATAGCCGTTGAGGGTCTCAACGCTGCTGTTGCGGTCGACGGGTACGCCGGCGAACTTCAGCACGTGGTCGCCGTCGCCCGGTGTTCCGAAGAGTCCGAGCTTCGAGGTCAGCGTGTTGTTCGTCAGGTAGCGGTTCAGCCACAGGTCCTTAGTGGTCTTGGGGTTGGTCTCCCACACCTTCAGGATGGTGTTGGGGAGCATCGTCTCGAAGTACTCCTGAGGCTCGTAGCCGAAGCAGAAGTTCCACGACGAGTTGGTCTGTGCGTTCTTCTCGTAGACGATGCGGTCGATGGGCATGCCTGCACGCAGGATGTGATAGGCCACGAACATGTTCACCACGTTGAACCGGTTGGTGTAGTCGTCGCCCGTGCTGATGGTGATGCCCTTCTCGTTGATATAGTCGTACCAGGCAGCCGAACCGGCATACCACTCAGCACACTTCTTCTTCAGGTCGTCGAAGCTGTTGATGCCGGCAGCGCGGAACACGTCGTCGGTCTCGGCAAAGACGGTCCACTTCACCATACACTCCTTGGGGTAGTAGAGCGAGTTGCCGTCGCGGTCGTTGTGGTTGGTACCCAGGTCGTAGGTCACCGGCGTGCCGTCGGGATGGCGCTTGGCCTCGATGGTCAGCGTGTCGGTATAGCCTGTAGCCTCGAGGGCTGCGTAGAAGATGCTGAGGTCTTTCTCGCCCTCGACGCGCAGCTGGTCGTCAGTGGTGCGGTCGGAGCGTGGAATGACGGTCGAGCAGACGTGAAGAATACCGTTGATGGCCTCGATGTCGCCGTCGACGATGGCCGAGATGTCGTTCAGGCTGGTCAGTCCGACGTAGTCCTGATTGTAGGCATCGACGCCGAAGGTGCCCACGCGGATGCTGCGGCCCGTCTTCATCGTGGTCCATGTAGTGGCCGTACCGTCGAGGTCGACCTGCAGGTGCTCCTCACCCGAGAGGTGGAAGCGTGCGATGTCGTCGCACAGCGAGTCGGGCATCAGGTTCACCTTAGCCATCACGTCGAGGCTGCTCCAGCCGGCGTCTTCCTTGATGCCGTTGTGCTTCTGCTTGGCCTTCGAGATGAGGTACGACTCGTCGTTATAGAGACTATCCAGATAGGCGTTCACGCCGTCGTTCATCGGTGCGAAGCAGGTGTACTGTCCGTATGTGCCCATATACTTGTCGAATCCGCCTTTCTCGAGTATGCGGTAGAAGGCGCTCAGTTCGGGGCGGTCGCGCAGCAGCTCGGCGATGGTCTTCTCGTCGGACGAGAAGAGGTTCGACCCGTCGGGTTCCTCCGTACAGGCGATTGAACCGCAGACGACGCAGATTGCACAGATGAGATATTTTACTTTGGTAATCATATCTTTACTTTTTACCTTATTATATTAATACTTGGACGAAGATTTATACACAGGGTTCTGCACGAGGTTGGGGTTCAGCTCGACCTCGTCCTGATTGATCGGCATGTAGAGATAGCGCTCGTCGCGAATCTTGGCCCGCATGGCAGTAGGCACGGCATACTTGCGGAGTGCCAGCTCTAAGAATTCGTCGCTGTTGGTCACGAAGCCTTCGGTCAGCTTCTTCTTGAGGTCGGCCTTCTGCGCAGTGTGACGGTAGTTGAAGCGCATGAGGTCGAACCAGCGCTTGCCCTCGAAGCAGAGCTCACGGGCACGCTCGGCCATCACGAGCTCCTCCATGCGGTCGCGGTAGGTGGTGTACTTCAGTGCGTACGACGTCTTGTTGGCGTCAGAGAGTGCACGGTCGTTGATGAACTTGCAGATGTTGAAGGCCTCCTCGTTGCGGGTGTCGCCCTCAGCCTTGCCGCCCAGCTCGTAGAGCTGCACCAGGGCCTCGGCCTTCATCAGCATCACGTCGGTGAGGCGGTAGAAGATCCAGTTGCGGTTCATCGTGTTCGTACGACCGCCCGAGGGGCTGCCCTCGGCCGTGTTGTTCGTGCCGGCTGACGAGAGTGCCACAAACTTGCGCACGTCGTACTGCTCGGCAGTACCCGTGGCGTCGTAGACGTATTCGAACAGGCGCTGGTCGGCGCTGTTCATCCAGACGCCCTTACCGGTGGCGTCGACCGAGCCGTACACCTTCGATGCCTTCAGGTAGCCGTAGCCGTTGCCGCTGGCACTGTTGTAACGGTAGTACATCTGGTCGAGTCCGGTGTTGGCGGCATTCGAGAGACGGAACTGCAGCTCGAAGATGCTCTCGTCGGCATTCTGTCCGCTCTGGCCGAAAAGGTCGCTGTACATATCGCTGTAGCTGGAGAGATAGTAGTCCAGCTTCTCGTCGTCGCCACCCATGCGGCGGCGCGAAGGAGTCAGCTCGTAGGCCTCCTTCTTGGCGGCAATGACCTTGTTGCAGTACTCGACACAGGCCTCATAGTCGGCAGCGTCGCGGTTGATGGAGGCGCGCCAGAGGTAGATGTCGGCAAGAACGGCGTTGATGCCGTCCTGGTTCAGGTAGCCCTTGTCGCGCCAGTCGCCGAACGTATTGGCAGGAACGGCATACTTAGAGGCCTCCTTCAGGTCGTTGATACACATGGTGATCACACTGTCGGGAGTGGCCTGCAGCGCATTCAGGTCGGCGCTGCTGTTGAGGTAGGCACCGGGCGTCACGGGGATATCGTGGAACACCTTCGTCAGGTAGTAATAGCAGAACGCACGCAGGGCGAGCATCTGCGCCTTGTTGGCATCGTAGTCGCCGCGCATATAGTCGGGGTCGACGGCTATCACGTCCTCAGCCTTCTCGAGCACGAGGTTGCAGTAGTTGATAGCCGAGTAGAAGGGATACCACGACGTGAACGAGTTCTCGGTCTCGATGTTGAGCGAGTAAATCTGCTGCAGGGCCGTGCGGTAGGCAGCACTGGTGGGCAGCGACGAGGCCACTGTGAGCTCGTCGGAGCGGAAGTCGCCCCATACAATCATATTGCGAATGGCGGCCTGGTCGCGCAGCTGTGCATATGCCGTAGCCACGACAGCCTCCACCTCGCTCTTCTTCTGCCAGAAGTCGTCGTCGACGGTCTTGTTGTCAGGCAGGATAACCGTGTCGACACACGAACTCAGCGCGACGCTTGCAAATATTATAGAAAGAATCTTTTTCATAATCATCAATTGTCAATTATCAATTATCAATTCTTTTAGAATCCGAAGTTAAGACTGGCGGTAACCGACTTCGACCTTGGTGTGGTAGCACCGTCGGTAGCCGGCGAGGTGGTACCGGCGGCAATTTCCGGATCGATACCCGTGTACTTCGTCCAGCAGAAGAGGTTGTTCAGCGTCACGTAGGCCGACAGCGTGTTCAGACCGAGCTTCTTGATAGCCTTCTTGGGCACGCTGTAGGAAATCTGCAGGTTGTTGAAGCGCAGGAACGAGCCGTCCTCGACGAATCGCGAGCTCACCTGGTAGTTGTAGCCTGCACCGTAGAGGGCGCGCGGAATCTGGGTCACGTCGCCGTCCTTGCGCCAGCGGTAGGTCACCGACGAGCACTGGTTCTGGGTGCCGTACATGCTCTCCAGACCCATGCGGGCGGTATTGATAATCTTGTTGCCCCAACGGTAGTTGAAGCGGGCCACGAGCTTCCAGCTGTCGTACTGCAGCGTGATGTTGAAACCACCCTGCATCTTAGGCAGCGAGTTGCCTAAGTACTTGATGTCGAGCTCGTTGATGTTACCGTCGTGGTTGACGTCCTCGTAGATGGCGTCACCGCCCTTGAACTCATAATCGGTCTCACCATAATAATAAGCCAGGTGCTTGGGCACGCCGGTGTTGGTCATGATGACCTTGCCCTTCTCGTCGATGGCGACGGGGAAGGTCTTACCCTCGGCGAGCTGCTGGTTGATCCACTCCTCGTAGTTCCAGTCGTACTTCTCGCCACGGGCCTTGGCCTGAGCCTGCAGCTGCAGCTGCTTGGTGTTGTAGTTGGTCAGGTAGTCGTAAGAGTACTGGTAGACGCCGTTGTACTTATAGCCATAGATAGAGCAGAGCGGGTCGCCGACAACCACGCGGTTGAGCACTGAGCTGGAGCCGCGGCGGCTGTAGCTGGGCTGCGAGTTCATGTTATCGAGCACGCGCTGGTCCATCTCGAGCAGCTTGTTCACGTTCTGGGCCATGTTGAAGCTGGCTGATACCGAGAACTTCTTCACCTTAATAAACTTGTTGGCGTTGACGGTCAGCTCCCAACCCTTGTTCTCCATCTCGCCGACATTGCCGAACGAGAGCGTGGTCGACGTATTCCAGGCGGCCGACGTGGGAATGGGGATGCCCCTCATGATGAGGTCCTTGGTCTTCTCGTCGTAGAGGTTGACGTCGATCTCGAACAGATCGTCGAGCAGTCCGACGTTGAAGCCGAGGTTCAGACCGATCTTCTTCTGCGGGCGCAGGTCGTCGAGCTTCAGGCCGCTCATCGTGGTGAAGTAGCCCGTGCCGTAGCGTCCGGCGCGCGAGGTGTACTGGTTGAAGTAGTTGTCGACCGACACGCTCGAGCTACCCGTGATACCCCACGAGCCGCGGATACCGAACATCGAGACGTACTTCTTCAGCGGGGTGAAGAAGGGCTCTTCGCTCAGGTTGTAGCGCAGCGAGACGTTGGGCGAGTAGAACCAGGGGTTCTTGGGGCCGAACTTCGAGCTGCCGTCGGCACGGAGTCCGAAGCCGATGTTGTAGCGCGACTTGTAGGAGAAGTGGGTCTGATACACCCAGTCGTGCCAGGCCGACTTCATCGTGCCGGGCTGGTTGTCCATGCTCAGCAGGTGGGCGTCGATGGTTGACGACTCGATGCCGTTGGGAATCGAGCTCTGGCCCAGATACTGGTAAGTGTTCTTCTGCGTACCTGCCTCGTAGTAGGCCATCATCGTCAGGTAGAAGTCCTCGTTCTTGAAGGCGGGCGTGAAGGTGAGCTTCATGCGCGAGCCCATCTTGAACTGGTTGGTCTCCGTATTGGTGATGTAGTTATAGTCGTTGTCGGTATAGCTGCCGTTCGACAGGCTGCCCGGCATGAAGGTAGGCTTCGAGTAGGCATAGATGTCGAAGTAGACGCGGCCGTCGAAGGTCAGGCGGTGCTGGCCGTTCTCAGTGCCCAAGAGCTCGTACTTGATGTTGAAGTCGGGCACGATGCTGTAGGTCTGCTCCTTCTGCCACGAGCGGTGGGCGTAGGCCACGGGGTTGCCGATGGCCACGACGTCCTGCAGCTGCGTCGAGGTGTAGTTACCGTCGTCGGGCGTCATGCCGGTCATCGTCGGGTTCATCAGGAAGAACTCGCCCGTGTTGTTGCCGAAGCGGTCGTAGCGGTAGATGCTGGCGTTGGGCGCCATTGCCAGTGCCATAGCGAGCAAACCGGCGCTCTTGCTGCTGCCGTAGGTGTAGTTCTTCAGGTTGTCAGTATAGGTCAGCGCGAAGTTGGTCGAGAAGCGTATGCGGTCCGACACGTTGTAGTCGAGCACCAGGCGCGTGGTCAGACGGTCGAGGCGCTGCTTGATGACAGTACCCAACTGGTGGTTGTAGCTGGCCGAGATGCGGAACGTGGCCTTCTGACCACCACCCGAGATGTTGACGTTGGCCTCGTGCTGCTGACCGAACTGTTTGATGGCGCCGACCCAGTCGGTGTTCTTGTTCCAGTTGTTGGCCTCGGCCCACGACTCGGCGGGTACATAGTTGATTTCGTTGATGGTGGCTGTAGCCGACGAGCTCTGCGTGGGGTTGTAGAACTCCTCCTTGAGCATCATCGTGTAGTTGTCACCGTTCAGCAGGTCGTAGCCGCTCGGCATCCACGTGCCGGTGAACTTATAGCCCAGCGTCACGCGGGGCTTGCCGCGCGTACCGCGCTTGGTGGTGATCATGATGACACCGTTGGCACCCTGCGAGCCCCAGATGGCCGTTGCGGCAGCATCCTTCAGCACGCGGATGTCGGCAATATCCTCGACACTGACGGCGAGCAGCGACGAGAAGGCCTCCTCGTCGGCACTCTCGAAGTCGATGTCGGATGAGTTGTATTCGAAAATCTTGTCGTCGACGACAATCAGAGGCTCGGCCGAGCCGTTCAGCGTCGACACACCGCGCAGACGCATGGTCGTACCGGCACCGAGGTTACCTGAGTTGGCCACGATGTCGAGACCGGCAATCTCACCCTGCAGGGCCTCGTCGGCCGATGTGAAGGCCATACCCTCGACGTCCTGCAGGTTAAAGGTCTGCTGCGAGACGGTCACCTCGCGCTTGTCGATGTTCAGACCGCCTGATGTGGCACGGCGTCCCACCACCTTCACCTCGCCGAGGGTCGTCTTGTCGTCCTCGAGCTTGATGTTGAAGGTCTTCTGGTCGCCGATGGTGAGTATCTTCGTCTTGCTTCCCACGTATGAGACGACGAGCTTGTTCTTCGGGTTCTTAATCTCCATGGAGAAGTTACCCATCATATCAGTCTGCGTGGCACTGATGATACGGTTGTTGGCATCGCGCTCAACCACGTTGGCCATCATCACCGGTCCCATAGCGTCTTCCACCGAACCTGATATGACTCTGCCCTGAGCCATCACCGCCTGGGCGACAATGGTAAGCAGGAGTGTCAGTAGGATTTTTATTCTTGACATAAATATCTTGATTCTAAATTG
Source organism: uncultured Prevotellaceae bacterium (assembly GCA_946186505.1). Taxonomy (GTDB): domain Bacteria; phylum Bacteroidota; class Bacteroidia; order Bacteroidales; family Bacteroidaceae; genus Prevotella. The sequence goes on along the minus strand of CAMHNI010000002.1, from coordinate 117,897 downwards.
TTCACTATTCACTTTTCACTTCCTCACTCTTCACTTCTAATACTGCCTGTTGCTGTTGAAGCACAGGGGGGTGTCGATACCATGAACGGTCACGAACGACGAGGTCTCGATCGACTTGTAGGCGCCGTACGAGGATGTGTTCTCCGAGGTCGTGATGTCGCGGGCAATGAGGTTGGCAGTGGCGGAAGAGGCGTTGACGGTCACGGACGTGCCGGAGGCATCCCGCACGGTGAGCTTGTTGTCGCCGCCGGTGACAGTCAGCGTCTGGGCTATACCGAGCGCGTTCGAGGCGAATGTCGAATAGGCCGGCTCGGGGGTCGTCTGACCCGTCTTGGGGTCGTAGTTCTTGAAGTAGCGGTCGGCGAAGAGCGAGCTGTTCTGCGTGTGGTAGCGCACGAACTTGGTCATCTTCTCCAGCTGCTCCCTCACGTATTCGGAGGCCTGGCTCTGGTCGGTGAATCCGTACTGGCCGGCAACGGCCTCCCAGTTGTCGACGATGGCCATCACCTGCTTCCAGGTGGGCAGTCCCATCGTCTGCTGGGCCTTCACCATAGCCTCGTAGGTGGGGGCATAGATGGTGTAGTTATAGGCACTGAGCATGCCCCAGTTGTCGTTGTCGTCGATGATGCGGAAGGCCTTCAGCTTGGTGTTCTTCTGGGCCTCGGTCTCGCTGCCGGTCAGGATGCCGGCGAAGCTGTAGATGTCTTCGTTGTTGAACTGCAGGCAGAAGTTCAGGAAGTGGTCGTACTCGGGCAGGGCCACGTCGTAGTCGGCCTCAGCGTCGTAGAACTCGGGGCGCGACAGGGTCTGCATGACGGTCGTGATGGTGGGCTGCAGCGGATAGTCCAGACGGTAGACGGTACCGTTCTCTATCCTCGCGTCGGCACTGTTCGCGTCGAAGGTCTCGGTGATGGTCGACCACTGCGCGGGGTCTGACTGCTGCAGGCCGCCGGCCACCTTGTTGCCGTCGACGACGACGGTGCCGCCGTGCTTGGTCTTGTAGTAGCGGTTGCCGTAGAGTCCGTACTGCGGATTGCCCTTACCCGTCTCGGTCGAGTCGGCCAGCACGATGGTGCAGTAGTCGAGCAGGTCCTTGATCTGGCTGTTGAAGATGCCCGACTCGATGTTGATGTCCTGGGCATTGGCAGCCTCGACGTAGGAGCTGAGCTGGTTGTAGGGGCCCGACTGGTAGATGTATTTCTTGACCAGCACGTGGAAGGAGCCGTCAGCCTGCGGGTCGAAGCGGAAGCGCAGTCCCTTCAGGCCGTCGTCGTCCTTGACCGACGTGGGGTCGATGACGATGAACTGCGTCTCGTTGTCGGTCGGCACGAACAGTCCGTAGCGGGCCTTCATCGAGAGCAGGTAGTAGTACATGTCGGCACCGAGCTTCGAGGGCACGCCGGCGGTGGCCTGGTGGTCGTTCAGCATCTCGCCCATCGTGCGCATATCCTTATATACAGACGCGGGACCGAGCACTGAGTTGTACAGCTTCGGACCGAAGAGCTTGTTCATCTTGTAGATGACGCCGTTGTTGCCGATGGTGACGTCGTAGTTGCCGTCGCTCTTGCGGATGATGTCGTTCTTCGTCACGTCGAGGAACTCGAAGGCGTCGTTCTGCACCGTTGCAAACGTGCTGGGCACCGTCTTCGTCAGGTAGGGCTTCATCACGTTGTTCAGGATGCTGGCAAATATCGACGGGTCGTTGTTGTAGACGGCGTCGAGGTGGGCATTGAGGTTGGCGGCCGAGAGGTCGAGCGACGGGTCGCCCAGGTTCTTCAGAATGTAGGCAGCCTCCTTCAGGAAGTAGTTCTCGACAGCCTTGTCGTCGGGAGCCAGGAAGGCGGCAATCTCGGCATCGTCGTTGCTCGAGCCGCCCTTCAGCGTCGGGTTATAGTAGTTCCAGCCCGGGTCGAAGTCGAGCAGCTGGTTGTCGGCTACGGTCATGCCGCGCACGGGCTGTGCCAGCTTGGAGCGCTGTGAGTTCTTGCTCAGGTAGCGGATGGCGTAGACAGTGTCCGTCGTGCCCGTCTCGGCACTCTGCTCGGTCAGCGTCAGGTCGGGGTCGGGGAAGCTGTAGTAGTCCAGCATGCGCGAAATATAATGTGTATCGCTGCCCGAACGCAGAATCTGGGCCATGTTGCCGGGGTTGACGAGCACCTCGTCGAGCTGGTGGATGTAGCCGTTCTGGCAGACCACGTCGCCCTTCACCACCGTGCGGTCGAAGATGTAGGCGGCACCGTCGACATAGTCGTGGCCGGTCAGCACCTTGAAGTCGCTGTCGTCGCCCGTCACGGTCATGTTGTTGTTCAGCATGTACTCACCCGTCAGGTGAACCATCGGGGCCACCGTGTTGTCGAAGACGGCCTGGATACCGCTGCCACCCATGAAGCGTGCGAAGTACTTGTTGTTGGCAGGCATGTCCTGAGCGGCCAACGGCGTCACGGCATACGACAGGCGCATGTTCGTGGCGTGCTTCACTAACTGTCCCTGCAACATGTTTCCGGCGCTGTTCTGCAGGTTGGACAGCGTACCGACCAGAATGGCGTTGTCGAGCATCGTCGAGAACAACAGTTCCGCCTTTTGGGCGTGCGTCAGCTGCTCGTAGCTGCTTGCGCCGAACTTGTTGTTACCACCGGCAAAGAACCGTGCAAAGGCGTCGTCGTTAGCCGGGAAGATGGTCTTACTACCCGTCTTGTTCAACACCTCGGCATAACCCATGTCCTCAATCAGCTTGCAGTACGTCTTGAACGTGCCCTGCAGCTGCGACGGGTCATTTAGCTCTTTGTAGATACTCTCGCCAAGCCAGGATGGCAATTCCCCCTCCGGCACCACGTAGTCCTTTGTACAGGACCCCAGGCCTAAGCACAGAAGGGAAGCATACAAAAAGAGTTTTTTCATAAAAGGTCTGTTTTATTTAAGCATTTTTTGATTTGCAGTTAGTATTTCATCATGCAAAATAACAAAAAATAAATGAAACCCGCAACTTTTTAACACGCTAATTTCAAAAAACGGCGGTTTTAAGCAATTATTAAAGTTATAACCTCAAAAAACAGAGCCTCCATCACGAATGATGAAGGCTCTGACAGACATTATACCTATTTTATATATAGGAGACTTACTTTATAATCATACCGTTGACACCATACTTGCCGTTGATGACTATGCGGCCGTTCTTGAGGACCTTCGTGGGCTTCACGACGGCGCTGGTGTTGACCTCCTGGATAGCATCGACGAACGGATCGGTGGCACCGGCGGCAATGCGCTCAATCTTCAGGTTGTCGAACCAGATGCGGCGGTCGTTGTTGATGTAGTTGGACTGGAGCACAAACTTAACGGGAACGCTCTTGTCGAATCCCTGCTTAGCAGTCGTCTTAACGCCCTTGGCTGATGTCGTTGTGGCATAGATAGAGCCTTCACCAAAGTCGAGGATGACTTCGAACGAGTTCTTGGCCAATACTGTACCCTCAGCGCCCTCGGCACCCTCGGGAGGTCTGTTAGCATAGGTACCACCAGAGCCATACTGCAGGCTGCCCAGATCAATCGACAGATTGCTTGTGGCATCAATCTTGTTGTCGTAATAGTTAGCATAGTAACCAGCAATAACTGAGTCAGCCTCGTTCTTCAGATAGAAACCAACGTAGCGGCCAGAAAGTCCCTGCAGGAAGAAGTCGCAGTTCAGCTTGAGAATGTTCGTACCAACAGTAGCACCGTCAACGGTCGGGTCGAAGGTGACGGTACCCGTACCGTTACCGACGCGGACATAACCCTTGTACTTCTGCTCACCATTATCCCAGATACCCTGCTGATAAGCGTATGCATCGGTTGCGTCAGTAGCAATGTTCGAGAACTCCATCGTACCAACAGCACCTGTAATAGTGCCAGTGGTTGCACCCTCTTCAATAACGGCGTCGGCCTCGAAGTCGATGTCAACGAGCGTAGCAATAGAACTTGCGGGAATAGTGGTCTTGAACTCGTCGATAGCAGCACTCAGCGCCTCGTTGGCAGCAACGATAGCAGCAGCATTCTCCTCGCTGTACTGCACGGTCTTCATCGTGTTCTGCAGCACCTTGGTCTCAGAGATGGCAGACAACAGAGCATTCTTGCCAGTAGCGGTGTCATAGATGCGCAGAGCCATCGTACCTTCAGCAGCATCAATAGCAGCCTGGATAGAGTTCAGCGTGTCGTTGACTGCCACAAACTTCTTGTTGGCAGCAAGAATGTCGCGAACAGCATTGTCGTAAACCTCGTAAACCAGAAGTCCTGACTCAGCCGTCTTCGTGCGGTCTGCCTTTACATATAAATCCTTGTCGAAGGTTGCAATGATAGCATCCTGATCATATGCCTCATACTCGGTCACCTTGCCGGCGATGGTATCAACGCAAGCCTGCAGCTCAGACTTACCCCAGACATAGCTGGCATCAGCCAGATACTCAGCGGCAGTGGTCAGGGCATTGCGGCCAGTAGTAATCTGCTCACGGACATCGGCCTCGTAGCCCAGCTGTGCCTGACTGTACTTGTTCTCGTTCTTACCCCACAGAGAAGCGTTGTGAACGTATGTCACAGAACCCAGTGCCAGTGACTGATGGGACTCTTTGCAGTATGCCTTAAGGCCAATCTCGTACTTTCCTGCCTCAGCAATCTTTGCCGTCACAAAGAACGGAGTCATCACGACGGGATCCAGGTCCTTCACAACGGAAGCAATCGTGTCGGGAGTCTCCTGACCCTCAACAATCTTCACGACGTATGCCACACCGTAAGCAGGCTTCAAACCATCGTCGTTGTTCCAGTCGCTCTTCTTGGGCTCACGCAGAGCTGCCTTACTCTCAATACCGAAGACGTATGAGCCGGCATCGAGATCCTTCTGCATATACACACCCATTGGGGTCGTAGGAGAGCCATTGTTCCAAGTGGCACCGTTCTGGAAGTGTCCTAAGTCAGAGCAGCCCTGATCGGCATTCTCCCAGAAACCACGACCACCGGGCAGACAGGTCCAGTCGCCCCAGGTATTGGCTTTCTGAACCTTTGCATACCATGTATTGAACTTGATGTCAACTTTGCCACCTGTCGAAGCAGTGGCTTCTGAAGGAGAAAAATAGTCATCCATGTATTCCTTGAGGAATTCGTCAAGAATCTCCTGGGCAGTAGCAATCTGCTCGTCGAGCTCGGCCTGGCCGCTCTCGTCGCCAATAGCCTGCAGATTCTCAATAGCCTCGTCTACAGCCATATCGGAAAGCGCCTCAGCAGGCCACTCGTAGCAGTTCTTGTAGACATTGATCTTCTCAAGCATGGCGTCGCGCTGGCGCAGATCGGCGAACTGCAGTGCAGGAGCAATCTGAACGTCGGCAATCTCGATGTTGGTAGCCATACCTGTGAAAGAAATGTAGTAAGTACGGGCTGTGCCGTCGCCCACGATGGCATAGTTGAAGGTCTGCCAGTCAGCGGTCAGCTCCTCAGCAGTATTCACCACATTGATGACGGGTTCGCCACCCTCTTCCTCAGGAGCTGCTTCACCGTAAACCTGAGCAAGGTTGGTGTTAACGGCAACCGTCTTTACACGAACGCTCACTGCAGCGTCACCCTTCAACTTATAGCTCACTACGTATGAAGAGCTGGCGTCAGTGGGTTCGAACTTGAAGCGCATGCCCTCTCCACCTGTTGCATCAAGACTTGCCACAGAGTTGATACCCTCAGCAAAGCCATTGGCATTGATGTTGAAATTGTCGGCCAGCGTCTTTTCTGCAGAAGCAGAAACGACCGTCCAACCCGTAAAATCCTGAAATGCGCTGTTGGCATTCACGTTAGCGCCCGTAATCTGGAAGCGACCCTGCGGGGTGTAGACGAACTCACCCTGACTCAGAGCAAAGCTTGACATTGACGCACTAATTGCCATAAAGGCTAAGAGTAAACGTTTTTTCATAAGTCTTTTGTTTTAATTAGTTATTGTAATAATGTCGTATCTCGCACATTTGGGTGCAAAGGTAGTGATTTTCTTGATATAGCGCAAGAAAATCACACCTTAATTTTTGCCCTTTTGCCTACATTATTTGGTAATGACAATCTTTTTGCCGCCGCGAATGTAGACGCCCTTGCCCGTCGGACGCACCTGACGGCCGTTGAGGTCGTAGTATTTGCCAGTGGCCAGTCCTCCATTGTCAATCGCACGGATGCCGGTCTCGATGTCCTTCACCACGAGCACGCCCTCGCTGATGCGGCTGGTGTCCCACGTGATGCCGCCCTGCATGTCGAACTGCGGCGTGCCGGCGAGCTTGACCGTTGCCGGCCAGAGGCGTATCTCGTCGCCCACCTGCAGCGTATTGCCCTCAGTGGGCTGTATGCAGATGGTGCCGTCGATGGTCAGCGTGCCGATCTCCTCGATGCTCGTTGAGCTGTTGTTGCCCGTAGCACGGATAACGAGGATGCCCGTCTTGCCGATGCTGACGTTCTTGCCACTGAAGTGCAGCTTGCCCGAGGTGGCCTCAGCCGTAGAGCCGGGACGCAGTGTGCCGTTGACGGTTACTGATGCGTTGTTGAACGGCTTCGAGACGCTGTTCGTGCCCGAGAGCGTAGCACCCTCCTGAACGGTCAGACGGCCTGTTCCGAGTCCTGAGGTCAGACCCACGCAGAGCTCGCCCTCGCGGACGGTCGTCGTGCCTGTATTGTCGCTCAGGCCGTTCCAGTTCACCTTACCCGTGCCTATCTTCACGAAGTTGGCGTTCGACGTCACCTTGACGGTTGTCGTCCAGTCTTCGTCGTTACCCACCTGCCAGGTGTTGGCACCTACCGAGGCACCGTTGCTGAACGTACAGCTGCCGCCCAGCTTGCCGGTACCCATCACACGGCCGATGGTGAAGGTCTTGCCGCTGTTCTGCACTTCGACCGAAGCGGCAATGTTCATCGTGCCCTTGGGCATACCGCCGGCAACGTCCATCGTGAAGCGCAGCACGGCGGGGTCGTCGACATTCGACGAGGGCTTCAGCACGCCCTCGAAGTCGGTGAAGTTACACTGTATGGGGGTACGGGTGGCGTAGTAGTTGGTGCCCTTCTCGGTCACACAGTTGGCATTGAGCGTGCCCTTGCCCGTCACCTTATTTTTATATGTAGAGCGGTTGGCCATGTTCCACGTGCCGGTCTTGCCCTCGGGCACGTAGATGGCGTAGCTGGTGCCGGTGTTCTCGCTGAGCGTACCGCCCTGGAACTCGACCGTCTTGGCGGGTGTGTTGGCATTGACGCACTGCACGGTGCCAGCCACGATGACCAGACGGTTCAGACTGCTGTTGGCCACGTTGAGCTTCATCCAGCCTGCACCCTTCTTGGTGAGCGTCGTACCCGTGATGGCACGGTTGACGATGAAGTCGGCCGAGTTGTTGATGACGCCGCCTCCGTCGCCGGCCATCTGCATGGCCGAGCCTTGGGTGACGGCTGCCGTCGTGCGCAGCTCGGCGCCGTTCTCGATGACGAACTTGGCGGCTGCCGCGTTCATGGCACCCAGGTTGCCGGCAGCCTGGTTGGCGTTCGACAGCGACTTGACGCTGACGATGCCGCCCGAGATGCGGGTACCGCCGGTATAGGTATTGTCGTTGCCGATGGTCAGCATACCCGAGCCGCGCTTCACGAGCACCGACTTGCCAGTAATAGCACCCGTGCCGGCAAAGGTGTAGGCCTTGGTGTTGTCCACCTCGATGGTGTCGGCCTCGATGTCGCCCTTCAGCTGTACCGACTGCTTGGCGGCGGTATCGTCGAAGAGCACCTTGTCGCCGCTGACGAAGATGTCGTTGGTCACGGTCGGGTCGGCGCCGTTGGTGAAGTTACCGTCGCCAGCCAGCTCCCAGACGTTGCTGACGCCAGCGTTCCAGACAATCAGTCCGGCATCGCGCACACCGGCGACGTTCAGGTAGAGCTTGCCGTCCTCCAGCAGCAGTTCGGCTTTCTTCTTCGTGCCTACGCCTTCTATCTTGATGTCGCTCAGCTTGCCTGTTACGGTCTCGGCCTCACCAATCAGGTATTTGCCCTCGGCCACCTCGCCGTCGGCAGCGTCGTGGAGCACGAACTCAAAGACGGGCGTCAGGTACTTCGGACCGTACTTCCACGTCTTGGTCTCGACGGTCAGCAGGCGGGTGTTCACCTGATCGGCCGTGACATCGTTGCAATACAGGTCGAAGACAACGCGCGAGCCAAAGCCCAACAACAGCGAGTCGGTGGTAATGACACCCTTGTTGTCAGCACGTCCCGGGCGCAACTTCGAGTCGTAGTCCATCTTGATGCTGCGGAACACGCCACCGTCGCTATTCAGCTCGGCAAAGCGGTTCAGCCACAGGGGCGAGTTCTTCAGCGTGCCGTCGAAGTTGAGCGCGCCGGCCCAGACGTTGGTCTCGCCGCTGTAGGTCATGTCGGCCTTCGGCAGGTTCAGCGCGCCGTCGCCCTGCTTCACCAGTCGCATGGAGCCGGTGAAGGCAGCACCGCTGACGTCGCATGTATAGTATTCGTAGTTGATCTTTGCGCCGCCGTTGAGAATCTTGCTCGTCGTACCCTGCACCCACGACGGCACGTTGAACGTCACCATGTAGGGCTGGGCGCCGTCGGCAACGGTAATCTTCGAGTCGCCGGTCTCGCAGACCATCACGTGCTGGCCGTTATGTGCAGCGCCGATGGTGCCGCCGTTGGCCACCTCGGTGCGTCCCGTCATCGTGAGAGGGGGCGGGGCTACGGTAATGCCCTCCAGCTGGCCAAGGAAGTAGCTCTTGTGGGGCGGCTGGTTGTAGCCGACGCACTGCCAGACCATTGCGTTGCGGTACTGGTGGTCGTGCCACAGGGTGTAGATGCCGTAGGTGGTCGGCGTGTTGGTAGTGAAGATGCGGATGGTTCGGCTGCCTTGTGTGCCGTTGCGCATGACCACCTCCTCGCGCCAGTCGCCGAGGATGTCGGCAATGGCTCCGGGGTTGTTCTTCGACGAGTTGGCGGTGTTCGTGCCGTCGAACGTGATGAGACGGCCGCCGCCGGGCTTATAGACAGCACCGTTGCGGGCGTTGCTGCCCGGTGAGTCGAACACCTCGTCGAGCAGGTCGCCGTCCCAGTAGATGCGCTGGTTCAGGTGGCTCCAGTAGAGGGCGTCGTTGGCATCGCCGGTAGCGGGACCGCCCTCGATCACCTTGTCGGCAACGGTCGAGACGAGTCCCGACTGCGTGGTACGGCCCAGCGAGCCGGGGAACTGGTTGCTGAAGTTGCCGCAGAGAGCGCGGCCGTCATCGCCCGTCGACTGCAGGCGGTAGTATATCTGGCCCGTCGTCGCATTCCAATAGGTACACGCGGGTTCATCTTCATTACACGTGAACTGCTCCTGACCATGACGGTAGGGGTCGAAGTCGCTGCAGTGCTGGGCATCGCCGTGACCCAGACCGGTGGTGCAGAGACCCTGTCCGTTGTCGTCGATAATCATCGAGCCGAAGACTATCTCGTCGCGGCCGTCCCAGTCGGTGTCGGCAATCTGGAAGTTGTGGAAGCCGTTGCCAAACCAGGGGTCGCTCCATCCGGCGTTGTTGTCCCAGCGCCAGCGCTGCGTCAGCTCATGGGTGACGGGGTTCACGTCGAGGGCGCACATCTTGTGGCGCGTATAGCAGCCGCGGCCCAGGAAGATGCTCGGCTTGCGGCCATCGAGGAAGGGTGCGCCGAAGTAGTGCTTCGACGAGCGGTGGCCCGTGTCGGCCTTGCCCCAGGCGGTGGCATAGTCGGTCTCGCCCTGCTCGAAGCGGGGCAGCGGATAGGCCATCGGCGTCCAGTTGTCAGTGCCGTCCCAACCGTAAGGCTCGCCCGTCTCGCCGTTCAGGTAGAGCAGGTATTCGGCCCCCTGATGGGTATATTCGTCACGCGGGGCGTAGTAGTTCATATTGCCAATCTTGATATCCTTGCCCGTCGAGGTGTGGATAATCATGTTGTCGGCGCCGCGCATCACGCACTCGGCCTTGCCGTCCTGATCCCAGTCAAAGGCCACCAGGTCCCACTGCTCGTCGGGACCGGCCATCATGTTCGGGCCGAGGTCAATCCACCACAGGCGCTCACCCTTCATGTTGTAGCACTCGTAGAGGTTGAAGTCGGTCTTGTTGTTGGCGGTATTAAGGTCGCCGCCGGTGTTGTTGCGCTTGATGATGAACTCCACCACGCCGTCGCCGTCGACATCGCCGAGCGAGACGTCGTTGATCTCGTACTTCGACGTCACGTCAGCGCCGTTGCGGTTGGTCACGCCCTTGATGGTCACGTCCTTGTACTGGGCGCCCCAGCGTGCCACTTCGGCACTCTTTTCCTGCTCAACACCGCGCACAATGGCCGCCACCTGGTACTTCGACGTGGCCTTGCCGCCCGTGTCGCTGTAGTTCGAGACCGTCAGCGGCTTGGTGTTCACCTTCACGCCGTCGCGGTAGAGGTTGTACTCCGTGTCGTAGTACTCCTCGCCGAAAATCTTCCAGCTGACGAAGTTGCCGCCCGAAGCGCCGGGTACAGCCACCAGCCCACGGTCCAGCTTGTCGGTTACACGCTGAGCAACGACACCGACAGTTATCAGCCCCAAAAGGGCCACAAGTATTGTTCTTTTCATTTGCATTGGTTATTAGTTTTGGCGGCAAAGGTACGAAGTTTTCCGCTATTGCCGACACTGTTTTCTGTTTTCTTACTTCACTTTTTGGCAGAAAGATTCCGTTCTCGCTTTTTTTTGCGTAACTTTGCACGGCAAACAACAAACTAATAACAACTCGACATGAACAAATCAAGACTTTGCTTGCTGGCGCTGTTGTTGGCTATTGCCTTTTCCGCATGGGCTCAGATTACTCCGATTAGTCAGATGGAGAAGCTGGACCGCGGTCTCGTTGTCATCCCCACAGGCAGCTTGCGCACTCTGAGCTGGCGGTTGTTAGGTACCGACGATGAGAGCAGGACGCGCTTCAACATCATTCGTGACGGTCAGACGATTGTTGAAAACAGATACGAAACCTACTACAGGGACAATACCGCTGGCAGCAGCTACCAGATAGTAACCTTGGTCGATGGCATTCCCGTCGACACGACGGCCGAAGTGAAACCCTGGGCCAAGAACTACCTGCCCGTCAAGCTGCAGCGGCCGGCAGGGGGCAGTGACTATACCTATTCACCCAACGACTGCTCGGTAGGTGATGTCGACGGTGACGGACAGTACGAACTGTTCGTGAAGTGGGACCCCTCGAACGCGAAGGACAACTCCCAGAGCGGCATCACCGGCAACGTCTATATCGACTGCTATAAGCTGGACGGTACATTCTTGTGGCGTATCGACTTAGGAAAGAATATCCGTGCCGGTGCCCACTACACACAATTCCAGGTCTACGACTACGACAAGGACGGTCGTGCCGAAATGATGTGCAAGACGGCTCCGGGCTCCATCGACGGCAAGGGTAACTACGTGAACCAGGCGGCTACTGACGCCAAAATCAAGGCTGCCTCCAACACCAAGGTCTGGAGGACCAGCGACGGCCGCATCAACGGCGGACATGAATATCTGACCGTCTTTAAAGGTGAGACGGGCGAGGCCATTCACACCATCGCCTACTGGCCCAACCGCAATGCCAAAGCCGAACTGAGTGAAGCCGAAGGCTCGTTCAACTGGGACGACCGGTCGGGCAAGAGCGACAAGGGCAACTACGGCAACCGGGGCGAGCGCTATCTTGCCGCAACTGCCTATCTTGAGGGAGCGGACGCACGTCCCAGCGGCATCTTCTGCCGTGGCTACTACACGTTCGCCTATATCTGGGCCGTCGATTTCGACGGCACGCAGCTGAAGCACCGCTGGCTGCACATGAGCGACACGAAGACGCAGTACAAGGTGATGGATGCCAGCGGGAAGACGACTACCTACAAGGGGCCCACATGCACATCGGGCTTGGGCCGCTACACGATGTACGCCAACGGCAACCACAACATGTCGGTAGCCGATGTTGACGGTGACGGCAAGGACGAGATTATCTGGGGCTCGGCGGCCTGCGATGATGACGGCAAGATGCTCTATGCCGTCGGCTTCGGACACGGCGATGCCATCCACCTGGCTGACCTCGACCCCGACCGTCCCGGTCTGGAACTCTTCGACGTTCACGAGGAGAAAGGAACTTACGCGTGGGACATCCACGATGCCGCTACGGGCGAGATTATCTGGAAAGGCGGACAGAGCGGACAGGACAACGGTCGCGGCCTGGCCGCCGACATCCTGGGAGCACGCGGCTATGAGTTCTGGTCGGCTTACGGCGGCTTCGACAGCAACTCGCGCAACCAGAACCCGTTCAATGCACGTACAGGCAATCAGGCCAGTACGACCAAAGCGTCGATGAACTTCCGCATCTACTGGGACGGCGACATGCAGGACGAACTGCTCGACGGTATAACCATCTCGAAATACAGCGGTTCGGCATTAGGCGTCGGCACTACGCAGATTGCCAACATTGGCAGTCCGGCATCGTGCAATGGCACGAAGGCGACGCCCTGCCTGTCGGCAGACCTCTTCGGCGACTGGCGCGAGGAGCTTATCCTGTGGAGCACTACTGACAACGCCACGCTGAACATTTACTCGACCATTACGTCGACGAAATACCGTGTGCCCACGCTTATGCACGATCATACCTACCGCATGGGCATCTGCTGGCAGAACACGGCCTACAACCAGCCGCCTCATCTCGGCTACTTCCTCCCTGACTACATTGCCGGCAAGTTGACCAACGCTGTCCCGTGTGTTGCATCTCAGCAACAGCCAGCGCAGGTCTACGACCTCCAAGGCCGACAACTCAGCGCCCCAAAGCATGGCCTGAACATCATCCGCCAGAACGGTAAAATCAAGAAAGTCATCATTAAATAGCCGCCTCAGCACCGCCTGTCCGCTGTGCTGCGGCGGTGCCGCAGCTCTCACTTCGAATACAGCAGCTGCCCATCTTTAGTAACTCCGGCAGCACTCATCTTGATACGCGTCTCCTTGCCGTTATTATAGAAAGTAGCGGTGAAGCGGCCTTCCTCATCACTGCGTGCATTGGGATTCCAGTACAGCGTTCGACGGTAGTCAGTGGACTGCGACGGCAGTCCCTGACTGTAGTCAGGCTGGTAGAACTCGGCAGCCTCGTTCATACCGTGCAGGTAGATATGACGGTCACGATAGACTACCTGCTTACCGTCATCGGCGATAGGCACCATCTCAACCGTAGCATCAGCCAGAAAAGCACTGACCACCATCGTAGAGTCCTCATTACGCGGCTCGTAGTCACTAAATACACGGATGTCCTGCAGACGGCCTAACTTCAGACTGTTGAAAACAGCAGCAGCCGAGCGTTTCTGTTCGTTCTGATGCCACGCCTCAGCCATGTCAGCCCCCATGGTGCCCGTCGCGTCGTAGTTGCGCCAGTATGTCAGCCCATTCAGTCGTCCGTCAACGTTGAAGTGTACGGTACGCCCCATGTTGCCAAAAAGGAACTTGGCCACCTGCAAGGGGAACTGGCGCATGTCGAACTTGCCGAACGACAGGCCGTAGTCGGTCAGGTCGTTATACAAATCGTAGGCATCGCGTACATAAGCAGGCTTCTTCCAGTCAATGGTACGACGGCCTCGGCGGTGTCCTTTCACGTTGACATTAGCCAGCTGATAGACATCGTTCTCCATTGAAAATTCCGAGAGATCATCCACGTTGATGGTTACTTCCCACTCCGGGGCGTGGTCCTCGTAATAGTTGTACTTATGGGTAAAGACAGGGAACGGCATGTCGCGCTTCACATAGAAGTCGGCAAAGGCATCCTCGCGATAAACAGTGGCATCCTTGCGCGAAGCCATAGACTTCTTGATGGAGTCCTTCTCCTTGTAAGCCTTCAGGTTCAAGTACGTCTTCCCATAGAAAGGCGGTATCTGGAACAAGAAACGCCCGCCCTCGGTTTTTTGCACGGCACCTACAATTTCATCACCCATATAGACCTCGGCCTCAACTAGTACCTCATACTTGAGGCCACCATGATTGATGCCCAGGTTGTCATTGGCGTTCTCAATGTTGCCATACTCGATGGAGGAAACATCCTGATTTGAGACGGTGTTCCCTCCAGTGTCCTCAGTCGATAATATGGGGTTCTCATCGGTGGTCTCTTCAGCCCAAGGGTTTTCCTCGGCATCAGTGTTCGACGCCAACTTAACGCCCACCAAGCCGACACCGTTCTGCCATGAAGGCACCTCGTCGGGCAACACTTCCTCAATACTCAGCATCTTGTACACCTCACCGCTGACGGACATCGTCTGCTCGGGCTCGTAACGCATCTGGCGGGCCGTGTCTGCCAGTTCCTGCCACTTGTACTTGCGCCATCCCTGTACCATCATCAGCAGGTCGAGGGCCTGGCGGTGCTCCGTATTGTCGTTCTCAAAATAATAGGCGGGCTTGGCAATGAAACCGCGAAGTTCGCTCGAAAGCAGCAGGTCGGTCATCAGGTTGCCATCGTTATAGGTAGGCTCGTCTGTCCCGGTATCACGTATGGACAGCGAGAAGGTGGTGTTCGGCGCAGGCAGTTGCACACCGACATTCACCTGCTCATAGGGCTGGTAGGTGCGCGTCGGGGCAATGTCGCTGGTGATGACGGAAGACTCGGCAGACACGGGTTTCACAAAAAACAAACGGTCGGCCAGGATGCGGCCGTCACTGTCAAACACCGTCAGGTCGTTCACACCGGCAGGCAATTTCTCCAAGGGCAGATCCACGCTGACAGCAGAGCCGTCAGCCAACGTACCGATCTCGGCAAAATGCTTCAATGCCCCGCGACAGAGTACGGAAACTCCGTATTGACAGTCTTTACGCAGTCCACGGCTCTGAAGAATGGCACGTCCTTCGGTGTTGAGCGTCAGCACCACCCCACTCTGCTCGGCCTTAGGCAGATTGAACATGTACTGTTTGCCACGCCACGTAAATTGGGCCTTCAGACGCTTCTGACCAGGTGTAACAAGGAACACGCCACGTCCGTTATGAGTCGTCGTAATTTCTGCCATCTGCTGGTCGCCCTGCATGAGGGTACCCTTGATATCGACGGATTCCAAATTCTGGTCTATCACATCAAAAGCCACCCGGCTCTCTATACCCTCTACCAGGTGACCGCCCTCAGGATAGAACGTGACGGTCAGTTCATCTTTCTTGGGTTTCTGCAGGCGGGTCTTCGGACGCTGATATATACGGCGGGCATCATAGTCGCCCGGCTCATCAGGCTTGCTATAGACTGGCAGTACACGAGAATAGAGACCATCCCACACACGGAAATAGTCGTTGCACATCTGACGGTTGAAGAACTTCCATGAGTCCTGAATGGTATATTTATGCTGTGACACGTTGAAGTTCAGCATCCATCGCGTATAGGCCCTCAGCTCGTAATAACCGGAGTAGAGAGAGTCTTTCAGCTCAAACTGCCCACAGGTGTAGCCGTCGGATGAGACAATAATCTGCTGACGCTCCACCAACAGACCGTCGGGCGACAACAACTCAACATACAAGATACGACTCATATCAGTGGGCTGTAGGTTATCAGCACGGACGACGTAGGCCTTGTACCACAGCGTGTCACCTACGAAGTAACATTGATTGTCAGTATGCAAATATACCTTCTCTTGAACCTGCGAGACAGAAGACCGCTCTAAAGCGAGCCGGATATCTTCAAGAGAGCCTGCCTGTAAATCGCCTAAAGCCAGAAGCAAGACTCCAAAAAGGGAAAAAATACGCTTCATTTTTTGCGAATGTTTGGCTATTTGACGTAAAACAACTCAAAAAGTTTAATCCTTTTTGCAATATCTACGAAAAATGTGTACCTTTGCGGCCGTTTTATCTATCTATCAAAACAAATTAACATGTACAAACCACAGTTCAACAAGCGCCGTGTGCTCGTGTTCCACCAGTTTGGGAACAAGGGCTGGTCGCTCTTCAGCTGCTTAGGCCGCGAGGTGGTCTGCTCCGTGCTCTCCGTTTCGACGCTCACATACGCGTCAGCCGAGAGCGTCAGCACCGACCCCGTCACCGCCGACTCAGTGGCCACGAAGACGGCCCGCGAGCTGACGCTCGACGAGGTGAGTGTCACCGGAAGCCGAGCGCCCCTGACCAAGAGTCAGGCTGCGAGAATGGTCACTGTACTGGAGCGTGCCGACATTCAGAAGGCGCCAGTACAAAGTATTAACGATTTGCTGAAACTGGCCGTAGGCGTCGATGTCCGCCAGCGCAGTCCCATTGGAGCGCAGACCGACATCTCCATCCGAGGCGGCACTCAGGAGCAAATCATCATCCTGCTTAACGGCATCAACATCTGCGACCCGCAGACCGGACACAACACCCTTGATCTGCCCTGCGACCTCAGCGACATCCAGCGCGTCGAGGTACTCGAAGGTCCCGCCGCCCGCATCTATGGTACATCGTCGCTCGTCGGAGCCATCAATATTGTGACTAAAGCCCCCGCCTCCCCCTTGGGAGATGAGCAATTACTCCTGCGCGCCGAGGGCGGTTCCCACGGCTACGCCAATGCCGCAGCAAGGATATCACTCCCTCCCTATAGCGAAAGGCAACGGGTAGGCGCATCAGCGGGAATGGGATGGGGTGGGTCTCTCTCTGCCTCCTACGCCCGCAGCGACGGCTACAGCCGCTGCAAGGCAGGCACGCTCAACAGCGGATACAGCGGCTCAAAAGCCTTCTACCAAGGCGGCTATGCCACCGACGGCATCAACGTCAACTGGCATGTCGGCATAGCCGATAAAGGCTGGGGCTCCTCCACCTCCTACGCTTCGCCCAAATGGCAGGCCGACGACCAGTACGAGCACACCACCAAGCTCACCGCCGCCCTCCAGTCCACGTTAGCGTGCGGTGCAGTTTCCCTGCACCCCTCTCTCTACTGGAATCAGCATCAGGACCGCTACGAAGCCTACCGCAACAACCCCAGCCTGATCCCCTACAACTACAACCGCACTGACGTATGCGGCCTGCAGTTGAACAGCCATTTCGACTGGGCTTTGGGACGCACGGCCTTCGGCGCCGAACTGCGCAACGAGAACCTCGTCAGCACCAACCTCGGCGAACCGCTCACACGCCCCCACTCTATCCACGGCACTGACCGCGACTACACACTCGGACTGAACCGCACCAACATCAGCGCCTTTGCCGAGCACAACCTGCTGCTTCAGAACCTCACCGTCTCGGCAGGCTTCGTCGTCGTCAAGAACACCTGGGCCGACATGAACCCCACCGTCTATCCCGGCATCGACGCCAGCCTGCGACTCGGCAGCCGTTGGAAGCTGCATGCCAGCTACAACACGTCGTTGCGCATGCCCTCGTTCACCGAGATGTACTACCGCCTGCAAGGCTACAAGGCCGACCCACACCTGAAGCCCGAGGAGATGAGTGCCATCGAAGCCGGTGCCTCTTATCACTCACAATTGGTCACTTATCACCTTGCTTTGTGGAAGCACAAAGGGAGAAACATGATTGACTGGGTGATGGACACCCGCCAAGCCGACAACGCCGTATGGCAAAGCGTCAACCACACCCGGCTGAACAGCCTCGGCTTAGAAGCCTCGGCAACCATCAGTCTCCAATCATCAACCGTCAATCTCAGCTACAGCTACATTTCGCAAGAAAAGGACCTGGAGCCCGGACTCGTGTCACAGTACGCCTTGGAGTACTTGCGCCACAAACTGGTGGCAGGCATCCACGTACCCTTGCTCAGCCAGCTGACACTCGATACCAACATGCGCTGGCAGGACCGGGAGGGACAGTACACCGACTTCGACGGCAACGTCTGCGATTATAAGCCATTCGCGGTTATCGACGCCCGCCTGTCGTGGCGACGGCCTGCCTACGAGCTGTACCTGAAAGCCAACAACCTGCTGAACACCCGTTACCGCGACTACGGGTTAGTGGAACAGCCTGGTCTATGGCTCATCGCCGGCATCACTGCCCACTTGTAAGTGTGAATCCGAAAGGTCGAGAAATCATATAGAATGGAGGCTTCAAACAGTTGGTTTGGAGCCTCCATTCACCCTACTTGGGTCCTCTATTCAGAACGTTACAGATAGTCAGGCTTTCCCATCACGCGCCGCACGTCATCCAGGTCACTCACTGCCACGCCAATGCAAGACTCACTACCATGAATACCGTCGCTAAAGTCAGAATCTTCTTCATATTATTCGTCATTATCATATTATGATCATCTATCTTTTCGAAACCTTTTTCCTGTTCTGGATATATAGCCCTTTATGGGGATATATATACTTCCTACCGTTAAGATCGAATACTGCGCCAAGCCTCTCCCCTCCATCATAAGACGGGTCGGAGTCGAAGTTTCTGATTCCTGTATGGCTACCCTCGTCTGTTGTAGCTATGAAGAAGGCGAGGTCGCTTTGGATGCCGCGAGTGTTGGTGTAAGTGACGCGATAGACGTAACTCCAGTCGGTCGTGACGGTAATGTCGCGAGTCGTCTCGCCCGTGTTCCATTGCCATTGGCCTGTGTCCTCCTCACCAGCCGGTAGCTGTGGCATCAGCCGTAGGGTCTTGCCTTGTGGCAGGAGCTTGCTATTGGTAGTGGAATAGGTGTTCACCAGACCGCCCAGTTCATTGTGCAGAATAGTTACCCCCTTGACCAGTCCGCGTTTCTTCTCCTGTGCAAGGCTGGGGATGAGGCTCGCAGAGAGTGTAGCACTATATTCCATTTTTGGTGAGAGTTCTGTAGGCACCTTCTCGGCAGGACACAACTGCTCGTCGCGTGTGTTCATCAGCACAGAGTAGCCCAAGTGGTCGTAGCCGCCACTGGTGGACCCCTTGCCGCCTTCATCAATGCCCATTTGGGTATATGCAACTTCAGAAAAAGGCATCTTCACACCTTTCACGCCCTCGTAGATGCCGATGACCGTACCCCAATAGGGGCGCATCTGTGCGCCAAGGGCAGGCTCGGTCATCAGCCATGCACGACCGTCGGTGTAATAGTATCCGTTAGTACCATACATATAATTCGTCCAGGGCAGCCCTTCCACGCTCTGCGTCTGTGCGGCCACATACTCTATACCCGATGCCAAACGATGGTCCATATACGCAAAGAGGTCGTCGCCCTGGTTCCAGCCCACTTTGGCGATATCAACCGCCAGGCCAAGCGCCAGTGACGAGTGACCTGTATCGCGCCCGCTCTCGTTCATCTGTCCCAACTTACCGTAGGCTCCTGTCTCCAATACGCTCTCAACATCCGTTACAACGAGATTACCGAGGAAGTCCGTCAGTCCGTCATTGTGGATGCATTGTCCTCCGTCGGCATCACCATGTCCCGTCACCTCATGCAGTGTAGGCGGGTCGGTATAATTGCCCACCTGATCATATTTGAAGAAAGACATACCCTGATTATAGATGGTTACATCGTCGCAGAGGATACCTATACTTATTACGCACATGATGTTACAGAGTCCCCAGTTGCTCCAATAGTGCCCCGGAGCTTTCCACCACTTCCCAGAGTTCTCCCACGTACCGTTGCGTGACCGCAGGAAACCGATGGCTTTGGGATACCACACCTCCAGCATCCATTGCTGGAACTTGACAAAGTCTTCTCGGCTCCAGCCTTCGTAGTCACGCATCAGTTCTGCCGCTTGTGCAAACTGATAGCCATAGAGTCCCACAGCAAGACAGGCATCGCTGTTGCCAGTGACGTTTTTCGTGGTGTTGGCCCATGCCATCAGGATACGCACGGCGGCATTGGCATTGGCTTTCGTCCCTGCAATCTTCCAGCGCAGGGCGTTCTGATAGGCGCTTGTAGCCCCACGGGCTGCATTGATATAGTTCTCCCCTGAACCACCGCCACGTACAATGGTTTCTGAGGGCGAAGTGGTAACCGAGGCCTGTGCATAAGCAGAACTGGTCAGTTTGGAGTATGCCTGTTTGACTTTTTGATTACCAGCAGCTATCTGCGCCTTCACACGATCGAAGTCGGCTTGGGTGTGTAGGCCGCCCGGATGGACGAAGCCGCGGTCTTGGGCCTGAATAGACGCAATGAAGAATGAAGATTGAAGAATGAAGAATATGGCTACGCAAAATAGCATATTCACCCTACGATTAATAGTAAATCGTAAATGAGTAAATTGCAAATAGTGTACAAGTCGTTTCATATTATCAATCATTTTGTGATGTAACTATGCATTGAATAACTTATTTTATTACAACCGTTTTGCCTTTTGTTACATAAAAGCCGTTACGAGCAGGTGTCAACACGCGGCGACCACTATGGTTACCGCTCCACCAACTGGTATTTCGTGCCGCTGTTGGTGTGCTTGCTCTCCACATTGAACTGGCGGCTGCCCAGCAGGTCGCCGATTTTCTTGGGCGTGACGCTGCTGAGTGCGGACTTGCCGTAGGCCTGCTGTAGCAGCGTCAGGATTTCGGTGGTGCTCCACCAGCAGCCCTGCTCGCCGGCTTCAGGACGGCGCAGCCTTTCCCTGAGCATTTCGGCCAGCGAGTCGATGCGCTGGAAGCGCTCGTTCTCGCTGATGAGCTGCTCGATGTCCTGGTCGTCGAGCCAGTATTTGCGGCCGTCGGCAATCTCCTGCTTCAGCTGGGCGTAGAGCTGGCGGTGGTTCAGCGTGTCGCTGAAGTCGATGAGGTCGGTCACCTCCACGCAGACGAAGCGGCGGCTTCCTGTGGGGTCGCTGAGGGGCTTTGGCTGATTGGTGGTGCCGATAAACGAGGCGTAGCGGCGGTACTGCTTGTAGGCCTTGCCGTAGGGCGGGCGGAACTTCACGTCGGCCGTCGATAGCAGATATTTCAGCAGCACCTGCTGGCGCTGTGTGGTCTTGTCGAACTCGTCGATGTTGATGAGCGCAAACGACGTGAGGCCGAGGTTCAGGTCGGTCTCGTTCTTGAACGAGATGCGGTCGTTGTAGTAGTCGCGCAGTTCGCGGGGCAGCAGGATGCGGCAGAACGACGACTTGCCGCAGCCCTGACGGCCTATCAGCAGCGGGACGAGGGCATTGCCCGTCAGCGACTTGCGGCCCTGCCAGTGGGCCACCATACCCAAGAGCCACGTGTGCAGATAGTGTTCCCAGCGGGGCTGGTTGGTGGGCACGCGGGCGGCCAGCTCCCCCACCCTGTCACGGCCGTCCCACTGCGGCAACTGGTCGAGCCACGTGTTCACGGGGTCGAACTTCTCGATGCGCGGTGAGTCGATGAAGCGGGCGATGTCCTTGTCCCACGACTTCAGGCCCAATTCCTTGGCCCGGATGGTCATCTCATTGCGGGCCTCGTCGTCCAAGTCCTGGAAGTCGTCCATCTCGCCGTTCTTCTCGCGGTACTGGGCTACGCCCGTCATCACGTTCTTGCGCATCTCATAGTGGGTATGGAGGAAGATGTCGGTCTTCATCATCATCAGCGTGTCCTCAGGTATGCTCCTGAGCGGCTTCAGCTTGCGGCGCTTCATATAGTCCTCCATCTGCTGGACGGCATAGACGCTCTCGAACGTCTTCTCCACCAGCAGCGGGTCATCGTTCAGCACGGGGTGTAACAGTGTGAGCTTCAACGCGTTCTCCTGCGGAATACCCTCCTCCAGACAGCACGCAGCAACCTGCATCAGCAACTCCGAGACACGCTCCTCGTCGGGCAGTTCGAACCACTTGCCTAAGACGTTGGTGACGATGAACTGATAGTTCAGCGCGTAGGTGCGCTTCACCGTTTTGCCCGGCATCAGCGCATCCTGCAGTTCGAAGTCGCTCTCAGCTATCGACGGCTTCCGCTGTGGCTCCTCCTCGGCGATATCGACATAGAACGGGACGGCCTGTGGACGGTATCTGAGGTCGGGGTCGGCGCTCATATACACCGTCCTGTCCAACCGGGGCTCCAAGGCGTCGAGCGTGATGTCGAGCTGGGCGTTGTAGGCCTTCCGTGCCGTCTTATACAGATTAAGGTGGAAGCGGCGGACGTCCTCTTCGTCCGTCGGCAATGCCTGCTGCTGACCGTTGTCCGAGAACAGTTCACCGCGACACACAATCTTCACGCTCCGGCCGCTGGCACCGAGGAATGCGAGCATCGTCTGCGGCAGTCGGATGGCTGCGTCGCGTATCTGGATGGCCTCGTCATAGTCGGCCAGGTTGTTGGCCTCCAACACCAGCAGTCCGTTATAGGCCAGCTGGCGTCGCTCACCCTTCATCTGCTGCATCTCCGTTGCAAAGCAGAGTCGCGGCAGCGTCAGCTTGAAATTATAACTGCTCTTCAGCTGTCCATCCTCCGTCTTCGTCGGATGGATCAGCGGGTACAGTTCCCTCAGACTGTGAACCTCGCCGAGGTATTCACCCTGAGCAATGGCCTTCAGCACCTGCACGAGTTCCATGCGGGTCACCGTCTCTTTCTTTCCCTTCAGTTTCAGTATCGTTATCTTCATCTTGTCACTTGTTTTAGGTAATTGTGACTGCAAAGATACAAAAAAATCAGAACACTGCAAAACTTTTCTTAGTATTTTCGTTATCACTTGTCACTATTTTCACTTTTCTCGCTGAAAACCAAGTATATATCAAGTGATAACGCCTCCTTAGCTTATCACAACTTATCACTTTTCATTCCTAACCCGCATCCTTTCTTCCGAATTCTCTCGAGAATTCAGCTGCTACCCGCCACCTTCAGGCCCTCAACCCGCCACCTTCAGACCCGCTACCCGCCACCTTCAGACCCGCTACCCGCCACCTTCAGACCCGCTACCCGCCAGGTAAAAAAGTGACAAGTAGTGATAAGCATAAAGGCAGGTTATCACCATCTAATCATCTGAAATACAGAAACAAAGCATCAGAAAGTGATAAGTGATATCAGAAACAAAAAAAATGATTCGACAACCTCATTAAGACCCGGCAGACCTCAAACTATTTTTTCAGTTTGAAGGAATTCTCAATGCTGCTCAACTCCGCCTGGAAAGCCTTGTCAACCTTCAACCGCTCCTCAACGGCAGAACAGCTATGGAGCACCGTCGAGTGGTCGCGTCCGCCGATAAGCTGGCCAATGCGCGAGGCGGGCATCTTCGTGTACTTCTGAGCCAGATACATCGAGACCTGACGGACAAGCACATAGTCGCGCTTGCGGCTCTTGCTGAACACATGCTGCTGGGAAACATTGTAATGACCGCACACCTTTTCGAGAATGTCATCGACAGTCAACGGATGGTTGTCAACCTTGACAGCACGCTTGATGACTCGTTCAGCCAGCCGCATGTCAACACCACTGTTATAGACGATGCTATAGGCCATGAGCGAGTTGACCACGCCCTCAAGATCGCGTACAGAACCGTTGGCAGTCTCGGCGATGAACTGAATGACATCAGCAGGAATCTTCAGACCATCACGGCGGCACTTGGCATGGAGGATGTCAATACAGAGCTGTACATTAGGCTTCTCCATCTCAGCAATGAGCCCACAGGAGAAACGCGTCAGCATGCGGTCCTTCAGCCAGTCAAGATCGACTGGTGGACGGTCGGAGGCAAGGATAATCTGCTTGCCAAGACGGAACAGATGGTCGAAGATATGGAAGAAGGTAGCTACTGTCCTCTCTGCCGTTGCCCACTCCTGCACGTCATCGATAATCAGTACATCAATGGTCTGGTAGAAGTGGATGAAGTCGTTGACGGTGTTGCGTCGGCTGGCATCGGTGAACTGCACCTGGAACAGGCGGGCCGACACATAAAGCACACGCTTCTGAGGGTACATCTCCTTGCACCGTACGCCAATAGCATTGATGAGGTGCGTCTTACCACAACCTGAAGGGCCGAAGATAAAGAAGGGATTGAAAGTGGTCTTGCCAGGATGCTCGGCAATGTTAAGTCCGACGGTACGCGGCAGTTTGTTGGAATCACCTTCTATGAACGTCTGGAAAGTCTTGTGGACATCCAACTGTGGATTAAGGTCGTGCGGCGCAGCGTCGAGCACCGTCGGCGACTGGTTGGCACGATTGCTGACAACCGGCACATCAATGTCGGCGGGCTTATCGGCCTCAATATCCTGAACCAGCTTATGGGCCTTGTCAGTGACTATGCGGTAGTTCAGGCAGACGTTAGCCTTGAAGCTGTTGGTCAAAGCCCAGAACATCAGTTTGATGTAGTTCTGCTCCAGATACTCACAGAAATAGGCACTGGGAACCTGCAAAAGCAAGGTCGAACTGTCCTCAGAGAAAGACTCGAAGACAATTGGCTCGAACCAGGTTTTGTATTGCTGCTCAGTGACGTTCTGCCGTATCAGATGGAGGCAGTTGTCCCAAAGCGCCTTATGACTGTTTTGCATTTGGCGTTTTTAGTTAATTAATTCTACTGCAAGTCAGACAGGTGACTGATTGGTTTAACAATTCGAGTGCAAAGTTCGCCTTTTTTTTTGAAATATGCAAATGACACATTTTTAATCACCAAAAAGTTTCCCACGTAAGTAGCTTGATATACGGCAATTAGGATGTTTCACGCTTTTTGCTGATTTAGTGCTCTTGCAAAAATCGAACCTTTTCTCTTTCAGGAGATTACAAAACGTCTAATCGGCTTTCCAGCTCATTTTTTATTTAGACAAAAATAAAATTACTTATCTTTTTTGCCAAAAATGGAGAAGTGAACATAGCGTTTTGGATGCCCCTTGAGGTCGATCATCAACGAGTCGGCATGCATCATCGTTGCGTTCAAATTCTGATATAATCCGGGGTCACGCATCAGCAGTCCGAGCGTACCTTCATTGCTGTTCAGCTTGGCCGTCAACTGCTCAACATTGCGCACGGTCTGATCTACTTTCGCCATCGTGGCAGCCACGTCGAGTGAGCTGAGGTTACGGGTCAGTGTATCGGTGTTGGCCATCACGCCGTCAGCCTTGCTAATAAGACCTGGCAGCTGATGGTTCATGCTGGCGGTGAGCAGGTTCAGTTCCTTAGCTGTAGTAGTCAAGCCAGCGGTAATATCCTCTACGTTATGAAGTGAACTGGCGATGGCCGGGTCAGAAAGCAGGGCGTTGACGCTTGCCAGGATAGAGTCAAGTTTAGGCAGCATCTGCTCAATCTGCGGCACCATGTCAGCAGCCTTCCCCATCAGTCCCGACTGCATCTGTCCGCTGATAGTGTCACCGACAGCAATCAACGATCCGCCAACGGCACCCAACTTCAACTCAAGGCGAACATTCCCCAACAGGTCGCTGGCAATCTCAGCCGTTGTGCCTTGCGGCAGGTTCAGTTCTTCGTCCAGTGCTACAATGGCCAGAATATTGTCAGGACGGGCATAGTCATAGTCCAATGACTCGACCGTTCCCACCTTAACACCGTTCACATAGACAGGACTTGAGGCTGACAAGCCGGTGACGTCATTGAATTTCACGACATACGTTTTGCCTCCCGAGAAGACACTAAGCCCCTTGAGGAACTGCATACCGAAAAACAGGACGACAACGCCCACAATAGCCACCAAGGCTATCTGCACTTCTTTCGTCAAGAACTTCATACCGCAATAATCTATTTACTTCTTTCGTTTATTCTTCTTATACTCCTGGATGGCGTCGTTGACGTTCATCTTCTTGTCTCCCCTGAATGCAATGATGAAAGCTTCGGGGAACTTTGGCAGCACCTCTTTTCGAAGTTGATAAATCTCCTGATAGTTGGTCGAGGCGCCGACCGTATATTTATAGATGCCACCCTCGCGATAGTACGATACGTCTGTACGACCTTTCAACAAGCGATTGCCAGGTTTCAGGACATTACCGCTGGTCAGTATCTGGACCTTGAAGACTGGCGCGCTGTCAACTGCAGGCTCGGCAGCCTCAGGCTTTGCACTCGTGTCTGCTGGCGCTGGGCGCTTTTCGGCCGAGTCGGGTTTCTGCTGATCAGTCTGGTCAGCAGGCTTCTCAGGCTTAACACGCTCTTCTGGCTGTTCGGCAATGGGTTTGTAGGGCACCTTAATGCCTGGAGCCACTTTATTTTTATAAGCCACGAAGGCATTGTAGAAGCCACGTGAATACTGCTGGACGGCCCGGTCGCTATTAAGATACTGCTCCTCGTCGGGCGTCGAGATGAATCCCAGTTCCAGGAGGCAGGCAGGCATTGATGCCTTGCGAAGCACGCAGAGGTTGTCCTGATGAACACCTTTGTCCTGACGTCCCGTTGCCGAGCAGATGTTTTTCTGCATGAACTTCGCCAGCTGGATACTGTTCTCCATGTTTTTGTCCTGTATCAGCTCAAAGAGGATGTT
Organism: uncultured Prevotellaceae bacterium; assembly: GCA_946186505.1. Taxonomy (GTDB): domain Bacteria; phylum Bacteroidota; class Bacteroidia; order Bacteroidales; family Bacteroidaceae; genus Prevotella. Next base: position 91,693 of record CAMHNI010000002.1, on the reverse strand, counting down.
GCTTTCCGGCGAGTTGGGGTCGAAGCCCTCGTAGTGCTGCTTGTAGTCCTTCTCGTAGAGGATGACGGAGTTCTCACGCTTGGCCACCTCCAAGTTCTCTATATAGCCCTGTTTGTTGCCGTCACGACGGCTCCGGCCCAAGGCGTAGGTCTGATAGCCACGGGCAATATGGCCTTTGGGCAGCGAATTGATATGGACAGAGACGAAGAGGTCGGCCTTCGCCTTGTTGGCTATCTCAGCCCGCTGCCACAGTTCGAGGAAGCGGTCGGTCTTACGGGTATAGACAACACGCACATCAGGACAGTTGCGCTCAATCATCTGTCCAAAAGCCAGCGCATAGCGGAGAGCCAACGCCTTTTCCTTGGAGATTTTCCCGACGGCGCCTGCATCATGGCCCCCATGCCCCGCATCAATACACAGCGTAAAATTCTTCTGCGCAGCGTCCACAGACAGGACGAGGCTCAGCAGTATCACGAGGATAGTGGTCAGTCTTCTGTAAATCATCAGTGCAAAGGTACGGTTTTTCCGTTAAAAAAACTATAAAGGCGGCTCAGTTTTATCATTTATTAAATGTAACTCCACCCCGGCACCCTCACAGTCGGCTCCCATCGGCGGACAGACTTTCTTCAGCCAAAGGTCAATGGAAGTGATCAGGGGGAAGTCGTGCAAGAGAGCTTTTACGATCCGGCCGGCAACGTGCTCAAGGAGTTGAGACGGCTGAGCCATCTCACGTACAACGAGCCGGTAGGCGGCAGCATAGTCGAGGGTGTCGCCGACGGCATCGGTCTCCATTGCCTGCTGCCAGGGGTAGCCTATACGAAGGGTGACTTCAAAGTCACCCCCTACCCTACGCTCCTGCGGCAGTACGCCGTGGAAGGCCCTAAGCCTCACTTTCTCCAGTCGGATGTACGTCAGACAGTTCATCGTCTGTTTCGTTTACGTCACCACCAGACACATACTTTTTCAAGGCACGCTCCACGCCAACCTTCCAAGTGTTGATATTCTCACTCTGCAACTGCAGCGAGGCCACCAGCTTGATAACATGGTCAATGGGCATACGGTAACGCAGGACACCGGATATGAGCTTGGCGTAGTTCCAGTATTCGGGATTGAACTTCTCACTGAGTCCCTCGACAGTTGTCTTGTAACCACGCTTGTTCTCAAACTGGAAGTCGTAGCGCTTCGTACCGTCAGGATTGACCTGCTTAAGGATTTTACCGTGGGTCACGGTCTTGGGCAGTACAATGCCCTCATCATCATCCTGCAGGCCGGTGAAGATTTCGTATGGATAACCATCAAGCAGCCCCACGAGGGCTACCCATTTCTCCTTGTTGTTCTGGAAGCGCACCACGTCGCACTCCAAGACCTGCGGCCTGACCTCGGTCACCTCTGGATGGTGATTGGCCTGGGCAAGTTCGAGAGACTTTGCCGCGAGGCTGATCAGGCAAGACGCCTCCTCAGCATCCAGTGCCTGCATACATTTATTGAGAATACCACTGACAGCGTCCTCGGTCATCGGCTTCTCTGACTTCTGACTGATGCGTGCCAGTGCCTTCGCCACCTGTGCCAGTGTTCCCGACACGCTGTTTGTTGACTGTTCCTGTATCATGTTTTGTCAATTTATGCTGCAAATTTCGGCAAAAAAAGCGAGACCGCCAAATGTTTTGGCCTTTTTTATGCTTTGCAGGCCATAATGTTGGCGGGAGCACGACCGGCTCGCAATTCGTCAGACATGAATTCCATGTCGGCGGCGACATGACCGAAGAACTGACGGTAGCCTGAGCAGAGGTAGTTCATGCCGGGATTTCCGTAACGGTCGGTAACGAAGCGGTTGCGGGGGCACTCGCCGTGACAGGCTTGCAGCCAACGGCACTCCTGACACTCCCGGGGCAAGGCCGTCGCCTTGGCAAGGCCGAACAGGTGCTGACGCTCACCATAGAGCATCTCTGTCAAAGTCTGACTGCGGAGGTTTCCCAAGCGGTAACCGGGATGGACGAAATGGTCACAGGCATAGACCGTACCGTCAGCCTCCATCACAGCCGCCTGCCCACAGGTAGGAGACATGGAGCAGACCCCTGGCGGTTCGCCGACCCAGTTGGCCAACGTGGCATCAAATAGTTGGACGAACAGCCGCCCCACATTCTGCCGGACCCACTCGTCGTAAACACCGCAGAGGAAGTCACCCCACTGACACGACGTGACGGAATAGTCGGCTACCATACCGTCGGCCTCACGTTCCACAACAGGCGTGAACTGGAGGAAACGGCATCCGATGTCACGGAAGAAACGATAGAACGCCTGCGGGTGACGGACGTTGACGGCATTAACAGTAGCCATAGCATTCCACTCTACCCCGTGCTGTTCCAACAGTCTGATGCCGCGCATAACATCGTGCCATGAGGTGCCACCATGACAACTGCGACGGTAGGCATCGTGCAGCGGCTGCGGCCCGTCGATGGAGATGCCCACCAAGAAACGGTTGTCACGCAGGAACTCACACCACTCGTCAGACAGGAGTGTGCCGTTGGTCTGCAGGCAGTTATCAATATGATGTCCACAGGCGTACTTCCGCTGCAGTTCCAAAGCCTTCCGGTAGAACGACAACGGCCGCAGCAGAGGTTCCCCGCCATGCCATGTGAAAAGCACCTCCGGGGTGGTCTGAGCCTCTATGTACTGTCGTGTGAACTCCTCCAGGAGTGTGTCACTCATTACACTGCCGCTGCCCTTGCCTGTATAGTAACAGTAGCGGCACGACAAGTTGCACCGGTCGCCAACAGGCTTCAACATGACATACATAGGACGGCCAAAGGCCGGTAACGGCTCATTGTTCATCATCTATAGGATAGTTCTCGCTGGGCGTGCGCATCTGCCGCATCAGGTGGTCCAACCGCTGCACCACATCGGGATAGTCGGCAGCCACGTTGTGCTGTTCGTAAGGATCGTCTTTGATACGATACAGTTCTAACGGTGCGCCTTTCTTCACCGTGACACACTTCCACTCACCGTGCCGTATAGCCCGCTGCTTGCCGGGGAACTCCCAGTATAGCGGACGGCTGTCGGTATCGATGTCACCACCGAAGAGAAGGGGTGATATGTCCACGCCATTAGTATCGTCAGGAACATTCTCCGAATGGCCCGCCACCCGCGCCAACGTCGGCATAAAGTCTGGGAAATAGACAAGATTTGATATCTGTCGGGCAGGCACACGACCAGGCTGGTTAACAATGAGAGGCACACGGATGCCCCCCTCATAGAGCTGTCCCTTTCGTCCCTTTAGTCCTGCGCCACAGTTCAGCTCCTTTAGCGGTGCCATCACTGCCGCACCATTGTCAGAGGCAAAAATGACCAACGTGTTCTCACGCAGTCCCAAAGCGTCAAGTGTGCCTAACAAACGTCCGATATGATAATCCATATGGGTCACAAGTGCCGCATAGCGTTTCGTATTCATCGACCAGTCGCCATGCTCATCATACCATGATGTATCATCAATGTTATATGGTTCATGAGGTGCATCATAACCGAGGAACAAAAAGAATGGGCGTTCCTTGTTGCGATGGATGAACTGTATAGCATCGTCTGTAGAAATCTCTGTATTATGACGCACATGGGCATCGTGCTCATTTTCACTGATAGTTATCAGACTGTCGCCGTGGAAACGGTAATATGGATAATAATATGGTGAATTGCTGTGAACGGTGGCAATAGTCCAGCCGTAGAACTCGTCGAAACCGCGATGGTTGGGTGCCGCCTGCGGGTCATAGCCGTCCAAATGCCACTTGTTCACCAGGCAGGTGCGATAGCCAGCCTTTGAAAGCACCGTTCCCAAGGTGACATCTTCGGGCAGAAGATTTGCCCGACGGACAATAGTTGTGTCGCCCTTGGGATTGATTTTCAGACCCGTCAGTCCGCCGGCGTAGCACTGGTTGTCGCGGATGCGGGTGTTGCCAGAGTTCTTGCCCGTCATCAGCGAACAGCGCGACGGCGAACTGATGCCACTGCCAGCGTAGGCTTGTGTGAAACTGGTGCCGGTACGTGCCAGCCGGTCGATGTTCGGCGTCTGTATGTACTGGTTGCCGTAGCAGGCCAAGTCACCATAGCCCATGTCATCGGCCAGGATAAAGATAATGTTAGGCCGGTCGGGGGTTGCCTGCTGCAGCTGTTGGCCGTCATCAGCGGCCTGTGCCTGCTGGGCCAGCAACGCACTCAGGGTCATCAAAACGTTCTTCATACTACAATAATCCTTAATTTTCGGCAAAGATACGGATTTTTTTTCGTACTTTTGCAGCAAAAAGGAGAAAAAATGAAAAACCTACAGAACCGCCGTACCATCCGTAAGTACGCTGACCGTGAAGTCAGCGACCAGTTACTGAACCGCCTTATGAGCGAGGCCGCCCGTACCCAGACCATGGGCAACCTGCAACTGTACTCCGTCGTCGTCACCCGTTCCGACGAGATGAAACGACAGCTGGCACCCGCCCACTTCAACCAGCCGATGGTCACCGAGGCCCCTGTCGTACTGACCGTGTGTGCCGACTTTAACCGCACCAGCCAGTGGGCACGTTGCCGCAAGGCCGAGCCAGGCTACGATAACCTGCTCAGTTTCATGAATGCAGCCACTGATGCCCTGCTTTACACGCAGACTCTGTGCAACCTCATGGACGAAGAGGGACTGGGCTATTGCTATCTCGGCACAACCATCTACCAGCCGCAGCAAATCATCGAAACCCTACAGCTACCTCTGTTGGTGATGCCTGTGGCCACACTCACCGTAGGCTGGCCCGCCGAAGAGCCTCCCCTCTCCGACCGACTGCCCTTGGAGAGTTTCATACACAGCGAGACTTATCAGGACTATACGCCCCAGGCTATTGACACCTATTATAATTATAAGGAGCAACTGCCGGAAAACCGTCACTTTGTGGAAATCAACCACAAAGAGACTCTGGCGCAGATATTCACGGACATACGCTATACACGCCGTGACAATGAAGCCCTGTCGGCGGTGCTGCTAGACACACTCAAGCAGCAGGGATTTCTCTAATTGGGATAACTCTGGCTTACCAGACGTTTATCTTGTCGTCAATAGAATTGTCGTTATCAATGCCGATGACGATATTTTCTGACTGACTACCCTCAAGCAAATAGGTTTCGATGTCAGCAGCCATGACCCAAAGAATGGGCTGTGTATATGTCTTCTTCATAAGGCTCTTCATTTACTTGATTACCACTTTATTTCCATCCTTCACGTAGAGACCGTGACCGGGTCTGGCCACCCGATGGCCTTGGAGATTATAGACGTCTGCAGAATGACTGTTGCCTGCCTCTGTGCTGTGGATGCCTGTCAATTCATCCTCAAAACGGATAGCAAGACTGCGTACTGACGACGGCATCACGAGGAACGCTTTACCTGCTGGCAGTTCGAAACCTGTATAACGATGGAAGCCGAAGTTGGAGCCTTCATCAGAAGCTCCCATCACATAAACAAAGCCTGAATAGTCTTTTAACCGGGTCTCTGTATCGCTACCGCTCAAGTCGTTCTGATTCACATTATCGGCATACATGGCATCCACTTCATTTTCAGTACTGCTAAAACACAACTGCTCGTTATTGTCACAGGCAATGATAACAGCGCAATCTTTAGGAATGACGTTGCCAAGTTTGTGGAGAACCAATTCATCATCCTCTACTGTAGCGGTGTAGGCCGTTGCTCCGTCAGGCATCTGGTAGTTGGCCACACTACTGTAGAAGGTAGCCCAGCTACGTCCCTCGGCACTCTGAGGCGTGACAGTAGTAGTCGTTTCGTCACCCAGATATATCAGTCGGAAATTGTCGAAGATGGTCCAGTCGTTGCCCACGGCCTCAGCCTTCCTGATACCTATACGTAATACTTCACCCTCGGCAAGTGAGAATGTCAGTTCGTTTTGGTATTTATTGTCAGTGAAGGCATTGGACGCATCCGTCATGGTGTTCGGATACTTGCCATTATTCTCTTCGAGAGTAGCTGGAACAGGGCCTGCCTCAGTGAAAATAGAAGTCAAGGGCTGTGACTCATCATTGGCATAAAGCACGGCAAGAAGGCTCTCCGAACCATCGTTGTGCTTTGCTGCCGCATCGGCATAGTTGCCATTACGATAGAATCCCTGCGCCAGCAACTTGTAGTTACCTGCCGGTGCGCCAGTAACAGTTTGATAAACATCGAATGTGGTGTTATACTTCTCAGCACACAAATTGATGTTTCTGCCTCCGATAGCGGGACTGCCCTGCCAGTTCTCGTTGCGCAGATCGTACTGATGGAAGTTTGCACCTGGCAGGAGGAAGGTTGCGTCTATGGGATTTTTAGGCGTAGCCTGCTGAAGCATTTCAAGACGGTCATCAGTGGTCTGAAACAGCCACTGGGCATTCTCGTCTGTTTCATTTCCCATGACAACTGTCTGGTTTTTACCATCGAAGGCCATATAGGCACCGTCCATCTGCAGCAGGTATGTTTTCTTTCCTCCCACAGTGGCCGGAAGCGTCGTGACGTTCCAGTCGGAGGCATTCTGGTCAACATAGGCCGTGTTGTCAACCTTCTTCAGGAAATGGTTGTTATCATCACGCTGTATTTGCGTCTCGATAGCATATTTACCCTCACCCGTCTTTGACAAGATAACATCATGGCCGCCATGAGATGTGAATGTGGCACGGGTGCCCCAGTCATTGCCGCTGGTCAACCACATACGCGCCCCGACATTATAGAGATACACCTGTTGGCTGGAGGCTACTTTGACAGTTTCGGAATAAAGATCCTTGGAATTGATATCAGTCACATGAATCCGGTAATGACATGAAACCGGAGCGCCCACGTCTTCATAAGAATAGGTGGAGGAAACATCATTTACAACGACACTGCCAACCTTGCTCCATGACGAGCCTCCGTCCTCGCTACGCTCAACATCAATATTGCTGCTCAGTTCACCATTGGTGTCTTTCCATTTCAGCACAGCCTTGCCTGCATCCTCATAATAGTAGGCAGACAACTTGGTGGGTGCTGAAGTTGGTGGAGTTTTCGGCACATAGTCGTACTTACCGTTGTACGCAACACCAGTATTCATCTGGGCGTAATAGGCTCCGAATGTCGTCAGGTTACCGCCAATCAGTATCTTCGAGCAGTCTGCCTCGTTGTTCCACCAAGCGTAACGTTCTACCTGATCATCGCTGTTCAAATAATCAATAACCGGCTTCATGGCATTATACAGTTTCTGCTGATTTGATGAAGAGCCGCTTGTATCGCCTCCAAACCAATTACCAGACCAACTGGCGCCGTAGTTCATCTCGGTAATCCAGATGGGACGGCCATAGGTTTTGAACGTACCCACTTTCCGCTTCCACCAGTCCAGGTTCTGATACCAGTAGCCGTGACAGTCAATGATGTCGCAGCGCCACCCGCGTTCGTCAATGGCTTTCATGAATTCTGCCATCCAGTTCTCGCCTCCGTCATGCGATGACGGACAGCACAGACGCTTGCCTGTCGCCATCATTCGCTCCCAGTTACCAAGGACATCAGCGACGGTGGCAGGGTTTTCATCGGCAGAATTGGCAGGTTCGTTGTTTGACTTCATCATCGGCGACACGCCGCCATTACCACATTCACCGATGCCAGGCCAATACTCATGGATATGGTGAGAAACGGTCTCTATGTCTGGACTGATATTCCAAGCGGTATTGTAAGTATAGCACCATGTCGAACCGACCTTCAGCACATCAGACGCAGTCATATTATTAGCCAGGCCAGACTTGCTGGTATCGTTCCACTTGAACACGCGGTAGGAAGAAATCCGCCGATCTAATATTGTCGGCAGCGAGGCCACCTCAAGATCCTTGTCGGCAGCAATGAAACAACGACTATAACCATAGCCGCCGGGACGCAGCGAGAAGGTCACCATGTAGCCGCGCTTCAGTTTAAACGAGCGGATGCGATTGTTCAGCTTTGCATCGGTCAGCGTGTTCATGAAGCCGCCGCTGTCCTCCAAGCCGAAGTCACTGCACGCTTCGCCGCCGAAGTTCTGTTCCGAATAGACGGTCAGCGGACGAATGTCTGCAGCGTAGGGCATGATGATGGCACCCTGGTTGTAAATCTTGACCTGGCAGTTCACGCCGTTGACGGCCGTCTCTCCGCTAATCTTCACATGACCGTTCAACAACCTGATGGCTGCCGACGGCTTGACCTTGTTGAGAATAAGTACGGCATGGTCGATGTTAGTAATATTGACCACTCCACCATCGCCAAAGGGGGAAGTCCCCGTAACGATATAATCTATGTCGCCGTTCACATCGACGGTATTAGTAACTTGAGAAACAGTAGTCTTAGTATTTGCCGCCACTGCCATGCCAACCGACAGCAGCAATGTCGCGGCAAGAGACCTTGTTGTTGGTAGAATGCTCATATTTCACAAATTATATTAGTTACTAGTATTAGCAGCTGCAAAGATAGGAAATATTTTCGGATTAACTGCAACAATTGGCGTTTTTTTTGTACCTTTGCAGCCGTTATGCTGAAAAACTTACTTACCGAAGAGCAGACAAAGCTGCTGAACGAACTGATTGATGAAGCCCGGAACATCATCATCACGTGCCACACCAATGCAGACGGCGATGCCATAGGCTCGTCATTAGGATGGACAGAGTACCTGCGGCTCCGTGGCAAGGAACCGACCATCATCGTGCCCGACCAGTATCCCGACTACCTGCACTGGCTGCCCAACTCAGAGAAAATAGTGCGCTACGACAAGCACAAGGAACAGGCCGATCTGCTGTTCAAGATTGCCGACCTCGTCTTCTGCCTGGACTACAACACGCCAAGCCGTGTCGATGCCATGGAAAGTGCGCTTTGCGGCTCCCCAGCAAAGAAAGTGCTCATTGACCACCACCTGGGTCCCGACGTTCCCGCCATACTCACCATCTCACACCCCGATATGTCGTCAACGTCCGAGCTGGTGTTCCGTATCGTCTGGCAGCTGGGCGGCTTCGAGCAACTGTCGAAGCACTTTGCCACACCTATTTACTGCGGCATGATGACCGACACCGGCGGGTTCACCTTCAACTCCAGCGACCCTGCCATCTTCTACATCATCTCGCAGTTGCTGACCAAGGGCATCAATAAGGACCGCATCTATCGCAACGTCTATCACAACTTCTCGGAGAACCGGCTACGGCTCACCGGATTCGTCATGCTGGAGCGCCTCGTCGTTGACAGCGAGCGCCACGCCTCCTACTACGCCCTGCGACGTGAAGACCTCAGAAGATTCCATTTCGTCAAGGGCGATGCCGAGGGACTGGTCAACATGCCGCTGCAAATCAAAGGCCACAAACTGAGCATCTCACTGCGTGAAGACACCGAGAAAGACAACCTCGTCTGGGTGTCGCTACGCTCGGTTGACGATTTCCCCTGCAACAAAATGGCTGCCGATTTCTTCAACGGAGGCGGCCATCTGAACGCATCCGGCGGTCGGCTGTTCTGCACCATCGACAAAGCCATTGAAATTGCCCGACAGGCTATCGTGGCCTACGAACATCTGCTGAAATGAATGCAAATCAGTGTTAATCCCTGTAAAGCGTGCCTGAAAACAAAATGTTTTTCGTAATTTTGCAGCCAAAACAACAACAAGAATGAGAAAATGTATCTATACGGTTATCGTGCTGGTCGCCATTCTGATGACTGGTGCCTGCAACGATTATGAGACCTACGGTGAACTGAAGGACAAGGAGCGCAATGCCATCTCGCAGTTCATCTCCGACAGCAGCTACGTCATTATCAGCGAAGAACAGTTCCATAACCAGAACGACCTGACCATAGGCGACAAGCAGTTCGTCTATCTGAACAAAAGCGGTGTCTATATGCAGATTGTTCGTCCAGGTTGCGGCGAAAAAATCAAAGACGGCGAGACAGTGAGCGTCATCTGCCGCTTCACGGAACAGAGCATCGAAGACACTACCACACTATTCAACGCCTACTACAACATCTTCGACCCCGACATCATGAACGTCACACGCTCAGGCAGCACCTACAGTGCCACGTTCGTCAGCGGACTCATGCTGTCAGCCTATGGTGCCAGCGTTCCTGAAGGATGGCTTGTACCATTGCAGTACATCTATATCGGACGCCAGACGAAGCCTGAAGACGAACTGGCCCGCGTCCGGCTCATCGTCCCACACTCTCAGGGTACGACCAACAATGCCAAGTCGAACGTCAAGCCTTATTTCTACGACATTACTTTCCAAAGAGGACGATAGGCGCTTCGCTAACGAATAGTGAAAAATGAAAAGTGAAAAGATATTATGACACTGATAAAATCTATCTCAGGCATCCGCGGCACTATTGGCGGACGCACGGGCGACACATTGAACCCGTTAGACATCGTTAAGTTCACCACGGCCTATGCCACGTTCATCAAAGGCAGCAAAATCGTCGTCGGACGTGACGGACGCATCTCTGGTCCCATGGTACGCGACGTGGTCTGCGGCACCCTGGTGGGCATGGGCTACGAAGTCATCGACATCGGACTGGCCACCACCCCCACCACCGAGTTAGCTGTCCGCTGGCACCAAGCCGACGGCGGCATCATCATCACCGCCTCACACAACCCCACACAGTGGAACGCGCTGAAGCTGCTGAACCGCGAAGGTGAGTTCCTCACGGCCGAGGACGGTGCCGAGGTGCTGCGCATAGCTGAGGCCGAAGACTTCGACTACGCTCCCGTTGAGCAGTTGGGACACGTTGTCAGGGACGACACCATGAACCAGCGTCACGTTGACTCGGTATTGCAGCTGAAGTTAGCCGATGTCGAGGCCATCCGCCAGCGCAAGTTCCGCGTCTGTGCCGACACCATCAACAGCGTTGGCGGCATCATCCTGCCCCAACTGTTCGAGGCTTTGGGTGTCGGCTACGAGATACTCAATGGCGAGTGTACAGGTCGGTTTGACCACAATCCAGAACCACTCGAGAAGAACCTCGGCGGCATTATGAACCGCATGCGTGAGGGTGGGTTCGATCTGGGTATTGTCGTCGATCCCGATGTTGACCGACTGGCCTTCATCTGCGAGGACGGTACCATGTTCGGCGAAGAGTACACACTGGTGTCGGTGGCCGACTACGTGCTTGCACACACACCTGGCAATACCGTCTCGAACCTCAGTTCTACCCGTGCCCTGCGCGACGTCACCGAACGTCATGGCGGTCAGTACACGGCAGCTGCTGTCGGCGAGGTGAATGTCACGACGAAGATGAAGCAGACGGGAGCCATCATCGGCGGCGAGGGCAACGGCGGTGTCATCTACCCCGAGAGTCACTACGGCCGCGACGCCCTCGTAGGCATCGTCCTGTTCTTGTCATCGCTGGCACAAAAAGGATGTACCGCCTCCGAACTGAGAAGCACATTTCCTGACTACCAGATAGCCAAGAACCGTATAGACCTCACTCCCGGCACCGATGTCGATGCCATCCTCACCCGCGTCAAGGAACTGTTTGCCGCCGACCCGTCGGCACAGGTCAACGACATCGACGGCGTGAAGATTGACTTCCCCGACCGCTGGGTACACCTGCGCAAGTCGAACACCGAACCCATCATCCGTGTCTATAGCGAGGCACAGACCATGGAACAGGCCGACGAGTTAGGCAGGCGGCTGATGGAGGTGGTCTATAGAAACCAGTAACCTCAGGGCACGGAAATGCAGAACAAGAGCAAAACGTTCCTCTATTTCATCTGTGCCGTCTCAGCCATGGGAGGCCTGCTCTTTGGCTACGACTGGGTAGTCATCGGCGGTGCAAAGCCTTTCTACGAGCTGTTCTTCAATATCAGCAGCAATCCTGTCATGCAGGGGGTAGCCATGTCCACTGCACTGGTCGGGTGTCTGACAGGTGCCATGATGGCAGGAGCAGCCGCCGACCGCTGGGGGCGCAAACCGCTGCTGACGGTGTCGGCAGTGCTGTTCACGGTCTCTGCCGTCGGCACAGGACTGTTCAACGATTTCACCTTATTTAATATAGCCCGCTTCGTGGGTGGCATGGGTATCGGTATAGCCTCAGCCCTGGCACCGATGTACATCGCTGAGGTCAGTCCGGCAGAGATTCGCGGACGCATGGTGTCGCTCAACCAAATGACCATCGTCTTAGGCATCCTTGCGGCACAGATCGTAAACATGCTGCTGGCTCGCGACACCAGCGTGGCCGAGAGTCAGGCGTGGAACGTGGAATGGGGCTGGCGCTGGATGTTCTGGGCCGAGACCGTGCCCGCTGCGTTGTTTCTCGTGATGAGCTTTTTCATTCCTGAAAGCCCGGCTTTTCTGCACTTGAAGGATGCGGCAACAACGCATCTTAGCAAAGAAGCGGGACTCAAGGAACTGTTTCAAAACAAATACCGTCGTGTCCTTCTCCTTGGCCTCGTCATCGCCGTGTTCCAACAGTGGTGTGGCACGAACGTCATCTTCAACTACGCCCAGGAAATCTTTGTCGGTGCCGGTTACGATGTCGATGGCATGTTTATCGATATCGTCATCACGGGTATTGCCAACGTGCTATTCACATTTGTGGCGCTCTACACCATTGAGAAATGGGGACGCCGCACGCTGATGCTCATTGGCGCCGGAGGATTGGGACTCATCTACCTCACGCTGGGCACCTGCTACTTCCTCGAGGTGAAAGGGGTGATGATGGTGGCACTCGTCGTGACGGCCATCTCCGTCTATGCCATGACGCTGGGCCCCGTCACTTGGACACTGCTGGCCGAAATCTTCCCCCACCGCATCCGTGGCGTTGCTATGGCCACCTGCACCTTTGCACTGTGGGTAGGTTGCTGCACACTGACATTCTCATTTCCCTCGATGAACGCGGCCCTTGGTAGCAGTGGCACGTTCTGGATTTACTCAGCCATCTGTTGCTGCGCTTTTCTTTTCCTCTGGAGCCAATGCCCCGAAACAAAAGGTAAGAGTTTGGAAAAGTTAGAGCAGGAGCTTACGGGTCGGCAATGAGAAGCCGCCGCCCCACATTTCCCTCTACATATTAATGATATAAGTATGAAAGCAACATTCAAAACCATCAGCCTCTCATTGATGCTGATTTGCGGAGGGACAGCCTTCGCTCAGAACAAGGGTTACGACAAGGAGAACATGAACCTTGACGTGAAACCAGGTGACAACTTTATTGAATATGCCTGCGGCAACTGGCTCAAGACGCACCCGCTGCGTGACGACCAGATGACCAACGGTGCATTCATGGACCTTTACGAGGAGAACCAGAAGCAGATTCAGGAGATGATCCTGGAGTTTGCGACGAAGCCACAGGAGAAAGGCTCGCTGGGCTATAAGATAGGTACGCTCTACAACCAGATGATGGACACCGTGAAGCGCAACGAGCAGGGACTCACTCCTATCATGCCCTACATCGAGCGGATTCGTGCCATCAAGGACCGCAAGGAATACCAGCGCGTCACTGCCGAGATTGACCGTCGCGGCGAGAGCACGATGATGTATGCCTGGGGCGCTGGCTCCGACCTTCGCGATGCCGACAACAACATCGTCAGCATCTCGCAGGCAGGACTGGGACTGGGCAACCGCGATTACTACTTCAACGAAGACCCGCAGACACAGGCCGTGCGCGAAGCCTACAAAGCCTATGGCAAGCGGATGTTCATGGCCTTAGGCTATGACGAGACAAAAGCCGGCGAACTGGTGGAGAAGGTGTATGCCATCGAGAAGCGTATTGCCGAAGCCAGTTACGGCATGGTGAAACTGCGCGACATCAATGCCAATTACCACAAGATGACCTACGACGAACTGGTGCGCGACTTCCCTGGCATCGACTGGCCAACGGTGTTCTGGGTGACGGGATTCCCTGCCTTCAAGCAGCTCGTGGTGGAGCAGCCCGAACCGTTGCACGAAGTGGAGAAGATACTCGCCGACACACCGCTCGACGACCTGAAGGCCTACGCTGAGGTGCGCATCATTGCTGGTGCAGCCTCTTGTCTGACACAAGACCTGCGCCGCTCTTATTTCAAATTCTCGCAGACGCTGACTGGGCAGCCCGAGGACGATCCCCTGTGGAAGAAGGCCACTGCGCTGGTCAACGGCGTCCTGGGCGAGGCTATCGGCAAGATGTACTGCGAGAAGTACTTCCCCGAGGCAAACAAGCAGCGGGTGCTCACCATCGTACGCAACCTGCAGAAGGCTCTCGGTCAGCGCATTGACGCCCTCGACTGGATGAGCGATGCCACAAAGGCCGAGGCCAAGAAGAAACTGGCTGACTTCCACGTGAAGATTGGCTATCCTGACAAGTGGAAGGACTATAGCCAGATGGTGATTGACGACCAGCTCTCGCTCTACGAGAACCTGGCCAACGTGAGCGAATGGAAATGGATTGACGATCTGAATCGCAAGGTGAACAAGCCTGTTGACAAAGACGAGTGGCACATGACGCCCCAGACCATCAACGCCTACTATAACCCCACCACTAACGAAATCTGCTTCCCTGCTGGTATCCTCCAGCCGCCGTTCTTCGACGTGGAGGCCGACGATGCCCAGAACTACGGTGCCATCGGTGGTGTGATTGGTCACGAGATGAGTCACGGCTTCGACGACCAGGGCTGTCAGTTTGACGTCACAGGCAACCAGCGCAACTGGTGGACGGCTGCCGACAAGGCCGCCTTCGACAAGCGTGCCGCACGCCTGGCCGACTATTTCTCAACTATCGAGGTGGTGAACGGCAAGAAGGTGAACGGCAAGCAGACACTCGGCGAGAACATCGGCGACAACGGCGGCATTCACGTTGCCCTGCAGGCACTCCACAATACTGGCAACAACCAAGTCATTGACGGTTTCACCGCCGACCAGCGTTTCTTCCTCGGCTGGGCTCGCGTATGGGCAAGCAACAACCGCGAACAGTATATGGACATGCTCCTCAATCAAGACGTTCACTCGCCCAACCTGGTGCGTGTCAATGGTGCCCTACCCCAGATTGACGAGTGGTACGATGCCTTTGGCATCAAGAAGGGCAAGCTGTTCATCCCCAAGAAGAAGCGCATCAGAATCTGGTAATGTACAAGACCCGTTCACTCCTTTGGTTTAGCAGCCAGCTGAAGTCTGAGTAAGTTACTATCGACGATAGTATTCGCGTGCATTATAGTGACCAACGTCGATGAGAAGGAGTTAAGGACTCAAAGAAAGACTCCGAACCGCTCAATGGTTCGGAGTCTTTCTTTGACTGTATAAACGTTCCTAATTCGCCTGCACGGCACCGTAACAGACCGTGCTTTTTGGCGGCATACCATCAATACACCCACCCAGAATACCTGGTACGGACTGGCATTCGAACGAGTCTGTATATGCCATATATGGGAAATTATCCAGTCGCTAAGACTGGACACCATTCTCACGAAGTACTGTCTTGTCATTGCTTTCATAGGCGTAAAACTTAAAATGTATAACTATGGTTTTCGTTGTCCAACTATCATACTTTCAGTGCCTAAGTGCCATACTTAGGAGTCGTAAACAGCATACGTATTGTAACTGTCTGTTAATAAGTATTTTATACTTTCGTTATCATCTATTTATATTCTACTTTAACTCTACTAAACCTCTACTAAACATCTACTTAACCTCTACTAGACATCTACTTATCATCTACTTCAGCTGAATGACTGGATAATAATAGTAAAGACGGCAAGTTGGCATTTCCTCCACCCCCTGGAGCAGTTTCCTCCAGGGGGTGGAGGGATTTGCTCCAGGGGGTGGAGGAAAAAGAAAGGCGGCGGGTTACTATCAGGAAGTGGCCTTTTCTTATAATCTGCGGGGTAGTCTCAAAGATGAAAGCAAATGGTAAGTTGGCAGAATTAGAATAGAAAGTAAGTTGAGAATTTGTAGTGGATTGGTAGAGGATTGGTAGATGATTAGTAGAGGTTTAGTAGAAGATTAGTAGAGGATTAATAGAGGATTAATAGAGGATTAATAGATATAAAATAGATAGAGATGAGTAGCAGAACACTAACGTAAATCACATAATATCAGCACTTTCCAAGGTATTAGAACATGAATTTAGTAGAGGTAGAACAAATTTTGCGAAAAATGAAGTGGCAAACATGAGAGTGCTGTATGCCACTAACGTTCCAGAAGCGTTCACGGCAGAAAATGTGTCGAAGGATCCTTTTGAGATATTATTATTAGAGCACTGTGACCATTCATCACATTTTAAGACCGAATATCCCAGAAATTTGGTAAAATTGCAGCAATTCTGTACTTTTGCAGTATCAGATTTATTAAGTATAAATAATTAATGATGCCGATAAAGCAAATAATATGAAGAGAGAAATAAACCCTCAAGAGAGTAATCGAGCTGAGGCATTCAGTATGTGGATGTCATCGCCACAACCGATGGTGACATTCTTGCGTCCAGTTGGTAGCAAGCGACCAGAGGTCGAGCGGGTGAAGACGCTGGACGTTAGCCGCTTGGTAAAGACCAGCAAAAAGAGCGGAATGAAGTTCATTATCAGCAAAACTGATAAGAACTATAAGAGAATAATAGTATCTTTGCAACATCATTTAATAATTAAACAAAAACAGCAGTATGAAAACTATTTATGATTGTTCGCAAAGCAAAGGGATAAAATGGTTTACTATCATTTTCTTCCTTGTAGTTGTTCTCGCCATTCTGGTGGAAATTTATTATGTGTCTAAAGTTGTTAGTCCACTTTAAAAAGTTTACAGTCACCGTTTTTCTATGCGCAGCCGCTCCCCTCCCATGTAGGGGAGGGGTTAGGGGTGGGGTCAGTATCTTCTTCTATGACAGAATATTACAGACCCTACCCCGTCCTTCGGACACCCCTCCCCTACATGGGAGGGGAGTGGCTGCGCCTTCCGTTGCGGCAGTTTGTGGACTTTCTAAAGTGGACTCAGGATTGGAGTAATAGGACAAAAACCTGCACGCATCTTTCGGGGTGCCTGCAGATTTGTTAGTAATCCATTAGTCACAGAATCATACCACTCGTCACAATGTTGCACAGAATATCCCAGAAATTTGGCGGATTAAATAAAATACCTTACTTTTGTGGCCAGAAATGCATTAACGACATGAATATCAGATTAGAAAAACCACAGGATTACCGCGAGGTAGAGCACCTGACTCGCGAGGCATTCTGGAACGTTTATCGCCCAGGATGCACAGAACATTATGTGCTCAATCAGTATAGAGCCAACCCCGACTTCATCCCTGAGTTGGATTTCGTAATGGAAAGGCGGGTAGGCGACGGTACGTCGGGAATGGAGAATGGGCTTATCATCGGCCATGTGATGTTCTCCAAAGCCGAGATTATGCTTGACGACGGCACACCCTTCCCGTCTTGGACTTTCGGCCCCATCAGCATACGTCCCGAATACAAGCGCAAGGGCTACGGTCTGAAGCTACTCAAATATGCATTGGAGAAGGCCAGGGAAATGGGCATCGGTCTGTTACAGATGGAGGGAAATATTGAGTTCTATAAGCACGCCGGATTCGACTTGGCCAGCAAGATGAAGATTCATTATCATGCAGAGTCGAGAGAGTCGGAAGTGCCGTATTTCCTTGCACAAGAGCTCATTCCAGGTTATTGGGGCGATCGTGAGGGAACCTATTGCCCTCCCAAGGGCTATTTCGTGGCAGATGAGAATCCAGAGGCTTTCGAAGCATACGAGGCCACTTTCGCACAGAAGGAGAAGACCTTACAACCCGGCCAGCTGCCTCAGTTCTGCCAGAGCTGTGGCATGCCCCTCACTAAGAATGAAGACTGTGGCACAAACGCTGACGGTAGCACGAACTTCGACTACTGCCAGTATTGCTATAAGGACGGCAAGTTCCTGCAGGATTGTACGATGGACGAGATGATTGAGCATTGTGCACAGTTCGTTGATGAAGTCAACAAGAAAATGCCTAAGCCCATGACCAAAGAAGAGTACAAGCAGTTGATGCGTGGCTTCTTCCCGATGCTAAAACGATGGAGCAAATAATTTCTGCTTCAAGCACATGATTGATATTGAGGAGTTCCCAGGCATTCAGTCCATCTGCATGAAACTCGCCTTCCGCATGT
The DNA here is from genome assembly GCA_946186505.1 of uncultured Prevotellaceae bacterium. Classification (GTDB taxonomy): domain Bacteria; phylum Bacteroidota; class Bacteroidia; order Bacteroidales; family Bacteroidaceae; genus Prevotella. The sequence continues at coordinate 73,613 of CAMHNI010000002.1, read as the reverse complement.
GCAAATTATATCCGGAACTGATGGACGAGCTGAGACGCACCCTTGAAGCCATGGAGATAGACTATTACAAACCAGCCGTAAAATGCGTCAGAAGCAGAATCCTGAACGGGAAGCAGAAATAAGAAGATAGACTACTGAATGATGTGATTTTTGTGCTACCATGCGAAAAATAGTTTTTAATGTCACCTTTTGTCTTTCTGACTTGTTATATTAGTGACCAAGGTCGGAAATAACAGAAGTCTAACAATAAAAAAGAAAAGAAAATGAGTGATTTTATTGACATCTTACCCGCTCTTGCATGCGGATGTGTGCTTCCTATCGTAGCCATTTGGCTGGGAATCCGCAAGGAAATGAACGAAACTAACACTCGTACACAGATTGTATTGGCAGCCATTGAGAAGAACCCTGATATGGACCTCGAAGAACTGATGGCGAAGATTTCGCCAAAGAAAAAGCTGCTGAAGGAAAAACTGCTCACGAAGCTGCTGTGGGGTGGTATCATCGCTTTTGTAGGCTTTAGTATCCTCGCCTCTAACTTATGGCTGGATTGGCTTGGAGGAGCAGACCCTGAGATGCTTTTCCTTCTTTATGTCATTGGTGGTGTCCTGTTTGGCATTGGCATTGCCTTCCTTCTTAATTACCACGTTGGCAAGAAGATGCTGGCCAAGGAGATGGAAGCAGAGCAAATGAAAGTGATGAGTGAAAAGTGATAAGTGAAAAGCCGTGACGCGAGAAGTTTTCATAGCACTTGTGGAGCGTGAGCAGGAGGCACTACGAGGCTTTTTGCTCGCCCTCTGCTGTGGTAAGAAAGACGATGCCGACGACTTGGCACAGGATGCGTTGGTAAAGGCTTATCTTTCCTGTGCTGGTTATCAGGACAAGGGAAAGTTCCGTTCGTGGCTCTTCAAGATTGCCTACAACACGTTTCTTAACCATAAGGCTTGCCTGCGCTCTACGGAAAGCATCGACGAGGCACGAGTACTTGTCAGCAGCACCAGCACCGATTCGTCTTTCGAGCACCAAGACCTCTATCTGGCCTTGCGTACCCTACCCCCAAAGGAGCGCTCGGCTATTACGCTTTTCTACCTCAATGGTTATAACATCAAGGAGATTGCCAAGATAACCGACACATCTGAAGATGCCGTCAAGAAGCAACTCTCACGAGGACGTAACAGGCTCAGAGAGCAATTGAAGATTGAAAATTGAAATGGTTATGAACAAAGATAAAGCCCTTGAGGAACTCTTCCTCGCACAGAAGCCACATTTCTCGGACAGCGCTGACTTCATGGCAGCACTCACCAAGCGTCTGGATGCTGTGGAGTATATCAAGCAACAACAGGAGGCCACCATCCGTCGCTATAAGATGATGATGGTGACTGCCTTCGTGGTGGGCGTCATCAGTGGTGCCTTTGCCATCACGTTGCTCCTTTCTACGCCTGTCGATGTGCCTCTCTTCACCTTTGAGGTTCAAACCGGCATTCTGCTGTGGCTGGCCGAGAACTCCCGATTGATAGCCACTACCGTCCTCTCGTTGCTGATGACGATGGGCATTATCAGCATCATCACCAACGTTCAGGAAATCCTGCGAATACGTGTTTGTCTGAAAGCATAGAGCGGAGAAAGGTACGGCATACTTGTTAGTCCACTAAAAAAAATATACAGTCACCGTTTTTCTATGCGCAGCCGCTCCCCTCCCATGTAGGGGAGGGGTTAGGGGTGGGGTCAGTATCTTCTTCTATGACAGAATATTACAGACCCTACCCCGTCCTTCGGACACCCCTCCCCTACATGGGAGGGGAGTGGCTGCGCCTTCCGTTGCGGCAGTTTGTGGACTTTCTAAAGTGGACTCAGGATTGGAGTAATAGGACAAAAACCTGCACGCATCTTTCGGGGTGCCTGCAGATTTGCTAGTAGTCCATTAGTCACAGAATCATACCACTCGTCACAATGTTGCACAGAATATCCCAATAAACTGTTACAAGTTTATAATATGATAAAACAACTAAAGAGGGTGAATTTGACTCACCCTCTATATGTTTTACTATTTTAGAACTCTTCCCTTATGTAATTATACCGACCATACATAAGACGTGCAGCGTATGGAACTCTTGCCCTGTTATCATATTTGAGAATTTCAATGGAAAAGCCAAAACCATCAAATGGAACAGGTGAATGACCACCTATATAATACTTATTTCCATTATCATCAATTCCATCTTTCATATCATACTTTATTCTTAGTTTCCTATATAGAATATCGCACTTTTCTTTTGCATCTTTTAATGATGAGGCTTCTAATATGAATACACATCCATTCAAATAACTTTTATATCCATCTGATTGGAAGAGAAAGATAATGTCATCAAAAAATATACCTGCATAGCTCTTGTTTTCATAATAGATTTTTGTCTTATCAGAGAATATTGAAGGTGAGCCATATTTATTCTCCAAAACCTCTTTTGTCTTTTCATAAGAAGAACCAAATGGAATTCCACATATTTCTTTAACAGTTTGTCTTTCCCATTCTCTGTCAATCTCATCAGATATAGCTTTCCTTACAGCTATTTCAGCAGTATCTGTATAGAATGCTTTGAAGCCATTATCACGCAAGCTTAATTCAACCTCTCCGTTTTCTGTCTTCCAAGTGTACCATATATAATACATTGTACTGTCTTTCTCATGGTTGCCAAATTGTTTGTCATGAATAGATATGATTCTTTTGGCATCTACATCACTAAGTACACCTAATGTGTCTTCAACTATAACGGATGACACGTTATCAAGCCTTTCATGTTTCCTCACATAGAAAGTACAGTTCTTTACACCATAGAAATCACCAGTAAGTTTCATAGTTTCCATACTTCTATACTGCTCTCCCTCTGTCATTGTACCAGCAGTAAGTCCTTTGTTTGTTATAAGCTTATTGCAGAATGCATCTAAAGAGCAATCAAACTTAATATCCATGAAACTCAAATGGTCTTGTGCTTGACAAATAACCACAAGTAAACTAATAATGATGGTCAGTGTAAATCTTCTCATAATTATTGTTATTTTTTCTCTATTTGGGTGCAAAGATACTCAATATTTCTGAGATTATAGTAATTTTACTTGGAAAAGTGATAAGAAAGATAGTAATACATTCATTCTGGTTATAGAATCTACCAAAAAAGAAGAGAAATTGTTATGAGTCAAATACACGCGGCTTTTCCAGTTAGGATGTTCTAGAGGATGATTTTTGTGTCGTATTACAAACTTGGAATAGTTTATCCCAGAAATTTGGCGGATTCCATCGTAATTTTGCATCGTCAAACAAATAAAACCAAAGAAATATGGAAAAGAAAATGAAAGAACGAAGCAGTGAGAGCCATCCGAGCTCGCTCGAAGATGGCCGAGTTGTGATGGACTTCGATTCTTATTCATATTTCACAAATTCACTTAAAAACTATCTACAAAAATAGTGAAAATAAAGAATAATGGTTATCTTTGTACCCATTTTAGAATAGTTTATGAAATCATCATAGGATAAAGATGGACCGTTCTCAGAAAATTATCCGTACTAGCATCATTGGCATCGTCGCCAATGTGCTGTTGGCTGCTTTCAAGGCTGCCGTGGGCATTCTTGCCAGTTCCGTTGCAATCGTGATGGATGCTGTCAACAACCTGAGTGATGCCCTGTCGAGTGTCATTACCATTATCGGCACAAAACTCTCTGAGCGACCTGCCGACCGCGAACATCCCTTCGGTTTCGGACGCATAGAATATTTTAGTGCCATCATAATCGCTGTATTGGTGTTGTCGGCTGGTATCACATCGTTGATAGAGTCGGTGAAGAAAATCTTCAATCCAACTGAGCCCGAATATACCACCGTGACGCTCATCGTCATCGTGGTGGCTATTGTAGTGAAACTGGTTCTGGGAAAGTATGTAAAGCGTCAAGGACAGCAGTTGAAGAGTGACGCGCTGATTGCCTCTGGCTCTGATGCCCTCTTCGATGCCGTCATCACATTGGCCACACTCATTTCGGCAGGTATCATGCTTCTGTGGAATGTTTCGCTCGACGGCATTCTGGGTACACTCATCTCTATTGTCATCATCAAGGCTGGCATTGAGATGCTGGCATCGCCTATCAACGAACTGCTTGGAGCAAGAATTTCTCAGGGACTTCTTCATGACATTAAACAGGAGGTTGGAGCCTTTGAGGGTGTTCATGGCGTGTTCGATATCATCCTTCACAACTATGGCCCTAACGTCCTGATCGGTTCGTTGCATGTCAACGTCTATGACACGATGAGTGCTTACGAGATTCATGGCCTTACACGCAGCATCTCAGAACAGATGTTCGCGAAGCACGGCATCATTATGACCGTCGGTGTCTATGCCATCGCTACGGGTGAGAACAAACGTAGTGAACTGCAAAGTGCTGTCATGCAGACTTTAGCTAAGCACCCAGAGATAGTGCAGGTGCATGGTTTCTATTATTTCGAAAAGGAGCAACGTGTTTCTGTTGACGTTGTTCCTGACATTTCTGTACACGATGAAGCAGCTCTTTCTGCTCGTCTGACAGAGGAACTACAAGCCCTTGTCCCTGAAGAAATCACCATCGTGATAGACCACAACTATAGCGAATGACATGATTTAGCAAGGTAGAGATAACACTGAAGCCCAAGAAATAATCAGCAAAAATGAAAGGGGAACCGTATTTCTACGATTCCCCAGTGTCCTCTTTCGAGGCATATAGTAGAGGCAAAATACAACGTGATTACCTGAAGTGACTCGTCTTCTTGCCCTTGTTATTATTACTGTTTTGCGCAGTATGGCGATTTGGTTTGTTGTCCGTCTTGTTGTTACCATGCTTTGCTGTCGGTGTCGAAGCGGGCTTGTCCACCTTCTTGTCGGCATAGAAACGGTCAGACTTCTTGTTGTTGCCACCCTTGTAGCTTGCATAAGCGTTGGGGCGTGCCTTGTAGAAGTGGTTCTTGTTGGAATAGTGGCTGTAGATGTTGAATGTCCAACTACCGTTCTTCCAAGTCAGCGGGCGATAGAAGTAGCTCATATCCATGAACCTCTCATACTGCCAGACAGTCAAAACGTACTTCAAGTCTGTGTTACGGCGTTTCCACCAGGTGCCATAGGCATCGTTGCGACCGTTCACACTCATCAGGTAGTCCAGGTTGATCTCATAGACAGCCTCATACTGTGCAGCGGTGAGATTCAGCTCGTAAGCCATTTTGTCACTCAAGAACAGAGCCTCGTTCTTTGCAGTCTTGTAACTCATGCTTGCGTAGGCCGAGATAGTCATGACCATCATCATTGCCAGTGTAAAAATCTTCTTCATAATTTAATCTCCTATACTTTTAATTGTAAGACATTTATTATCTTTTCTCACTTGTTTGACGTAAAGGAGGGGGCGGAAGATCCTGGATTATTCCTATAATGATGGGGCATTTTCCCTAAATCACATTAGGGAAATTCCCCGTGAGATACATAAAAATTGATGAGTATTTGGTATTTCGCTCGCTAATTTGTATCTTTGCACCGCAAAAAACAAAGGATATGCAAGTAAAGATACAGACCATGTTGGGCGACATAGTGGTTCGCCTGTATGACGAGACTCCCATCCATCGTGACAACTTCGTGAAGCTGGTAAGGGACGGGTATTATGATGGTACGCTGTTCCATCGTGTGATTAAGGACTTTATGATTCAAGGCGGTGATCCTGACTCAAAGGGTGCACCTGCCGGCAAGATGCTGGGTATGGGTGGTCCTGACTATACGCTGGAAGCCGAGATCAAAGACGGCCTCTTCCATAAGCGTGGTGCCTTGGCAGCAGCACGTCAGGGTGATGAGGTGAATCCAGAACGTCGTAGCAGCGGCTCACAGTTCTATATCGTTTGGGGACAGGTATATAACGAAGGTCAGCTCCGTCAGTTCTCCAAGCAACTGAAGATGCAGAAGATTCAGTCGGCTTTCAATCAGTTGGCCGCTCAGCATCGCGATGAGATTATGCAGATGCGCCGTGAAAGGAACCGTGCCGGACTACAGGAACTGCAAGACAAGCTCGCTGCCGAGGCAGAAGCACAGGTAACAGGTGAGGGCCTGACAGACGTGCAGCTGAAGATTTACTCTACCATTGGAGGTACTCCGCACCTTGACGGTCAATATACCGTATTCGGTGAAGTCGAAGAGGGCCTTGATGTCGTTGAGATGATTCAGCAGACCGCAACCGCCCGTGGCGACCGTCCAATTGATGACATCGAAATGAGAATGACGGTTATAGAATAAAAAGAGTAGAAAGCATCTGGGCGCAGCACCGTGCCGTGAGCTTTCCAGTGAATCATGTCGGTAGATGAATAGCACAGCCATCCGGGCATGTTGAACCATCCGCCGACGCCAGCCTTATCCTCGCCAACGTAGGCATAGACCGTATTTCCGACCACGGTGAATGCGGGGTCGGCGGTGAATGTGTCGGTGAAGAGCGGGTTCTGTCCGTCCACCCGAGGCAGTGGCTTCCCGCTGATTTCAAGATGGCGTATGGCACCCTTTCGTACTTGCAAGGCATTGGGGAAACCGCCAGGATAACCGTGGCCGATGTTCCAGAGCGAGGCATTATGACGCAGAGCCTTGCCGGGATAGGTCAGGGTGGCAGTCTCGCCGTCCACATTGAGCGTCAGCACCGTCCTGTCGTGCTTGGCATCGTATTTGGCCACTGCCTCTACGGTATACCAGCGGTCTGCCTGCACGGCAGAACCGCAACACAGGCGGTGAGCCTCCTCATTCTTGTCGGTCACCTCCACGAAGAACTGGTGGTTGGTGTTGTCATAACCCAGCGAGATGTCGCCGTTAAGTGAGTTGCGACCTATCAGGTGACTGGCTTTGCCCTCTTTGCACACGAACACCTGCTCAGTGCCCAGCGTGCCGCACTTCAGGTCAGCTCTGACGCGCCATTCTGCCTGCATGTCAGCGTACGGCAGCGGATGGTTGAAGTTCAGCTTGTACTCGCTCACGTCGAGCGACAGTTCACCCTTCTGGGCGTCCCAGTCCTTCAAGTTCCAGTCGCTCAAGGTATATACCTCTTTCTGAGCCTGAACGGTCATTGCCATGATAAGCATGGCAAAGCACATATTAATTCCTTTCAATTTCATGTCATAACGTTTAAGGGGTTGTCCATACTCTTTTCACATGACGTCCTTCTGTCATTCTATCGCGATTTTGAATACTAACGAGGTGACCAGACCCGGTTTGTCGGGGCAGTTGATGACGAGGCCTTCTGACGTCTGACGCCATTTCAGTTTGCTGTCGCACCCTAACAATGCCACGCTCTTCACTTTCTCCTGTCCTTTCCTTAAACTGTGGATGGTCACCCGGCTTCCAGCCTCAGGTACAGCCATTGTGAAAGCATAAAGACTGCCGTCTTTGCCTACGGTGAATCGGATGTCCTGGGGTGTGAACTGGAAGTCGGCGTGTTTCTTGCCAAGACCACCGCCAGGCAGTTTCTTCAGTTTGCCATTGACCATCTCTCCTTCACCAAGCGTGCGCCATGCCTTGCTGCCATAGACAGCCTCGCCGTTGATCTGCATCCATTGCCCCACCTCTTCGAGCATGGTGACACAGGCATCCTCGATGCTGCCGTCAGGCCGCATGGGGATGTTGAGGGCGGCATTGCCGTCGCGGCAGATGGCCTCGATGATGAAACGTATCATGCTGCCAGAATCGTAGGTGAAGCCGGGGGCGTAGAACCAGTCGCCAACCGGCGCTTCGCGAATCCAGGGCTGCGAGGCGTTGATGGTGTCAGGGAATTCGAACTCGGCCGTATTCACGGCCCCGTTGGTAGGACTGCGGAACTTAATGATACTGAAAGCATCGACCTTGCCACGCTTCTTCAGTACACGGTTATAATAGTCGGCCATCACCGTCTGCATAGCATTGCACTTATAACCCGTGCCTGTACCATTACCCGTAAAGGGACCTTGTACAGTACCGTCGGTATAGATGAAGTCGGGATCATAGTGGGCTGTCACGTCCATCATGCGCAGTGCCCATTGGGTGGCGTACCATTTGCAGTAGTCGAGATGACGTGAGAAGATGCCCGCATTGGGCGGACTCCAACCATCGTTGGCTCGCTCGGCAACGGTCTTGTATTCACGCAGGTTGATGCCGTAGAGCAATCGCGGGTCGTAACCTTCCCACCATTTCCCCTTGCCGTCGTCCAACGTCAAGTTGCCGTCGTATGGCACACCTGCCTTATCGCCTTTAGAATCGGAAGCGAAAGCCGTCTGCCACCACCACCAGGTGTATTCGTGGTGGAAGGTCACGCCGTAGCGCATGTTGTACTTATGGCAGGCATCGACCCACTCGCGCAGAATGTCGCGCTTGGGTCCGATGTTCACCGAGTTCCAGGGCTGGTACTGCGAGTCCCACAGGTCGTAGTTGTCGTGGTGAACACCCTGAATCATCAGGAACCGTGCGCCGGCCTTCTGATAGAGCTTTGTCAGGTACTCAGGGTCGAGCTTCGTCGGGTTCCAGTCGCGCAGCACCTCCTTATAGCCCACCTCCGACGGATGGCCGTAGCGCTTCAGGTGGTTCTGGTAGGCCCCTGACCCTTCGTAATAGAGTTTTCGTGCATACCAGTCGCCACTCTCTCCGGCAGCCTGGGGACCGAAGTGTACCCAGATGCCGAACTTAGCGTCGCGCAGCCATTGAGGGTCACCAGGATAGTTCTGTTCTATCGACTCCCAATTCGGCTTGTAAGGTCCGGAGGCGATGGGGATGTCGAGTTGCACTTCAGCAAACGACTTGCTGTCACCCATCGGTACTGAACCCACGGCTTCCGGAGCAGGAATCTCTGGGAAAGCAGGCATTTGCGGCATCATATACAGATCTTCCAACCTTTGTGCTTCCTCTTTGGTTATCCAGATGACGGCACCGTGTTTCTGTTCTGAGAAGTTGGCACGCTTCATCGGTGAACCCTCCTCGCCGAAATGACCGATCGGTGTGAAGGTGCGGAAGTCTGTAGTCTCGACAAAGCCGAAGTTATGGGGACGCAACGAGTAGTTGTCGAACATCAGCACGTACTTATCCTCGCCAATGCGCTTCCAGCAGTTGGGAGCCTCATGACCACCCTTCTCGTTGTCGTTGTAGAGCGTATCAATCTCGTAAGGACCAGTGATGCACTTACTTGTAGCGTGTACAGGAGTTGCCCCCTTCTCATGGCTGACAAAGAAGAGATGATAGGTGTCTCCTACCTTGATAATATCGCTGTCGATGACCGTATATTTGCGCTGGGGAGCCTCGAAGAGCAACTGTGGCTGTCCTATCATCTGCGTGAAGTCATCGTTCATATAGACACAGTAGATGGCGCCCTGCTCCTTGCGGGTGCGGGTGGTGAAATGGACAAGCAACTGCCCCTTCTCCTCGTCATAGACGGTCTCTGGAGCCCACACACATCCCACTTCCGACCAGTCTTGTCCAGGCTGTGGCGGAAGTTTCGAGAAGTCGAGGTTTGTGCGCGTCCAGTTTACGAGGTCGAAACTCTTCATCAGCACCAGTCCGCGGTTGTTGCCCCATCCATAGGTAGCCCCGTCGCGCTCCCACTCCGTGTTGCGGTAAATCTTCGTGTTCATGTGCCCTTCACGTTCAGCTGCCGCCTTCGAGCCGAAGATGTGCAGGTCGGTCATCGCCAGATAGAAGCCACCGTCTGGCCCCCGGAAGATGTGAGGGTCGCGAATGCCGTGCTGTTCAGCGATGGTGTCGCCGCAGATAATAGGGCGGTCGTTGTTGAGTGCCGTCCATGCGTAGCCGTCATAGCTGATGGCCATGTGCAGGCTGTGGTCGCAGTCCTTGTGATAAACCATCAGGTAGGCACCCATTTCCTCCTCTTTTGGCAAAGTGTGCTGTGAGGCTTTCGCCATTCCCACTCCATCAACGAGTAATGTTGTCAGAGCGCATAGGATAATTTTCTTGATCATGTCTTTTGTTGTTATCTGTAATCTGAGTGCAAAGTTACACAATTATTTGACAAACGAGGTTAAATATATTGTCCAAAAGTAGGACAATATTATGATTTTGGAGATTGAATCGTCATTTTGTCCTATCAAAATGATAAGTAAATCAGAAATTCCTATCATTAACAACTTTTGTTAAATGTTCGTAAAATAACGAATGACATGACTGATATCTTAAATATAGTTCGTACCTTTGCGAACAAAATTCGGAGTATGGACAAGAAAGCGTACACGGAAAGGCAAGAGAAAATGTCACGTTTCGCCAAGGCACTGGGGCATCCTGCACGGGTGGCCATCATGCAGTTTTTGGCTAAGCAGGAGCATTGCTACTTCGGCGACATTCACGAAGAGCTGCCCATTGCCAAAGCTACCGTCTCGCAACATCTGTCGGAACTGAAGAATGCCGGACTGATACAGGGAACGATTGAACTGCCTAAGGTAAAATATTGTATTAATCAGGAGAACTGGCTACTGGCTCAAGAACTCTTCAAAGAGTTCTTTGGGCAGGCCGTGTGCAAGAAGAAGGGGGGATGTTGTGGGTAACCGCCACATTCCTTTTTTATTTGAACAGAATGTTCGTTGTTTTGCGAATTACAAACCAATATCATTAACTCATGTTTCGCATGTATGAAGTTATCAGTAGTTATCGGAAGTTAAAAGGCTTTCAGCCTTTGGAGTTCTAGCTTCAGAATTATCTGAAGCATTATTCCGAGAAAAACCTCTCAAAGTGGTCTCCAAGTAGTCGGCGGGTGTCAGGCCGGTAGCCTCCTTGAATTTCTTCTGGAAGTAGCTGCGGTCACTAAAACCGCAATGCTGAGCCACAGCCTCGTTGTTCCAGTCGGGGTGATCGGTGAGCACACGCTTAGCAGCGTCGATGCGCAGGTTATTCATCCAACTAGCATAGGTGCAGTTCTTCCGTTTCTTCAGCCATGCTGAGAGCAGGTAGCGGGGAACACCGATGGCCTCGGCCGCAACGGGCATTTTGATGCCGCTCCGTAGGTAGCTGCCATCCGCAACCCACAGGTTCACGGCCTCCTCCACATGCTGCAGCACGTCGTCTGTCGGTTCCGACGCACCGTTAACGGTGGTCAGCTCTTCATTGACTTCACGACGTTCCTCATCCTCATGACTCGCATTCTCCTCGGCATCGCAGACTCTCGCCGGTGCCAAGCTGGCGGCATAGAGGCAGAAGCTATCGACCAAATAGAAGACACAGCCGAAGATAAGCAGTGCAAAAGGAGCCAGCCACAGACCGTTGCCGAAGATGATGACAGGTATCAGCGCCGCCATCAGTGTCAGAACGATGATACTCAGTTGCATCCACTGTATCAGGTGGTCCATGTCGTTGTCGTAGTAGTTGGCCATGGCCTGTCTGATTCTGCGCATCTCATGCATACACTGTACACTGTAGTAGAGCTGCATCACGGCGTAGCACGCACTGGCACCTACTTCGGCCCACTTCAGCGTCGATGACATCACGCCCTCATCCTCGCCACCTACCTGGATACCAATGGCTATTAGTGCCATTGCCAGTACCCATACGGGCAGGCCAATAAACTTGGCAATACGGCTGACGTGCCCCTGCCGTTGCAGGTAAAGCACCGCCAGCGATAACAGCGCCGAGCAGGGAATAAAAAGTGCGAGATTCAGCATAATGGCCTGATACACGTGCCCCGTCGTGCGCAACTGCAGGGTGTACTGCAGCAGGAACTGCACACAGAGCAGCGACGTTCCTCCTGCCATAAGCCAGCGTGCCGTACTCATCGTATGGTTGCTTATGGCATGACGGGGCAGCACCAGCAATTTAATCGTCAACAGGATGGTCAGCACCAAGGCTGCAAATTGTATTTCTCTCATTTGGGCTACAAAATTACTCTTTTTTTGTAAAAAGACGGCAAAAAATGTGGAAATTCGCACAATTTACACAACTCCTTTTCATTTTTTCCACACCATTATGAAAAATTTCACACTTTATCTGCCGCTGTCTTTGTACCTTTGCATACAAAAAAAGAAGAAAAGCGGCCATAGCCTTGACCATTTATTATTCCTACTCAAGTGGAGTACGACAGAGTCATCGACTCGCCCACATGCGAATCAGAGGAAGATGCAGAGAATTAGAAACACAAAAACTTATCAATATATAACCCAGATACATTAAGGAGCTATTTACCTGTCTGGGTATGACGTGCCAAGAGAGAAAAGGGCTGAGGTGTCACCAAAGGCATCCCTCTCGGCACAGTCATCGCTTTCAGGATGTCAGTAGTGAGGTTGTAGCTGCCAGATGTTGTTCCGCTTTCTCCAGCAACATCTTTGCAATCTGCCCGTTAAGCTTGACATAGTCGTCCGCCATCGCCTCAAGCAGTTCTGATTTCGCAAAAACAGATACCCTGATAGGTTCCCATTCTCACTGGTCACCAAATGGAATCCGCGAGACTTTGATTTTAGCGTTATTCTACTTGCTGTATCATTGTTTCTATAAACTATCCTAAAAGTGGCTACAAATTTACCAATTATTCCGCAATAATCACTATCTTTGCCAATAGTTTTTTAGTGAAATAAGGTATTATGCTTATGCCAGACCAGATTATTGACTATAATGGAGGGGCCGCGAGACTACCGAGTGTCTCGTGGAGGGCACCATACCTTTGTAGAACAGAAGGGCTACGAGAACAAAGAAAAAAGCAGAACAAAAAGTAGTAATGATGAAGATAATAGACGAACAACTGATTAGTGGCGTAGCGGAACAGGCAAAGCAGTCACCCCGGCTGCGTATGAACTACAACTTCCACGAAAGCCTACAAGACAAGTGCCACCGTTTCCTCAATGCCCTGGAACCGGGTACCGTTATCCCTGTGCATCACCACCCTGACAAGGATGAGACTTTTGTCATTCTAAAGGGCAAGGTCAGAGTGACGACCTATAAGGATGATGGTAAAGTTCTAGCATCCTGCGTCATCAGTCAGGAGAGCGGGACTTACGGTGTTGATATACCAAAGAACGTATGGCACGGATTGGAGTGCCTTACACCCGCCGTGCTTCTGGAATGTAAGGCCGGTTCCTTCGTTGAACATGATGTTGATGGGATATTGGAAATCAAGAGCGGCAAGGACATCTTTCTGGCTGGCGGCTGCTTCTGGGGAACAGAGCATTACTTCAAACAGGTAGAGGGCGTAGTGGAGACGGAAGTTGGATTTGCCAATGGACATACTGCGGATCCTTCGTACAAAGAAGTCTATACGGACACGACGGGCTATGCAGAGACAGTCCATGTGAAGTATAATCCTGATGTGGTGAGCCTCGAATTCCTCTTGCAGATGTTCTTCAAGGCCATCGACCCCATAAGTCTCAACAAACAGGGTCACGACGAAGGGACCCGCTACCGCACGGGTATCTACTATACCAATGTCGAGGATTTGCCTGTTATCGAGAAGGTATTTGCTGAGGAACAGAAAAAGTATCAGCAGCCTCTGGCTGTCGAAAAGCTTCCGTTGCAGAACTTCTATTCAGCCGAGGAGTATCATCAAGACTATCTTGACAAAAACCCTGACGGCTACTGCCATCTGCCAGAATCGCTCTTCGAGTTTGCAAGACAAGCAAAAGACAAGAGTTCGATACTAAAATGAAAATAGTAGTCGCCATAGATTCATTCAAGGGGTGCCTGACCTCAAAAGAGGCCAATCTGGCAGCAGCAGAGGGTGTCAGGAGCCGTTGCCCTAATGCAGAAGTTGTACAAGTGCCTGTCAGCGATGGCGGCGAAGGTTTTATAGATGCCTTCCATGCGGCTATTGGTGGGGATTTGGTTGAACTGACGGTCAGAGATCCACTGATGCGACCTGTCTCTGCGCAATATCTGCATAAAGAAGATCTGGCCGTGATAGAAATAGCACAAGCCAGCGGACTGACGCTGCTTACCAGGAAAGAAAGGAATCCGATGGTGGCTACCAGTTACGGTACGGGCCAGTTGGTAGCTGATGCAGTCCGAAGAGGCGCAAAACATATCATTGTGGGACTTGGCGGCAGCGCAACCAGTGACGCAGGCATCGGTATGCTCCGGGCACTCATCGAAAGCCTCCCCCTATTCCCCATTCCCACTGACGCGCCTACCCGTAGCCTTTCCGATAGAGGGGGAGTCCGTACTTGGGACGATATAGAAGAATTGAAGTCCGTTCGGTTTACGATTGCTTCCGATGTCAAGAATCCGCTCTCTGGCGAGAATGGTGCTGCACACGTCTTTGCTCCGCAAAAGGGAGCTTCGCCAGAAATGGTTCTTCAACTCGACGAACGCGCCAGGAAGTTTGCAGATATTTCTGCCAAGCATTTCGGCTATGACCGCTCTGAGCAGGAGGGCGCAGGAGCAGCTGGCGGTTTGGGCTATGCTTTCCTGCAATATATGAATGCCGACTGCAAGCCTGGCATCGAGCTGTTGCTTGACACCATCCGGTTCCATGAGATAGTCAATGATGCTGACCTCGTTATTACTGGTGAAGGCGCTGCTGACCGTCAAACCCTGATGGGCAAACTTCCCATGGGAATCTTGAAGCAATCAGGCAATGTGCCGGTATGTCTTATTGCTGGTAGAATCAGTGACAAACAGGAACTTTTGAATGCAGGTTTTGCCCATGTTGAATGTATCAATCCAGAAAGCATCTCCCTCGAAGAAGCTATGCGCAAGGAAGTGGCCACGCAAAATATCATCAATACCGTTAGAAGACATAAGCTTTGGAAATATTAGATACAAAGAAGTTCGTGACGCAAGCATCCGCGTCGATACACATAAGGACAATCATATTATGCAGCACAACATCGAGAAGCACGGCTTCACCTATTGTGGTATCATCAATCTTGCCAATGGTGATGAGCGTCTCGCTTATCGGAAACTAAATACTGAACCGGTACTTCATCGGAAAACATTCCTGGAGTTGACGGTAGATGAATTGAACGAGCGATGAAACGAAAACTGTTTTGCGAGATTTCGCCTCTCACCTATCGACTTTCAATGGAAAAAGAAATCCTGAAGAGACATTTAAAGGATTTTCTTCAAGGCACCCACTTTGCCAAGGAAAGAAGTGAGTCGTCTCTGCCTGTCTTGGTATACCGTCATAACTCACTCATCAGGCGGCGCCTGGGAAATGTCAATATGCAGTTACAGGAGAACAAGGCTACCAATCTTGCTTTGGCCGTGCCCCATATCAACGGCCTGATCATTCGCCCTGGCGAGACATTCTCTGTTTGGAAACTGGTTGGCCGGACAACCAAGCGAAAAGGTTATAAAGAGGGACTGACCATCGCCAAAGGTCAACCGAATCAGGGCATCGGCGGTGGCTTGTGCCAGTTGTCAAATCTGATTCATTGGTTAATACTGCATAGCGAACTGACCATCACTGAGCATCATCATCACGACGGGCTGGATCTCTTCCCTGACTTTGGCCGACAGATTCCCTTCGGAACAGGCACGAGTATCTCATACAACTACATCGACTACCGTTTCAAGAACGAAACGAATAACATTTACCAGCTCCGCCTGTGGGTTGATGACGAATATCTGTGTGGTGAACTGCGTGCAAAAGAGATGCAACGACATACTTTTCATATTCATGCCGAGGATGAGTATTTCTCTCGTGAAAGGCCACGGGTAGGTGACGGTACGTCGGGAATGGAAGGTGTCATTTATCGAAATGGAAAAGTCTATCGCGATGTCATTGACCGCACTACAGGTCGTTGTGTTGAAAGTCAGCTCATCCGAACTAACCATGCCAGAGTGATGTATGAATGTCCTCCGTCCATTGTCATTCAGGATAAGTAAGGATGCAACGAGAAGGAAAACTTACAAGAAGCATGGACTCTGAACCAACGATTTAGAGAAAAAATGAGATTCTTGTCAAATGAAGATAGGGCTTTTGCAACTTTTTGCCTCATTAGTACGTCTAACATATAGAAACTTTTAAATAAAACGATTATGATACTATCAACAACCCCACAGATTGAAGGTCGCCCCATCCGCGAGTACAAGGGCGTAGTAACAGGCGAAACCATTATCGGAGCCAACATGTTCAAAGACCTTTTTGCCGGCATCCGAGACATTGTAGGAGGTCGAGCTGGAAGTTATGAGAAGGTGCTTATCGAGGCCAAGGACACTTCCATGCAGGAGATGATGCAGCGTGCCCAGGCACTTGGAGCCAATGCCATAGTAGGCATCGACATCGACTACGAGACCATCGGTGCTAATGGTTCGATGCTCATGGTTGCCACCAGCGGAACAGCCGTAGTCATCTGAAATGAGAAAGTACCGTAATGCCATCATTGTGCACAGAAGGGTTCCGCTGTGCACTTGCAAACAGACGAACAGTTGAACAGTTTCCCGAAATCAATACCGATGGCTGCCCCGCTCCCGCTATCGGCAAAGACGTAATACACGATGGTCGAAAATTACGGCAACGAGGCTACGTAATTACGGCTTTGCCAAAGTCACCAAGGGCTGACAGAAACAGGATTTCACCATCGACGAGCAGCTTGTCAGCGAGTTTGAGGAGGTGGAAGCCCATCAGTTCTCGGACGAGCCAAGCGGCATAGCCGAGCGTGATTTCCCTGGTGGCCATACGCCTACAGCAGAACAAGTTCAGACGGTCAGTCGTAGTATTCTATTGAGAGTTCTTCGCTGATGTTGAAATCATCGTGAAAGCCGTCATCGTACTTATAGACAATTTGCAAGCCACGATATACCGATGGAACTTTTAGTACCTCCAGCAGATGCCACTTGGGGCGGCCAAAGTCGTATGATTCCCCGTCAAGAATGATGCGGTTGGAAACAAAGTCAAAGTGATAATACCCACCACCGATGCACTGGTCACCCGGTTTTAGTAAGTCTTTATGCTGATTCACCATTCCAAGGCGAAAGAAGCCATCCATCGTAATTATGAACTTGGGTAGTGTCATTTGCATTTATCCATTACCCAAGCAAAGCCTTCTGCCGTTCGTTTTTCTGAATCGACAAAATGATTACCGGGATTCCATTCTAATATCGTAGAATCAATCTGACTGGTTAGCAGTTCATGCTGTCTTCGGATAGCAACGCCGACTTGGGCCATCATAGGGTTCTTGGTCTTTTCTTCCTTTTCACCAAGACTGAGATAAATAGATTTAGAGAGTGGTTTGTTTTCCGAAGCATAATCAATCCATTTAGGATACCAAACGGAAGGTGAAGCGGCTACAATACCCTTAAACTTTTCTGTCTGATACGATGCCCATAAAGCGAACAGTCCAGCTAAAGAATAGCCGCCAAGAATTACATACGGCGCTTCCTCTTGAACAACAGGTAACAGCTGGTTTGTGACAAACTCCAAAGTGTCTCCTGCCCCACTGCCAAAGGGTATTTTCCCAAATACGGGAGTTGCAGCCCAAGGTGTAAGATCTTGGTTCCAGTCCTCTATCATAAACGCCACAAGGGAGAATGGCTTACCTGATAGTTCCTTGATTATCTCCACTTCTTGATCCAACACCTCCAAGTCATGTTCATCGATAGGTTGAATCAATAGGAATTCAGCACTATGATTCTTGTAGAGATAACACTTTCTCCCAGAAATGTCAGTAACTGTACACTTCATACCTTTTCCAGATAATTGCCTTGATTAAATGGTGATTCTTCATAAACATTCCTAAAATGATGGTGCAAATATAGTTATTTTCCCGCAAAAAACAAATAGTTGCAAAAAGAATTGTTTGAAAACAGGCTGCACCTCGGCAAAAAACGCGCGACAGCATCGCTGATTCTAGTCAGCGATAGCATCGACCAATGCATCGAGATGAGTATTGCAATAAATCACTATCACAAGTGTTTCCTACTTTTCCATCCTATACCGTTTGGGATTAATGCCCTTCATGCGGGTGAAGAAGCGGCCGAAGCTGCTCTGGTCGGAGAAGTGCAGCCGTTCGGAGATGGCGGCTATACTGAGGTCAGAGGTTTGTAGCAGCCACGAGGCTTCCATCAGCAGCATCTGGTTGATGTAGTCTACGACGGTGCGTCCCGTTACCTGTCGGACTATGCGCGAAAGGTGGATGTTGGTGATGTGCAGTCGGTCGGCATAGAAGCCAATGGCGTGATGCTCGATGAAGTGTTGGTTCAGCAGTTGCATAAAGGCGATGAACAACTCGGTGGCGCGCTCACTCATGTGTCCTGGGCCGATGTTCTGGGCCATAGCATCCATCAGGTCGAGCACAAACTGAGTGAACAGGGTGCGCAATGCCTCATGCAGATAGCGGTGGTCGGAGTGCAGATAGCGGATGATTTCGAGCATGTGCTGCCAGAAATGTGCTGCCTGCTCGTCGTCAAGGTGGATGACAGGGCGCCCGAGTTCAGCAATGGGTTGGTAAGCGGTATGAATGACATTGCGCACACCGGGAATCTCGAGCGCCGCCTGCTCATCGATCATCAGGCAGACGCAATGATAGTTCTTTGAACCATTGATAATCCTGACCTGCACGCCAGGCGAGTAGATCAGCAAGTCGCCCTTTTGGAGTGTCAGCATTCGATCATTATAAAGCAGTTCTAACCACCCATCGTGCACCAGCGTATAAGTGTAGCCCGCCAGCGTCTCCTGCATCTGGTTGGTGAGAAACGTTCGCTTGGTATTGCCTTCAGTGCAATACAACTCGTTGGAAACCACGTCGTCGGGCGACATGCTGAGAACGGATGTCAGAAAATCCCTCAGTTTGTACATATCGCTGGCAAAGATATAATAAATAAAGTGAAAAACCAAATGAAAAAAGTCAAAATGTTTGTCTGGGTAGAATTTTTGATTGTTTTGGACAATGATTGTATGACGAATAATCCGTAACTTTGCGGAGTGATTATTTTTTAACTTAAAACAATAGAATTATGACTAAAGAAGAAGCATTGAAGAAGTTTGCCTTTTATGGCGCAGCTTGGTTTGGAAACAGTAAGCAACATTTTGCTTTCTCGGCATATTGCCGTCTGCAGGGTTGGAACAAGTTAGCCGACAAGTGGAAGGAAGAGGCTGAAGAAGAATGGACAGAGGCAGAAGAGGTGCTGAACCGCTTGGTAGAGCTCGGCTGCAAGCCTGCTGACCTGCAGGAGGCTATGAAGACAATGGAGTTCCCCTTCTACGATGACCCGAAGCAGCAGATAGAGTCTGACTATGCCCCCGATGCTATCAAAGACCTGAGCGAGATGGCTGCTGCCTTTGCTGACGACTACATCACCCAGAAACTCATCTACAAGTGGATTGAGGACGAGAAGGACCATATGGCCTGGGAGGCTCAGTACCTGAACTATATCGAGAAACTGGGCTACGAGAATTTCCTCACCGCAATGATGTAACCAAACAAACTACTACTATATTTATGAAAGAAAAGGTATTACAATGTATGCGCGAGGCTGGCAAGCCCGTCTCGGCTGGTGACGTGACAAAGGCACTGGGTGCCGACCGTAAGGAAGTGGACAAGGCTTTCGCCGAGTTGAAGAAGGAGGGTGCCATTGTATCGCCCGTCCGCTGCAAGTGGGCTCTGGCTCAGTAATCTTAATTCGGCATCGCATGATGCATCAACACCACGACGCAATTTTTTTCTTCAACAGGGAGGGGCAGGCCGGTGTGACTGTACAATGACACAGATACCAAGCCCAACCTCCCTTTTACTACTTGAACACATATACGACTATGGCAAAGATGAAATGTCCGTGTAGATACGTCTACGACCCCGAAGTGGGTGACCCGAAGCAGGGGATACCTCCCGGCACTAAGTTTGAAGACCTTCCCGACACCTGGCGTTGTCCCCGCTGCAAACGCAAGAAGGAAAAGTTTGTATCTGTAGAGGTATAATCAACCAACATAACAACAATTAGACAATGGAAATGACAAAGAAAGTATTCGATTTCCTGGAGAAAGCAGGAACGTTTTATCTTGCAACAGTAGAGGGCGACCAGCCCCGTGTACGTCCTTATGGAGCCATGCTCTATTATGAGGACAAGATCTACATCATGGCCTTTGGCAAGACCAATGCCACACGTCAGATAGCTGCAAACCAGAAGGCAGAAATCTGCGCTTTCAAGGGTCAGACTCTCCGTATTGAGTGCAAACTCGTAGAGGACAACCGACCTGAGGTAGGCAAGGCACTCGTCGACAAGATGCCCGTGTTGAAGCCCGCCCTTGGCGAGAACGGCGAGAACGGCGTGATGTACTATTTGAAAGATGCCAAGGCCGACTTCTTCAAGATGATGGAATTGGTGGAAACTGTTACATTCTAAGCCCGTAAGCCATGATTATCAAAGCAGTAAAATTCAGAGAGAACGGGTACTACACTCAGCCTTTTGCTTTTGGTGGCGAGGAGGGAGCCGATAAGTTTGACCAAAACATCCGCTATCGCGGCAGTCTGCAGAACTATCTGATTGACACAGGTTCAGAGGTTATCCTCGTTGACACAGGCCTGCCCGCTGGCTTCCCAGAGGAGGTTATCGACGAGAAGGCGATGGCCTATACAGGCAAAGACATCTGCAGTTACATGGATGCACTGGGCGCACTAGGCTACAAGCCCGAGCAGGTGACCAAGATTCTGCTGACCCATCGTCACGGCGACCACAGCGGTGAACTCCGCTCGTTCCCCAATGCAAAAATCTATGTTGGAGCCGACGAGACGCAGGCCGAAGAACTGAAGGGCCTGCCCAATCTGGTACCTGTGACCTATACTGACGGCGCCTATCACAACTTCCCTGAGGCACAGAAGATTTGCGACGGCGTGTGGTTCATCAAGGCCAAGGGCCATACCAATGGCAACAGCCTTGTTATTGCCGAGAGCGACGGACTCTACTATATGTTCGAAGCCGACATCACTTATGTGGATGAGGCCCTGTACGAGAACAAGCTGTCGGTGGTGTATGACGACCTGCCTGCTGCCCGCGAGACACTTGACCGGGTGCGTGAGTTCGTCCGTAACAATCCTACGGTCTATTGCGGCACTCACACCCCGCAGGGCTATGAGAACTTAGAAGCCAAGCGCGTGATTGATTTGGACGACCCCGTGCCGACCGTCCTTGCTGAGGTTGATTTCTCCAAGGCTGAAGCTTCTGGCAAGGCTGCTGACGCTCAGACAAAATCCAAGTATGTCTGCTCAATTTGTGGCTATGTGTATGACCCTGCAGAGCACGACGGTGTTGCCTTCGAAGACCTGCCCGACGACTGGCGCTGCCCACGCTGCAAGCAGCCGAAGGAGAAGTTCAATAAGGCATAAATCATTTATGCAAGTTTTGAGTCCACTTTAAAAAGTCTACAAACTGCCGCAACGGGAGGCGCAGCCGCTCCCCTCCCATCAAGTGGAGGGGTGTCCGAAGGACGGGGTGGGGTCTGTAAATATCTGGTAGTGAAGAATATACAGACCACATCCCTGCTCCTCCCCGTAAGGGCAGGGTTCAAGAGGGGAGCGGCTGCGCACAGATAACTTCTCTGATTACTCATATTCAGACTTTCTAAAATGGGCTCAATCATTTATTTAATCCCAACGACATAAAAACCTTATTTTTAGGTATTGCGTCATCGGGATTTATTTTGTACCTTTGCGGCCGAAACGGCGAAGATGCTTTCGCTCGGCAAAATATAAGAGCCAGCTCTTTTAAACTCTCACTTAATCGCATCATTGCCACCGAAATGGAAACAATTATCATAGGTCTGCTCATCCCCTTGTTGGGAACCATGCTCGGAGCGGCATTCGTCTTTCTCATGCGAGACGAGATGTCGCCTCGTCTGCAAAAGTCGTTGTTAGGTTTTGCCTCAGGAGTGATGGTAGCAGCCTCCGTGTGGTCGCTGCTTATTCCTGCCATGGAGTTGGAGGAAGGTAAAGGTGCATGGTCGGTACTGCCTGCTGCTGTGGGCTTCCTGATGGGTATGGGGTTCCTGCTGCTTATCGACGAACTGACGCCTCACCTACATATCGGTACTGACAAGCCTGAAGGTCCCCGTTCGCATCTCTCACGCACAGCAATGCTGGCCTTAGCCGTCACCATCCACAACCTGCCTGAGGGAATGGCCGTCGGCGTGGTATTTGCAGGAGCTGAAAGCGCAGCCGCAGGTCTTTCTTTGGCAAGCGCCTTGGCTGTCTCTATTGGTATTGCCATCCAGAACATACCTGAGGGAGCTATCATCTCGATGCCTATGCGGGCAGCAGGCAACAGCAAGTGGCGCTCGTTCCTTATCGGCAGTTTGAGTGGCGCCGTAGAGCCTATTGGCGGCATGGCCGTTGTATTGCTGGCTTCGCTGATGACTCCTGCCCTACCCTATTTGCTGGCCTTTGCTGCCGGAGCCATGATCTACGTCGTCGTTGAAGAACTCATTCCCGAAGCTTCAGAAGGCGAGCACTCGAACCTCAGCACCATCGGCTTTGCCATCGGTTTTGTGCTGATGATGGTGCTTGATGTGGTCATGGGATGAAAGAAAAGAAATAAAATATTACAAACTACTGACAAGATGATAAAGAAACAGTGGAGTAAGTAAAACACACAAGACATCTCCCATATTCAAGTGCACAGGGGACCCCCTTTGTGCAAGATGCCCATAAAGCGAACAGTCCAGCTTAAACATTCCTAAAATTATGGTGCAAATTTAATAAAAATGTTGCAGAAGCTGTATCTTTGCAATCAAAAAATGCACATTATGGAAGAAAATGAAGTAAAAGGCCGAAAGGTGACAATCGACATTATGAAGGCAAATGTGTTTGCCCTTGTGATTCTGGTGGTATCAGCCATCATGTTTCTCGTACCATTCTATCTGATATGGAAGGACAAGAAACCGATAGACGAACTTCTTGGGAGTGTCAGCCAATGGAGTATCACATTCATACTTTTCATCGTTGGTGTCGTGGTACACGAACTGATTCACGGCCTGACTTGGGCCTGCTATGCCAAGAGTGGCTGGAAGAGCATCAGCTTCGGCATGATATGGAAAATGTTGACCCCCTATTGCCATTGCGACGAGCCGATGCGCATACCTGGCTACATGATGGGCGCCATGATGCCCTGCATCATTCTGGGCGTCATCCCGGCTGTTGTTGCCCTCTTTATCGGCAACCTGCCTCTGTTGGCATGGGGCATCCTTTTCATTGCATCGGCTGCAGGCGACATCTGGATGACCTGGCTGCTGACCAAGGAGAATCCCAAGAGCCTCGTACTCGACCATCCTTCCGAAGCCGGCTTCTACATCTTTGACTAATGTGAGAAGCACGTGGGCCTTCATCCCAAAGAAACTATTCGTAACTTTGCGACCCGATATGGAAAAGCTAACGAAAATACTATTCCTGCACGGATTCTATGCCAGTGGCAGCTGCGTGCCGGCATTGGCGCTGAGGGAGGCCTTTGCACAGAAGGCTGACGTGCTGACTCCCGACCTGCCCCTCCACCCCAACGATGCCATCGCCCTAATCAGCGATATCTGCAACAAAGAGCAGCCGGACGTGATTGTAGGCAACAGCTGTGGGTCGTTCTATGCGCAGATGATTGCTCCGACTGTGGGCATAGCTGCGCTACTGGGCAACCCTTATTTCAAGATGTCTGACTTCCTGCGTGAGCGCATCGGCTCGCACCAGTACAAGTCGCCGAGGGCTGACGGCAAGCAGGACTTCACCATCGACGAACACCTCATCAGGGAGTTCGAAGAGCTGGAAGCCCACCAGTTCTTGGACGAGCCAAGCGACATAGCCGAGCGTGACTGCTGCCATAACGACTTAAAGGAACGTGTATGGGGAATCTTTGGTGACGAGGACACGCTGGCACACTTCGAGCCGCTGTTTCTGGAGCACTATCTCCACAGCTTCCACTTCCCTGGTGGCCACACGCCTACGGCTGAGCAGGTCAAGACTTGGTACGTGCCCCTCGTTGAGCAGCTTTGCCTGCTTAATAGTAAGATGTAAGAGGTTCCTATTCCCCCTTATCTCCCTTACGGAAATCATAAAGTATTCAAATATTGGGTACAAAGTTAGCGATTTTTCAGCATTTATCACTATCTTTGTAGCAGATTTAAGTGTATTTAGTTATTACGAGTATGATAGACCAGATTATTGCCTTTAACAAGTCTTTCGTAGAACAAAAGGGCTACGAGAAGTATTTGACCAGCAAATACCCCGACAAGAAGTTAGCGGTGCTCTCGTGCATGGACACCAGGCTGACGGAGTTGCTACCAGCTGCACTGGGCCTGAAGAACGGCGACGCCAAGATTATCAAGAACGCAGGAGGCTTGGTGATTTCCGCTTTCGACTCAGCCATGCGCAGTCTCATTGTGGCCATCTATGAGCTGGGCGTTGAGGAAATCATGGTGGTGGCTCACTCACATTGCGGAGCCTGCCACATGAGCTTTGACCACTTCCATCATGAGATGATTGCCCGTGGCGTAACGGATGAGACGCTTGACACCATCCGCAAGTGTGGCATCAACCTGGATCATTGGCTGGAGGGTTTCAAGGATACGCCTGAGTCCGTCCGCAAGACCGTTGAGACCATCAAGACCCACCCGCTTGTTCCCAAGGACATCGTGGTTCGTGGGTTCATCATCGATTCTGAAACTGGAGCATTGGAAGAGATAAACTAAAAAGATAACAGAATTATGAAGAATTTCAAATCAACAGCGTGGCTATTGCCACAACCCGTACTGATTATCGGTACTTACGACAAAGATGGTAAGCCCAATGCAATGAATGCAGCTTGGGGTGGCCAGTGGGATATGCACGAGATTATGATCTCTCTCGGTTCTCACCTAACAACTGACAACCTTGCTGAGAATCCAGAGTTCACCGTTGCTTTTGCTACTACAGAAACGATGGTGGCTTCTGACTTTGTGGGCATCGTGAGCGGCAGAAACACGCCCGACAAGATGGAAAAGACAGGCTGGACTATAGAGAAGGCTCCCAATGTGAATGCTCCTGTATTCAAGGAGTTCCCGATGACACTTGAATGCCGTGTGAAGCAAAAGATTGACGAGAGTGAGACTGGCTACTACCTCGTTGCAGAAATCGTCAATATCCTCTGTGACGAGAAGTATCTGGCCGAAGACGGCAAGCCTGACGTAGAAAAGATGGAGTTGATTACCTTCGACCCCGTTCACCACACCTACATCCAGCTGGGAAAGACAGTTGGCAAGGCATTTGCAGACGGGAAACAGTTAAAATAAGGTTGGCGCTTGCCTAAGCAAGAACGAAATTATATTATAAGAACGTAATAAGGGCAAACTCATTGAGTAATATTGAAACTATGAATTTATTAACGACTATGAGTAACAATAACGTTAAAATGAAACAGTTTGTAGCACTTTTGGCAGCTTTACTGATGGCTGTTACGACCTATGGTGCCCGCTCGGCCCAGAAGAACGCTTTCCTTAGAAAGAACCAAGTCATTGTTCGTAAACAATTATTCGATGCCAACTGGCAATTCTCCGGGGACAGCGCCAAGTGGCGGACAGTCAACCTGCCACACGATTGGAGCATTGAGGGCGACTTCGACAAGGATGCGCCTGCCGGCCACGATGGAGCCTTTCTGCCGACAGGCAAGGGTTGGTACAAGAAAAAGTTTAATGTCGAAAGTTCAAAGTTGAAAGAGCAGAAGCTGCGTCTCTATTTTGAAGGTGTGTATATGAATGCCGAGGTCTATGTGAACGGACAGAAGGCTGGTGGTCATCCTTACGGTTACTCTTCGTTCTTCGTGGATATCACACCCTACGCGAAGATTGGCCAGAATGAAGTAGAGGTGCGAGTTGATAATTCGCAGCAGAAGAACTGCCGCTGGTATAGCGGATCAGGCATCTATCGCCATGTGTGGCTGCTGACTACACCCAGACGATACATCGATGAATGGAGTGTCAACGTAGCCACTCCCGACATCCATACTGTGGAAATTAAGGCTGAGATGGTGATGGAAGATGGCACACGCGAACCCATCGAGAAAACCATTCATGTGGAGAATCCCCACTTGTGGTCGCCTGAGGATCCTTATCTCTATGAGACAACCCTGGAAGCTGAGGGTGATGTCGTGCCCGTCACGTATGGCATTCGCACCATCGAATATTCCGCTGAGAAAGGGTTGTCGCTAAACGGCAAGCCTATCGTGCTCAATGGTGGCTGCGTTCACCACGACAACGGCATTCTGGGCGCCTCCGCCTTCGATGCTGCAGAATACCGCCGTGTACGTCTGCTGAAAGAAGCAGGCTTCAACGCTATCCGCACATCACACAATCCACCCTCAGAGACTTTCCTTAGGGCATGTGATGAATTAGGACTGCTGGTCATCGACGAGGCTTTCGACGGCTGGCGCGACAAGAAGAACACTTACGATTATTCTACGCTCATCGACAAGTGGTGGCAAGAGGATATCAAGGCTATGGTTTTGCGCGACCGCAACCACCCCTGCGTATTTTGCTGGTCAACGGGCAACGAGGTCATCGAACGCAAGAAGATTGAGGTAGTGAAGACCGCCCACAACCTGAATACGCTCTGCCGTCAGCTTGACCCACAGAAACGACCCGTCACCTCTGCGCTCTGCGCATGGGACCCCGAGTGGGACATCTACGACCCGCTGGCAGCCGAGCACGACATTGTGGGTTACAACTATATGATTCATAAATCGCTGAGTGACCACGAGCGTGTGCCCAGCCGTGTGATGATGCAGACGGAGAGCTATTCGCGCGACACCTGGCGCAACTATCGCAAGGTGCAGGATGAGCCTTGGGTCATCGGCGACTTTGTGTGGACAGCCATCGATTACCTTGGAGAGTCAGGCATCGGACGCTGGTACTATGAAGGCGAACCTGCCAAAGAGCCATGGGAGGGTCCGATGTTCCCCAATCATGCAGCCTACTGTGGCGACATCGACCTCATTGGTCAGCGCAAGCCCATCAGCCACTACCGTTCCATGCTGTGGAATAAGGATGGCGAAAGGCTACGGGTAGGCGACGGAACGTCGGGAAAGCAGCTCTATCTGGCAGTACGTGAGCCTGATGGTTATTACGGAAAGATAAAGACCACGATGTGGAGCGTATGGCCTACATACGAGAGTTGGACATGGCCCGGACACGAGGGTAAGAACATCGACGTGGAGGTGTATTCTCACTATCCCAAGGTGCGCCTATACCTGAACGACCAGTTCATCGGCGAGAAAGAAGTGGCTCAAGGCATGGCTACGTTTACCCTACCTTATCAGCCAGGCACACTCCGTGCAGAGGGAGGAGAGGAAACGGTCTCTCTACAGACAGCCGATGAAGCCAATACCATCCGCCTGACAGCCGACCGCACCACACTCAAGGCCGACGGACAGGATCTTGCATTCATTACAGTTGAGTTGACAGATGCTGACGGCACCGTGAACCTCACCACCAACAACGAGTTAACGGCAAGCGTTAGCGGGCCTGCCACGCTCATCGGCTTCGGCAATGCCGACATCAAGGACTGCGACCGCTACACCGACAGCACCCATAAGGTTTGGAAGGGTCGTGCCCTGCTCGTTGTCAGAAGCAATGGAAAGAAAGGCAAGGCAACGATAACCGTGCAGGGAAAAGGGCTGAAGACAGCACGTGCCATTTTATCCTTTTGTACTGAATAAATGAAACCTCCCCGTTTTCAATCTGATGGAAGATGAGTTCAAAAGCATAGACTTTAGGAGTGAGGAGATGGAACGCGAGTATATCGGAGTGACCTTCGATCACTGCGATTTCACGGAAGTGGTTTTCGGCGATGTGCTGTTTGAGGACTGCCAGTTTACAGTGTGTAACCTCAGTCTGTGCAAAAGCCGGGGAACGTCATGGAATGGCGTACGCTTTGAGGGGTGCAAGATGACGGGCATAAAATAGAGATTGTATAAATGACACAGACAATAGTATATTATCTCATTGCCCTCAACATCGTGACGTTCTTCGTCTATGGCATTGACAAGTGGCGCTCGATCTCTGGTACGGGACGCAAGAAGGCGAAACGAACAAAATGGCGTATCAGAGAAGCAGTACTTCTTGGACTTGCTGTCCTTGGAGGTAGTATCGGCGCATTATTGGGCATGAAAGTCTGGCATCACAAGACAAAGCATAAGAAGTTCAAGTATGGCCTTCCGCTGATCCTATTGGCTCAGATAGCCCTCATCTATTTCATCAACAAATTAAAGATATGATTGATTACGGATTAAAGGATAGAGTGGCCCTGATTACGGGAGCGAACAACCCTCAAGGCATTGGAGCAACCAAGGCTCAAGGAGAATTACTCTAACAAACTGGCCAAGTGAAATAGTATAACCAAGATGAATAGTAGCAAAAAGGAAGAATTATTGTCAGGAACATTAGCTTTGGTTATTGTTTTTCTTGCAGGCTGTCAGACGAATAACGCTGGAAGAAGCTGTCCGTAATGGTGATATTGCCCCCATGTATCTGGCCATGTTGAAAGACCGCATTGATGTCCGTGAGGGCCGGCCACAGAAATATGGCACGCAGTTGGGGCCTGACGGTCTATGTCCGCTGTTGGATGCGTCGCATGTCAATGAGTGGAGAAAAGAGGTTGGGCTTCCACCAATCGAGTGATTATTGCATAGAGCACTGGTACAAATGGAATTGAATATAAGATGTCTTCAAGGACATATCCTGCAACTATTTCCCCCTAAATCACGTCTAATAGTCAGAAACCATTAGGAAGCGATTAGAATGAAGACAATAGGAAACATCATCTGGATTATCTTTGGTGGGCTGCACATTGCCCTGGAGTATTTCATTGCCGGACTGGTACTGATGATTACCATCATCGGCATACCCTTTGGCATACAGAGCATGAAACTTGGTATGCTGGCCATCTGGCCATTCGGCACGAAGGTGAAGTGGAAACCATCGCAGCCTGGCTGTCTGAGCATCTTCATGAATGTGCTGTGGTTCTTCGTGGGCGGCATCTGGATCTGGCTCACCCATATCTTCTACGGCCTCTTTTTCTGCATCACCATCATCGGCATCCCCTTCGGAAAGATGCACTTCCGCCTGGCAAAGCTGGCCCTCTCACCATTCGGCAAAGAAATCGACTGACCGATTGCTGCCGAAGGGATGCAAGAACTCGTATAGCTCAGTATGAACGAAGAGAAGAGACTGCTACGACGCCAACGTCTGATGGACAACCGAGCCTATCAGGCGATGGAAGGGCTGACGCGCTATATGGATCGCTACTATCTGGATGCGCTCATTGGACTCATCCCTGGCTGGGGCGATGCCATTGCCCTGCTTTGCGTCTTACCGTTCGTCTATTTCTCCTCCCGCGTCATCAAGAGCGTTCCACTGACATTGGCCGTGTTGAACAATGCCCTGCGTGATGTTCTGCTTGGCATGATACCGTTCTTTGTAGGCGACATCATCGATATCTTCCACCGTGCCAACACCCAGAACATGCAGATGATTCGGGGATTCGTGGATGGTGACGAAGCGGTCATCAAACAGGTAAACCAACGTGCTTGGCAGTCAGCCATTGTCCTTATCCTTTTTCTCCTGCTCATCGCCCTCATGATATGGCTGCTCATTTCATTTGGCAGTTATCTGTCATCCTGAGTGCGCCAGATGGAATCGAAGTCAGCCATAAGTCTCCTTTCGTCGCCGAGCGGACCATTCCCAGGCGGAAGGTCCCATCCTTACAGATTATTAACTTTGGTAGTGTCATGCGATGCCTAACAGTTCTATTCCGAAGCCTGCCTTTGTTCGCTTGTATGTTTTGAGTTTTGCTCTTCTTCACACGCGACTCGGCAAAGTTCAAGCATGTTTGACTCTGCTCTCGCTGCTCGTTCAGTTCTCTCTTACACATCGTTTTACATTCTTTTGTTAGTTTGTAAACTACCATTGTGGGCATAATAACCAATAGCAATAGCGTAATCTCCACTAATGCGTAAGAACCGAAATAGTCAACCAATGTATGGAATTTCAGTATGCCATCAACCAGTAAGACCAAAACGGAAAACCAGCAGAGGAAGAATATAGCAGAATACTTGATTTTTCGTTTCTTTAGTTTCATCTTATTGTATTGAAGTTCCAGAATCCAGTACCTGTCTCAGGGTCAAACTTTCTACCGATTGATCCGCCAATAGTAGGCCTTAGCTCTATCTCGGCAGTATAGAGTACCGTCGTGGATTTCAGATGACCTCCAGCCATACCGTGGTGACCATTTTTTTTGAATGTAAAAAGTGCATGAGTATGGTGATAGAGCAGGCCGTCATCACCTGAAACTACATTGCCATTGAGTGACACCAGTTCCAGCATCCCCTCAATCTTCTCTGTCTCGAAACTACCAGTTTCAGGGATGAATACCTGCAATTCGGCACTACTACAGCCTCCTATACCTGAGAAAATAGCCGACGAGATGGATTCCTTGCGGCAGATTTCGAGGAGATTGCTTATGACCTCATCACCTCGATCCATCCTGACATAATACATATTGCCAATCTTTTTGTATTCCATATTTCAGTATTTGATTAACTATGCTTTTTGGTGCATTTCAGTTCTTGTTCACGAAGCCTTTTGCCTTCAGCCATTGAATAATCTGAGTGCTCCAGGTCTCTGTCGTTGTCTCGCCAGTTTCTGCCATTAGTTCATAAGGCTTCCGGATGCGCCACATCTACCATTAGTGGCATCTTCGCTCCTTGTGGCAGCTGACCGCCCCCCTTATTCAGATGATAGCGTAATCCGATGGCTGCAATGACCTGTTTATTCAGGAATGCGGCCATTTTTATCACATCACTCTCCCACGACAACCATCTCATGGCACCGCCAGGACACAACACAACGGCACAGCCATTAGCTAATTCAGGCTTGGGCAAATACACCTCGATGAGAGGTCTCTCTTTCTCGTCCATGGAACTGTCGCCAGTAGGAAGGAGATACTGTTTCTGAGCCGATAAGGTCATGGGCACCACGCAGAAAATAAAGAAAATTCTCTTCATCCGAATTACTAATTTGTTAAATATGGCTGCAAATATACGAAATTATGAGGAATTATGAATACCTTTGTGCTGTTATTTCAAAATTTATTTGAGAATTATTAGTAGATATGAGTACAATAACAACAATATTGGCAGTCCTTGTTGCCTTAGCAGACAAGGCAAGAACAAGACTACTCATGGTTTTAGACCTTTATCTTGATGATGTCCGACCAACGGGTGGTTGGATTCTTGCTCCTAAAATCATGCTTGATGGCATTGGCAAAAACGTCGGCCTTACCTTCACCGTTGGGCTTGGTGTATTGCTGTGCTCCAAGCACGATGGTCTCTGAACCGTGCATGCGGTTGATGCGGTCAACCACCTCGTCGAGCCGCTTCATCTTCTGGAACTGCTCGGCATTGATATCGAAGAGATCCTGCTGGATGGGAGAGACAGGTCCAATGCCCATCACGATGACTCCAGCCTTCTTGTATTGGTAGCCTGGTCGGTAGATTTGCTGGAGCACATTGATGGCTTCCTTGGTTATTGTAATGGTCGAGCTGGAAGGTGTTAAAAGTCTGGTTTCCTGAAAGTTCCAATATTGCACTAAATCTTCTCTGAACATGTTTGTATTCAGGAATACGCCCACAATCGAGGCCACCGTATTCTGCCGCCTCAGCTTCTCGGCACAGCGGGCAGCATAGTTCGAGACGTGCGTTCTCAAGCTCTCCATATCGGATATCATGCCGTTGAACGAGCGGCTGGTACAGATACTTTTCTTGGCGGCCAATTGTTCATTCGGCACAGCATCCTCGCCGTTTAGTTCCTGCCAGGTGCGCACAATATTGATGTTGTTGAACGTCATCCGAACCCAGTCCTTATGATGCTGGGCGAAGTCGAGGGCAGTCCTCACACCCAGCGACTGAAGTTTGGCCGCATAGCGACGGCCGATGCCCCAGACATCCTCAATGGGGCACCATTCGAGTGCCTTCTCGCGCTTGTAGTCCGTGTCGATCATGCAGCAGTGCTTATAAACCTCGTATTTCTTCGCCAGCTTCGAGGCAATCTTGGCCAAGGTCTTGGTGGGAGCCAGACCGATGCTAATGGGCATACCCACTTCACGCTTCACCCGCTTATACAGGTTCTCGCCCCACTGCTGCAAATGGTCGAGTTCTATATTATCCAGATACATGAAGCACTCGTCAATCGAATAGCGGAAGTAGGCAGGTGTCTCCTTGCTGATGATGCTCACTACCCTACCCGTCAGCTCCCCATAGAGTTCATAGTTTGACGAGAAGACTGCTATTTTCTGCCCAGGAAATAATTGTTCCAGTTGAAAATACGGTATTCCTTCCTTGATGCCCATCGCCTTGGCCTCATTGCTACGTGCCACCACGCAGCCGTCGTTGTTGCTCAAAACAACAACGGGAACGCCCTTCAGGTCAGGTCTGAATACACGCTCACAGCTTACGTAGCAATTATCCAAATCGGCAATACCAAACATGGCGGCAGCAAATTAATCACTTTTGTCTTCGCCTAAATCGCTTTCGCTCGGCATAGCTCGAATTCGATTCGGCTCTGCACTCGCTTAATCGCGATTTTCATTATTCACTTAGAACCATTCAAAGGTTCGTATCAGATGAACCACCACACCCCAAATCTCGAAATTATCAGGATCGTCAATCCTGAACACAGGATAATCATCGTTGGCAGGGCGCAGCTCGATGTAGCCCTCGTCCCTGTGCGTCAGGTCGAGGTACTTCATCGTGAAGCCGTCCGACCCCATCCATGCCAGGACGATAGAACCATCATGCGGCTCCACGGCCCTATCGATAATCACCCTGTCACCATCGAAGATTCCCGCATCCTTCATACTGTCACCCTCCACTTCACCGTAGAACGAAGCCTCAGGGTGCTTGATGTAGTCGCGATTAAAGTCCAAGGTCTCGTGCATGTAATCGTCAGCAGGAGACGGGAAGCCGGCCATCACGCTTGCACGCTCCAGTTCCAGTTTGGTGTCAAACACACCTCGTATAATCTTAATGTTGCCCATATTTCTAATAATTCAACGTTTGTTAATTCTTTCTGCAAAGATAGTGATAATTCGGCATTTCTTGCTATTTTTGCACGAATATTTTAATGTATACAAGTTTCGCATGTATTGGAATGGCTCGCCAGATAACTATTTCTTCCCCTAAGTAGGGGGAGCGAGAGGGGGTCAAGCCTTGATTCCTAAACATAAGCGGAGCTTGCAAAAGATGTATTAAAAGAAGAAGATATGGAAAAGAAGAGGACAACACCAGAGCGTATCACGGAGCTGCAGCCGAACGAGATATTTGTTTTCGGCAGCAATCTCAAAGGAATGCACGGCGGTGGTGCGGCCTATATCGCCTACCGCAAGTTTGGAGCCATCATGGGTCAGGGCGTGGGACTGCAGGGCCAGAGCTATGCCATCCCAACGATGCAGGGCGGCGTAGAGACCATCCGTCCGTATGTGGACGAGTTCATCGCGTTCGCCAAGGAGCACCCTACCCTCACCTTCCTCGTTACCCGCATCGGTTGTGGTATCGCCGGATTCACGGATGAAGAGATTGCTCCGCTGTTCGAGAAGGCTCACGATGTGGAGAATATCGTACTGCCACCTAATTGGTAATGGTGATGAATAAAAAGAATGTTGTGATCCGAAAGGCCGAGCGGCAGGATGTTCCGCTGCTGCTTGAATATGCTCCTTCGAGTAGGAGGTGAACACCTCTGATTAGTGTTCACCTCCTACTCGATTGTCTCAATCCTATCGTTTATCGGGGATGCCATAGTCCAGCCAGCGCTCCTGAGGGTAGTAGCCCTTTAGCGTTTTCTTCGACTCGGAATAAGAAGCCTTGACGAGTGTCAGCAAGTCGTTCATCTTCTTCACCTTGGGCGATAGTACCTCGCGCAGACGATCCACCTCGGCATTGGCTTCAGAAAGCATTTCAACGGTTTTCTCCATCTCGTTGATCTCGTTGCTTGAAACACCACGTTCTCCCATTTCTCTCACGTGTCTACGCAGCCCTTTAATGAGGTTGCGAGACTTTTCAATCTGAATTTCTGTTGTCTTTGACATAATGTTTGTAAATTACGTTATTAATGTTTTGTATCCTTTTTGTGCCACAAAAATAATAAAAAAAGTCGATTATTTGAACGTCGTATCATGTCGCTTTTTCGTTTTTTTAAGATGGAAACAGCACTGTTTTTAAACTATTTTTGCTAATTTTGCACCAGATATGATGAACAAACTGCTTACTACCATTCTACTTACATTGCTGGCCACAACTCTGGTCAGTGCAGGAACCACGACAACTACAGTAAATGGCATTTATAATGTCAAGGACTACGGAGCTAAAGGCGATGGCAAAACGCTCGACTCGCCAGCCATCAATGCCGCTATCGAGGCGGCAGTACGTGATGGCGGTGGGCAGGTGCTACTGCCTGCAGGAACCTATCTGAGTGGCAGCATCCGCCTGAAGTCAAATATCGACCTGCATCTCTCGGCTGGCTGTACTGTGCTGGCAGCGCCAACCTCGATGAAGGCCTACGACGAAAGTGAGTCGTTCGGCGGCTTTCCAGAGTATCAGGATGGCGGACACACCTACTTCCACAACTCGCTGATATGGGCAGAAGGCCAGACGAACATCTCTATTACCGGTCATGGCATGATTGACGGCCAGGGACTCACACGCAAGGATACTGAGAATGCCGGCAATGTGCAGGGCGGCAGCATCGGTACTGGCGATAAAGCCATCGCACTCAAGCTGTGCCGTCAGGTCACTATCCGCGACATCACCATCTATCGCGGTGGACATTTCGGCATCATCATGACAGGCTGTGACCTCTCTACGATTGACAATGTCACCATCGATACCAATCGTGATGGCTTTGACATAGACTGTTGTAAGTATATGACCATCACCAATTGCAAAATCAACACCCCACACGACGATGCCCTGGTGCTGAAGTCATCGTACGCCCTGAAGAAGCCCGTCATCTGTGAGCACATCGCCATCTCGAACTGCAACATCACAGGCTATAAATGTGGTACGCTGCTCGACGGCACTTACGTCCCTGAGCCCGTTGGATGGGTATGCGGACGATTCAAACTGGGAACGGAGAGCAACGGCGGTTACCGCAATATCTCGCTGACCAACTGCACGTTTATGTATTCCAGTGGCTTGGCCTTTGAGGAGGTAGATCAGGGACGGATGGAGAATATCGTCGTGTCGAATGTCACCATGTCTCATGTACACCACTATCCTATTTATATCACCACAGGTTGCCGCAATCGCGGACCTAAGGAGGTGACACGGATGTCTAGTGCCCGTGACATCCAGATATCGAATGTCATTGCCGACGACTGCGACTCACTCTGCAGCATCATCGTCACGGGGATGAAGGACGAGCCAATCCGCAATGTATGGCTGTCGAACATCCGTCTCTATTTCAAGGGTGGTGGTACCCGCGACCTCGTCAACAAAGACTACCGTGAGCAGGGCACCAACTATCCAGAGCCGAAGTTTGCCGGATGGACACCAGCCTACGGTCTCTATGCCCGTCACGTAGAGGGCCTTCATGTCAGCGACGTCACCTTCCGCTATGAACGTCCAGAGTATCGACCTGCCGTAGTATTAGATGATGTGCGAGATGTCACACTAAAAGACATTGATGCGCCTACCGAAGCTGGTATAGAACAGGTCGTACGGTTCTGGTAATTACTCAGTTCATGGGATGCTGAGTAGTTACTAGAGATTACCGACCTGACTGGAGAGGAAATCGGGGACTGTAATAATAATGTATCTGAGCGGTGAAGGTAGTGAAGGGAGAAAATGCAACTTTACTCTATAGGAAATTATTTATCCTTTAGGCTAAATGTTTTTCTTTATACGAAAGTTAAAATATCTCCCTTCACTCGCTTCACCAAGTTGCAGGGATGCTTTTTTAAAGTATGGTGTTTATGCCTCGTAAATATAGTGTTTATGTCTCGTAAGTATGGCATTTTCGCTATGTAAGTATGGCAGTTAGCACGCAATAGTAAGCGTCAAAAGGCATGGACCAAGAAGTAATGCACTTCGTTTTCGCGTTACTGCCGATAAAAATCAGCCCTCACTTTTATTATTTATGAGTTTTAGGAGCGACTATATCATCACCCCCAACGATAATCGACTAAGCCATGTCAAGTTCTCACGATATGGAGTGGAAGGATTATTGGCAGCTTATAAGATTGAGATTCTATAGTGTGCGCTCCGACCAGTACGTGCTGTCACGGCTCAGCTGTCTCAGCGCACCGACATGCCGACGCTCAATGAGCTGTCGGCCGCTCTAGTCACCTATTTCTATGCCAGTGCCGTCGGTGGCCGTCGAGAATGGTACATGGGGGGACAAATTTAAATACAAAGTAGAACATAAGTAGAACTAATGTAGACTTTTTAAAGTGGAATCAAGGTATTATTTATTCAAGTCAAGCACCATGAATATACTGGTGGCGGTATGGTTTGAATTGCCAACCCGTTCAAGAATGTGATAAAAGCCATGACGAAGATACATTGCAACAGCCTCGGAGAATTCAGGGAATGACTCAATGTAGAGTTTCTGATAACCTGCCTTTCGTGCCTCTTCAATAACCAGCTGGAAGATCTTGCTGCCGAAACCAAGTCCACGGATTTTAGGTGACAAATAGAACTTGACGAGTTCCGCATAGCCTTCTGGCAGTCCCTCAGTGGGATAGAACCCACAGCCACCTACAATTTCATCATCGTTTTCAATAACCCAATATTGGGCATTTACATTTTGAAGTGTGTCGTAGACGTGCCATGTCCGCAAATCATCATACACGGTATTCACGAGAGGTGCTCTGTATTCTTCGAACACGGAACGGATCAGCTTAGCCAGTTTCCGCTGGTCATGCTGGTTAATAGGACGGATAATTGTTGACATACGTATTTATGTTTAGAAGATTATGAATAAGCCTTTATAGGACCTTTGGAATGATGATTTCGCCAATTCCGCCGCAATATTGCGTAGTCAGTTCGATTATATTCTGTGCTGTCTGATGAAGCAGTTCGTCAGGAGTAGCATCGTTGCCCTGGACAATATAGAACACGTTGCGTGCTGTCTCATCGACCAATGTTTTCTGTACTTGACGAATCTCCAGGCGACACAACACCTCATTTGAATCGTCTATATAAGAATACTCATGAGGATTTATCACTACAGGTTCCGTCTGGCCAAGTGGGACAAAACGCTCCGTTCCATCTGTAAAGCGTAAAGTAACGTTTCCACTGACTTGATCTAAATTGTGTGCGCCAAGAGCCAGTTTCGAATCGAGCGATATAAGATTATAGATATCTACAACCTTATTGATATATGTAAGAGAACCATGTTTTTGTAACAGTTTAATCAGATTCTCACTGGCGGGAATATTCTTGCGTCTTTTCACGCCAGTATGGTCGTGAAGCAGATTGTATGCCTCCAAGACAGGATCCTGATGCACGTCAAAGTCTTTATAACGTTCTAACAGTTCGTTAAGTAAGACCTCACGTTGTGCCTGCCATTCATAGCTGGCAGTACTATTATCGAGTCCACGAATGACCACGAAAACAATCTTTACGCCAGCCTCAAGTACTGCCTTTTCGACTCTGAACTCCATAATACTTACTTCAATACCCCATTTCCGAACAGTCCCAGCAAGAGCAGGAATAGCGCCCCTATTGTATAGACAAGCGCGCTACCCACACTCTGCTCTTGCTCATAGTTTGAGAAGATGTTGAAAGGATCATCATAACCCATATTAGACGTATTAACTGATTCCGCCATTCAGGTAATTCTTGGTCAGCTCGTGCTGGGGATGGTTGAAAATCTGCTTTGCGTCTCCCTGCTCAATGACTTCTCCGAGATACATAAAAATGACGTGGTCGGCAATGCGCTGAGCCTGACGCAGGGTATGGGTGACCATCACGATGGAGTAGTCCTGCTTCAGCTTGACGAAGAGGTCTTCTACGGTCTTGCTTGAGATGGGGTCAAGGGCACTGGTAGATTCATCGGCCAGCAGGTAGCTTGGTTCAACTGCCAGGCTGCGAGCCAGACAGAGACGCTGCTGTTGTCCACCAGAGAGTTTGTTGGCAGGCGTATGCAAGCGGTCCTTCACCTCATTCCACAGTCCGACAGCTTCTAGATAGTGCTTGACGACGAGGTCGAGCTTACGCTTACCACGAACACCATGGATGCGGCAACCGTAGGCAATGTTGTCGTATATGCTCATGGGTAGCGGACAGGGACGCTGGGGTACGAGTCCGATGTTACGGCGCAGTTCAGTCATCTGACTGGGGCCTGCTGCTATGATATCCTGCTTACCAAGATTTACCTCACCGTCTATCTTTACGCCTTCTATTGAGTCGACCAGGCGATTGAAGGTACGTAACAGCGTGGTTTTACCACAGCCAGAAGGACCGATTATACACGTAATCTTATTTTGAGGAATCTCTACATTGACATCCTTCAGTATATGTGATTTGCCTATATGGATATTCAGATTATGCGTAGCCAGATGGGTGTCCTCCAGACGGGGGAACTTGCGATCGACAACAAACGGAACATGAACCGTCCAGGGGACACGCTGGCTGATGCTGGCACCGAGCACTTGGGGAAGACTAATTGAAAAACTCATTATATATATTTTTATGTTGGATCAAAAAATTCTGTGTGTGCAAAGGTACGACGATTCCCTCATCGATGCAATACCACACAAATAGTAAAATGAATACCAATAGTTTGGTATATTGGTTTCAAATTTTGTTTCGTGAGAAGCGATTCATGATGAAACGGCCGCTGAGACTCAGGGCAAGCACGATGGCCGTCAGCACCACGGCGGCAGCGTATGCACGATCCTGCACCTCTAACTGAGGCGCACTGAGCTGGAAGAAGACACTCAATGGAAGAGAGGCCGTCTGTTGAGTAAGACTTGTCGGTATGGAGTCGCTGAAGCCTGCGGTGAACATAACACCTGCTGCGTCACCGATGGCCCTGCCTATACTCAGCAGCGTTGCTGTGGCAATGGCCGGAGCAATCTGACGGACAACGACACTGATAGTCTCCAATCGTGTAGAGCCAAGACTATAACCTGCTTCCAACAAATCCTGTGGAATAGTCTTCGCAACTTCGTCCATTGAGCGAATGAAGATGGGAATGATGAGCAGGGTAACCACGATAATACCGCCGAGCAACGACGTGCGAAGACCAAAGAATATCATGATGGTGAAACCGAAAGCACCATATACAATGCTCGGTATGCCGAACAGCACATCATAAGCCAGACGTGCCACAGCACCAAACTTGGAATGGGGTTTGAGGTAGACATTGAGGTAGAACACCACGGGAATGGAAACCAGCAATCCTAAAAAAGTAGCACCCCCAACGATGTAAAGTGAACCAACAATGGCATTGAGGAATCCACCTTCTTTACCAATATAGAAGCCACCGCCAGGCAACGACGAAACCATCTCCCATGACAACACGGGCAGGCCGCGCTTGAAGACAGACCAGATGACGCTGACCACAAAAAACAGTACCAACGCTATGGAGGCATACATCAGTACCTTCCAGATCTTTTCTATGACAACTGCTTTTTTCATAAACGACTACGAATTTCAAGAATTAATCTACATATTCTGCATCCGGCGCAGCACCAGCCGTGAGAACAAGTTGAACACCAGTACGACGAAAAACAGGATGAATGCTGCAAACATCAGCGCGCTCTCGTAAAGTGGCAGTGACAGCATCTCGCCGTAGTTGTTGGCTATCAGGGCCGGAATGGGATAGCAAGCATCGAGCAGCGAGCCTGGCACAATAGCCAGATTGCCACAGACCATGATGACGGCAATGGTCTCGCCCAGGGTGCGACTGGCGGTCAGGACAATGGCGGCGATAACGCCTGGTGCCGTCTTACGCAGGATGACATCCTTGGTGGTCTGCCAACGTGTTGCACCCAATGACCATGCTGCCTCGCGATAGTCACGTCCCACGTTGCTGAATATTTCGATAAATAGGCTGACCAGCAGCGGAATGACCGTTACGCCGAGCACGATGCCCGTAGCCAGCACCGTATAACCGCTGCTGTCGCGCCGTAGTGACGGTGCCACCACATCGGCCACCCACGGCACTATGACCAGCATGCCCCATACGCCATAGATGACTGAAGGCAGTCCTGCCAAGATGTCGAGTAACGGAAACACGTAGCGCTTCACCGCTGAGTGGGCATACTCCGTCAAGTAGATAGCCATGAGCAGCGAGATGGGGATGGCAATACTTAATGCCAACAGCGACACGTAGAGTGTACCCATCAGGAAGGGAAAGAAGCCGAACCTATTGTTCATCGGTCGCCATTCACCTACGGTCAGCAAGTCCCACAGCGAGTGTTCCTGCAGTATGGGCACCGACTTCAAGTACAATCCTACAGCCATCGCCACCACCAAAAGCAGGCTGCTGATGGTCAAGATCGCCATCAGCTGCCCTGCAATGTGGTCTTTCAACAATCTTTTGTCCTTCTCTATCATCTTTTTGGCAACAAATTCTTAACTCTTATTTGAACTTTGTTCGATACTGCTCACGCTCGGGATAGCTGATGCAAGCATCGCTCTCCTCTCACTTAAGCGCAGCATTCTTTACTCCTAATTTCTTCAGTCCGGCATCCAGCTTTTCCTGTGGAATCTCGATGTATCCCTGCGGCCCGTTTTCCTTCTGTCCGTCGGTCAGGATATACTCAAGAAATGCCACAACTACGGGGTCTGTCGGCACGCCATTAGATACGAAGTACAGATCACGGGCAGGAGGCGAGGGATAGCGTCCATCGATAATGGCCTTCACGACACCAGCCTTGGTCTCATAGAAGTCCTCTTCAGGGTCAATCTGCCCATTGTTGTTCACGTCGATAGGTGCTACGGCGAGGCCTGGATTTGGTTTGCCGGTCTTGGTGTCGTAGGCATAGCCGATGTTGTTCAGGCCAAGCCCGTTCACGTCTTTCTGAATAGCGGCTGCCAAGCCTGGGTCGCCGAAGACGGCAGTACCCTGCAAGTCTTCTTGCTTTCCGCCGAGATATAGCGCCCAGGTCTCCGCCGCACCGCAGGCATCACTGCGGGTATAGACCACAATAGGTGTTGCATCACTTGTACCGGCTACCTGACCCCATGTTTTCTTCTCGCCCTTAATCCACAAGGCAACGAGGTCATCGCGTGTCACGCCATGTTTCTTCAGATCGTTATAGGCAGGATTCTTGGCATTGATGGTAGGCACTACGGCATCTTTGGCCACGGCAAAGCCCACAGCGCCACGCTGCTGCTCAGCTTCGCTGAGCTCACGGCTAACCATGCCGAAGTCCACAACGCCGGCAATGGCATCGGTCACTCCCTTACCGGCGCCACCTGCCGACACGTCGATTTTCACGTCAGGATGCAGTTTCTGGAACTCATTCGCCCATTGTACGGCCAAAGGATACAGGGCAAAGGCGCCCGACAGTGAGATTTCACCACTCAGTTTGCCATCAGGGCCAACCTTCGAATCTTTCTTTCCGCCACAGGCGGTCAGCGACAGAGCCAGTACAGCAACACCAAATGTCGCAGATGCTAATAATTTCTTGTTCACCATAATTAATTACTGTTTATGCATTAATGATATGTTATTGAGCTTAGAATTGTAAAATGAATTGAGTTTCAAACTGGTTGACATCCTTTGCCACCTTATTATTCGTGTAAGTGTAAGCCGCTTGTATGCGCAGTTTCTTGACGGGAATGACGTTGACGCCCACCTGATAGTTCCACTGCTTTTCGTCACCGTCGCGGTCTGCCTTGAAGTAGTCAATACTTAACAGTGGCTGCACGGCTTTTGATACCCAGTAGGCTACTGTAGCGTATGCACCATCACTCTTTTGTCCTGCCGTGTTGCCGTTCAGGTATTCTCCGCGAACAGTCAGTTTGTCGTCTTTGTATTCCACACCAGCAGAATTTCGGATGCGAACATGTGTTCCTGAGTCCTTTGCTCCATACACTCCCTGATAGTGTCCTATGCTAAAGGCCAGTTCTTTCAAGGGCCTCACCCAGAGCAGTCCGGCAAAGTCCTTTTTGTCATTATCGTCCTTTGTATTGATGCCGTTGCCATTGAATACTCCAATGCGATAGGACACTACCTTATTTAATAGGTCGCCATAGAGCGTTACACCCACGTCGCGTCCGTTGGCCTTCAGACCGCTCAGATCGTTGTAGCCGTTCAGTCGTGCAACAGCAGTGGGATTCTCGATGGTAATCCACGTAGCAGGGCCGTAGAGTGTTTCCTGTGAGTACTGTACTTTATATTCACCAATCTGCACATTCACTTCCGGTGCAATCTTCCAGCGCAAATAAGCATCAATGACTTTGACACTCGTCTCATATTCTGCCTGAAACTTGTAGTCAACTTTGTCACTCAGAACGCCATCGGCTGCCAGACGAACACGACGGATGTCAAACCCGTGAGTAGCGTCTTCCTTGTCACTCCATGCATATCGTGCATTTACAAGACCCGATATTTTCGGTGCCTTCAACTCTTGAGCTACTGCTGGTAGCACTACGGCCACCGTCAGCACGCCCATGACTGTCATCCTAATTTCTCTCAATCTTTTCATAACTTCTAACGTTTAAAAATACGATGTGATTTCGAATGCAAAGGTACGGCAAAAACCCCGCCCAGGAAATACCATGAGCGGGGTAATTTGATTCACAAGTGTTTGTGATATTCAATGGTTAATCATTGGTATCTTTGTGCATCAGTGCCGCTGATGAAGGCCACACTCGCGGTGGTCGGGCGACTCCCACCACCAGCGACCGGCACGAACATCCTCACCTGGTTTAACGGCTCGGGTACATGGCTCGCAGCCAATACTTGGATAGCCCTTGTCATGGAGCTTGTTGTAGGGCACGTGGTGTTGGCGGATGTAGTCCCAGACTTGCTGCTCAGTCCATGAGATGAGAGGATTTACCTTGATGAGTTGGTGCATCTCGTCCCACTCCACAACCTGCATATCCTGACGGGTAACGCTCTGTTCACGACGTAAACCACAGATCCAGACATCAAGGCCTTGGAAAGCACGTGCAAGTGGTTCAAGCTTACGAATCTGGCAGCAGCGGTGGCGGCTCTCTATCGAGTTATAGAAGAGGTTGATGCCTTCTTCACGAACCATGCGCTGTACCTCGCGATAGTCAGGGAAGAATACTTCCAACCGGATACCATAGGTAAGATTGGTCTTGTCGATAAGCTGGTAGGTCTCTGGAAAAAGGCGGCCTGTGTCGAGGGTGAAGATACGAGCAGTCTTATCCTGCCTGACTATGATATCAGTCAGCGTCTGGTCTTCGATGCTGAGGGAGGAAGAAAGAGCGATGCGCCCTTTGTATGCCTCGAGGAAAAAGCCGACTACCTCTTCAGCGGGCGCATCGCGAAAACGTTCGTTTAAATCA
Organism: uncultured Prevotellaceae bacterium; assembly: GCA_946186505.1. GTDB lineage: Bacteria > Bacteroidota > Bacteroidia > Bacteroidales > Bacteroidaceae > Prevotella. The sequence continues at coordinate 30,206 of CAMHNI010000002.1, read as the reverse complement.
CGTATGAGTTGTGTCCGTTCCATATTGATTCTGTTTTAATCATACCGGCACCAACGGTTTCATTGGTGTCAGGATCAATGAAGATAACACTACCGGTAATTCGGTTCAGACGATAGTCATCGAAGACCAAGGGCTGTGCCGTGTGGATGGAGATCTCGGCAATGTCGTTCATCTTAATCTGGGCCACACCAGGTTCCTTTTCCAAGGTGTTGATGTTGCGGCGATAGTTGATGGTACGCACAACAGCGAGCGTCTCGCTGGTTGTCTGCCGCAGGATGTACTTAGAGCGTGGCAGCAGCGGTTGTTCGTTGAACCAGCAGACATCGAGACGCAAGTCTTGCTCCTGATGAGGTTGTGGCTCATCGGTCTTTACCAAGATATCGCCACGTGAAATGTCAATATCATCAGTCAGTTGCAAGGTGATGCTCTGGGGTGGCGTGGCCTCTGACAGTTCCTCTGTTGCCTGCGTGATATGAGATACAACAGATTCCAATCCACTGGGAAGTACCTTGATGCGGTCGCCCACCTTGATTACACCGCTGGCCACACGGCCGGCATATCCACGGAAATCGGGGAACCGGCTGCTGATGGGACGGATGACATATTGAACAGGAAAGCGGAAAGCACGTTGCACATCGTTCTCTACATTAGAGGCAGACTTGCTGACGGGTACTGTTTCGAGGAATTCCAGCAGCGGAGCCCCTTTGTACCATGGTGTATGCTCAGAACGATTCACCACATTGTCGCCATCCTTGGCCGATATGGGGATAAAGGTGATGTTATGAATGTGGAGCGTCTGAGCCATCTGCTGGTAGTCTTCAACAATCTTATTGAAGACTTCTTCGGAGAAATCGACAAGATCCATTTTGTTGATGGCCACAACAATGTGGGGAATGCCCAACAAACTGGAAATATAAGAATGGCGCACTGTCTGCTCCAGTACACCGTGACGGGCATCGACCAGAATAATACTCAGGTCGGCCGTCGATGCTCCTGTCACCATGTTGCGGGTGTACTGAATGTGACCCGGCGTGTCGGCAATAATAAATTTTCTCTTGGGTGTTGCGAAGTAACGATAGGCCACATCGATGGTGATGCCTTGCTCGCGCTCTGCCCGCAGACCGTCGGTCAGCAAGGCAAGGTTCACCTCCTCGTTACCGCGAGATTTCGAAGCAGCCTCCACAGCCTCCAATTGGTCTTCAAATATCGACTTTGAGTCATACAGCAGTCGTCCGATGAGTGTCGACTTGCCGTCGTCCACGCTGCCAGCCGTCGAGAAGCGCAGCAGCTGCATATCTAAATAGCCTCTTTCTGAATTTCTCATTTTTCTCAATTTTTCAATTTCTCATTCCTCATTTCTCTCATTTCTCATTCTCTCATTCCTTAGAAGTACCCTGCCTTCTTGCGGTCCTCCATACTGGTCTCGCTACGCTTGTCATCAGCCCGTCCGCCACGTTCGGTAACGCGAGTGGCAGCAATCTCTTCGATGATATCTTCCAAGGAGTGTGCTGTGGAAAGTGTGAGACCAGTACAGGTGATGTCGCCAATGGTACGGCAGCGCACATGCTTGGTCACGACCTGCTCTGTGGGCTTCAGTTTGATACATGGCTCAGCAGCCAGCCACTGGCCGTCGCGCTCGAAGACCTGGCGCTCGTGAGTGAAGTAAAGACTGGGCATCTCTATTTTCTCCTGCAGGATATACTGCCAGACGTCCATCTCCGTCCAGTTCGAGATGGGGAAAACGCGGAAGTGCTCGCCCATGGCTTTACGCCCGTTGAAGATGTTCCACAGTTCAGGGCGCTGGTTCTTCGGGTTCCATTGGCCGAACTCGTCGCGGTGACTGAAGAAGCGCTCCTTGGCACGTGCTTTCTCTTCGTCACGACGGGCGCCGCCGATAGCAGCATCGAAGTGGTACTTCTCGATGGTATCGAGCAGTGTGGTGGTCTGCAGCTTGTTGCGCGAGGCGTAATAACCCGTTTCCTCCTTCACACGCCCCGTGTCAATGCTCTCCTGAACGGAGCCGACAATCAGTTCGGCACCGAGTTTCTTCACAAGGTTATCGCGATAGTCGATAGTCTCTTGGAAATTATGCCCCGTGTCGATGTGCAGCAGGGGGAACGGTATCTTGGCGGGATAAAACGCCTTGTAGGCCAGATGGACAATGACAATAGAGTCTTTGCCACCGGAAAAGAGGATGACAGGCCGCTCGAACTGTGCCGCTACCTCACGAAGAACATAGATGCTCTCCGACTCTAATTCTTTCAGATGGGTGATGTTGCTCATTCTATGCTTTCTTTAATTGATTTCAATACGTACTCTAAAATGTCGTCAGTGTGACATTCGGAGATGAAGTTGCCTTCGAACTGTGATGGTGAGACGTAGATGCCACGTTCCAACATACGCAGGAAATAACGGGTAAAACGCTCCTGATCACTACGGCGGGCATCGGAGAAGTTGACCACAGGCTTGTCATTGAAAAACAGGGTGAACATCGAACCGCAGTGGTTCAACTGGATGTCCCTGCCACGGATAATCTGCCTGAGTTCTTCGATGAACCGACGGCTACGCTCTTCCAGTTTTTCGTAGAAGTTGGGGAAGGCCAACTGGTGGAGCGTCTCAATGCCAGCGGCCATAGCCACGGGATTGCCACTGAGGGTTCCAGCCTGATAGACTGGCCCGTCAGGAGCAAGCAAAGCCATGATGTCAGCCCGACCACCGAAGGCTGCAGCAGGAAATCCTCCACCTACAATCTTGCCTACAGTGGTCATATCGGGCGTGATGCCGAAACGCTGCTGTGCACCGCCAAAAGCTAATCGGAAGCCGGTGATGACCTCGTCAAAGATAAGTACGGCCCCATATTGCGTAGTCAGGCGTCGCGTAGCTTTCAGAAAGTCGAGTGACGGCACTACCACACCCATGTTGCAGGCTACAGGCTCCAGAATGACGGCAGCTACTTGGTCGCCATGCTCACGGAAATACTGCTCAAGCGCCTCCACATCGTTGTAGGGAAGACATACGGTATGCCGTGTGAAGTCATTGGGGACTCCTGCACTGGAGGCCGTGCTGATGTTGGCTACGGCAGAACCGGCACTGACCAGCAGATGGTCGGCATGACCGTGATAATTGCCTTCAAACTTGACCAAAGTGTCCCGACCCGTAAAACCGCGGGCCACGCGTATAGCCGACATGGTAGCCTCGGTGCCGCTATTGACAAAGCGCAGACGTTCCATTGAGGGGAAAGCCTCACGTACACGTTCGGCCAGTAATGTCTCAGCCTCTGTAGGTATGCCGTAGCTGGAGCCCCGCTGTATGGCCTCAATGGCCCGGCGGCTGACGGCAGGATTATTATGACCTAAGATAAAGACGCCCCACGACATGCAGAAGTCAATGAACGTGTTGCCGTCAATATCGGTCAGGTAGGCACGGTTGGCACGCTCGATGAACAGTGGTGTAGTGCCTACGCTGCGTAAAGCACGTACAGGACTGTTGACACCTCCCGGTATGACTTGCTGTGCCCGCTCGAAAGCGGCTGCTGATAAAGTACGTTGATTTATGCCCATCGCTGTTGATATTCTTTTGCGTAATACGTAATGATATACTGTGCTCCGGCACGTTTGATGGCAATGAGGCTCTCATAGACCACACGCCGCTCGTCAAGATAGCCTGCCCGGGCTGCGGCCTTCAACATGGAGTACTCACCGCTGACCTGATAGGCCACCATCGGTATCCGTGGAAAGCGTTCCACGGCGCGGGCTATCACGTCGAGATAAGGCAGGGCTGGCTTCACCATCGTCCAGTCGGCACCTTCCTCCAAGTCAGCCTCTATCTCCTCCAGTCCCTGGTCGTGTGTACGATAGTCCATCTGGTAGGTCTTACGATCGCCAAACGACGGGGCGGAGTCGGCAGCATCACGGAACGGACCATAGAAGGCCGAGGCATATTTTGCCGAGTAGGCTAGGATACGTGTAGTCAGTCCTGCCTCACTAAGCCGCTGCTTGATGGCTTCTACCTGACCGTCCATCATAGCAGAAGGAGCCACGAAGTCGGCACCGGCCTTGGCATGCTGATAGGCCATTTCTGCCAGCAAGGGCAGTGTGGTATCGTTATCCACGTCGTGGTCGTGCAGCAGGCCACAATGTCCGTGACTCGTATATTCGCACAGACAGACATCTGTGAAAACGATGGTCTCTGGCGAGGCCTGCTTGATGGCTCGCACAGTACGTGAGATGAGGTTGCCTTCAGCATAAGCTGCCGTGCCACGCTCATCCTTCACATCGTCGCTGACCACACCAAAGAGTAGCACTTTGTCAATACCCAGTTGTCGTATCTCCAGCACGTCCTTGACCAGCGTATCGATACTGTAGCGGTTAATACCTGGCATCGTTGGAATAGGCTCCACGACACCTTCTCCCTCTACCACGAAATAAGGGTAGATAAAGTCCTGGACACAGACGGACACATCGGCATACCTATCCCGTGTGGCCTGCTCCTTTCTGAATGTTCTGAATCTTCTCATTTTGTCGGCTTTTTAAATGTTGTGCGGTAATCCTGCCACGTGTCACATACTCGATGTGAGCGGGTAGACTACCATATGTCTTGATAAAATTGTCGATAGTGGAGGGCGACGTGAATACCACGCGCTGAATGTTTGCCAGATTGACACGGCGTACGTGGTGGGGGTACACGTTATTGTAAACCGTCAGGGTCGTAACCTCAAAGCCTAACTGACGCAATCCGTCGGGAATAATGTTGAGGGCGAGATTGGAACGGGGAATGAGCACCCGTCCGCGGGGCTGGCGGCTGAAGAAATCGATGACGCCGTAGCTATCGTCTTGTTCCGTCTGCTCAACCTCTGCTGCACCTGCTTCCTTCAGAGCTTGCGTGGTGGATGGTCCGATGGAAACGATGCGTCCATTGAAACCACCCGTCCAACACTTCACGGCATAACGGCTGGTAAAGAGCAGATAGTCATAGCTATCAGTTGACGGCTTTGCATAACTGACAGGCTCTATCTCTATCAGCGGTGTATGGATGTAGTCGGGATTGGGACTGACCAATCCTGTATAGAGCGTCCTTTTAACTGTAGAAGCAGCCTGATGTCGCAGCCGTGCCACATCACCTACCATCGCAATGACAGGCGTAGGATAGTCAACATCACCTAATTGACCGACGGTCGTCTCAAATGTCTGCTCGTCGGGCAGTGACACGTTATGTACCAAGATTACTGGTGTCGTGACGGACCATCCCTCAGCCAGCAGCGACTTGCGGATGCTGCCCAGACGGCTGCCACCCATATAGTAAACTATGGTGTCGGTATCTGGGACGATGGGGGCTGCTGAATGACCGTTGACCAGCGCCACACTGGAACTGATGCTTCGTTGCGTCAGACTGACCTTCGTTGTTGCAGCCAGGGCCGAGGCTGTGGTGATGCCGGGAATGACTGTCACACTGATGAGGTTGCTTTGCAGGTATTCTATTTCCTCACCAGCATGGCCGAATACCATAGGATCGCCACCTTTCAAACGAACCACCTCCCTACCCTCTCTTGCCGCCTTGAGTAGCAGTCGGTTGATGTCATGCTGCTCTGCATGATGCTTACCATTGCGTTTGCCAACGTATATTGTCTCAGCTGTCAGGGTATCAAGATACTGCTTACCTATCAGATCGTCGTAGAAGATGACATCAGCCTGTTGCAGTGCCTTGACAGCCTTCACAGTAAGTAACTCTGGGTCACCAGGGCCGAAGCCTACCAATGTCACGTGTCCTTGGCGATGCAACACATCATCACGCTCAAAGAGGAGTTTCAGGTCTGTACGACCTTTCAGGGCCGTGATGGCCAGATAGCCCTGTAGCGGGTGTGTCTCGAAGGGCAGCACTTCACTGATGTCGGCTTCCATACCCAATCGTTTCAGTGCACAGGTAGCTACGATAGCCGCATCAATCTCGCCGTCGCGAACTTGACGGACACGCTCTTCTATGCAGCCACGGATACCCACGATCTTCAAGTCGGGACGCAGGGCCAGCAGCTCACGACGACGCATGGGCGAACTGGTGCCTACAGAACTGCCAGCAGGCAACTGGCTTAATGTCAGATGGTCACGACTGACCAAGGAATCGCTTTGGTTAAATGGAGGGAACAGAGCAATGACCTCCAACCGCTCGTCCAGCGGATAGGGTAAGTCCTTGGCCGAGTGAATGGCAATATCTGCACGTCCATTGATGAGGGCTTCGTCAAGTTCGCGGGTGAACATATCGGCTGGAGCCTCGCCGTTAAGCAATGAGATTTGCTGATGTTGGTCACCATACGACGACAGCGTTTCCAAACTATAGTCGATGTCTGGAAAACGTGCCATGGCCTCCTGCACTTGCAACTGCGAGAGACGGCTCTGTCGTGCTATGACCCGAATGCTCATACTGCTTGTCTGATGTATTGTTTACGCCTGCGTAGGATGTCCTGCAACTCAGCAATTTCTTCTTCAATGATAGCTTCTGCCCGCACCACCTCACTCTGGCGAACAGAGATGTTTTCACGGACCCGTTGCTCCACGTCACGGATGTTGTAGAGCTTGACGTTGGGCAGTGTTCCGACACTGGCATCTACGTCACGTGGGAAAGCTAAGTCAATGGCCAGCAAAGACTTGTTTGCCGGAATGTCTGTACCATAAATTAATGCATGTGGAGCAGAGGTGGCGCTGATGAGGATATCGGTGTCGGCCAGGAACTGATTCTTGTCGTGTAACTCAAAGACGCTGATGCCCAACGGGTCAGCCAGTTGATGCGCCTTGATCTGACTCCGGTTGGCCAGAAACACCATGCTTGCCCCTTTGTTCTTCAAAAATTTCAGTATATCAGCCGTTAGCTTGTTGACACCGATAATGGTGATGCGGCTACGGCTCAGGTCCACGTGCTCTTGTTGTATGATTTCGATAGCGGCCAGTGAGTGGCTGACAGCCCCCTGAGAAATCTCGGTCTCTGTGCGTACACGCTTTCCTACTTCCAAGGCACAGCTGAAGAGTTTATGCATCTCTGCTGATAGTCGATATTTGAGCTGCGCCTGCTGGTAACTGTCTTTCACCTGTCCTTGCACAGCCCGTTCGCCGATCAAGGCCGATTCCAGACCTGCGGTCACACGGAACAGATGGCGAGCCACATCGTCGGGCACATCGCCTTCGCCGTAGTACAACTCTACACGGTTGCAAGTCTGGAGCAACACTGCGCCTTCCTCTACATGCAGTCCGTGAAAGTAAGCCTCGCGGGCCTCTAACGACGTATTCTGTTGGTTAATCGATTTGTATGCTATCATGTTCTACAGCTTCTTTTATCCTGTCTCTTACTCTGATACTACGTCTTACATTCTTCCCGTCAGATGCGACGCTAACCGTCAAATCGCCATCGCGATAGATAGCCGGTGAGGTAAAGTCACATTCGGCTGGTGAGTCGCAGACGCTGGTCAGGATGCCGCGCAACCGGGCCAACGAATGAATATAGTGATTCAATGGGTGGTCACCCGTACATACAAAGAGCAGCGTCACACCATCCAGGTCGGCTTCTGTGAAGTCACGTTCCTTCCATTGGAAAGGCAGGGCTTTGATGCCGTCACTTACCTGCGGGGCAATGACAGTGACACGTTCCGTGAACCTACTGAGTATCGTTGCCTTGTGCGTAGCGACCCGGCCACCACCGACAATCAGGATCCGGGCATCACTGATGCGTATGTTGATGGGCAGAAACTCCATTTATTTCTTTTTAATCAACACCTTCCAGTAGTTGTCAACCTTAACCGTCGACAGCACTTCGTGACCTTCCTGTCGCACGCTGCCTGGTACGTTCTGTATGGGCTGCCCATCATCCAGCAGGATCTCAAGCAGCTGTCCGCTCTGCATGCCCGACAATTCAATCTTTGTCTTTACGAAATTCATCGGACAAGCTACGCCTCGGAAATCCCGCTTAAGAGCCTCCCCAAGCCCCTCCGAAGGAGGGGGTGTTTGATTACCTGGATGAAATCCTGCCACTCTTTGCAATTCAACATCCCCTCCTTTGGAGGGGTTGGGGGAGGCTTTAAACTGCAGCGAATCGTCCATCGAGGCATAGAGTTCATTAACCTTTGCAGCCAAAGCCTCTACCTGTTCTTTGTCTTCCGTCAAAGGCTCACCATGACGGGCTTTCTCGACAACAGCCTTAAAATCGGCTGAGACGATGCCGGCACCGATAAAGAGTTCTTCAAAGTTTGCATAGACCTCATCGTCTGTCCTCGGATCGGCACCTCGAGTGACGAGCAGCATTCGTGAAGCAGAGAACACGATGTCACGCAGCAACTTATCTTCATCTGCACCAGGCAGGGCTAAAGCAGCTTGTTTTTCTTTGATGGTGGCCTGGTCAAGCTCAATGATATCGAACAATCCTGCCGAGCATTCTGCCTGACCATGACTGGTCAGCGAAAACACTTCGTCGGCTCCCCAGTCAAAGAAGTAGTTCTTGTCTTCATCGAACGAAGGGACATCCTCATAATGTCCAATCGCTTCTTTGATGACCTTCGTACCCTCAGTGCGTACAAAGGCATCATAGCTTTCATATTGGTCTTTCACTTGCAGGTAATGTCCCAAATAGTCTACGACGAACGACGGGATGTCCTTGGCAGCCAGATAGCCGATGGCCTCTGCCAGCTCCGTTTTTCCGTTCACTCTTGCCCAGACCGTATAGGCAGGGTAGGGATGGTCTTCTACCCTTCCTATGCGTCCGCTGAAGCCCAGGTCTGACCAGGCATTCTGTGCGCAGGAGTTCGAGCAGCCGTTGATGTTGATTTTCTGATTGGGCAGCTGATCGAGGTCCAGTCCGCTCTTCTCCAGCTTTCTACGAATACCTTTTACCAGTCCCTTTGGCAGACAGATGCCCAGACGGCAGGTATCGGCACCCGTGCAAGAAGTCAGGTTGTTGAGGATGACAGGTACGTCAAGCGAGAATCCCAATTCACGGAAGAACTGGTAGACGGTAGGCAGATAAGCCTCGGGAATGTTGCGCAGTTGCATATTCTGGCGCGGTGTAAAGCGGATGACGTCGTTGCCAAATGCCTCCAGGAAATCTGCTATCTTGGCAAAGATCTCGGGCGATGTATTGCCGTGCAGGAAGGGAATGATGATGGCAAAGCCATTACCCTCAGTCTGGCGTTGGGCATACCTCTTCTTCCAACTCTTAAAGGATTCACTCTCATCAACAACAGGAGCGAACGTAGGCGTCTTATACTCAAACGGCAGTACGGCTGGTTCGAAGTCGAGCGATGCATCACCGACAAGTTTGTTGTACTCCTCGAAGTAGAGCCGCTTGGTTTCTTCCTCACCGTTCTTATAGAATATGTATCTTATGCGCGCCTTATGCCTGTTCTTTCTATTACCATTCAGGTTGAAGAAGTTCTTGGCAGCCTTGGCAGCACGGAAAAGATCCTTTTCTGGCAGGAAGTCGAACACCTGCCATCCCTTATGGGGATTGCTGGCCACGCTGCCCCCCAAAAGTACCCGGAAACCACGCTGGCCGTCCTTGATGACGGGAATCAGACCCAAATCGGCCACCAACGCGAAGTTGGCATCCTCTTCATTGATATCGAAGGCGATCTTCAGTTTGCGTGGCATCGACCAAGAGTCTTTCTCGGCTATCAGGCGTGTTGTCAGGCCAATAGCGTATGGATACGGGTCGAACACTTGACGGTTACTGATACCCCCCTGTTCGTTTACCAGCATATTGCGCACAGTATTACCACCACCGCCTTGAGTAGCCAGGCCTTCTTCCTTTAGTGAAAGTAATGCCGCTGTAGCTTGGTCGATGCTGACATCATGTATCTGCACCTCTTGACGTGTGGTGATATGAATGTGTGAACAATTAACCTGTTGGCCAACCTCAGCCACACGTCGCAGTTGTCGTGGTGTGATAAGGCCGCCTGTACAGCGTATACGTAACATGTAGTGACCGTCCTGTCGCTGTTCGTAGATACCCATTGGCACACGGTTAGACTTCAACTGTGCACCACTGATTTCTCCTTGTTTAAACTGCTCAATTAGCCGTTGATTATACTGTATGTCTGTTGTCAGACTCTCTGGGATAATATACATAAACTCTTTAATTTGTTTGCGGCTGCAAAGGTAAGGAGTTCCCAAAATTAGCACAATCCCACCCAAAAGGTATTTCTCATACCAAAAGTATGTGATGTGGTATCGAAAATGGTTAATTATTCTTAAAAGTTGAGCCTCTATAGGTTACAACTTAGCGAAAAAATTCGTACCTTTGCAGCGTCAAAAGGCAACGACCAAGTAGTAATGCATATCGTTTTTCGTGTTACTGCCGATAAAAATCAGCCCTCATTTTTATTGTTTTTTTATGAGTTTTAGGAGCGTTATGCTTCTGATGGCCGTTCTTGGTGTGATGCCAACGAGTGCCCAGGAGAAGCGCGCGATGACAGTTACAGAACTGTTTGATTTAGTGGAAAGCAACAGCAAGACTCTTCAGGAAACGAAGACAAGCGTTGAATTTGCTCAGAAAGGAATAGAGGCGGCTCGCGCACAGCGGCTGCCTGATGTGAATGCCTCGTTGTCGGCCTCGTATAACGGCAACGTGGTGGTGATGGACCGTGACTTCACAAATGCTCAGGGTTTCTCGTCGCCCCATTTCGGCAACTCGTTTGCACTCGAAGCACAACAGGTGGTTTATGCCGGTGGTGCGGTAAATGCAGGCATCAGGATGGCTGAGTTGCAGCGCGACATGGCGGCAACAGGACATCGGATGACATCGAACGCCCAGCGCTTCATGGCCTTAGGACAGTATCTCGACCTCTTCAAGATACAAAACCGCATGCTGGTGTACGAACAGAACATCGCGTTGACCAGCCGACTGATTGACGACATCCGTGCCAAGCAGGAACAGGGTATGGCATTGAAGAACGATGTGACGCGCTATGAGCTGCAGATGGAGACACTCAGACTGGGATTGCGACGGCTGAAAGACCAACAGGCCATCTTGAATCATCAGCTCTGCAACACATTGGGCGTGGAACAAGACGTAGTCATTGTTCCAAGTGAAGAGTTAATAGTGAATAGTGAAAAATTTGCTACCGCCAAAGATGCATCTTTCTCAACGCTTCAGTCTTCATTGAATCAGGCTATGATACATAGCCCACAGATAGAGCAGTCAGAACTCTCCACCAAGATGGCAGAACAGCAGCTGAAGCTGGCTAAGAGTGAGCTGTTACCGAAGTTGGCAGTAGTGGCTGCCGACAACTTCAACGGACCGTTCACCTACGACATTCCTCCCATTGACAAGAACATCAATTACTGGTACGTAGGCGTAGGATTGCGCTACAATGTCAGTTCACTTTTTAAGTCTAAGAAAAAGGTCAGTCAGGCAAAGACTGGCGTACAGCAAAGTCTGGAGCAGCAGAAGGTTGTGGCTGAGAATCTGGACAACCAAGTACAGCAGGCATGGACACTCTATCAGCAGACCTACGCAGACCTCGACACCCAGCGCAAGAGTGTGCAGCTGGCTCGTCAGAACTACCAGGTGGTGAATGACCGCTATCTGAACCAGTTGGCGCTGATTACTGATATGCTCGATGCCTCCAACATCCGACTGAACGCTGAGCTGGAGGAGGTTGACGCACGCATTAATATCGTATATGCTTATTACAAAATAAAATATATTAGTGGAACGATTTGAAAAGTGAAGAGTGAAGAGTGAAAAGTGAAGAGTGAAGAATTAAATATTTAAGAAAAAATGAGTAACAAGAAGAATATCAAGAGAATATATAACATTGTAGTGATTACTGTAATGGTGTTGGCCCTGGGCTATGTATGCAGCCGATTCATTCATTGGGGCCGTGTGGAGTATACCGACGATGCACAGGTGTGGCGACATATCACTCCGCTGAATGCCCGTGTGGGCGGTTTCATCAAGGAGATACGCTTTGAGGACTATCAACAGGTGAAGAAGGGCGACACGCTGGTCATTATCGAGGATGCGGAGTATCAGTTGGCACTGGCTCAGGCTGAGGCCAATCTGAAAGGTTCGCGTTCTGGTGCTTCAGCCGTAAGTGCAGGCATGAATACCACGGCCAGCAATGTGCGCGTGGCCGCTGCCGGCATCGAGGAAGCGCGTGTCAATATGGAGAATGCCCGTGCTGACTACGAGCGTTTCAAGGCCCTGTTGGAGAAGGATGCCGTGACGCGTCAGCAGTATGACAATGCACGTGCCCGCTACGAGGCAGCCAAGGCCCGCTATGAGCAGGCTGGACAGCAGAAACAGTCTACGGCACTCGTCGTGAGCGAACAACAACAGCGACTCTCACAGACCCATGCTGGTGCCAGCGTGGCAGAGGCTGCCGTCAATCTGGCTCGTCTGAACCTCAGCTATACCGTTATCGTGGCTACTTGTGACGGTGTGATGAGTCGCAAGGATATCCATGAGGGACAGTTGGTTCAGCCCGGACAGCAACTGGCCAGCATCGTCGACAACCAGCAGGTATGGGTGGTAGCCAACTACCGTGAGACGCAGATGAAGCATGTGGCTCCAGGCAACAAGGTTGAGGTGACAGCCGATGCCATCCCTGACGTGACCTATATCGGTGAGGTGGAGTCTGTTGCTGGCGGTACAGGTTCTGCCTTCTCGCAGGTTCCCGTTGATAACGCCACAGGCAACTTCGTGAAGGTAGAGCAGCGTGTGCCCGTACGCATCCGACTGACAGGAGAAAACAAGCCCGAGGACATTGAAAAGCTGTTGGCAGGACTCAATGTAGAAACGGAGGTGATGTACTAATGGCAGGTCCTATACCCATGGGGCCGTTTGCGATGCCGATGTATCGTGAATGGGTCCCCAAAGCCATCCGTCCTTGGATCTATGTGCTGATGGCGCTGATGTTCCAACTCTCGGGTTGTATCTATCTGGGGGCAGCCTCACAGATTACAGGTACCACAGGGCTGATGCACGACGACGTGATGTTCATCGGTCTGTGTAACGTGGTGGGAGTCAACATGCCCTTCCCGTTCCTTTTCCGCTACAAGTTCCGTTTCACCAACAAGAACCTGCTGCTCACTTCGGCGCTGGTCATTGCTACCTGTAATCTGTTGGCACTCTACACCACGTTTTTGCCGCTGCTCTGTGTGCTGGCCTTTCTGGCAGGCTACTTTAAGCTCTGTGGTACCTTCGAGTGCATATCGAATGTACAATTGTGGATGGCTCCAGGCCGTGACTTTAAGATATTCTTTCCCCTGCTGTATATCATCGTCATCGGCGATATTTTCCTGCAGTCGTGGGTGGCTGGCGTAGTGACCTATTATTTCAGTTGGCAGATGATGAACTGGCTGGTCATCGGACTCATGCTCCTGATTATGCTTATTGTTTTCACGCTCACCAAGCCCTTCCGTTTTATGAAGCCCATGCCGCTTATCAGTATCGACTGGCTGGGCTGCATTCTGTGGAGCTGTTGTATTCTGGAACTGGTTTGGCTGTTCAACTATGGTGAGTACTACAACTGGACCGATGGCTTGCAGTGGCGCATTGGTGTAGTGCTATTTTTCATCACACTGTTTATCACCATCGGACGTGCCCGCCACATTCGTCATCCCTACATCGAGATGGCCGCTTTCCGTTATAAGAATCTGCTGCCCCTGCTGGTTCTCTTTGTGATTACTGAATGGCTCGACTCTACCCCTAAAGTCCTGCAGAACACGCTCACCAGCGGTGTACTCCATTGGGGATGGATGACCACCAACATTCTGCAGTTGGTAGGTTGGATAGGCAATGCCATTGGGTGCCTCTTCACGCTGTTCTGGATGAAGCAGTTGAAACAGAAGTATACCTCGTTGCTCACCATTGGCGGTCTGTGTATGGTAGCCTATCAGGTGATGATGTACTTCTATGTTTCGCCCACGCTCAACCTCGAGCGCCTCTATCTTCCCACGCTGCTGAGAGCTATTGGTTTTGCCATCTATTTTACCTCGCTCACTATCTATCTCGAAGAACTCATGCCTTTCCAGCATTTCTTCATGGGCCTCACCATCTGCGGCATTATCCGTAATGGCCCCGTGGGCTCACTCATGGGCGGAGTATACGGCTATAGCATGCGTCATCACGTGGCCGAGAACCTGTCTCGCGGCATCGGACTCGACCCCACACAAGCACTCTTGGTTAGCATCAAGCAACTTTATGGCATTACCTGTCTCATCGGCGTTGCCTTTGTGTTGATTTTGCTGTTATGGCACGTACAGCCCGTACGCTCAACGATGAAGCGCATGAAGTCATTTCACAAGCTGGCAAAGCAGACCATTCTTCAAATACGTTAAAAAAAACAGGTCATATCACCTGTAAATCAGAAAAATAATGTATCTTTGCCAACTGAATAATGCTGTGTCACATGAGAATTCAGTTGCAGATAAACAATGTAAACGACTACGCACAGGACATCGGTGCCCCCGTCTATCATCCTCACGTATCCATCATCCACTACGACGAGGTGGGTGAGATACGGCACACGCTGAACCGTTTCAATGTCTATGCTTTGTTCCTTCAGAAGGAGTTTCCCGAGAATCTGACCTATGGCATTGGAACCTATATTGAGAAGGAGGGGTCGCTGCTGGCCTATGCGCCTGGGCAGATTGGCGGTAAGACTGATGACGGTACGCTCAGGCAGTATCACGGCTGGGTGTTGATGTTCGATGCGGAGTTTATCCGTGGTTCGGAGATTGAACGTCGCCTGATGGACTATCACTTCTTCTCGTATAACGTCAACGAGGCTCTGATTCTGACGACCGATGAGAAGGATATCCTGGCGGGACTGATGGCCAATATCCGTGCCGAGCTGATTCAGAATCATGATAACGAGCAGAACAACATCGTCAGGGACTATATCCTGCTGATTCTTGACTATTGTCGCCGTTTCTATACCCGTCAGTTTAAGGAACAGACAGCATGGAGCAGCGACATCCTGGCCCGTTTCCAGCAGGTGCTTATCGACTATTACGCCAAGGGGAAGCAGAAAACGGATGGTCTGCCCAACGTGAAATACTGTGCCGGCGAACTATGCCTGTCACCAGGCTATTTCGGTGATATCGTACGTGGCGCTCTTGACGAGAGTCCCAAAGACTACATCCGGAGTTTTATCATCATGCGAGCGAAGAGCCTGATACTCAGTGGCAGAAGCATCGCCCAAGTGGCTGAAGAACTGGGCTTTGAGTATCCACAACATTTTACCCGCCTGTTCAAGAAAGAGACTGGTCAAACGCCCTCTGAGTTTTACGAAGAACAACGGAAAAAGTAAGAATCCGTAATTTTGGTAGTTTTATCCGTAATCTGTCTATTCTGGTTACGGATAATTCTTCGTAACTTTGCAGCCAAAATCAAATGATTGCATCATGAAACAGTTATTATTATTCTTTGCAATGATGCTTCTTACATGCTGCTCGTCAGATAGCGAAGTTCATGCTCAAACAACAGATAATATGACACAAAAGCTCTACATCACCATCGGTGGCGTAACCAAGATCGCTACGCTGATTGACAATTCTGCGACTCAGAAACTGGTGACGAAATTACAGTCGTTTCCAGTTACAGTGACACTCAACTCCAGCGGAGGTTTTGAGATTTGGGGAGCATTGGGGTTCTCACTTCCAACAAGCAATGAACAAATCAATGCTCAACCAGGCGATATTGTCCTTTACAATGGCAGCAATATCTGCATGTTCTACGGCACAAACTCATGGAGTTACACCCGTTTGGGCAAGATTGACGAATTGTCGGAGAGTGAGCTACGCACATTCCTTAAAGCAGGCGATAATAATATCAAAGTGACGCTTTCGCTTAACAACACTACAGGCATTCAAGCGGTTCATAGTCCCGAGTTAAAAGAGGATGGATCGAAAGCCTATACCCTGCAAGGCACGTTGGCACAGTCTGGACAAAAGGAAATAGTCATTCAAAACGGCAAAAAGATAATAAGATAAATATGAAAAAAGTAATCGTTATTTCGACGAGTCTTCGTCGTGGTTCAAACAGCGACATGATCGCTGACAAGTTCGTGGAAGGTGCCAAGAGTGCTGGAAACGACGTGGAGAAGATATCTCTCGTAGATAAGGACATCCAGTTCTGTAAAGGTTGCTTTGGCTGTCAAAAGCTGGGCAAATGCGTCATCAAGGACGATGTGAACGACATCATGGCCAAGGTACTCGAGGCCGAAGTGGTGGTATGGGCAACACCTATTTATTATTATGAGATGAGCGGACAGATGAAGACACTCATCGACCGCATGAACGCTATGTACTCACAGGACTACAAGTTCCGCGATGTCTATCTGCTTACTACTGCTGCCGAGGACGAGGAAGAGACTCCGAAGCGTGCTGAGACAGGACTGACGGGATGGATAGACTGCTACCCCAAGAGTCATCTGGCTGGCACACTCTTCTGCGGAGGGGTGAACACACCTCGCGAGATTGAAGGGAACAGCAAGCTGCAGGAAGCATTCGAAATGGGAAAAGGCGTATGAAGGAAACAGTATTATCAATGGCATTAGCAGTCGGATTATTGACGGCTTGCACAGACAAAAAACAACCTACAGATAACAATATGGAGCAGAAATTGGAACTAACGCAGGAGTGGGACAAGGTGTTCCCACTGAGTGAAAAAGTGAATCACAAGAAGGTGACGTTTGAAACACAGTATGGCCTGACATTGGCGGCTGACCTGTATACGCCAAAAGCCTCCCCAAGCCCCTCCGAAGGAGGGGATGTTAAGATACATAAATTCGCGGCATCTTCTAACCAAACACCCCCTCCTTCGGAGGGGCTTGGGGAGGCTCTTCCTGCCATTGCTGTCAGTGGTCCGTTTGGAGCCACCAAGGAGCAGTCGAGCGGACTCTATGCCATGCGGATGGCTGAGCGTGGCTTTGTGACACTGGCCTTCGACCCGTCATACACAGGAGAGAGCAGTGGTGAACCTCGTCGTACAGCATCGCCCGACATCAATACCGAGGACTTCATGGCTGCTGTCGATTACCTTTCGCAGTTGGAGAATGTAGATGCCGAGAGGATTGGCATCATCGGCATCTGCGGATGGGGAGGCATCGCCCTCAATGCAGCTGCTGCTGACGCCCGAATCAAAGCTACGGTGGCCAGCACAATGTACGATATGACCCGTGTGAGTGGAAACGGCTACTATGACAGCGAGGACAAAGAAGAGTCACGTCATGCTGCCCGTGAGGCTCTTTCGAAGCAGCGCCTATCAGACCCCAAGGCAATGGCTGGTGGTGTCATCAACCCGCTGCCTGACGATGCACCGCAGTTCGTGAAGGACTACTACGATTATTACATAACCGAGAGAGGCTATCATGCCCGTTCTGGCAACTCTAACGATGGTTGGCGTGTCATCGGCACCCAGGCCTACGCCAACTCCCGTTTCCTCTATTACATCAACGAAATCCGTTCAGCCGTGATGGTGATGCATGGCGAGAAGGCCCATTCGCGCTACTTTGGCGAGGCTGCCTACAAATACATGGTAGAGGGCCGTGCTGAGGGTTATAGTTTTATCGGCAAGCCTAACCCCGTGCCTGAGAACAAGCAGTTGCTCATCATCCCTGGCGCCTCCCACTGCGACCTCTACGATGGCGGATACACAGAATTAGTTGGAAAGGGGGAACCCAAGAACCTCATTCCATGGGATACGCTGGCAACATTCTTCCGCGAGAACCTGAAATAAGGCCCTCTAGTCAGATAACGTATTCCACAGCTTCCTCCGTCAGCAGATGATCCATGAAATAGACAATCTGCTTGCGCCACCATGCCCAGTCGTGGGCAGAGTCATGACCCCAATAGTCTATCCAGGCTGGTACGTTCTTCTCCTTGAGCAGGGCATCCATCTGGCGGGTGCTGTCGAGTAGTTCGTCTTCCCAGGCTCCCTGCCCTACGCATAGGATGATGCGGCGGTGACGATAGACGTCCCAATAAGGATGGTCGTCGGGCATCTGTCGCAGGAAGTCCTGCGGTGAGTTGTCATAAACGAGCGGGTCGTTATAGTTTGGGAAGAAATAGCCCGCATAATAAAGTCCGCTCAGTGCCAGCAGGGTGTCGAACAGGTCGGGCCGGCGGAAGAAGAAGTTGCCGGCATGGTAGCCGCCCATCGAACAGCCTGTGACGATAAACGTCTCGTTCGAGAAGTGGCGCACTTCGGGTATTAGCTCATCAACGATGTAGTGATACCACCGCTCGTGCAGCTCTATGCGCCGATGATGGTCACCCTGAGTGTCCGACCAAGTCTCGCGGTCTATTGAGTCGGCACAGATGAGCCGTATCTTCCCCTTGTCGATAAAACTGGAGAGGACGCCAACCATGTCGAAGTCCTGATAATCGTAGAACCGTCCGTCCTGTGAGGGAAAGACGAGTACCGGGTGGCCCTTGTCGCCGTAAGTTTTATACTCCATGTCGCGCCCAAGGGCATTGCTATATTTCTTCACGTAATTGATGTTCATTGCTTCTTTTCGTGTACAAAGTTAACAAAATTATTTACTTCCTCCAAACTTTCGAGCCTTACGGTGTACATCTGCTGCCCCATAGCGGCAGAAAACAGCTCTGGCATGCGCTCGCACATCACCATACGGTCGCCATAACGGCCCAGCACCTCATCGTGTGAATGTACATATTGATAGATGTCGCGACGGCTGGCAAAGGCGCAATACTGCTGACTGCCCTGCTGGGTACGGCTCTCACCGAAGGCCACCATGTCGGCCCATATCTTATAGACATCCGTAGAGTGTGCATAGTTGATCATGTCGGGCGTATAGCCTCCTGCCGGGCGCATATTCACTTCTAACGCTACGAAGTCACCCTTTCGGCCCAGTCCTTCCCTATCGCTGTCGAGCCGGAAGAATTCCAGATGCACAAAGCGGTTCCAGATGCCGAAGGCCTTCACCGTGCGCCGTCCCAATTCACGCAGGCTCTCTGGAATCTCCCTGTCCACATAATAGGAAAGATCGAGTTTGAGGTTGACGATGTCCATGATAGAAGGCGGCCAGACGGTCATCGACTCAAAGAGCGCACTTCCCTCGGCGTTGATAATGGCATCATAGCTGCAAATCTCGCCCGTAATAAATTCTTCAACCACGTAGTTCCGGTAGTCCCCTACCCCATCGAAGAATTGCTGTAGTTGGCCGTCGTTTTCTATCTTATAGGTACCGCTGGCACCCACGCCCACATCGGGTTTTGCAATGATGGGATAGCCCACCAAACGGGCAAAGTTGAGCACTGCCTCGAACCCCTCTGCCGCCCGTATCTGACGGGCCGTGGGAATACCACCCTTGGCATAGTATTTCTTCATCTCTGACTTCTCCTTGATACTGCGGATGCGGTCAGACTGTATGCCGGTTGTCACGTTGAAGTCAGTACGTAGGCGTGCATCCTGCTCCAGCCAGTACTCGTTGTTCGACTCTATCCAGTCGATACGTCCGTAGCGGAAGGCGAAGTAGGCCACTGCGCGATATACCTCGTCGTAATTTTCCAGCGACCCCACCCGGTAGTACTCCGTCAGCGACTCCTTCAACTCGTTCGACAATGCATCATAGGGCGCATCGGCGATGCCCATCACCTGCACGCCATTCTGTTTTAGCCAATGGCAAAACTCCCAGTAGGTATGTGGGAAATGTGGTGATATAAATACAAAATTCATAACTCAATATCGGTTTCGACTGCAAAATTACACGTTTTCTTGAAAACACGTAATCACATAAATAAGGTATAATCCATACCTAAACTATGTGATTTTCCGTAAAAATGGTAAATGAATCAGTAATTTTTGTACAAGCAGATTACGGATTTTTTCTTATCTTTGCACCAGAATTAGAATATAGAAGAAATAATGAAGAAGCTAATGACTATCACGCTCGCCCTCTGTGTCGTCATTGCGGCACTGGCATGTGGCAGCAACGACCCTGAAATTGATGGTACGACAAGTGCCACAGCACAACAAGGTGACGAGGGCGAAGGCTCGGCCAAAGGCAAGATGCTCGTCATCTACTTCTCACGGGTAGACGAAAACTGGCAGGTGGGCGTCGTAGAGAAAGGCTATACACAGCTGAAAGCGGACAGAAGTATGCCCTTAATGGCCAACCCGTTAGCAGCCAGAAAGACAATTACATTCAACGCTCGGCCGTAGGGAGCTTGCCGCTCGGCGACGATAGGAGACGCTTGCCAGAGCAAGAAGGCAAGAACAACAAAAAATATATAGGAAGATGAAGACCTTTCTTACAACACTTGCTCTGATGTTCTGCATCGGGACTCATGCACAAGAAACAATCATAACGAAAGAAAATATGATACAGGAAGTTGATTTTAACGTATGGCCAAAAGGTGAGCTGAACACAGCCTACGCCCAGTATTTCATCGGTAATAGCTATCTGGCACCGCTCGATGCACAGAACGGTGGCCCAGTGAACGTAACCTTTGAGCCTCGCTGCCGTAACAACTGGCACATCCACCATAAGTCGGTGCAGGTGCTCATCTGCGTCGCCGGTCGTGGCTGGTATGTCGAGAAAGGCAAGGAGCCTCAGGAGATGCGTCCCGGCACGGTTATCGCCATTCCTGCCGAGGCGAAGCACTGGCATGGTGCTGCCAAGGATTCGTGGTTTCAGCATCTGACCTATATGACGAAGGTCGAGGAAGGATCATCCACCACATGGCTCGAGCCCGTCGTTGATGAGGAATACGATAAACTGCCAGGCAGTAATGCCCCACAGACCACCTCATCAGCTTCGGTGACTACTACACCCGAACGGGCTTGGATATGAAGTTCCGCGAACTGATCACGTTTTGTTTCCTTGCTGCGCAGGGTGGTTCTTGCGTCCCGCTGGTAGCAAGCGACCATAGGTCGAGCGACGAGCCCCAGCTGAAGGGACATATCAACGGCAATTACCATGTCGGCAACGACAAGGATTTCCTCATCGCTGTCATCTCCTCAAACCTCCCCTTCATCGGTTATCCACGCACGCTGAATGCCCTCAACTGCATCCGCGACGTAGAGGCAGCAAAGAAACAATAAATTATTTAATTGATAACTACTAATAATCAAACTACTAATTCAAATAAAGGTATGAAAAGACTACTATTATCAGTATGCGTAGCTTTTACATTGCTGGGCAGCGCAACGGCTCAGGACAATATGGCAACATTCCGCACTTGGGCACAGACTCCTCCTATGGGTTGGAACTCGTGGGACTGCTACTATTCGAGTGTTACCGAAAAAGAAGTCATGCAGAATGCACAGTACATGGTGGACAACGACCTGGTGAAATATGGCTGGGAGTATGTCGTCATCGACATCCGCTGGTACTGCAACCACCCGTCTTTAGGCGCAGGCAACTACAACCAGCGTGGCGACCAGGACTATGTGCTCGACGAATACGGACGTTACCTGCCTTCGCCCACACGTTTCCCATCGTGCATGAAGGACGGCAAGAACATCGGCTTCAAGGCTATTGCCGACAAGCTACATGAGATGGGACTGAAGTTTGGCATCCACATCATGCGTGGCGTGCCCAAGTCGGTTGTGGGCAGCAGCTACAAACTGAAGGGCATGGAGAGCACGCCTTGGTCAGAGGTATATAACGGCACCACCTCTCCCTGCACGTGGCTCAAGGACAACCTGCTGGTGCGCACGGGCGAGGCCGGACAGCAGTATTACAACTCGATTATGGACCTCTATGCCGAATGGGGGGTGGACTTCCTGAAGATTGACGACCTGAGCCGTCCGTTCTATACCGACGAGATTCACATGATCCGCAAGGCCATCGACCAGACGGGACGCCCCATCGTGCTATCGCTAAGTCCTGGCAAAACGCAGTATCAGTATGCAGAAGAGTGTCTCGACAATGCCAATATGTGGCGCATGATGGATGACCTTTGGGACAACTGGAGTGCCGTGGATGCCGTGTTCAACGAGGCTCATGCCTGGGAGACGGTCACGCGTCCCGGAAACTATGCCGATTGCGACATGCTGCCACTTGGCCAGATTGCCATGACCATTGCCGATCCAGGCTACACTGGTGCAGACCAAGGACGCTGGACCAAACTGACTCAGAACGAGCAGTTGACAATGATGACGCTGTGGGGCATCTGCCACTCGCCCCTGTTCTTCGGTGGCGAGATGACCAGAAACGATGCCTTCACGCTGTCGCTGCTGAACAACGAGGAATACCACCAGATGCACAAGTACGGCAAGGATGCCCATCAAGTGCTCAATGACGAAGACAACGGGCGTGTGGTATGGACGAGCGAAGACCCTGCTACAGGCAACCGCTATCTGGCCCTGTTCCAGCGCGACAACACCCGCTGGGTCGTCGGCTCGAAGGCACTCTATAAGTCGGAGGTGGTGGCATACACTACTGACGGACACGCCGTCGATGTAGACATCGCATGGCCTGAAGGCTCAAAGACTCTCGTCTTAGTGGTCGACGACGGTGACGACAACTACAACTATGACCACGGCGACTGGATTACCCCCACGCTCGTTCTGCGTGACGGCACAGAGGTAGAACTAACAGGCACCTACAAGACCCGTCAGTACACGGCTTCCTACTTCAACCGCGTCTATGAGAACAAAAACGTGGACAACGGCGGTAAGATGAAGGTGATGGGCGTGAGCTACGACCGTGGCTTCTCAACCGATGCCAACGCTGCCATCTTCTTCCAGATTCCTGACGATATGGACGTAGTACGCTTCAAGGCTATGGCTGCTGCCGACGATTCCGGCATCGGACAGACGGGCGCCACCACCAGCATCCGATTCATGGTGTTCGACCAGAACCCGCTCACCAACGAGCAGGACGACTATGCTGCCCGCTCAGGACTCATCAGCCGTGGCACAAAGAGTAAGGCGATGGAGTGCGACGTGACCAATGCCACCCAACTGAAGATTTTCGTGAGCAACTACGGCGACGGTTTCGCCTACGACCGTGCTGACCTCATCAACCCCGTGCTCATCGATGCCGAGGGCAACGAGACGTCGCTCACAACCCTCCAGCAGACCTCCTATACCTCTGAGTGGGGTTCGCTGCACGTGAACAAGAATGTGGAGAACGGCACGTTGCGTGTCGACGGACAGTCCTACACGACAGGCCTCGGTATGAACGCCCAGTGTACGCTTATCTACGACCTGCCCGAAGGCCATAGCTACAAGACCTTCCGCGCCCTCTGCGGCTATGACTCCAGCTGCGACAACGACAACACCTCGACCGATGGTACCACGATGGAGTTCTTCTTCTACGTCACAGCTCCCGACGGCGGCTACGACTTCGACCTCACCCAGTTGGGCTATGCTGCCAATGAGACCATTCCCGTCTATGACATCTGGCAGAAGGAAAGTGTTGGCACAGCAACAGGCACGCTCAACGTCAGCATCCCCAGTCATGGCGTCAAACTCTATCGTCTGGGCGACAACGAAGCTACTGGTGTGAAAGATATTTTGATTGACAGCAAAACCGTCAATAGCCAATCGCCAGTACTCGATGTCTATGACCTGACAGGACGTCGCGTGCAGACCCCTGCGCATGGACTGTACGTCAAGAACGGACAAAAGATCCTTGTGCGATAGTTTCGAACAGTAATAATAAGTAGTATTTATCTTTCTATCATATGAAAACAATGAAGTACATTTTGGCATCGGCTCTGTGTATGCTGGTGTCAACCGCATGCTGCGGTAGCAAAACGGGAAGCCCACGTCAAACGGGGGCTGGCCTCGCGCCAGGGGAAAACAAACAGGCAGAGGTGGCTGTCAACAAGGATGGCAAGACCCTCGTGGTCTTCTTCTCTCACGCTGGTGACAACTACAGCGTAGGCAACATCAAGGTGGGCAACACGAAGATTGTGGCTGACTATATCAGCGAGCTGACAGGTGCCGACCAGTTTGAGATTGTCACGCACAAATACGACGGTATGGCCTACAACCCTCTGTGTGACCTTGCCAAGGAAGAACAGCAGAAGGGTGAACTGCCTCCGTTCGAGGGTAGCGTGGACGTGTCGAAGTATGAGACCATCTTCATCGGTGGCCCCGTTTGGTGGGGAACTTATCCGCAGGTGATGTTCACCTTTTTCTCCAAGTACGACCTCAATGGCAAGACCATCATTCCCTTCACCACTCATGAAGGTTCCGGTCTCGGCAGCTGTGTCAAGGATGTAAAGAAGGCCTATCCCAATGCAACCGTTACCGGCGAGTTCTCCATTTACGGCCATGATGTCCGCGAAGGGAAAGAGCGCGTAGAGAAATGGCTGAAGAAGATTGGATTCTGATATGGCAAAGAAAGTTTCTGTATTAGTTGGTGCTGGCAGTATTGGCCAGGCCATCATCCGCCGGGTATCGGCAGGTAAGCATGTGGTGCTGGCTGATTACAGTTTGGAGAACGCAGAGAGAGCCGCAAAGACCTTAGAGAATGCAGGCTTCGAGTGTTCTACTATCCAGTGCGACCTCGGTTCAAAGGATGACATCCTGAAACTGGTGGAGTTTGCCACTGGCAAGGGCGAAGTGACCAACGTAGTGAATGCCGCTGGCGTGTCCCCTTCTCAGGCTCCCGTAGCAGAGATCCTTCGTGTTGACCTCTACGGCACGAGCGTATTGTTGGAGGAATTTGGCAAGGTGATTGCCGAGGGCGGCTCTGGTGTCATTATCTCCTCGCAAAGCGGTCACCGCCTGCCTGCCCTACCCCAGGATCAGAACGAGGCACTGGCCACCACTCCTGTGGACAAGTTATTGGAACTGCCGTTCCTGAAAGCCATCGACGATACATTGAAAGCCTATCAGTACTCCAAGCGCTGCAATGTGCTGCGTGTGATGTACGAGGCTACCCGTTGGGGTCGTCGTGGTGCCACTATCAACAGCATCTCGCCAGGCATCATCATCACCCCGTTGGCCAACGACGAACTGCATGGCCCGCGTAAGGACGGCTATCTGAAGATGATTGAGGGCATGCCTGCCCGCCGTGCCGGAACACCCGATGAAGTTGGCGATTTGGCCGAGTTCCTCATGTCCTCTCGTGGCCGCTTCATCAGCGGTGCGGACCTGCTCATCGATGGCGGTTGCACAGCCAGCTACTGGTACGGCGACCTACAGTACCTTCAAGCAACCCACTAATTATGAAAGTATTACTGATTAACGGAAGCCCGCATGCACATGGTTGCACTCGCACAGCACTCGACATCGTGGCAAGAGAGTTGGAGCGGAACGGGATTGAGACCGAAGTTGTCCACGTAGGACATAAGGACATTCGAGGATGCATCGGATGTTATAAGTGTAGGGAGTTGGGACGTTGTGTGTTCGATAATGACCTTGTAAACGGACGGAGCAGCGAGAGCCATCAAGCTCGCTTGGATGGCCGAGTCGTGACGGACGTCGATGTAATCAATGAAGTGGCCAAGAAATTCGAGGAAGCCGATGGGCTTGTCATCGGATCGCCCGTCTATTACGCAGGGCCAAACGGGACGCTTATCTCATTTCTCAACCGTCTGTTTTTCTCGACCTCATTTCCTAAACGGTTCAAGGTGGGTGCTGCGGTGGTCTCTGCCCGCAGGACGGGTACGGGCAACACGCTCGACCAGTTGAACAAGTATTTCCTGCATGGTGAGATGCCCGTGGCTTCAAGCCGCTACTGGAACGAGGTACACGGCAATACGCCTGAAGAAGTCTTGCAGGATGAAGAGGGCTGTCAGATCATGCGTGTATTGGGTCGCAACATGGCATTCCTTATCAAGGCTATCGCCCGTCAGCGGGAGGCTGTGGGCTTGCCAGAACAGGAACCGAAAAGGATTGCAACTAACTTTATCAAATAAGAAAAAAGGTCAAGTCCAGATTATTGAGACTTGACCTTTTACGTTTCTAATAGGTCGATGCGCTTGCACTGGTAAACTGCCATCGGCCAGCGTCTTTCCGCAATATGAAGCGGAGCTGGAGAGGCCATGTATGTTTACCACCACCGAATACGGCAGCAAGGACGCGGCTTCGACTTGTCATGACGGCACTGTCGCCATCAACCGTGATGTCCAGTTGCTCCGTCTCGGCACTGTAGTAATTGAGCGTGCCCTTGCGGATGGCTTCCAGATAGACCGCCTTCGACTGTTGCATGCCTGTCATGTGGGTCAGCACGAAGTCGTCGGCATGCAGTTTGTCGAGTGTTGCGATATCCTTGGCTACCATCGCCTTGTACATCTGCTCGTGGAGTTCCCTGATTTGGCTCTTATCGTCCATAGAGTTTCCTTTTTTAATACCCTGTCCGCAGGCTCCCATTGACAGGAGTACGGACAGGGCTATCATAGTCAGTAGTCTGTTCATTCTATTCAGCCATATTTGACCTTCGGTCGAGACTGCTCACGTTCGGCATAGCCGATGCAAGCATCGCTCTGCTCTCACTCAATCGCAGCCTTGGCGATGATACTTGCCTCACGGTCGGCATTGGCAGCTTCAGCTCCGTGGATGGGTGTGCCGTTCAGTACATTGGCCGTCGGACAGAGTTTCTTGATGAAACGCTCTGAACTGCCCATGCCACTACCTCTGTATTACCCAGCTTCAGGTTCTTGATACTTCCGTTTACATAATTCTCTCCGCGACGAGAGTAATACGCAATCAATACTTTTGCCATAATTTCTTTCTACTTATTTATTGTTTTCGACTGCAAAAGTACGAAGAAATCACCAATGCTGTTGTACCAAAATTACGGATTCACTTACCCATCTTACGGATTTATTCAAGAATCAGTAATTTGGGTAACTCAATCCGTAAGATTTATACAAACGGTATGGACTTTTCATCGTAATTTTGTGCCCGAAAACCAATTAATAAAACAAGTAGATTATGGATTTCAGAATGCAAGACCGTATGGAGTTGAAGGCCTTAGTAGACTTCTACGCAACAGAGAGTGACAAGAACAATCAGGACTGCTACGTGGAGATCTTCCGTCCTGATATCAAGTTGAACGTGTATTTCGGTGGCAAGCTGGGCATGACAGCTAAAGACGTACAGGACATGATTCGCCAGTACAAGTCCTTCGGTGCTGCCAAGGTGTCGTTCCATATGAATGGCCAGCAGAACGTGGAGTTTGTTGACGAGACCCACGCCACAGGAACCTGCTATGCTCTGGCTACGCTGGTAACTGAGGAGGATGGTAAGGACAAGGCTGCGATTGAGCGAGAGGAGAACCAAGCAAGCTTGAGTTCTTCCGAGCGTGAGCAGGCTCGACCGAAGGTCAAGCTGACCGTACATGCCGTTCGCTATTTCGACAAGTACGTGAAGGTTGACGGTCGCTGGTGGATTGCCGAGCGTGAACAGTATTTCGAGTGGAGCGCATTCCCACAGATGGCATAAACGAATGAGATATGGAAAAGTATCTTCAGAATATTGAGATGGGGATAGCTCAACATCGAGTATTAACTGCTTTGTATGTCAATATAATAGTTGGTTGGCTTGGACTTACCAAACCTGCGGAAATCCTCATTGGGCTACCATTATCATTATTATCGGTTGTCACCACAATCATGACACTAGTTATTGTCAGCCTATAATCATTAATAGGCTGATATTTATTAATAGAAATTGGATTTTCAAAATAAACAGAAGTGATTCTGGGGAAATTTTTGTATTTTTGCAAACGATATGACACATTTCGATACGATACAGGATTTTAACGATATGCTGGGTGTGGAGACCCTGCATCCGATGGTGAGTGTAGTGAACTTAGGATTGGCTAAGCCGATGAAGCACATGCGCCACACAAACGGCTTTTACTCTGTGATGTTGAAGGACGAGAAGTTC
The DNA here is from genome assembly GCA_946186505.1 of uncultured Prevotellaceae bacterium. GTDB lineage: Bacteria > Bacteroidota > Bacteroidia > Bacteroidales > Bacteroidaceae > Prevotella. The sequence continues at coordinate 2,402 of CAMHNI010000002.1, read as the reverse complement.
TGCGACATCGTCTATGGCCGTTCGCGCTACGACTACGACAAGGGTTCGGTGGTCTCGACGGCCCCTGGACAGGTGGTAGGCATTGAGCCGACAAACGAAGCCTCGGCTTCCAGTACCCGCAGCACCTCAGCCGTTTCTTCAAGAAAGAAATGGGTATGTCACCTGCTGAGTTCAGACAGCAGCTATCATAAATGAAAAAGATGGACGTCACATGCCTGCGGCCAATAATTGATGCATTATAGTTCATCTTTGGTTAAAAACAAGAGATAAAAACACCAGCGAGACAAACAAATAAAATTGGTTTGTCTCGCTGATAATAAATACTCTGAATCAATACCGAGCCTTAACACTCATCCGCGTTGAAGCATAAAGCACATACTGATACACAGCGAGTTACGGGACGTATGGTGATTATTGTGTTACTAATTCTTGACACAGAATCAAAGTTTAAGCCAGAAGTTTCTTCACAATCTCAGAGATGACTCGGCCATCAGCCTTAATATCTTCACTAATCTTATTATTTTATTATAAGAACACGAAGAATTCTTCGCCGAGGAAGATTACACCCACCATAAGTCGCGCAATGGGGCGGCCTATCAGCGCATAGTAAGGGACGATGAAAGTAAAACAACTTGTTTTACATAAGAAAGTTACATACAAACCCATAGAAAGTACGGCACTTTCCATACCAAAACAAGTTGTTTTACATAGGTGATACTCTGTGACACTTTCAGAATAAGTGTCACACAATATATGTAAAAGCGTACCAAATAGTTACAAACGGAAGTGACACTTTTATAAGAAAAAGCAACTGTCGGCGATGATAAGTAACAAAGCAATACTCAGCAGTATTTAACCTATCAACTTCTGTATTTGCTTATCCGTAGCACTGGGCAGAATTTTTCGGAAGTGTTCTGTCAGACGTCGATAAGATTCTTCGGGTGTGTTGTCTGTCATACAGGCTTCACGCCCGTAGAGCGTTTCTGGAGTGGTGAGTAGCGACCATCCCCAACCGTATTCCCTACCTTTCTTATCCGTCGGATAGACGAAATCTTCGGTGACGATATAGCAGCCCATCTGCAGACGGGTGACATAGCCGTCGAACTTGCTACGCATCTTAGGCCCGTCGAAGCCACAGGCTGCGCGGAGTTCGCGCGTTATCAGGCTACCCTGTTCCTGTAACGTCAGCAGGACAGTCTCTTCTACAGAACCTTCGGCAGGTATCGGATGCTTGCTGCGACGGTAGTTATAGAAGTCGGACCACCACTCGCGACTGATAAAGCCAGCCTTCTTATCGAAGAATTTGCCATAGACACAGTTGCCTTCCGTCACGATAGTTCCTTTCCATTTCCACAACGGCCAGTCCCAGCCTCCATCAGGAAAAACTACATAACGGCAATCGTCCGTCACCACCTCCTCGGCAGAGAATCCAAACACGCCACTACTCAGAAGCGGCAGGAATCCTACCTCCTGGATATAAGCCATCAGTCCGGCAGCTGAATAAATATCACACCTACTCATAAATTTTAATATCCAATGCAGATTCTACTTTCCCACGCAGAAATGTTCATAATCCACAACGGGTGTTGCTCCCTTATTTTCCAAACGACATATTACTTCATCCAAGCATTAACAACCTCACCTATATACATTGAGTGGATACCTGCAGGGAAGTTGGCATACATACGCTTGGGAGCATCACTCTTGAAGTACTGAGGATCGAACGGAGCAGCATACATCGTCTTGCACTCGATGACCATCGTCGCCTCAGTGTAATATGGCGTTCCGTTAGCGGTATAAGCCGTATGAAGTCCAAGAGCCTGAGCCTTCTTGTCTGGACATGCGTCTCCTTGCGTCGTCGAGCGGTCTTCATCCCGTCCGCTCTTCGTTCCCATATAGTTGAGAACCTTACTGTCCTTGACGTCGAATGACATCACTGTGAAGTACTCGGAATTATCCATAAACTCCTTAGTGTAACGTTTCTCGGCCACATAGACAGTCAGGGCTGTACGCTGCCAAAGCGTACCTATGCCACCCCAGCCAATGGTCATGGCATTGCTTTTTTCCTTACTTCCTGCACAGAGCAACTGGGCATCACGGAACCATTGGAAACCATTCTCCGTAAAGTCCTCCTTTACGTCGATTTTCTTGAAACCTTCCTGCTCCTGAGCAGACGCATTAAGCGTGGCAAACAGCATCGCCGATGCCAGAATTGCCTTGATAAAATGGTGAATCTTCATAATCATTCCTAAAATTAGGGTGCAAATATAGTTATTTTCCCGCAAAATCCGTAAATTTGCAAAGAAAAATAAAGGATAATAACAAACTACAGACAAGATATAATGTAATTCAAGTTTCGCAAGTTCCTAACTTGCCAGTTTTAATTGATAAAGTTCAACGAA
>CAMHNI010000001.1 GCA_946186505.1 uncultured Prevotellaceae bacterium | reverse complement strand
TTATGCACGACATTCCCGAGCATACCGAGGGCGTGAAGTTCATCTTCTCACTGCTTACCGACCCTGAGATTGGTGTCATCAAGTCGCTCAGCGAGATTGACGCCGTCGGCCACCGTATGGTGCATGGCGGAGAGAAGTTCAACAAGTCGGTCATCCTGACCGACGAGGTGCTGAAGGAGTTCGAGAAGTGCTCCGACCTGGCCCCGCTGCATAACCCCGCCAACCTGAAGGGCGTGAACGCCGTGAAGGAGCTCATGCCGGGACTGCCCCAGGTGGGCGTCTTCGACACCGCCTTCCACCAGACCATGCCGCCGAAGGCATTCATGTACGCCATCCCCTACGAGCTGTACGAGAAGTACGGCATCCGCCGCTACGGCTTCCACGGCACCAGCCACCGCTATGTGTCGCAGCGCGCCTGCGAGTTCCTCGGCATTCCCGCTGAGGGCACGAAGATGGTGACCTGCCACGTGGGTAACGGTGGCTCTATCGCTGCTGTCGTCGACGGCAAGTGCATCGACACGTCGATGGGTCTGACGCCGCTCGAGGGCCTGGTGATGGGCACGCGCGCTGGCGACATCGACGGCGGTGCCGTGACGTTCATCGAGAAGAAGCTCGGCCTCGACGCCGACGGCATGTCGAACCTGCTCAACAAGAAGAGCGGCGTGGCCGGTCTGACGGGCGGCTCCAGCGACATGCGCGACGTGGAGAAAGCCGCCAAGGACGGTGACCCGCGTGCCCAGTTGGCTCAGGACATGTACTTCTACCGCATCAAGAAATATATCGGTGCCTACGCTGCCGCCATGGGCGGTCTCGACGTGGTGGTCTTCACCGCCGGCGTCGGCGAGAACCAGATTGGCATGCGCTCCGAGGTCTGCAAGGACATGGAATTCCTGGGCATCAAGTTCGACGAACAGAAGAACAACGTGCGCGGCGAGGAGGCTATCATCTCGGCCGACGATTCGCGCGTGAAGGTCGTCGTCATCCCCACCGACGAGGAGCTGATGATTGCCACCGACACGATGAACCTGCTGTAAGTGCGGATGAACGGCCTGCTGAAGAAAAGCCTGACAACCATCGCCCTGCTGCTGGCCTGCGCCGGCAGCAGGGCTGATGTCGTTGACTCGCTGCTCAGGGCTTTCGAGAGAAATGCCGACCTGCAGGCCGCCAACCGGCTGATGCGCATCTACAGCGAGGCCGACCTCTGCGCCCCCATTACCTATGGCAACGCTGCTTCGAAGGATTCGCTGCGCATGGAGGTGTGGTACTGGACGGGGGAGTACTACTACGCCCGCCAGCGCTATCAGGATGCCGTGAAGCTGGCCCAACGAGCCCTGCCCCTGCTGCGCGCCAGCAACAACCACGACGAGGAGGCCGACTGTCTGAACCTGCTGGCCATCAGTCATATACGTCTGAGCAATTACGACGAGGCAGCCACCTACGCCAAGCTCTGCTACCAGCTCGACAAGCAGAGCGGCGACAACGACCGCATAAGCTCCAGCCTGAACACGCTGGCTGGCATCTATATGTCAGCCAACCAGCCTAACGAGGCTGAGCAGTACATCACAAAGGCGCTCGCGCTGACCGACGAGACGAAGAACCCGCAGCGCAAGGCAGTACTCTTAGGCATGGCCTCCGAGGTCTACCACGCCATGTCAAACGACCAGCGGGCCCTGGAATATGCCGATGCCGCCTACAACATAGAGGAGAAGTTAGGGCGCGAGGACCACGCCAAGGTGCGCATGGCGCAGAAGGCATCGGTGCTCATAGGACTCCACCGCTACCGCGAGGCGCAACAGCTGCTGCAACAGGTCATCCCCGCATTCCGCGAGAAGGGCAACCAGCAGTCGCTCGGCATCAGCTGCAACAAGATGGGCATGACTCTGCTCTCGCTGGAACGACCCGCCGAGGCCCTACCCTACTTCCGCGAGGCAGCGCAGATCTTCCGCCAGCTGCACGACACCTACAACGAGCTGCATGCCCAGAAAGGCATCTACGAGTCGCTCTGGAACACCAACCCCGACTCCGCCCGCACCGAGCTGGAGCGTTTCAACGCTTTGAAGGACTCGCTCTACAACACTGCCACGGCCCAGAGTCTGGCACGCTTCAAGGCGGAGTTCGACACCGACGAGCTGCGCATGGAGAACGAGGCCGAGCGGCAGTCGAAGCACCGCGTCATGGCCACGGCCCTTGTCATCACGGTTCTGCTCCTGCTGTTGGCAGCCGTCATCTGGTATGCCATGCGCCGCCGTAACCGCCGCCAGAACCTTATCAACCAGCAGCTCAGTGCCGACATCCAGGAGCTACGCGAGAAATACCGCCAGCTGCAGGTACACTATGACAATGCCTTGGTCACCAGACCGGAGGAGACTGGCGAGCCGGAGACCATCAATTCCGCCGACCGCGAACTGATGGAGCATATTGTCAACACCATCAACGAGCAGATCAATGCCGGACAGGTAGATGCCGCCTCGGTGGCCGATGCCTTGAACATGAGTCCGTTCCAGTTGCGTCAGCGGCTGACGGCCATCACCGGTGAGACACCCCAGTCATTCATACAGATTGTACGCATGCGTCGCGCCCGCTATCTGTTGGACAACAATCCCGAGCTGAATATCACCCAAGTGGCCAACCTTTGCGGCTACAACGATACACCCAATTTTACCCGTGCCTTTAAGAAGTCTTTCGGTCTGACCCCCACACAATACCAGGAAAAACAGCAGGATTTTGCGAAATGACAAAAGAATTTTGCGAAATGATAACGACGGAATGACCAATAAACCGTACCTTTGCACCGTCGAATATTATTGACGGACATGACCAAGACCAAATACCAAGAAGCAACCATGGAGTTTGCCATGAAATATCTGGATAAGCTTCTCCGCATGGAGGGTATGCTGAGGCAGAACGTTGAGGCTGGACGACAGAACAACACATAAAAGTAACCATAAAAGTAACCAATAAAGATAAAGCTATTTTTTTATTCATTTATTAAATTATTGTATAACATGAGAACAGTTAAACAAAGATGGAAGACCTTAGCCTTTGCAGCCTTAGTGGCCGCAGGACTGGGCTACTCTCTCGGTACTGAAGCAGCTGTTAAGAATCAGAATGCCATGTGCATTAAGACTAACACTGGCAACTATTTCCCTGTAGTCCGCGTGAGTATGATGGTTGTTCCTGACGGTGGCGACACGTTCGAGATTGTCCTCAAGGACGGTCAGGGCGAAGCCGGCGTCAAGAGCGTTAGTTTTGAGAAGATAAAGGTTGACATCGACTACGACCTTTACAAAGAACAGAAAGAAGAGACGCAGAGCGTTGACTACTCGAAGCCCTTCTATGTGTTTACCAACACGGGCAAGTTCTGGAAGATGAAGGATGTGCGTCCTGTGCTGAGCGTTCAGGAAGGTACTTCGCTGATGACCGTAATTGCAGGCAGCGCTATTGAGCAGAATGTGAGCGAGATCCGCTTCTTCCGTGGCACAGAGGATGAGCTGAGCCAGGTCATGAACTCAACAGGCATCGAGAACCTCGCTACGGCTCCTGCCGCTGAGAATCTTCAGCTGCAGACTCCCATCGGCGAGCAGATGACCGTCTCTGGCTGTGGCGACGCTACCCAGGCTTTTGTCTATGCTCTCGATGGCAAGCAGGTGGCTGCAGCAGCCGTTGCCAACGGTGCCACGACTGTTTATGTCGGACAGCTGCCCGCAGGCGTCTATGTGCTGCGCGTAGGCAACAAGGCACTGAAATTCACCAAGAAGTAAACAAATCGCAAATAACAATTAACAATCAGAAAGAATTATGAAAAAGATATTTACAACATTTGCTCTGGCAACTATTGCCATGACCAGTTTCGCACAATCACCTAAGTACCAGCAGTACTTCCGTGTAGAGTTCAATTGTCCGATTGTCGCCGACGGTTCGGGTAAGACAAGTGTCGGTCAGATGGGTGACTCTTATACATACTGCAACCCCGAGCACAACGTTATCGTTAATGGCGAAAAGCACGGGTGGATTCTCATTCAGGCTGGTGGCAACCTGAATTGCTACGGCACTGTGGGCAACTTCACCTTCCGCCCCCAGAATAACAATATCACCGAGAGCTCGGCTTTCTTCCTTGAGAATGGACGTTATGGTCAAGATAATGCAAAGTGTGACTGGGCTTATCAGCTTGAGAGCGGCACCTGGGGTAACACAATCAACAACATCACGGCTTTCAGCATTCCCGTGGAGAAGGTTTCACTGATTGACTCTACCGCTACCCACGAGTACAAGTTCCCCGGCGACAACAAGACTTACAAGGTGTCTGAGTTCACCTTCAACCGCCTGCCCCGTAACGTGGCTGAGTTGAAGACCCTGCTTGAGGACGAGAACGGCAACCGCGTTGAGGCTTGCAACAACCCCCTCTTCATCGGTGCTGTCGTTTACCTCGTACTGCCCCGTTTGCTCGACTGCAGCTATGACTGCCGCGACATGATCAACTACCTCTATGGTGTCAAGTACTCAGCTCTGTCATCGACCGGTATCTCTAACGGCGACTTCCAGAACCTCTGCACCGGTTGGTTCAATAAAGACGGCAATGGCTACTACCAGCACAACACACTGTTCCAGCACTTTGCTGGTGCTACTCCCGGCAATCAGTACAAGCCTAACGGTAAGGGCTACGGCTACGATAATGGCCCGTACAAAGTTCGTATCGGTTGGGACCTCGCAAGCCCCCTGTTACATTCTGGCAACCTGAATGTTGATTTGGCAAAACTGAATCTGTTCCCCAACCCCGATGCTACCGATAAGGGCGACATGTCCCACGAGTCAGCATCACCTCTGGTGGTTCAGCTCCGTCCCACAAAGAAGAACGGCTGGTTCGTTCACAGCGAGATTAAGAGCTACTATGCAAAGGGTAAGGATCAGCGCGACGACGACTTCTAAACCGCAATCCCCAATATATACGAAACACCCCGGACCGCCAGGCTCGGGGTGTTTCCGTTATCTATGCTCCTGCATGAAGGATTTTAGGATTAAAAGGATGGACGGTGAAGAACAATGTAACTACTCAATCATCAGGCTGAGTTTCCTCAGTTTGGACAGCTCTGTCTGATTGTCACTCCCATAGCTCCTGCAGCACGGCGAGGGACTTCAGCTCGGGGAAGGCGGGCAGGTGGATGCGGTAGTAGGCGAGGGCAATCTCCAACAGGCGGTTGCGGTCGTGGTGCGACAGGCGGAACAGGTGCATCGTCTGGTAGTCCATGCGCATCATCAGCTGCACCTTCTCCGCCTCCCCGGGCAACAGGATGTCGCGATGGACGGGCGGCTGCTGACAGAACATCGAGGCCCGCAGATCGAAATAACAGCCCTCGGTGTAATTGTCGAGGTTGGGATAGAAGCCTAAGAAGCGGGCCATGCGCATGAGGAACACTAAGTGGAAGTTGGCCACGGGGTCGCCGGCACCGTCCAACCACTGCAGGCTGTGTACCACATAGTCGAACAGCGGCTCGTTCTGCTGCTCACCTTTCAGGGCGTGGTACAGAAACTCGCCTATGAACAGGACGATGCTGAGCTTTGCCGGGTGCGTCTGCAGCGAGGGCAGCGGCTGCCACAGCGACGCGCTGCCTATCTTCTGCAGCTGCAGCCGGGGCCGCACGTCGGTCTCGATGCTGAGCAGCGTCAGCGGCTGGAACAGCAGCTTCTTCAGCCGCCCCTTTGCCGTCTTCGGCAACTGCACGGCAAACGACAGGCGGCCATGGCTGCGGGTGAACATATCTGTTATCAGCCGCGTCTCGCCGTACTTGAAGGAATGGAGCACAATGGCCTCCGTCTTGGTCAACATACGGCGCAAAATTACACAAAAAAAGCGAATAAACACATTTTTTATTAAGAAAATTTGGCTGATTGCAAAAAAAGTCGTACCTTTGCACCCGCTTTTGTAAAAACAGCATTGTGCTTTATTATCTGTACTTTTTAATTTGTACTTTATAATTTGTACTTTAATTTGTACTTTATGATTTGTACTTTGTTATTTAGCGAAGCGTCCGGTCCCTTCGTCTATCGGTTAGGACGAGAGATTTTCATTCTCTAAAGAGGAGTTCGACTCTCCTAGGGACTACAAATGCTGAATCTGTCATCTGCACAGCCAAGTGCTACCCGCAACGTCGGGGAAAAGGTGGCGGAGGGCTCAGTGGAGTCAGCCCGGGCAGCCGCAAGACGCAAGACCCTCAGGCTTCAGCACCAGACAACAAACATAAACAATCAAACAAAAAAATGGCAAACCACAAATCGTCGGTGAAGAGAATTCGCCAGGAGAAGACAAGACAGCTCCACAACAAGTATTATGCAAAGACCATGCGCAACGCCGTCCGCAAACTGCGTGCCATGACCAACAAGGAAGAGGCCGTCGCCCTGTACCCGAAGGTGCAGAAGATGCTCGACAAGCTGGCCAAGACCAACATCATCCACAAGAACAAGGCCGCCAACCTGAAGTCGAGCCTTTGCAAGCACATCAACAAATTAGGATAAACATACATCGTTAATTTGTACGAAAAGTCGCCATCTGATATTCGGATGGCGATTTTTTTGCTCTGAAAACGCAAAATAATGAACATTTTTTTTGAATATTAGAACAATTTTCGTAATTTTGCAGCCGAATATATACATATCTTAATCATTTTAATAACTAGACAAGATTATGAAGAAAAGATTTTTCCTTTATGCTACACTTGTAGCGTTGCTGGCCGCCTGTTCCGAGAACGATGTTCTCGACACGACCGCTTTGCAGAAGAGTGAGGCAGACAGCGGCGTCAAGTTCGATGTCTATGCCCAGCGCGGCCTCACCCGTGGCGCTGGCCAGTATGGCGACCTGACCAATTCCAACATCGGTACGAACGGCTTCGGTGTGTTCGCCTACTACACCGCCAGCGAGCAGTACAGCACCAGCGCGAAGCCCAACTTCATGTACAACCAGCAGGTGACCAGCGACGGCGAAGCCTGGAAGTACGAGCCTGTGAAGTACTGGCCCAACGAGTACGGTGACGCCGCCAAGTCCGACGACATCGACTACGTGACCTTCTTCGCCTACGCTCCTTGGACGCAGTTCGAGCCCACCACCGGCCAGCTCATCGTCCCGAAGACGATGACCGACAAGGACTCCATCGAGCACTACCAGAAGTACGGCATCGTCTCTGTGAACCGCAACCAGACCACCGGCGACCCCGTGGTGAAGTACGTGGTTGACACCGACCCCGCACACTCTGTTGACCTGCTGTGGGGTGTTGCCGCTGAGAATGCCGCTGACAACTACACGCCCATCGACCAGGCCGGTGCCAACTCTGGCGTATCGGTAGATGAGGGCATGCCTTTCATCGACCTGGTGAAGCCCAACAAGCCCGAGACCGACAAGCTGGTGTTCAACCTGCGTCACTCGCTGGCCAAGGTGCGTATTTCCGTGGACTATGTTGCCGACAAGAACACGCCCACCACGGCGGAGGGCACGGCTGAGACCGAGATCATCGACGCCGCCAAGACGCGTATCTACGTCCGCTCGTTCGCCATTGAGGGCTGGGCCACCCAGGGTGCGCTCAACCTGAACAACGTCGAGAAGAACCTGCCGCTGTGGAAGGACTTCGACGGCACGAAGGACCTGGCCTTCTCGAAGATCACCTATTTTGACGGCCTGAAGGACGGCAAGGAGGGTACTCAGAGCAACGAGCAGAAGAGCGAGACCCCGATAGGCCTGAACGAGAAGATCATTGAGAACTACTGCCAGCCCGAAACGCTGTGGAAGGACGATGCCAAGACCATCATTGCCGGCTACACGTTCGGTGCTAATAAGAATCCCGGTGTGGCAGCAGCAGGCGACCTGGTGAAGGAGGCTGCCGAGGCAGCTGCTTCGGTACAGGGTGCAGAGGAAGCCACGGGCTATCAGGGATCTGTGCTGCTCTTCGGCGGCGACCCTGCAGCCAACGACGGCTACTTCTATGTCATTCCCCGTGCTCAGAACGAGGATGTCAACGTGTATATCTCCTACGATGTGGAGACCATCGACAAGAACCTGGCCAACACCCTCTCGGACGGTGTGACGAAGGGTTCTACCATCGAGAACAACATCTACAAGGAGGCCATCTTCGGCGAGGGCATCGACTTCGAGCCTGGCAAGCAGTACGACATCAAGATCCACATCGGCATGACCTCCGTCAAGATTGACGCTACCGTCAGCGAGTGGATCGATGGTGCCAACGCAGCCGTTAACCTGCCCGACAACGGGAATGGCGAAGCCGGCCAGGGCGGCACGACAGTCACTTACGCCATGGCTGCCGAGGCCACCACTGAGGACCTGGGCAAGCTCATCTGCACCGACGGACATATCCACGCCTACGGTGAGGACGCTGACTGTACGGCCGACCGCGTGGCCATGATCACCTATGTGGGCAGCCAGACGGCCGAGACCGCCTATACCCACGGCCTGGCACTCGCCCTGCAGGACGCCAGCGAGGGTAAGTTCACATGGAGTGTCAACACGACCAGTAAACACACATTCCACCCCTACCCGGTGGTGACGGGCATCACGGATGGTCCTGCCGAGAGTGGACTGCAGTATAACGCAACACAGAACACCGCCAGCTATCCTGCCTTCCAGGCTGCCATAGCCAATAATGACGTCGCTACGCCCACCGACTGCTCGGCCTGGTTCCTGCCGTCGGGCTACCAGTGGTATCAGATGTTCCAGGCTTTGGGCTCCAAGAATGCCCTGCGCGACAGCTTCGAGAGTGTCGGCGGCGCGAACTTAAAGACAGATAACTATCAGACGAGTACGGAGTATAGTGGCAATGATGGCGTGTATTGCCCGTTCGTCGGCTCGATTGTATTTACGAATGGCTCTAAAACTACGGGTCGTTGTGTCCGCTCCTGCTTAGCCTTTTAACATAGCATAGGGACTAAATCCCGGTGCGGAGCCTGTATTTCCTGGAGGGCGACAGTTGCCGCGATGTCGGCAGCCGTCGTCCTCCTTGTTCTGTCTGTATGGCGGGGTGAGTGCCCTGGTGGCGGGTCAGTTCTCCTTCCAGAACTCGCGGGTGAAGAGCACCAGGACAGTCATGATTTCCAGTCGGCCCATGAGCATCAGCAGGCAGAGCAGCCACTTGATGACAGCGGGCAGCGCCGACCATGACATAGCGGGGCCTATCTGCGTGCCTAACGACGGCCCGACGTTGCCCACGCAGCTCAGGGCAATGGTGATGGCATTGGTGTTGTCGATGCCCGCCACGATCAGGAATCACGGGGACAGGTTTTTGATTGAATTCTGAACCAATTACCTTAAATTCCCGAAACCGCAGAATGAATAGGATTCCCGCGCATACACGCGAGAATCCTATTCATTTATTTGCGTGATTCAATAATTCTTCGTATTTTTGCAGCCGAAACGTATAAACAACGAAGAAGATGGAAGCAAGAACAATGACTAATCTCCAGGACGGGATGTTGCTGGTAAGAATCAGCGACATGTCGATGCTAAAGGACATCAAGAAGGCCATCAGCATGGTAAAGGGTGTGGAAAACGTCACGCAGCCCCGCCGCAAACGCATTTCGGCATACGAGCGTTCCCTGCGCGACCTCGAAGAAGGGCGTGTGTACGAGGCTAAGGACGTGGACGACCTGTTCAAACAATGTCTGGGATAGCACTATGTACACCATCAAGTTTACGGGCGAGTTCAAACGCCAGATGAAGATGTGCGAGCGTCGCGGTTACGATATGGAACTGCTGCGTGAGGCCATCCGAATCCTTTCCACCGAAGGGAAGTTGCCTGAGAGATACCTGCCCCACCAGTTACACGGTGACCGTAAGGGGCAATGGGAATGTCACATTCAACCCAACTGGTTGCTGGTCTGGAAACAGTACGACCAGGAGCTTATTCTGGTGATGCTCAACACGGGCACTCATTCCGACCTGTTTAGCAAGAAGTACAAAAAGTAACCATCGGGCTTAGGCCCAGACATCCCCCTCACCGAAGAAATAATATCCGCCGAGACACCCGCAAGGAGTCCTGGCGCATTGTTTATCCGTTTTTGTCTCAAGTATCGTCGGAGTACGACATATATGAATAATGAACAAGTAAAAAATGAATAAACAATTGAATCATGGGGACGGTTCTTCCGATCATTTTTCATAAGCTACAATTTTTGTATTACTCCGAAAGAGACACCCGTCAGTCTTGCAAGCTGGCGAATACCAGCGCCGAAGCCTTTGACGGATTACCATACCGCTAAGCTTCTTGCTTGTCGTGGCATCTTACGTCGTTTTCTTGTTAGACTATGCAAAAGTAATAACATATTCTTAAACTGCCAAATTATTTGAATGAAAAATGATCACTAGAACCGTCCCCGTGATCCCTGATTATGTCAGAACTGCAGAGCCTAAGCGATATTACTGAAGGATTCTCAACCAAGACAGAAATCCGCTGGGGGCTTGGCGTCAATGAGGATTTAGACGATAAAATGTTCATTATGCTCGTTTGTAGTAAAAAGTTGAGAGGAGATTAACCCCTCTCCTTCTCAAACGTCATATCCTGATAGAGTTCGGGCTTGCCCTTCTCACTCTCTGGCAGGAAGTGGAGACGGACGCCGCGGATGTGCTTCTTGGCACGGAATGTGGTGGGGTCGTCCACCTTGTCGCTCTCAATCTCGAGCTTCATCAGGCCCCAGGTGTCGAGACGCACTTTGTCGCCTCGACGCAGGTGGCGGCTGATGACGGTCGACAATCCCATCATCACACCGACGACGTCGCCCTCAGATACGCCCAGGTGCTTGGCCACCTCTTTCTGAATCTGATGACTGCCCACTTCTCCGTTGTGTACGGCCTTGGCCTTGTACTTGCCGAAAGTCTTCAATGTCGGCTTGGTTTCTTTGACGATTTTGTATCTCATATATATAGAATCTTTGTGATAAAGGGTGACACGCTGACACAACCCCGATGTACAAAGGGCGTGCAGCGTTTAGAAGGGTGACACACGCTGACACAAGGGTGACACACCCGGATGGTCAGTTTTCCGCCAGTTTATAGAGCCGCCGCTGGCGTCCTTCGCCCCTTTCGAAGCCGTTTCTGCGCAGATACAACCCTAACAGTGTCGCGTAGGAATGGTTCGCGGGATTCAGTTTCAGCGCACTTATAATTTCCGTCGGACTCATCAGCACGACCTCCTCAGTAGCCGTTGGCTTGTGGTAGTGGTCTTCGAAGATGCTCACCACATTGGGCGTCTCATAGTAGTCGGCGTTCTGTGCCACAATCAGCTGTTCGCGCTCACCCGTGAAGGCGTACTCTTCGCCGTTTTCGATTTCCTCGACAATCTGGGCGTAGAGCTGGCGGTAGTCGATGGCCTTGTCGCCCTGCGTGTCAGTATCAATCACGCCGCTCACCTCGACCACCATATAGCGGCGGCTGCCGCTCTCGTCCTTCAGCGGGACCAGCGAGTTGGTAGTAGCGCAGAAGGCGGCATAGCGCTGACTCTGCTCAAACGTTGTCGAGTAGAGCTTGCGCTCCTTCACGTCCGTGCGCTGGATGAGGTGCTTCAGGAAGGCCGTCTGCGCCTTCGATACCTGGTCGTACTCGTCGATGTTGATGAGCAGGAAGCGGCTTAGCGCCCGCAGGGCCTCCTTGCGGTTGGCAAAGTCGATGCGGTCGATGTAGAACGGCATCAGCTCGCGCGGCAGCAGCATCCGCATGAAGGTCGACTTGCGCGTACCCTGGCCGCCAACGAGCATCAGCACCATCTGGGCACCGTACATCGCATTGCGGCCTGTACGCCACTGGCTCACCATCGAGCGCATCCATATCTTGAAGTTCTCGCGCCAGCCGGGTGTCTGCGTCCTGACGCGGTCGGCCAGCTCGCCGAGGCGGTCGCGGCCGTCCCAGGCGGGCAGGCCGTCGAGCCACTCGCGCACAGGGTCGTAGGTGGCGGTATGCTCAGAGACGAGCACGCGCTCCAGGTCCTTCGGCCACACCTTGATGCCCTCCTCGATGGCCGCATTGTTGATGTCGTTGCGCGCCTCCTCGGTCAGCGGCTTCCACCACAGCGCATAGCGGTACTTCTCCTGATACTCCAAGTCGCCCGTCACGCTGTTGCGGCGGAACATATAGCGGCGGCGCAGGAATTCCTCCAGCAGCTGCTGGTGCATCAGCGACCGCTCCACAGGGTTCTTCCGCCCCAAGGGGTGCTTCTCGTAGGCCGCATTGAACGTCGAACGCACCAGGACGTCCTTCTTGAAGAACAGCCCCATCGCGATGGTCTCCTTGATGGCCAGTTCCTTGTCGATGCCCGCCTTGCGGCACTCCGCAGCTAACGTCATCAGATACTCGTCCTCGTCCTTCTCCTTGCCGTTGGCCAGTTCGCGACAGATGAAGTTGAACTTCGTTGCGTCCATCTCGCGGCGCGTGTAGCCAGGCAGCACCTCCGTATCGAGCTTCACCTCAGCCGGCTTCCCGACCATCTGGGCCGACTCGTCAGTCAGCGGCTCCCTGGGCTGCACCATCTCTATCGGCTTAGCCTCCGGATGGTAGTACACCAGCTCATCGTAGGAGATGCGGAACGACTCGGAGCCGTCGTGCGCCACCTCGACAGGCTTGAAGCCCGTCGATGCCAGCGCAAACTCCGCCGCCCGCTTATACGCATACTGCTGAAACAGAGCTACTTGCGGCTCATCCGCAGGCAGCCCGCCACCAGTCAGCCTATACGCCACAATCACCTCAAGCGACCGCCCCTCGGCCCCAATGAACGACAGCACCGTCTGCTCCCACAGGTTCACCGTCCGGCGCAGCCGCTCCAATGTCTCCACGCCCTCGTCAACGCGGAACGACAGCAGCACGAGGCCCGTATAACTGGGCCCCGCCCCGTTGGCAGGCATCACTTTCGGCAGTTCCTCTGCCGCCATCGGCCCGCAGACCATTCCGCCGTCGACGGAAATCTCCCTGAACCCCCTGGCAGCGTCCACACGATGACGGTATTTACCACTCTTC
The DNA here is from genome assembly GCA_946186505.1 of uncultured Prevotellaceae bacterium. Lineage (GTDB taxonomy): Bacteria > Bacteroidota > Bacteroidia > Bacteroidales > Bacteroidaceae > Prevotella. The sequence goes on along the minus strand of CAMHNI010000001.1, from coordinate 224,796 downwards.
GTCCACTCGGCTATCTGGCTGAGCGTCACGTACTTCTCCTTCCACTCACGGCGGTAGAGATACTTCATCAACAACTTACTAATGTCTTTCATGCGTCCTTACTTGGTTAGTAACACCTTCTTACCTGCAAAAAGCGTGCCATTTGCTGCTGAATTCTCTCGAGAATTCAACGCTAACATGCCGACTTACTACCCGTTAGGGGCCGCCTAACGCCCAAATTCTCGAGAGAATTCAGCCCGAAACCGCCGCCTTTCGCCTTACAGAAGCCTTCCGTCATCCGGGTAAGTCGGGCTTAAAAGTACGACTGCCAGCGTGTCACCCTTGTGTCAGCGTGTGTCACCCTTCAAAACGTTGCACACCCTTTGTACATCGGGGTTGTGTCAGCGTGTCACCCTTTGACGAGAAAATTCTCTAGTATATGAGCAAACTGACGAATCCAATCTATTATGCCATAAATGAAAAATCTATAGATGATTTGTCTTATGATATTAAAGAAGCATTCTCCTATTTCCAGATAGCTGTTCCAGATACCTTTCGAGAAAGCATAGATGGTGAAACAAATAAATTAGGAGACATTGTTATAGACATTGTAAGTTTCATTAAAAAGAATGGACAAAGAAATATGAAATGGACGTTATCGGCTTCTTGCGTCCCTGAGGTAGTAAGAGCGACCAAGGTAGAACGGCCGCTTCGCTACTCGGACTCATGGGGACGGTTTGATTCTTCTTGACACGTCAAGCTGACAATTCCCCTGCAAAAGCCCTCTCCAACATCTGCCGCCCCGCCGCACTCTCAGTAAGTGCAGCGGGGCGGTACTGTGATACAGATGCGTAGCCAGAATGACGTTAATGACGGAAATTTCTGCCTTTTAACGTTTTTTTACTACATCCCTGATGGCGGTTAACTAATTTTTTATTATTTTTGCAGCGTGTTGTGTAGTTGTTCGTGAAGACAACGGCAAGAGTGTAGAATATTTTAACCATTTATAAACATGTTTAATATGAAAAAACTATTCTTATTTGCAGTAGCAGCGGTCCTGATGGCCGCATGCTCTGAGAACGACGTTCTCGACAAGAGCGCTTTGCAGAAGAGTGAGGCAGACAGCGGCGTCAAGTTCGATGTCTATGCCCAGCGCGGCCTCACCCGTGGCGCTGGCCAGTATGGCGACCTGACCAATTCCAACATCGGTACGAACGGCTTCGGTGTGTTCGCCTACTACACCGCCAGCGAGCAGTACAGCACCAGCGCGAAGCCCAACTTCATGTACAACCAGCAGGTGACCAGCGACGGCGAAGCCTGGAAGTACGAGCCTGTGAAGTACTGGCCCAACGAGTACGGTGACGCCGCCAAGTCCGACGACATCGACTACGTGACCTTCTTCGCCTACGCTCCTTGGACGCAGTTCGAGCCCACCACCGGCCAGCTCATCGTCCCGAAGACGATGACCGACAAGGACTCCATCGAGCACTACCAGAAGTACGGCATCATCTCGGTGAACCGCAACACAACCACCGGCGACCCCGTCGTCAAGTACGTGGTTGACACCGACCCCGCACACTCTGTTGACCTGCTGTGGGGTGTCGCCGCCCAGGACGCTGCCGACAACTACACGCCCATCGACCAGGCCGGTGCCAACGCCGGTGTGTCGGTAGAGGAGGGAATGCCCTTCATCGACCTGGTGAAGCCCGAGAAGCCTGAGACCGACAAGCTGGTGTTCAACCTGCGCCACTCGCTGGCCAAGGTGCGTATTTCCGTGGACTATGTAGCCGACAAGAACACGCCCACCACGGCGGAGGGCACGGCTGAGACCGAGATCATCGACGCCGCCAAGACGCGTATCTACGTCCGCTCGTTCGCCATTGAGGGCTGGGCCACCCAGGGTGCGCTCAACCTGAACAACGTCGAGAAGAACCTGCCGCTGTGGAAGGACTTCGACGGCACGAAGGACCTGGCCTTCTCGAAGATCACCTATTTTGACGGCCTGAAGGACGGCAAGGAGGGTACTCAGAGCAACGAGCAGAAGAGCGAGACCCCGATAGGCCTGAACGAGAAGATCATTGAGAACTACTGCCAGCCCGAAACGCTGTGGAAGGACGATGCCAAGACCATCATTGCCGGCTACACGTTCGGTGCTAATAAGAATCCCGGTGTGGCAGCAGCAGGCGACCTGGTGAAGGAGGCTGCCGAGGCAGCTGCTTCGGTACAGGGTGCAGAGGAAGCCACGGGCTATCAGGGATCTGTGCTGCTCTTCGGCGGCGACCCTGCAGCCAACGACGGCTACTTCTATGTCATTCCCCGTGCTCAGAACGAGGATGTCAACGTGTATATCTCCTACGATGTGGAGACCATCGACAAGAACCTGGCCAACACCCTCTCGGACGGTGTGACGAAGGGTTCTACCATCGAGAACAACATCTACAAGGAGGCCATCTTCGGCGAGGGCATCGACTTCGAGCCTGGCAAGCAGTACGACATCAAGATCCACATCGGCATGACCTCCGTCAAGATTGACGCTACCGTCAGCGAGTGGATCGATGGTGCCAACGCTGCCGTCAACCTGCCCGACAACGGTAATGGTGAAGCCGGCCAGGGCGGTAGCGACCAGCCCACTGTTCCCGTTGCTACCTATAATGTGATTGCCACCGATGCTGACGGTACACCTCTGGATGGACCGATATCCTTGACCGTGACAACAACCGGCAATGTCACTGACGGTTATGCTGAGGTGACTGTTTCAGGAGATGCACCCTATGCGGGTACTTGGTACATCAAGGTTGACGATCTGACAGCAGGTGGCACTGTTGAACTCTTCTCGGTAGCTCCCAGCCGCATGACCCGTGGTTTCTCGCCTTCAGGTCTATACGTGAAGATTCCTGCCACTTATACCTTCGGCGTAACTGTAACCGGAAACGGCACGGTAAGTCCTGATGTCGAGAGTATTACGGAAGGTCAGACGGTGACGCTCACTGCTACTCCAAACGATAATGACACCAAATTCGAGGGATGGTATATCAATGGTACACTGGCATCTAACGATAACCCCTACTCGTACACACCATCTGCAAACACAACGCTGGAAGCTCGCTTTGCTGCGATTCCAACCTATACTGTAACTTGGACTGCTCAAAACCAGAGTGGTGAGTTGCCATATAATATTAGGGTGCCACCTACAAACACAAAATCTGGTAAGGAAGGCACTGATGTGACAGTTCAACTTAACGGAACATTTAGTACAAACAACTACACTTTTGACGGATGGTACGATGGTGATACTAAGATAACAAGTGCTACCAGCTACAACTCTTGTACTATCACTAATTTAGATGGCAACAAGACTCTTATTGCTAAATTTACAGGAAAGCCCGTTAAAACAGGTGTCACAATTCGTGTTAAAATAAATGGTGGTGACCCCCAGCGAATAGGTGATGGTGTCTCTAATGTTGGGGATAGTGGTGAAAATGCTTATTATTATCAATTTAGGCTAGGTAACACGACGTATTACATTCCCAAGAGTGATCTGAAGGTTGGTGATATAGTATATAGCTATACAAGAACCAATAGTGGTGGTACTTGGCTGAACCCAACTTATACATATACTAAAGATGAAAATACCAAGATAACTATTTATCGTCAGTAAATCTTCATCGAAGGTCAATCGCAGGGACTGGAATTTGATTCTTCTTGACACGTCAAGCTGACAATTCCCCTGCAAAAGCCCTCTCCAACATCTGCCGCCCCGCCGCACTCTTAGTAAGTGCAGCGGGGCGGTGTTGTGATGTGGGGTGGAAGCTCAGTCATCCGAATAATTAGAACGAAGGCGCCACACGATCAGGTTATATAAGACTAAAGAGGAACTGCTGAGCACTGTATTCCCATCGGACAGTGCCGAAACGGATAAGACGGGCAATCAGTGACACCACTTTGTGACGGGGAAGACGAGAGAGACGTACTATCTGGTTCAGCGTCTGGCAGCCCTGCATGACATGGAGGAGCTGGCGGATGTCATCATCATAGACAAGCATGGCCCCCTGAGGTTTCTGCGATTCCCGCCAAAGGGCGAGATGAACGGGCGAAGCCATGATGTTCTCGTCGGCAATACGGATATAGGCACGCATACGCCCTTCCTCGTCCTGTGCATAGACAGGACGTTTGGCAGAAGGTGATACGGTTGCCACGACAATGGTGCGACCATCAGTGTGATAAGTGTCGAACTTGATGCTTGCCTCGGGCTTGCAGTATTTATAGGCCGCCTGATGCATCATATATATTTCCTCTTCACTACGGACTCCAGATATGTGGCCATCGTCACGCACCCCGATAAGCAGACGACCACCATCGGTATTGGCAAAAGCCGACACAGAACGAGCCAGTTTGCAGGCGTCGGCAACGCGATACTTGAAATCCTGCTGCTGGTGTTCGCCCTCACGAATGAGGCAGAGAAGATAGTGCTTGTCGTCCATAATGAGTGCAAAGGTACAAATAAGTGGGTGAAAAACCAAATAAAACCAATATTTGAGTTATTCTGAAGGGGGAAAAGCAACATATACCAAACGTTTGGTATATGAAATGACGTTTCAATGGTATTGTGGGAATGCGGAAAAGGCCGTACCTTTGCACCCAGAAACATTTATTTTTTTATATAAACAAAAAGGATAAGACTATGACAAAGATTGCAAAACAGCTGACCGAGCTCGTCGGCAACACTCCACTCTTAGAGCTCAACAAGTATTCACAGGCAAAGGGACTTGCTACACCCGTGATTGCAAAAGTAGAGTTTTTCAACCCTGGCGGCAGCGTGAAGGACCGCATTGCGCTGGCGATGATTGAGGACGCAGAAGCTAAAGGCATACTGAAGCCCGGTGCTACCATCATCGAACCAACCAGCGGAAACACAGGCGTAGGATTGGCACTGGTATCGGCCGTCAAGGGCTACCGTCTTATCCTTACCATGCCCGAAACCATGAGTGTGGAGCGTCGTAACCTCGTGAAGGCCTACGGTGCTGAGGTGCGCCTCACCTCTGGTAAGGACGGCATGCCCGGTGCCATCCGCGCCGCCGAGGAACTACGTAATACTATCCCTGGCAGTGTCATCCTCCAGCAGTTTGAGAACGCCGCCAACCCCGCCAAGCACTATGCCACCACGGGTCCGGAAATCTGGCGCGACACTGACGGCCAAGTCGATATCTTCGTGGGCGGCGTAGGTACTGGCGGTACCATTTCAGGTGCCGGTAAGTATCTGAAGGAACAGAACCCCAACGTAAAGATTATCGCCGTAGAACCAAAGTCGAGTCCTGTGCTGAATGGCGGACAGAGCGGCCCCCACAAGATTCAGGGTATCGGTGCCGGATTCGTTCCTAAGACCTATGATGCCGATGTCATCGATGAAGTCTTCGACGTGGAGAACGACGATGCCATCCGCACCGGCCGTGAACTCGCCAAGCAAGAAGGTCTGCTGGTTGGCATCTCCGCCGGTGCCGCAGCCTTCGCTGCAGCAGAGATTGCCAAGCGTCCAGAGAACAAAGACAAGAAAATTGTTGTCCTGCTGCCAGACACCGGTGAGCGCTACTTGAGCACTGTCCTTTACGCCTTTGACGAATATCCCCTGTAAAAGAGGTTGCAACTTCAAACGTCCTGTCTCTTGCCAAGCTTTGGAACGTATCATTCCGAAGCTTGGCAAAAGTATTATGCAGATTTCTTCTCACTTTTGCTTGCTTTTTCCAATAAAAATTTCTATCTTTGCAGCATCTTTATAAATCACAAACAAATTATTATGCTTATGAACAGAAAACTACGCTTTTCGCTCGTTGCCTTGTTAGCTTTGTTTGGCATGCACGCCAATGCTCAGGAACTGACCATTGACTTGACAAGCAACGACGGTTGGAATTTTCCAACAGATTATGTAAAGACCGCTGCAAGTTATAGCAAGGATGGTGTCACACTTTCTTTCAGTGAGTCATCGAATGGTCACAAGTTTAACGAAAAAGACCACTATGTCATTTTCGGAAAACAGGGAGCAACTATCACATTCTCTGCATTTAGCTTTGATGTGGAACGTATCGACATTATCGGCCGTGAAGGAGCCTCTGCTGCTACCTTGCAGAATATTTACGTTGGCGACGAGGCTGTCAGTACCGAGACAACGGGTGCAACAGCAACTAACCAGTATAAAATCGCTGAGGGCAAACAGGCTGCAGGGACCATCTATACGCTCAAGGTAAATAGTAATCACAACACCCAGCTTACCAAGATTCTGATTTGGAAGAAGGGCACTTCTACCGACCCGGATCCTGTACCAGAACCAGAGGTACAAAATGTGAATGTGGCCAAGGCTCTCGAAATTGTCAATGCACTTGATAATGGTGCAAAGACGACAGATAAATATCTGGTAAAGGGTTACATCGTAGGAGCTCCCGACTTCCAGCGCAAGGCCGACGGAACACTCTATGGCAACGTGAATTTCACGATGGCTGACGAGAAGGGCGGCACAACCACGCTGACCGTCTTCCGTGCCAAGAGCTTTGAGAATGCAAACTTCGATGAGGAGACCATCTCGCTGCTGAAAGAGGGAGACCTGGTAGAGGTGCAGGGTCTGCTGCAGAAGTATGTCAAGGATGACGTGACCACTCCCGAACTGGTCAGCGGCAATCTTATCTCTGTCAATGGCAAGGATGCTGCCAGCATCAATGCCATCAAGACAGACATGGATGCCAATGCACCAGCCTACAACCTGAAGGGTCAGCGGATAGATGCCGGTTATCGCGGCGTTGTCATCCGTAACGGAAAGAAGTTTTTCAATCAATAACCATTTTATTAACCATTAAAGTATTCATTATGAAGAAATTTAATTTGAAAGTCGTTGCCTGTCTGCTGACGGGTACGGTGATGTACAGTTCATGCTATGTCGGTTCCTACGGCCTGTTCAACAGCTATGCCAAGTGGCAGACCCACATGACGAGCAACAAGTTTGTAAACGCTATCGTGGGCTTTGTCATTGGCCCGATTTGCGGTGGTATCAGTCTGTTTATCGACACACTCGTACTGAACACCATTGAGTTTTGGAGTGGCACGAACCCCATGCATGCCAGCATCGGTAAGACACAGCAGGTGATGGGCAGCGATGGCCGCTACTACGCTGTTACCACCACGAAGAACGGTTATGAAGTCAAGTCTCCGACAGGTGAGATGAGCTACTTCACCTATGACAAGAAGAAGGATGCCTGGTCGCTGACACAGAATGGTCAGACCCGCGAACTCTTCCGCTTCAACCAGGATGGTACCATTACCACTGTTGTTGAAGGTCAGCAAATGACTGTCACTCCTGACGAAGCCGGACTCTATCAGGTTCGTATGACCGTAGGCGACGGCCGCTTCTTTGCTGCACGCTAATCTCTTGTGACAATAACAACACCTCAGCCACTGAGCTATGCAGGTGTACACTTCTAAGGAGGACAGATCTGTCCTCCTTATTTTTTTGACCTGCGGTTGCTACCGCACCTTTTTTTCAGAAAACATTCCGATTTATTTGCCACTATCAAATAAAATACGTAATTTTGCCCCATTGTAATGCTAACCAATACATCAAACATTGTAATATGAAGACCTTTGGACACTTTGATGACAGGAACCGTGAGTACGTTATCACCGACCCTGCCACACCGTTCCCCTGGATCAACTACCTGGGCAACGAAGATTTCTTTGGATTAATCTCAAACACCGGCGGAGGCTACGACTTCTACAAAGACGCCAAGTTCCGCCGCATCACCCGCTACCGCTATAACAGCGTGCCAATGGACAGCGTTGGAAGATACTTCTATATCAATGACGAGGGGACGGTGTGGAGCCCAGGCTGGAAGCCTTGCAAGACACCGCTTGACTTCTACGAATGCCGTCACGGCATGAACTACACGCGCATCACGGGCGCAAAAGACGGTGTGGAGGCCAGCGTGCTGTTCTTCGTTCCTCTGAAGACCTGGGCCGAGGTGCAGAAGCTGACGCTCAAGAACACGTCCGACAAGGTGAAGCGCCTGAAGCTGTTCAGCTACACCGAGTGGTGTCTGTGGAACGCAGCTACCGACGGTGAGAACTTCCAGCGCAACCTGTCAACGGGTGAGGTGGAGATTGAGAACGGCGGAGCAGCCATCTATCATAAGACGGAATACAAGGAGCGCCGCGACCACTACGCCTACTACGCCGTGACCAACGCCCAGGTTGACGGCTATGATACCGACCGCGAGTCGTTCGTAGGCCTGTATAACGAACTGTCGGCACCCCAGTGTGTGGCAGCAGGAAAGCCTGCCAACTCGCTGGCGCACGGCTGGAGTCCCATCGCCTCACACTATATTGAGGTGGAACTGCAGCCGGGCGAGTCGAAGGACTACATCTTCCTGTTAGGCTATGAAGAGAACGAGCAGGAGAAAAAGTTCGTGCTCGACGGTTCCCCCGTCGAGAAAGACCTCATCACCTCACTCGGTGCCCTCGACCGTACTATTATTAATAAGGAGAAGGCACATGAGGTGATTGCCCGTTTCTCGACCGTAGAGGCCGTGGATGCCGCCTTCGAGGAACTGCGCCGGATGTGGGACGAGCTGCTGTCGAAATACACTGTCAAGAGCGGTGACGAACGGCTGGACCGTATGGTGAACATCTGGAACCAGTACCAGTGCATGATAACGTTCAACTTCTCACGCTCCGCCTCGTTCTTCGAGAGCGGCGTTGGTCGTGGCATGGGCTTCCGAGACAGCAATCAGGACCTCGTGGGCTTCGTCCACCAGGTGCCCAGCCGTGCCCGTCAGCGCATCATCGACATCGCCTCGACACAGTTCCCCGACGGCGGCTGCTACCACCAGTACCAGCCACTGACCAAGCGCGGTAACAACGACATCGGCGGCGGTTTCAACGATGATCCCTGCTGGCTTATCTTCGGTACCGTGGCATACGTCAAGGAGACGGGCGACTACAGCATCCTCGACGAGATGGTGCCCTTCGACAACCAGCCAGGGACGGAGGTAACCCTAATGGAACACCTGCGTATCTCGTTCGACCACGTCGTCAACAACCTCGGCCCGCACATGCTGCCGCTCATCGGCCGTGCCGACTGGAACGACTGTCTGAACCTGAACTGCTTCTCCTGGGATCCCAACGAGAGTTTCCAGACCACTGAGAACAACAGCGAGGGGTCGAAAGCCGAGAGCCTGATGATTGCCGGTCTCTTTGTCCTGACGGGCAAGCAGTACGTGGAACTCTGCGAGAAACTGGAAAAGACCGACGAGGCCAAACGCGCCCAGCAGTGCATTGACGCTATGGTCGAAGCAGTGAAGAAGCACGGCTGGGACGGCGAATGGTATCTGCGTGCCTACGACTACTACGGTCATAAGATAGGTTCCAACGAAAACGAAGAAGGCAAGATATTCATTGAGTCACAGGGTTTCTGCACGATGGCCGGCATCGGCATGGAGGAAGGCATGGTAGATCGTGCCCTCGACTCCTGCAAGAAGTACCTTGACTCCAAGCACGGCATGGTGCTCAACAACCCCGCCTTCACCCGCTACTATGTGGAGATGGGCGAAATCAGCAGCTATCCCGCCGGCTACAAGGAGAACGCAGGCATCTTCTGCCACAACAACCCGTGGGTCATCATCGGCGAGACGGTAGCCCGTCGCGGTAACGACGCTTGGGAGCACTACACCAAGATCTGTCCCGCATGGATTGAGGACCAGCAGCTGCACAAGGTCGAGCCATACGTCTATTGCCAGATGGTGGCCGGCAAGGATGCCGCCCGTCCCGGTGAGGGCAAGAACTCATGGCTGACAGGTACGGCAGCCTGGAACTGGCTGACCATCACCCAGTATATCCTCGGCATCAAACCCACATACGACGGACTGGAGATTGACCCCTGTATCCCCTCAACGCTCAAGGAATATACAGTTCACCGTGTGTTGCGCGACGCCACGTTCGACATCACTGTGAAGAATCCTGATGGCAAGCAGAGCGGCGTGAGCCAGATTGTTATCGACGGGAAGCCTGTCGAGCACACGGTCATCAAGGCCACCCCTGGCCATCATATTGTGGAAGTAACCCTTTGATGAAACCATGACTGCTGGCGAGTTGTTCGGACGATGCACAGAACTGGCGACGTCGGAACCGTCGCCAGCAGCCAACCGTTTCATGCACGAGACCCTGGTGCTGTGCTGCGCCGAGGGGTTGAGAGGCGTTAGCATGGCCTTCGGCAACCTCTTTTCACAGGTGGACTATCTGTGCAAACAGTGCGGAATGAAAGCGGCAGAGCGCAGGATGGTTCAACAGATGCGGCGACTGTCGAACCATACGGAAGTACCGGGACAGGAGGAGTGGCTGCTGGCCGTCAGAACACTGACCTTGTTTATATCAACCATCTACAAGACGGCAGTGCCTGCAGCCCTGACGAGACTGATTCCACATGAAGGAAAAGAGGACGACGGCGGAGACTGGAACGTAAACGCCCGCTACATACGCTGCATCGTCAACTGCTGGGACGGACAAACCATCCATGCCGACACAGAGAACGGATCTGTCGAGATAGACTATCAGGAGCACGCCTATCTGCAAAAAATGCTCCGCAAAGGTATGCAGCTGAACCTGCTCGACAGTCATGTGGAAGAAGAAGGCCAGAGGGTTATACCGGGATTGGTGGTCGTCGAGCCCGACTTCCTCGTTGACATCTCGACCGTTGCCCGCTGTTTTCAAGGCAGCTACGGCCACCACCCGCTGCTCTACACCATTGAACGGCTGAAGCCCCGTGGCAATTCACAAGCCATGCTCTTCGGTAACTTTGCCGGAGCTGTCCTCGATGATATGATCAACCTTGAGCAGTTCCGGCTGAACGACACGCTGAACAGCTTTTTCCGCGAACAAGTCTTACAGTTTGCCACTTGTGAAGATTTCAACAGCGAACGATTCATGGCCGATGCCCGTCAGCAGGCGGCATATATCAAGGAGGCTGTGCAGGCTCTGTTTGACAAATACGACCGTACAAAAGCCCTGCTGGAACCGTCGTTTGTCTGTGAACGTTTAGGACTTCAAGGACGTGCCGACCTGATGACCGGCGACATGCGACTGCTGGTAGAACAGAAGTCGGGCAAGAACTACAATCTGGAACGTGAGGCCAGAACGGCTGGCACAGGTCTGCAAAAAGAGGAACACTACGTCCAGCTGCTGCTCTACTACGGCATACTGCGCTATAACTTCGGACGAACGAACAACCAGGTAGATATCCGGCTGCTCTATTCACGCTACCCCGCCGCCCGGGGACTGCTCTACGTTAACTTCTACCGCGAACTGTTCCGCGAGGCCGTCAAGGTGCGCAACCAGATTGTAGCCACGGAGATGCTGATAGCCCGCGAAGGCTTTAGCCGCATCACACCCTTGCTGACACCCCAAATCATCTTCAGAGGCGCAGAGCGCGACGGCTATTTTCACCGCTATGTCGAGCCATCGGTAGCAGCGCTCCATGCCCAGCTGTCGGCACTCAGCCCTACGGAGCGTGCCTACTACGAACGTATGATGACCTTTGTCTATCGTGAACAACTGCTGCAGAAAATGGGACGCCAGGAGGGTCAGGGCAGTGCCGTGGCCGACCTGTGGAACATGCCGCTGGCCGAAAAGATAGAAACGGGAAACATCATCATAGGAGGCAGCACAGACGGGCTGCCCAACTTCCGACGGGGCGATATGGTCTATCTCTACAACTACACCGATGTTCCAGACGTCAGGAAAGCCATTCTATACAAAGGAACCTTACAGACACTGGACGGAGACAGGGTGGTGGTGAAGCTGAATGACGAACAGAAGAACGTCGATGTGATGAGACAGGGCAAATGGGCTGTCGAGCACGCCGCCACTGACCAGAACACCACAAGTGCCATCAAAAGCCTGCACCAGTTCATCACAGCCGCTGCTGCCAAAAAGGATCTGCTTCTCGGTCGCCGTCAGCCGTGCCGAGACTCGTCACAACAGCTCTCACGTCCCTATCACCCTGCCTATGACGAAGTACTGCTGCATGCCAAACAAGCCCGCGACTACTTTCTGCTCATTGGTCCGCCGGGAACGGGTAAAACATCGATGGCCCTGCGCTTTATGGTCGAAGAGGAACTCTGTTCGCCCACCTGTTGCCTGTTGCTTATGGCCTATACCAACCGTGCTGTAGATGAAATCTGTGCCATGCTCGAAGATGCTGGTCAAGACTACATCCGCATTGGCAACGAGACATCGTGCGACCCGCGTTTCTGCGGCCGACTGCTTGAGGCTTTGTCAGAAGAGGACGCCAAACTTGAGGATATCAGACGGCGTATTGAAAAGACGACCGTCATTGTCGGTACAACGTCAATGATGCAGGCACGACCCTGGATTTTCCTGTTAAAACACTTTTCTCTGTGCATCGTTGACGAAGCGTCACAGATACTGGAACCAGGACTGGTAGGACTCCTCGCCAGCGACCGCATCGACCGCTTTATCCTGATAGGCGACCATAAACAGCTGCCCGCCGTAGTCCTACAGAGCGAAGAGGAGTCTCGTGTCAGCGACCCGCTACTGACGGCCATTGGCATGACTGACTGCCGACAGTCCCTGTTCGAGCGGCTCCTGCACTGGGAACAGCATGAAGGGCGGAGCCTGTTTACTGGCATTCTGAGAAAGCAGGGGCGTATGCACCCTGAGATAGCAGCATTTCCTAACGAGATGTTCTATCATCAGGAGCATTTGGAACCTGTACCCCTACCCCACCAGTTAGACATGACGCTCGGCTATGACCTGCCCTCACAGGATGACTTTGATGATGTCTTGAAGCAACAGCGTGTCATGTTCCTGAATTGCACCCCGTCAGGTGCTTCCGAACAGGCTTTCTCTGACAAGGCAAACGCTGCTGAAGCCAGTGTTGTGGCTGACCTGCTACGCCGAATACATCGTTTTTACGGCAATCGATTCGATCCCGTCAGAACCGTAGGTGTCATAGTACCTTACCGCAATCAGATAGCTATGATACGGCAGAAGATAGAGCAGCTGAATATCTCTGCCCTGGAACAAATCTCAATTGACACTGTAGAGCGCTATCAAGGTTCGCAGCGCGATGTCATCATCTATTCATTTACCGTCAGCCGGCCCTACCAGTTGGACTTCCTTACCTCAAACTGTTTTGAGGAAAAGACGGGAAAAGAAATCCACGTGATAGACCGAAAGCTGAACGTTGCCATGACCCGTGCCCGCAAGCAGCTACTGATGACAGGCAACGGCGCACTGTTGCGCCGCAACCCCATCTTCGCCAAACTCATAGACCGCTATTCTATGGACGATTCGTCGTACATGCTGTCAATCTCAGCACGATAGTTGTCATTGAGAACGCGCCGCTTGATTTTAAGTGTGTTCGTCAGTTCGCCACGTTCCATGGAGAACGGATGCGGGAGGAGTGTGAACCGTTTGATCTGCTCGTAGTGGGCAAGCTGCTGCTGGAGAGTGTCTATACGCTCCATCATCATGTCGTGGATTTTCTGATTACGACACAGGTCCTCACGGCTTTCGAAAGGAATGTCGTGTTCACGGGCATATTCCTCTAAAAACGCATAAACAGGAATGATGAGCGCAGAAACGAACTTTCGCTGATCAGCGATAATGGCTATCTGGTCAATATACTTGTCAACGAGTATCTTGGACTCTATCATCTGGGGGGCAATGTACTTACCATTGGACGTCTTGAAGAGATCCTTGATACGCTCCTTGAGGAACAGCTCGCCATCCTTGAGATAACCCGAATCGCCAGTACGGAAATAGCCGTCCTCAGTGAAAGCGGCCTTTGTCAGGTCATCGCGGTTATAGTAGCCACGGGTAATGGTCGGACCTTTCAGCAGCACCTCACCCTCGTCACTGATGCGGATGCTGATGCCCTCAATGGGTATGCCTACCGAACCAACCGTCCAAGGGTCACCCAAGTGGTTGCACGACACGGTGGCCAGACTTTCCGTCAGTCCGTAGCCTACCACCATATTGATGCCTATGGAATGAACGAATTCCTCAACCTTGGGATTCACCGTGGCACCGGCAGTAGGGAAGAAGTGAGCATTCTCCAGTCCCAGTTCCTTGCGGACAAGTGAAAAGATGGTCCTGTTCAGCATCTCGTACTCCAGATGCAAGGCTACAGGCGGTTTGCGCCCTTTCGACAGGTAGTCGATATTATGGCGCTTGCCTACTGAAATGGCATGCTGGAACAACTTGCGCTGCATAGCACCTGAAGTCTCTATTTTCTCCTGCACACCCATATACACCTTCTCCCAGAAACGGGGAACGGAGGACATACATGTGGGATGGGTCTCTTTCATGGTCTGCTGCACCTGCTGGGGATAGGTATTGATGATGAGACGCGCACCCTCGCTCAGACACAGTATCTTCCATCCCTTTTCAAAAATATGAGTAAAGGGCAGGAAGTTAAGGACACGGTCATCCTCGCCAACAGGCACACACTTGTTGTTGGCTTCCATGGCAGCATGATACTGACCACAGGTGAGGATGACACCCTTGGAATCGCCTGTCGTACCGCTGGTATATAAAATATTTGCTATGTCATCCATTGATGCCTGAGATTGGAGGGTCTCCACTTCCGACTGGCGGGGCAGTCCCTCGCCCAACTTCAGAAAATCCTCGAAGTACATGGCCGTTGTGTCCTGCTCATTAAAACGTACGGCACGGTCGAACACGATAATCCGCTCCAGCGTGCGACAGGTGGCCTGCACACGACGGGCCTTGTCGTACTGATCCTGCTCACCGACAAAGAGGATACGTATGTTCGCATCGGTCGTCATAAACTGAATCTGCTGTTCTGACGAGGTGGCATAGAAAGGGATGGTGGTGGCCCGGATACCCCAGGCACCAAAATCACAGAACAGATATTGTGCTGAGTTCTGCGAAAAGATACCTACGTTCTCCTGCACCTTCACACCAAGATTCAGCATGGCGTTGGACACTTGCTTTACCATTGCCGAAAACTGGTTCCAGGAATATGATTTCCACGACGCCCCCCCAAAGTCTTTATAAATAAGAACCTCGCGGTCGCCGTATGTCTTGGCCTGCTCATGGATGAGCACCGCCAGATGGCTGTTATTCTGCATAGCTATACAAAATTTTCTGCAAAAGTAACAAAAAAAGCTGAAAGCACAAAACTTTCAGCTTTATTTCTGTTATGATTCATCTAATGAGTTACTCAGCCATCAGGCGTTCGGCCATAGCTCGGCCGAGGGCTTCGCACTGGGCGAGGGTCTCGTCGGTGAGGGCCTGCTTGATTTCGACGGGCGTGCCGACGGGCTCGTAGTGGAGCTTCTCGTCGTTCCACTTCGTGATTTCGCTCACGGCCTTCGAGGCCCAGCTGAAGGAGCCGAACCAGCCGAAGTAGCGGCCCTTGATGTCCTTCTGCGACAGTTCGTCGAGCAGGACGTTCATCTCGTGGTAAAGGCCGGTGTTGTAAGTGGGGGCGCCGACGATGAGACCACGGTAGCGGAACAGGTCGCGGATGATGTATGAATGGTGGGTCTTCGAGACGTTATACATCACGATATTCTTCAATCCGGCCTGAGCGGCAGCGCGGGCAATGACCTCGGCGGCACGCTCGGTGTTGCCGTACATCGTGCCGTAACAGATGACCAAGCCCGGCTCAGCTTCATACTTTGACAGGCGGTCGTAGATGCCGATGACCTTCTCAACATATTGATGCCAGACGGGACCGTGGGTGGAGCAGATATAGTCAACCTTCACACCGGCGAGCTTCTTGAGGGCCATCTGCACGGGCGTGCCGTACTTTCCGACGATGTTGGAGTAATAGCGCGTCATCTCGAGCCAGAAGGTGTCGCAGTTCATCTGCTCATCGACATAGGCACCGTTGAGGGCGCCGAAGCAGCCGAAGGCATCGCCACTGAAGAGGACACTTCCGCAGAGCGTCATCATGGTCTCAGGCCAGTGGACCATCGGAGTGAGGACGAAATTGAGGGTATGGGCACCGAGTTCTATGGAATCTCCGTTTTTCACTTCCTTCAGACCGGTCGTCAGACGGTAGAAGCCAGCCATCATATCGAAGGTCTTCTTGTTGCCGATAATCTCGATATTGGGATAGAACTGGCGGAGCAGAGCCAGTGAGCCGCTGTGGTCGGGCTCCATGTGGTTGACGACGACATAGTCGATGGGACGGTCGCCGATGACCTCGCGGATATTCTCGAGGAAAGGCATAAAGAAGTCCACCTCGACGGTATCGATAAGACAGACTTTCTCGTCGTCGATAAGGTAGGCGTTATAGCTCACGCCGTTGGGGAGGGGCCAGAGACCCTCGAACAGGTTCTTATTGCGGTCGTTAACGCCGACGTAGTAAATGTTGCTGATAATCTGTTTCATTGTATTTCTGAGTATTTATGGGCAATGTGGGTTATTTGGGCATTAGGGGACTTAGAGGCGCATCTTTTCGGCGAAGTCCGTGTCGATGCTGTTGTTCAAGCTCTTACAGCAGTTGGCAGAGAAAGACTGGGCACAGGCTATCAGCTGGTCCCACTGCTCTTCGGTGAGCCCTGCTTCGATGTGGCTTCGGGTAATGCCATACTTAATCAGACCATAGACGAAACCTGCATTGAAATTGTCACCGGCACCAATGGTGCTCACCGTTTCCATAGGCACTACGGAGTACTGCTTGGCAAAACCACCATCGGCACGCAATTCTATTGGCTGTGCTCCCTGCGTATAGATGAACTTCTTAGTATAGAAGGAAATCTCGCTACGGTAAACCGAATCGCAGTCCTTCTTTTTGTACATCACTTCAAAGTCCTCATTTGATCCACGCACTATGTCGGCCAGTTCAAAATTCTCCAGGATGTTGGGTGTCACCTTCATCAGGTCACCACGATGTGAAGCACGGTAGTTCACATCATAATAGAGGATGGCTCCATGCTGTCGTGCATAGTCCAGAAAACCTTTCACCTGCGGACGTACCACGGGATTGATGGCAAAAAACGAGCCGTAGAGCACCACATCATCAAGCTGGATATCGGGATAAATGAAGTCAAGCCGGTCATGCGGATGATCCTTATAGAAAATGTAATCGGCATTATTGTCATCATCAAGAAAGGCCAGCGACACAGGCGACTTGGAATCAGGGAACACACAAACGCCTGAAGCATCGACACCATTGTCAATAAGGTACTTTTTTACATTACTGCCGATACGGTCATTGCCGGTCTCGCTGATGAAGGCCGTAGGCACACCGACACGGCCCAGTGAGATAACGGCGTTGAAGGCAGAACCACCTGGCACGGCCTGTATGGGTTGGTCACCCTTGAAGATGATGTCAAGCACGGTCTCGCCTATTCCTATAACTTTACGCATATTAGGATTGTCAATTTATTATTTTGTTTGTGGCAAAGATACTACCTTTTCCCCTAACTTCCAAAAAAAACTACACTTTTTTCCAAAATTGACCTGCACATAATTTCTCAAGCAGTCCTTCGCAGGCATCCTCAAGCAGTTCAAGGGCGAAGTCGAAGTCACGCTGTGAGCCGTAGTAGGGGTCGGGAACGGTTTTCTGGCCAGGATGGTGACGCAGATAGTCGCTCATGCGGATGATTTTCTGGAGGTCGGCGGGGGACGTTGCCTGACGGGCTACGTCGTGATAGTTCTCCTGATCCATCACGGCGATGAGGTCGAAGCGCTCGAAGTCACGAAAGGAGAACTGGCGGGCACGGTGGTCAAAGGTATAGCCGTGACGTTCACCACACTGGCGCATACGGCGGTCAGGCAACTGTCCAACGTGCCAGGAACCAATACCAGCAGAGTCAATCAGAAACTCGTCGTCCAGCCCCCGCTCTGAAACCAAATGCCGCATGATGCCGTCAGCAGCTGGCGAACGGCAGATATTGCCTAAACAGATAAACAGAATCCTTTTTTTCATTTCGAGGAGCAAAGATAGCTATTTTTCCCGATACGGGCAAGAAAAAACAAGGAATAACATCTTTTAACTCTATTTGGTGCAGGATTTTGGCTGTTCGTGAGTTATAAGATAGTAGAAACGAACTAATGTATGCAAATGTTATGAAGAAAAGTACTATTTGGGTGGCCGTCGCCCTGATGATGGCAACAGCGACAGTAGGATGCTCGACAGACAATAGCGAAGAAGAGCCTGTGGCAATCATTGATCCTGTGGTAACGCCTGAGGACAATGACACGGTCTTGTCGAACGAGAACAACAAACTGAAGTTTATTGAGTTGACTCGTACTGAACAGCAGTTGGTGAACAGTAACAACAACTTCGCCTTCAACTTGTTTCGCAAGGTGGCGTCTGACAAGAGTGAAATCGTCTCACCCATCAGCATCACCTATGCTCTCGGCATGCTGAACAACGGAGCTGCCGGCGAGACACAGACACAGATTAACAAGGTGTTAGGATTCGGCGAGACAGGTGCAGACGGCATCAACGGCTTCTGCCGCAAGATGCTGACGGAAGCCCCCAACCTCGACAAGTTGACGAAGGTGCTGATAGCCAACACCATCTACATGAACAAAGACTATGAGTTGAAGTCGGACTTCATCAATAAGGCCCATCAGTTCTACGAGGCTGACCCTGAGACGCGCGACTTTGCTGACGGTCAGACGCGCGGCGTCATCAACAAGTGGGGCAACGACCACACAGAAGGCATGATTCCAGAGGTGCTAAAAGAGGACGAGTTCAACCCCGATGCCGTCAGCTATCTGCTGAACGCCATCTACTTCAAGGGAGCCTGGTCAGAGAAGTTCGACAAGGCTGATACGAAGGATGAAACTTTCAAGGGCTACAGCCAAGAAAAGCAGGTGCCGATGATGCATCAGGAGCACGAGTTCGGCTATACGGAAACGAATGATTGTCAGGCACTTCGTCTGCCTTACGGCAACAATGCCTATTCAATGACTATCCTGCTACCCAAGGAGGGAAAGACTATCAACGACATACTGCAGGCGCTGACGACAGAGACCTGGTGGGAAAAATATTATTTGATGAGCTCGGCTATCGTGGATTTAAAACTGCCGCGCTTCGAATCGACTTCAGACATTGACCTGAAAAAGATAATGGCAGAACTTGGTATGCCTAATGCTTTCGAAGACATCTTGGCTGAATTCCCCAATTTCTGCAATGTTCCCACCTATATCGGACTGATGAAACAGGTGGCGAAAATCAAGCTCAGCGAGGAAGGCACAGAGGCAGCAGCCGTCACGGTAATAGGAAAGGTTGAAACGGCCTATATTCCAAATGAAGAGCCCCAGCGTGTCAATTTCCACGCTACTCGTCCTTTCCTCTATGTCATCAGCGAGCAGTCCACAGGTGCCATCTTCTTCATCGGACAGTACGTTGGCGACTGACAAAGCAGAAAAACCCAAATAATTTTGGTTTTTACTCCGTTTCTTCGTATCTTTGCACCCGCTTACCCCTCCCCGTTCCCCTCCTCTATGGAGGGGAGGGGGTGAGGTGGGGATGGAAATCAACAAAAACAAAGATACAATGGATTACAATTTCAGAGAAATTGAGAAGAAATGGCAGAAGCGGTGGGTGGACAACAAAACCTACCGCGTAGTGGAGGACAAGAACAAGAAGAAGTTCTACGTGCTGAACATGTTCCCCTACCCCAGCGGAGCAGGTTTGCACGTGGGTCATCCCCTCGGATATATAGCCAGCGACATCTATGCCCGCTACAAGCGTCAGCAGGGCTTCAACGTGCTGAACCCGATGGGCTACGACGCCTACGGACTGCCCGCTGAGCAGTATGCTATCCAGACGGGTCAGCACCCTGAGAAGACCACGTTCGAGAACATTGACCGCTATCGCTCGCAGTTGGACAAGATCGGCTTCTGCTTCGACTGGGAACGCGAGGTTCGCACCTGCGATCCCATCTATTACAAGTGGACGCAATGGGCTTTCCAGCGCATGTTCAAGTCGTATTATTCGACAGCCTCCCACAAGGCTCAGCCCACCATCAAGCTCATTGAGCACTTCGAACTGATGGGTACTGAGAACTGCCACGCTTTGGGAACAGAGGAGCTGCACTTCACGGCTTCCGACTGGGCCAGCTTCTCGGAGAAGAAGAAGCAGGAGGTACTGATGAACTACCGCATTGCCTATCTGGCCGATACGATGGTGAACTGGTGTCCGAAGTTAGGAACCGTATTGGCTAACGACGAAGTAGTCGACGGCGTCTCTGTTCGCGGCGGCTATCCTGTGGTGCAGAAGAAGATGCGCCAGTGGTGCCTCCGTGTCAGCGCTTATGCACAGCGACTGCTCGACGGTCTTGAGGAGATTGACTGGACCGACTCGCTGAAGGAGACCCAGCGCAACTGGATTGGCCGTTCTGAGGGTACGGAGGTGGAGTTCAAGGTAGCGCAAGCCCCCCTTTCGTCCCCCGAGGGGGACACAAATGTCCAAGGTAATGAAGCCCCCTCGGGGGCAGTAGGGGGGGCTACTTCCTTCACCATCTTTACCACCCGCGCCGACACGATGTTCGGTGTGACGTTCATGGTGCTGGCTCCTGAGTCGGAGCTGGTGGCTCAACTGACCACGCCGGAGCAGAAAGAAGAGGTGGAAAAATACCTCGACTACGTGAAGAAGCGCACGGAGCGCGACCGTCAGATGGACCACAAGGTGACGGGTGTGTTCTCTGGCTCTTATGCCATCAATCCGTTTACCGATGAAAAAATTCCCATCTGGATTGCTGAATACGTGCTGGCTGGTTATGGTACGGGTGCCATCATGGCTGTGCCTGCTCACGACTCTCGTGACTATGCCTTCGCCAAGCACTTCAACCTGCCCATCATCCCGCTGATTGAGGGTGCCGACGTGTCGGAGGAGAGCTACGACGCCAAGGAGGGTATCATGTGCAACTCGGCCAGCAGCAAGTTCTCGCTGAATGGTCTGACCGTCAAGGAGGCTATTGCTGCCACGAAGAAGTTCGTGACGGAGCAGGGCCTGGGCCGCGTGAAGGTGAACTACCGTCTGCGTGATGCCATCTTCTCGCGTCAGCGCTATTGGGGTGAGCCGTTCCCCGTTTATTACAAGGACGACATGCCCTATATGATTCCGAAGGAGTGCCTGCCGCTGGAGCTTCCTGAGATTGACAAGTACCAGCCTACGGAGACAGGCGAGCCCCCATTGGGCCGTGCCAAGAAATGGGCCTGGGACACGAAGACAGACACTGTGGTCGATAAGTCGCTGATCGACAATAAAACCGTCTTCCCCTTGGAGCTGAACACGATGCCTGGCTTTGCCGGATCATCGGCTTACTATCTGCGCTATATGGACCCCAAGAACGAGAAGGCTCTCGTCAACAAGGATATCGATGAGTACTGGCGCAACGTCGACCTCTATGTCGGCGGTACGGAGCACGCTACGGGTCACCTCATCTACAGCCGCTTCTGGAACAAGTTCCTCTATGACTCAGGCTACTCTTGCGAGGATGAGCCGTTCAAGAAGCTCGTCAACCAGGGTATGATTCAGGGCCGCTCTAACTTCGTCTATCGCGTTGAGGACGAGGGAGCCGACAAGGGTAAGTTCGTCAGCTTCGGCCTGAAGGATAAGTACACCACCACGCCTATCCACGTTGATGTGAACATCGTTTCTGCCGACGTGCTCGACCTCGAGGCCTTCAAGGCCTGGCGTCCTGAGTATGAGAATGCCGAGTTCATTCTTGAGAACGGTCAGTACAAGTGTGGCTGGGCCATTGAAAAAATGTCGAAGTCGATGTTCAACGTCGTCAATCCCGATATGATTGTCGAGAAGTACGGCGCCGATACCCTGCGTCTCTATGAGATGTTCCTCGGCCCCGTGGAGCAGTCGAAGCCTTGGGACACCAACGGTATCGATGGTTGCCACCGTTTCCTGCGCAAGTTCTGGAACCTCTATCAGAATGGTTTCGAGGGCGAAGCAACACCAGACAACCTGAAGAGCGTCCACAAGCTCATCAAGAAGGTAACGCAGGACATCGAGCAGTTCAGCTACAACACCTCTATCTCGGCCTTCATGATCTGCGTGAACGAACTGTCGCAGCAGAAGTGCAAGAACCGTGAGATGCTGAAGACCCTCGTGGTGCTGATTGCGCCGTTTGCGCCGCATATTGCCGAGGAGCTTTGGGAGATGCTGGGCGAGCAGGGTAGCGTCTGCGACTCTCAGTGGCCCACATGGAACGAGGAGTATCTGGTGGAGAGCCAGGTGAAGCTCGGCATCGCCTTCAACGGCAAGACCCGCTTGGAGATGGAGTTCCCCGCTGATGCTGATAACAAGACCATCAAGGAGGCTGTGCTCAACGACGAGCGCGCCAAGAAGTACCTCGAAGGTTTCCAGGTAGCAAAGGTTATCATCGTCCCTAAGCGTATGGTGAACATCGTGCTGAAGAAATAAATGACAATTAATCACAAGTTGATACTCAAGGAGGTCGGGGATTATGTCGGCATAACCCTCGGCCTCTTATTGTATACGTTCGGCTTCACGTTCTTCCTGATGCCTTACGAAATCGTGACTGGGGGCGTCTCGGGTATTGGTGCCATCGTTTACTACACCACCCGTGTACCCATCAGTTACACCTACTTTTTTATCAACGGATTGCTGCTCATCGTGGGCTTGAAGATCTTGGGATGGAAGTTTCTCACGAAGACCATCTACGCCATTTTAATGCTTACCCTCTTCTTGGGGTTGGCACAACAAATCATTCCCAAGGATGATGCAGGCAACTTCGTCAAGATACTGGGCGAGGGGCAGGACTTCATGTCGCTGGTCATCGGCTGTATGATGACAGGCTCTGCCTTGGCCATTGTCTTCCTGAACAACGGTTCTACAGGCGGTACTGACATCATTGCTGCCTCTGTCAACAAGTTCCGTAATGTGTCGTTAGGTACCGTGCTGACGTTTGTCGATCTCGTCATCATCGGCTCCTGTCTGTTCATTCCGCAGTTTGGTGATATGCTCGACCGCATACACAAGATTGTGTTTGGTTTCTGTACGATGGTCATCGAGAACTTCATGCTCGACTACGTGATGAACCGTCGGCGCCAGTCAGTACAGTTCTTCATCTTCAGCAGTAAGTGGCAGGAGATAGCCAACGCCCTTGGCACGAAGACCGACCACGGCGTAACCATCCTCGACGGCCACGGCTGGTACACAGGTCAGGAGCGCAAAGTCATCTGTCTGCTGGCCCGCAAGAGCGAGTCCACCTACATCTTCCGCCTTATCAAGATGATCGACCCTAACGCCTTTGTCTCTCAGAGTGCCGTCATCGGCGTCTACGGCGAGGGCTTCGACGAAATGAAAGTTAAGATTAAGCAAGAGAAGAATCAAACAAGTTTGAATTCTTCCGAGCGTGAATAACTTAGACAAAGTCAAAGTAAAGATTAAGCAAGAGAAAAATGAAAATAGTATTCGCCACCAACAACCAGAACAAGCTGAGTGAGATTCGCCAGATTTTAGGCGACAGTTTTGAAGTGCTCTCGTTGAAAGACATTGGCTGTGACGTCGATATTCCTGAAACGGGAGCAACCTTAGAGGCCAACGCTCTGATAAAGGCACAATATGTCTACGACCACTACCACATCGACTGCTTTGCCGACGATACCGGCCTTGAGGTCGACGCCCTTGGCGGTGCCCCTGGCGTCTACAGTGCCCGCTATGCCGGCGGTGAAGGTCACGACTCCGAGGCCAATATGACCAAACTTCTCAACGAATTAGGAGAAAATAACAATCGAAAGGCACGATTCCGTACGGTTATTACGTTAATACAACAAGGACAGGTGCATGAGTTCGAAGGCATCGTCAACGGTCAGATTATCCGCGAACGCAGGGGAGGCGAAGGCTTCGGCTACGACCCCATCTTCCAACCCGACGGCTACGACCAGACGTTTGCCGAGCTGGGACTTGACATCAAGAACCATATCAGTCACCGTGCCCGTGCAACAGCGAAACTGGCGGACTTCGTCCTAAAGAATAAAGAATAAAGAAATAATGAATAAAGAAAAGGTATTATTTTATACGACAATAAAAGGAATGACGACCTGTCGTCATCTCATACTCATTGCTTTTTTCTTTTTTCTTTTTTCTTTATACTTTAGCCCTGCAAGGGCGCAGGTCGGCACCTGGCGCACCTATATGTCGTACTATGAGCCGCAGCAGATTGTCAAGGCCGGCAACGACCTGTTTGTGCGTGCATCGAATAGCCTGTACCAATACAATCTGAGCGACCACTCCATCACTACATACGACAAGATAACGGGACTTAGTGACTCCTATATCACCCTTATTGGATGGAATCAACAGATCAAGCGGCTTATTGTCATCTATCAGAATTCCAATATCGACCTGATGGATGCTAACGGCAATATTACCAATATATCTGCTCTCTACCGTAAGACCATAACTGACGACAAGACCATCGACAGCCTCACCATCGATGGCCCCTACGCCTATCTCTACGCCCGCTTCGGTATTGTAAAGGTAAATATGCAACGGGCAGAAATCAGCGACACTTATACTAAAAACCATCCAGAATATCCTACATCATTACCCGTCAGCACCATCAATGCAGACTGGAACCAATACATCGATATTGTACGCACCTTAAAACCTGGCGGACCTAATTATAATTACTTCTCTGACATGATGTTCGCCAATGACAAACTATACAGCGTAGGAGGATACTTTGCGTCAGGAGGAGCTGACTTAGACCGTCCAGGAATAGTGCAAGTCTGGGACAACAACAACTGGCAGATATATCAGGAACGCATAGACACTGTAACTGGTTATGACTACAAAGACAACAACTGTATTGATGTTGACCCGACGGATATCACCCACGTTGCAGTAGGCGGACGCTGCGGTCTCTATGAGTTTCGTAATGGACGTTTATTGAAATACCACAACCAACAAAATAGTTTGCTTGGTGGAGCTATTGACAGGGGAAATCAACTTGATAATAGCTACAATCTCATCAACGGACTGAAATTCGATAGTGAGGGCAATCTCTGGGTGCTCAACAGCCAGGCTAAGGATGTCAACCTCTTAGAACTGACAAAAAACGGCCAATGGAACAATCACTATCAGCAGCAACTGACTGACAACGACGGCGTAGGTCTTCGGGTACTACAGTCAGCGATATTCGACAGCCGCGGCTATTTATGGTTTGTCAATTCCAACTGGCAATCACCCTCGTTCTACTGCTACAATCCCGCGACAGGCTCTATGCTCCATACCTTCACGACACTGACCAATCAGGATGGCACTATCTATAGCGACTATACACCACAGTGCATCCAGGAAGACCTTGAAGGAAATATCTGGATAGCTACCAACAAGGGACCGTTTATGATAGAAAAAAGTCAGATAGCCACCACCACTACTACCGTTACACAGGTGAAGATTCCACGCAATGACGGAACAGACTATGCCGACTATCTGTTGTCAGGGGTTGCCACCCGATGTATGGCTATTGACGGTGGAGGACGCAAGTGGTTTGGTACAAACGGAGACGGCGTTTATCTCATCAGTGCAGATAATCTGACACAAATCCATCATTTTACAACAGGCAACAGTTCACTGCTTTCAAACACTGTGGAATCAATAGCGATTAACAACACTACCGGTGAAGTGTTCTTCGGCACAGAAAAGGGACTCTGCTCATTCATAAGCGATGCTACAACGACGATGACGGAAATGTCCAAGGACAATGTCTATGCTTATCCTAATCCCGTAACACCGGACTATACCGGGCTGATAACAATCGTAGGACTGACACTCAATGCCGATGTGAAGATTCTTTCGTCCAGCGGGAAACTTATTGCTGAAGGGCGTTCTAACGGCGGTATGTTCACATGGGACGGCTGTGACATGAATGGCAACCGTGTAGCCAGTGGAATCTATATGGTAGCAACAGCAACGAGCGAAGGCAAAAAGGGAACGGTATGCAAGATAGCCATCGTCAGATAAACCATCCGCTCTATATAATAGCAGCTTCCTTTTTCGTGTGGTTGCTCGCTGTATTGCTAATCTTCGGTTATACGCCCACAAACGATGGTATCGGTTATATAGAATACGCAGAAAAATGTCTTAAACAAGGACAACTTTATCCGACAGCATCACTATATCATGAAATTCCCTTTGTATGGAACATCGGCATTATTAACCTTGTAGAATTGTCCCTATGGCTCAGTCAATCACTCTGGCCGTTGCTTATACTTCTGTGCCTGATGAAGTCAGTTACCTGTTTGATAACAGGACTTATTGCCCAGAAAATATTCAGTCAAAAAACTGCTATCATAGCCATGCTACTGTTTGCGCTATATCCGAATAACTGGGGGCAGAGTACGATGATTTCAAGTGAAATACCATCCACTTGTTTTGCCGTGACAGCTGTATATGTGGCAATTTGTCAACACAACCTATTCCTTTGTGGATTACTATTGGCTGTAGCCAATTGGTTTCGTCCGACGGCTACTATTTTTATAGTCAGCATGATTGTCTTTTATATATTATGTCGGCATAAGAGAGTATTTCGTAAGATAATCTGTCTGATGACGGGTTTTCTACTGTTTGTCATTGTTGTAGGTTCATCTACCTACCTTCGTACAGGACATTTTATTTATCAGTCTCAAAGCTATTGGTTTTCAATGGTTGACGAGTGTTATGACGGTGCTGAAGTAGCGCCACACTGGGGACAACCTGTTTGGCCTGAAGGAACGCCACGCTACATTGAGAACCATGAGACGATGGACTGTTTTCAATTTGAACGTATCTGGAGCAAACGCAGTCTGGATTGGCTGACAAATCATAAATCAGACTACTTAGCCAAGATACCTGGCAGACTATACTATATGTATCAAAGCGATTGTGATAATATGTCAGCTTTTCTCACCAGCAAATCACATCCTGAGAATAACTTCATTACCCTACCCTATCGCAGTCTGCTTACACAGTGGTCCACACTGAATGAAGCACAGTGGTTGTCACTGTTCAATTTACTGATGTACTTTGTATTGCTCGCTTTATCTTTCTTAGCAAGCATAAGCTTATATCGTCAAAGACGATTCTCACAAACAATACTCCCTGTAATCGTTATTGTTATAGGAACCTTGATGCTTGTCATCGTCATGCATGGCGAAACCCGCTTCAAGGATCCGCTTATGCCCTTTTTCTATATGCTCGCAGCCGCGTATTTCAACTCAGCTCCAACATCCGCTCAATAGGTTTCACAGCCTCCTTCGCTATCTCAGGGTCAACCTCCACCTGAGGCCATTCATATTTCAGCGTGTTGTAAACCTTCAGCAGCGTGTTCATCTTCATATACTGGCACTCGTTACAGCTGCATTCCAGGCCGCTCTCGCTGATTTCTGGCGGCACAGGTATAAATTCCTTGTCAGGACACGTTCGCTGCATCTCGTGCAAAATACCGGCCTCTGTGGCTACAATAAACTGCCGATGCTCACTCTCCTGAGCATATTTCAGCATCGTTGCCGTACTTCCCTTCACGTCAGCCAGCGCCAACACAGGTCCCTTGCACTCCAAATGAGCCATCACAACAGCCTCAGGATACTGCTCCTTCAGCTCAATAATCTTTGCAGCCGAAAACCGCTCATGCACATGACAGCCACCGTTCCAAAGCAACATTTCACGACCTGTTACCTCGTTGATATAGTTACCCAGATTATAGTCAGGTCCAAAAATAAACTTTCCGTCCTCAGGCAACTGGTCAACTACCTTCTTCGCATTACCACTAGTCACCACTACATCAGTCAGCGCTTTTACAGCCGCAGTTGTATTCACATAACTGATAACCTGATAGCCAGGATTTTCGTCCTTGAATTTCTTCAGATCCTCAGCCTTACACGAATCAGCCAGCGAACAGCCGGCATTCAAGTCAGGACACAATACCGTCTTCTCTGGCGACAGTAACTTGCACGTCTCAGCCATAAAATGAACACCGCACATCACCATCATCTTCGCATCCGTCTCTGCAGCCTTCCTTGCCAATGCCAATGAGTCACCCACAAAGTCAGCCACATCCTGAATATCTCCAACGGTATAATAGTGTGCCAGGATAATAGCACCCTTCTCTTCACACATCCTGCGTATTTCAGCCTTCAGGTCAATGCTCTCGCTGGCAGGTTCATCAATAAAACCCTGCTTTTTCCACTCCTTTTTCAAAACCATTATTATATTCTTTTCTTTTTTTTCTTTTTAATAAATAGAAATATATAAGGATGATAGGACGTTGACAAGTGTAAAACTTATACTCAAATTATTTGCTTATTTGTTTATCAACCCTTAATTTCTCGATTTCCACACCCATTGTGCATACTAACTCATTGATACAGTTGCTTCAACGATAGTTATCCACAATTTCTATTTTCGGTGCAAATATACTAAGTTTATATCTTTTTCTATCAAAAAATCGTGGAAAAGTTGTCAGAAAGCCTTAAATAACTATGTGAATATCCTCCTTTTCTCTGTTCTACCTGCTTTTATTCCCATTTATTTCCTCATTGTCCACCTACTTATCCACATAGTTATCCACAATGGCTGTCAATAAAAAGCCGCTTCTCTACGAATAACATAGCAGAGAAGCGGCAACAGATGATAGATACTTATTTCTATTATTTTGCAAGATTGACGAGGGCTTCACGTGAAGCAACAATCTTTTCCTTGGCTTCAGCCAACTGGGACTTCAGTTCACCGACTGTCGTAGCATTGAGTACAGTGAGCGGTTCGATAGCCTGAGCAACGGGAGCAAGTTCAGGATCGTATTCAGTCAGACGGTTCAGAGCATCCTGAATGAGGATAATACGGAAAGTGGCATTGGCAGCTGCATCGTCGGTGAATGCTGCGATGAACTTTTCGTCATTCTGTGATGTGATATAGAGCTGTTCTACCAGTGAGGTAGCCACAATCTGCCAGAAGTAGTTGATGCGACCATTCTCGTTCATGGCATCGTAAAGAGCCTGTGTAGCTTCATAGACACTTGCACCTTCATCGAATGACTTGAATGAGGGATCGTTGATGTCGGCAGCAAGTTTGGTAATCACCTTGTCGTATTCATCAGTAGGCATTTCATAGAGTTTGGCTACTTCTTTATCAACCTCAATGGCACTGAGTACGCGGTACTTCTCTGAGAGTGTCATAGCATTATCAGCAGCGGCAAGGTTCAGCAGATAGTCTGGCTTCACCTGCTTCTCCTGATCGGTCAGTGTGATGCTACCATCCTTCATAACGATAGGCAGCTGCTTGAGTTTACCAAGTTCAGAGGCCAGACTGTCGAAGTGCATCTTGATGCTGGCTTCGATCTGTTCCTGTTCAAAACTCTTTACTGAGTCTTTTTGTTCGGTGTTCTGGGTACCCTTGTTTCCACCACAAGCGGCGAAGGTCAATGCTGCAAAAGCTACAGCCAGAATTGATAATTTCTTCATCTTTTTAAAAATTTAGTTATTAATAATAATGTTACAATCATACTCATTACCAGCATAATAGCCAGGTTAAACCACAGGGTTTTGATATGCCACTGTCCAACGATCTTTTCGCTGCTATAAAACGGTGCACGTCCTATGTGGTTTTGCGGTGTAAGAAATATGAGTCCGGTACGGGGGACGATATAACTGTCGATGATGTCAAGCATCCGTCCGTTATCAGCACCTACAACAAACTCTTCCAACTTCAGGTTATAGTTGTCGCGTTTCAGTTGTATCATATTGTCTTTACCGTTCTGCTTGATGAATTCACTCATTTGGCGGTCACGCTTGAGCGTTGCAGTATTACCACGTTTTGTCAGTATTTTCTCAGCATTGTCCATGTACTGGTGTAATGACTGGTAGTCGTGATTACCTTCGTATGGTTCTAAACCACAGTATTTCGACAGCACAGGCAGGTTGGTGTTAATCACGTCCATGTGTATGGGTTTAACCTCCTTGCCATGCTTTTGTTCGTCATTCATGGTCTCCAACTGAGACTGCAACTCGTAGAGAAGTCCCATGTGATAGTATTGATTCTCGAACTTCTCCTTATCACTGTCAAAAAAGGGTTTTTCATATGCATTGTCTGTAAACGAGGTGACGGCGAGCGCTTCGTATGCCCAACGCGAAGGAATAAGGTCGCCAATAAGCGGTACGTTACCCGTGGTGCTCTTAGGTGTCAGGTCTGAGAAGCTGACTACTAGTCCGCAAAGCAGAATCTGCGGAATAAGCAATATGGGGATACTGATGTAGATGGCCACCACCGAACTGAGACGCTGGGAGAGAAATAGTCCCGTCAGATTTGCCAGGAAGGCTGTTACAAAGAGAATAAGCCACCATGTGCCAAACAGTCCGTGTAGTCCCATGATTGTATTACCGATAAGCACGAACAAGCATGTCTGTAGCAGCGACACACCTGCCATCAATACGATTTTCGACCAGATATAACTACCGTATGACAGATGTAGGAACTCCTCGCGCTTCAGCAGCGCACGGTCTTTGATGATTTCCTCAGCGCTGCCGCTCATGCCCAGGAAGGTAGCCACGATAACCGACATGAAAAAGTAGCTCACCAGATTCTTATTGTCCATCACGGTGTATCCTTCAGGTGGTGCATAGCGGGTAAGCATGGCACATATCATAGCCAGTAATGGGGCTTCCAACAGCGTGATGAGCAGGTATTGTACATTGGTAATCTTTGTTCTGAAATTGCGATACAGGAAGATGGCAAACTGCTTTAGTACACCTGGTTTGCGTTGGTCTGAAGGTGGTACGTCACTCACTGCAGGAGATGATAGCGGCTCACGGTTTTTCAAGTACAGTTCATGCCATTCCTGCGGCGATGTCTTGCGTTCGTCCGACAATTCGCCACTGCCTGTCAGTGCTTTTTCGTCAATAATGTTAAGCACAATCTCAGGATTGACATTGCCACATGTGGGACAGGCACTGGTTTCAGCGTCAGCATAGCAGGCAGCTTCTTTGAAGTAGGTGATGGCATCTATTGGATTGCCGTCGAACACGGGGTAGCCGCCCTTGTCGAGCAACCACAGGCGGTCGAACAGTTTATAGACATCACTCGACGGCTGGTGGATGTTCACGATGATGAGCTTGCCTTTGAACGTCTGTTCCTTCAGCAAGTTGATGACCTTCTCGGTGTCAGCCGATGACAGTCCAGATGTTGGTTCATCGAGGAACAGCACCGCTGGTTCGCGAATCAGTTCCAAGGCGATATTCAGTCGTTTGCGCTGGCCGCCGCTGATGTATTTGTTGATGGCCGACCCCACTTTCAAGTCTTTAGCAGCGTCGAGACCCAAGTCCTTCAGCGTCTTCATCACACGACGGTCTATCTCGTCAGCGGACATGCCCTCAAAACAGAGACGAGCTGTGAACCATAGGTTCTGATATACCGTCAACTCCTCTATCAACAAGTCATCCTGCGGCACGAAGCCTATTAAGGCTTTTGCTGCCGGTTCGGTGATGTTGTGTCCGTTGATGGTGATGGTGCCCTCCTGTGGTGTCAGACTGCCATTTAGCAGTGACAGCAGTGTGGTCTTTCCCGTACCCGAACCGCCCATGATGGCCAGCAGCTCGCCGCTATGCAGCGTAAAACTGAGGTCGTGCATACCGTTGTCGCTGTTCGGGAAACGGAAGTTGATGTCACGTCCGCAAAATTCTACGGTCTGTGTACTATCTACAACCTTGCCGCTCCGACGGTTGTAGGCATCAGCGATGGTGGAATAGTATAAGGGCTTTCCGCTCTTGCCTTTTAGAACGCTACTTTGTAACCATGCCTGATAGGTGTTCGCAAGAACAGGAACGTCATTCAGCAGTACTGTCTCATTGCCCATGTAGGTAAACAGCAGCATGCCTGTCTCAGGCTCCATCAGCGTCTTTATCTGTCCTTGGGTGCCGTCCAATTGGTGGAACATCACATGTTCCGTCTCACGGTTGGCAACGTAGTCAGTATAATCCCTGAACAGCGTGTCGGGTATATGAAACTCATTGGCGATGGTCTTGAACATGTTGGTAGAGTGATCATCCTTTGATCCACAGAACTCCATGAGACGGAGCAGCAGCAACGACTCTTCGCGAGCCGACGTGTTGCCGTGAAGGTTGGAACATATTGACTTGACAATAGCCTGTGTGTCCAGGTCGTCTGTCATTTCGTAAGCCCCGCGCATGTCGCTGTATAAATCGACGTATGCCTCACTGTTACGTATGCCAAAGTGATGACGTAAGTAGTTGATAAGCATGGCTTTTGCCCATGTCTCATCTACCTGTTCTTCCTTGCCAAACAAAGCGAACAAGCTAAGAAAACTGGATAATATAATATCTGTCATCTTCTCTTAGCGCACTAAAATACAATTAATTGCCTGCAAATATATGAAAAAAAACAGACTGCGGGCTTGTCGTAAAAGTTAAAAAGAATTA
This sequence comes from uncultured Prevotellaceae bacterium, assembly GCA_946186505.1. Taxonomy (GTDB): domain Bacteria; phylum Bacteroidota; class Bacteroidia; order Bacteroidales; family Bacteroidaceae; genus Prevotella. The sequence continues at coordinate 192,375 of CAMHNI010000001.1, read as the reverse complement.
AAGCGAAGGGATTTCTTTTATTTACGCCCAAAGTCAGCCGGTACTTCGCCCCATTTTGAGGTCTCCCACTTCACGATGGGATTGCGATAGTCGTGGGTGCGGAGCCAGTTTTCGGCTCGTGCGATAATCTGATAGAGTGGCTCTGTCTCCGGCGTGCGTTCCAACTTTGTTTTACACTGCCGCTTCTTCACCCAGAGGATGGCGTTATAGCTGTCAGAGTAGATGGTCTTCTGCGGCAATCCCTGTTGCCAGCAGAGTGCCAGGGCGTGGACAATGGCGAGGAACTCCCCGATGTTGTTCGTTCCCTTCATCGGCCCGAAGTGGAATACGCGGAAACCTGTTGCCAAGTCGATGGCCTGATACTCCATTGGCCCTGGATTTCCCGAACAGGCCGCATCCACGGCCCATGCATCTGCAGTCACTTCCATCGGGAGCGGCAGTACGGTGTCATTTCTGTATGTTGGTGGATTTTGTATGTTCATCTTTTCGTGGTGCAAAGGTACTAATTTAGTGAAGCCAGCACGATGCGTATCTCCTCCCATTGCACGTCGGGCGGGCAGAGGGTCTTGATGGGGTTGAGACCACCGTCGGTGCCGACCTTGGTAACGACGCGCTCAATAGCCTCGCGGTGCTCAGGTGATATGACTTTGGCAACGTCCACCTTACCCGCACCGACCAGTTCTGAGAGGTGGCTAAACACGGTGTTGGGACTGATGCCCCGCTCGGCGGCTATCTGAACAGGCGTCATACCCTGATTGAAGAGCCGTAGAGTCACCTCGGTGGTCTTCTCCTTAGGCGGCTTCTGCGGTTTCAGTGCACGGCGCAGTTTCTGGTCGTCAGCAGCTTCGAGCATGGCCATCTGTCGGTGCTTGAGATAGCCCTCAACGGAAAAGCCCTCGTCGGCCATACGGCGCAACAGCGTGCTGTGCAGATACCATTGCTGGCGCAGGACTGGCAAGCTGTTGCTCAAGCGGCTCTGTGCCCGCTTGTTGTTCGACTTTACATCTGCCGAAAGCTGTATAGGCTTCACCAACAGTTCGTCGATGGTCTGTGCGAAGTAACCGGCACTGCGCTTCACGCGGTCGAGGAAAGCCTCGTCGCGCAGGCCGTCGAAAGCCATCTGCCCAATGCGCTCCGTCCATTTCGCTGCCACGTCAGTCACCTGCTGGCGCAAGCCGAGGTATGCCTGATTGTGCAGATTCATCAAGTCGTCGTGGCTACGCAGGAAGAATTCGGACATCAGCCGCACCATAGCCTCCTCGGCATAGAACAGTGACTGGAAGTCGAACAGCTGCAACAGCAGTTGCCGCTCATACTCCTGGCGAAGCGTCGGCAGTTGGGCGATGCTCTCGCGGGCAGCTTCTTCTTGATGGGCAATGTAGCCGTCAACGCGCTCGTCGTTGATAACGGCCCGCGCTTCTATCGGCGTGGCCAGCACCAGCCCCTCTAATGTGCGGCAGCGGCTCAGCGCCACATACACCTGTCCGGGGGCGAACGACAGGTTGGCATCGATGATGGCGTGGTCGAAAGTCAGACCCTGGCTCTTGTGGATTGTGATGGCCCAAGCCAGCCGCAGGGGCAGCTGCCGGAAAGTACCCTGGACGTCAGCGACAATCTCGCGTGTGTCTGGGTTCAGCGTATAGCGGGCATTCTCCCATTCTAATGTCTCTACCTCAATGGATTTCTCGTCGCCTTCGCATAGCACCATGACCTTCTTCTCGTCAAGGTAGGTGACATGGCCTATGCGCCCGTTGTAATAGCGGTGGTTTCCTGTGGGGTCGTTCTTGATGAACATCACCTGTGCACCCACCTTCAGCACCAGCGTCTCAGCCGTGGGATAGCTGTATTCGGGGAAGGTGCCCTCAACCGCGGCCTTGTACCAGAATACCTTGCCCGGTAACCGCTGCAGCTCAGAGTCGTTGTAATGGTTGGCCTGCTGGTTGTGTGTGGTCAGGCGGATGTACGACCCTCCCCCAGCCTCTCCCTGTTGAGGGAGTAGAGGTGTTACCCGGCTGTTGAGCTGGGCAAGCGTCTGGGCCGACGGGTGGCCTTGACGGATGTCGTTGAGAATGGCCAAGAACTGGGAGTCCTGCTGACGATAGACCTTCTCAAGCTGGATGGTGACATAGTCAATCTGGCTCAGGGCTTTCGAGCCGAAGAAGTAGGGCGTGTCGTAATAGGGTTTCAGCAGTTGTTCGTCCTCGGGCGTGACAACGGGCGTCAGCTGTGCCAGGTCGCCAATCATCAGCAACTGCACACCGCCGAAGGGCTTGTAGTGGTCACGGTACTGGCGCAGCACGTCATCGACTGCGTCGAGCAGGTCGGCGCGGACCATTGAAATCTCGTCGATGATGAGCAGGTCGATGGAGGCAATGATTTGCCGCTTTTGCTTGCTGAATTCAAAGCGATGCTCGGTCTTGGCTCCCGGCACGTAGGGCGACAGTGGCAGTTGGAAGAACGAATGAATGGTGACGCCACCGGCATTGATGGCTGCCACACCCGTAGGAGCCACCACGATGGGTCGCTTGCGCGACCGCTCGACGACGGTCTTCAGAAATGTCGTCTTGCCCGTGCCGGCCTTGCCTGTCAGAAATATGCTGCGTCCCGTGTTCTCGACAAACTCCCACGCCGTCCGCAGTTCTGGATTTCGTTCAGTAGTCATTCTTTTGCTGTTTCGTTCATCCTATGAGATAATACCTCTCTATACTGTTGCTCACTTTTCGGCACAAAGATACTGCTTTTTTCCAACGTATGCAAATTCTGCAAGCCAATTTTTCACTCTTTTCTTGCCCGTTCCATAATTTATAACTACCTTTGCACTTGCTTTCGCCCACGCCGTGCCGCAACCAACAAGTAAGCGGAGCGGTGTAGAAGAGGGAGGAGCACTACATATTAGAAAAGTGTTTGCTAACGCTTTGTGTTTGGAACTATTGAACGTAGGAAACTCAAACGTACAGTTCAAAGAAATTGCAGAGGTTTGTGCTAAGGACCTAAGGTGGCGGACAGGCAGAAGTGAGGTGTACTGATTTAGGTTGACAGTTTATTGCCACAAAATGTTGAAAACGCTTATCACTTGTCACTTTTTGTTTTTAACTTATTGATATTCTGAGAAATGACGAGTGACAAGTGCAATTTAGATTATCACTTATTGTCACTTCGGGCATTTTGTCTTAGGTGTTTTCGCAGCTTGAAACAATCGTTTCCACGCCGTGGAACATTTGTCCCAAGCTGTGGGAACGGTTGGAACCGCCCACTTGAGGCCGTCAACCCGCCCACTTGAGACCGTCAACCTGCCCACTTGAGGCCGTCAACCTGCCCACTTGAGGCCGTCAACCCGCCCACTTGAGACCGTCAACCCGCCCACTTGAGACCGTCAACCCGCCCACTTCCACCTGCAAACTAGAAGTGACAAGTAAGTGACAAGCAAAATGGTGCTTGTCACTTGTCAACACATTGTATGTCAGTTCGTTAATATCAAAAAGTGATAAGTGATAAGCGTTTTCAACTTAGCCGCCTCACAGCAATGTCGAACTCCGCGAGATATTCAGATAATGGCCAACCGCCCCATCACATGCGCTCAGGCACTTCGATGCCGAGGAGTGACATGCCGCTCTTGATGATTTTGGCGACGTTGCGCGCCAGCATGAGTCGCATGGCTTTGATGTTCTCGTCAGGCTCGTTGAGGATGCTGTAGTCGTGGTAGAACTGGTTGAAGACTTTCGTCAGTTCATAGCAATAGTTTGCGATGCCGCTGGGCGAATAGTCCTTGCCAGCCTGTTGGACGGCGTCTCCGAATTCGTTCATCTTCTGGATGAGTTCGATTTCCTTATCGGAAAGAGAAGCCACCCCAACTGCCCCCGAGGGGGCTTCAATACTTTGCTGCGACACATTTGTGTCCCCCTCGGGGGACGAAAGGTGGGCTTTCCTTAGAATAGAGCGGATGCGGGCGTAGGTGTACTGGATGAAAGGACCAGTGTTGCCGTTGAAGTCGATGGACTCCTCGGGGTTGAAGAGCATGTTCTTGCGGGCATCGACCTTTAGGATGAAATACTTCAGGGCACCCATGCCTACGATACGGGCAATCTCGCGGCGCTCTTCCTCGGTCATATCGTCGAATTTGCCCAGTTCCATCGAGGTTTTGTACGCATCCTCGACCATCAGTTCCATCAGGTCGTCGGCATCGACGACGGTGCCTTCACGGCTCTTCATCTTACCGTTGGGCAGCTCCACCATACCGTAGCTGAAGTGTACCAGCTCCTTGCCCCACTTGAAGCCGAGGCGGTCGAGCAGGATTGAGAGCACCTGGAAGTGGTAGTTCTGCTCATTGCCCACGACGTAGATCATCTTGTCGATGGGGAAGTCCTGGAAGCGCATCTCGGCGGTGCCGATGTCCTGTGTCATATAAACGCTGGTGCCGTCCGAGCGCAGCAGCAGTTTCTGGTCGAGCCCCTCGTTGGTGAGGTCGGCCCAGACGGAGCCGTCATCGTGACGCTCGAAGAGCCCTTTGGCGAGTCCTTCCTCCACCTTGGCCTTGCCCTTGAGGTAGGTTTGGCTCTCGTAGTATATCTTGTCGAAGCCGACGCCCATCTTTTTGTATGTCTCGTCGAAGCCGGCATAGACCCAGTTGTTCATCTTCTCCCAGAGGGCACGCACCTCGGGGTCGCCCTGCTCCCACTTCACCAGCATCTCGTGAGCCTCCTTGATGAGCGGAGCCTCCTGCTTGGCCTTCTCCTCGTCCATGCCCTGCGCCACAAGCTGCTTGACTTCCTCGCGGTAGTGCTTGTCGAAAGCTACATAGTAGTCACCGATGAGATGGTCTCCCTTCTTGCCGCTCGACTCGGGGGTCTCGCCGTTGCCGTACTTCAGCCAGGCGAGCATTGACTTGCAGATGTGGATGCCGCGGTCATTGACGATGTTGGTCTTGACCACGCGGTTGCCGTTAGCCTCCATAATCTGGGCCAGCGACCAGCCGAGCAGGTTGTTGCGCACGTGGCCGAGGTGGAGGGGCTTGTTGGTGTTGGGGCTGCTATACTCGATCATGACGAGGGGAGAACCCTCATCCGCACTTTTCGTGCCGAAATGGGGGGCGGTGTCGATGGCCTTCAGCAGTTCTAACCAGGCGCCGTCGCCGATGCTGAGGTTCAGGAAGCCCTTCACCACGTTGAACTTGCTGATGGCCGTACAGTTCTGCTGCAGGTACTCGCCAATCTCCTGCGCCGTCTGCTCGGGCGACTTCTTGGCGGCCTTAACAAACGGGAAAACCACTAAGGTCAGGTTACCCTCAAACTCACTCCTTGTCTTCTGCAACTGCAACATCTTTTCCGTTGCATCCATGCCGTAGAGCGCCTTCACGGCCTCGCCGGCAGCCTTGCTAATCAGTGCTTCTATATTCATCTTTCAGTTTACCTGTTTTCTTATAACGGGTGCAAAGGTACAAAGAAAAAATCAAAAACAGATACCATGTCAGGCATTTTTTTACTTCACCAGCAGTTTGGCTGTGCCGATGACTTGTCTGCCAGCTTCCACTCGCAGTATAATAATGCCAGTAGCTGGCAAACTAATTGCGGTAGTTGTGCCGCTGAACTGGTGCTGTCCGATGACACGTCCAGATATGTCGCAGGCTGTGACGAGGAACGAAGGTTCGGCATGTTGATTGTTGACTGTAAGCAGTATTAATCCGCTTTCTGTCTGGCGCAGACTGATGCCACATACCTCCTGTTGCTGTGATACGTGTCCAATGCCGCTGATAATATAGCCTTGTTCGTATGCTCCTAAATCAGGTGCTTCGTCTGCATAGTCAATACCCGCTACGCGGATTCCGCGATAGTCTGTAGCGTCAATCTTCGTACCTGCATCGACAAGCGCCGACCCATCAACAAGATGTGCAAATGTTGTTTCGGGCAGCGACCCGTCTTCCTGACGTTCAGCTATCAGTTCCTCGTGGTTAGTGATGCTGATGAACTGTGTGGGGTCTGCTTTTTGGAACTCGCAGGTAATGACTTTCAGGCCCGCCAAGGTGGTATCTACCTCAAAACGTCCGTATTCACCATATTTGCCGTGTTCGCCGTCCTTGGGCAGTCCAGTGTTCTTGTCACGCTTATCAGTGGCATCGTTGTCGTTGATGGCGATGCAGTTGGTAAGCCTTACCTCGTGGCCGCTGGCTATTTCCTCGTAAATACGGTATGAGTAGGTTTTATCACTTATGCTCTTCAGGGTCATGCCCGTGCAGTTGTTCATGATGATGTCGCCGGCATTGTGATTCTGGTCAAACCCTTTAGCTTTGTTACAGATAGCCAGGCAGCGGTTCATATAGACGTTCATGGCTCCTTGGTTCGAACCGCATTTGAAACCATTGCCGTTGCCGTCGGGTGCTATGCGGTCCAGGTCGAGGAACCCGTTTTTGTAGGATATGCAGTTCTCCATGACGATGGTGACGTTGTCGCTGAATCCGCCGTCCTTCTTGAAGAACACGTCCCAGCCGTCGTCGGAGTTCAGCCAGGCACGGCAACCATAGAAGTAGTTGCCATCGCCGACTGAGATCTTTGGGGCAAATCCGTCAGCATCGCCCTCTCCCTCATCACAGTTCAGGTATGAGTCGCAGTTGATGATCTTGTTGAACGAGCCCAAGTTCTTGATTTGCAGACCAGTGTCACCGTTTTTGTAGAAATTACATTCCTCTATTAGGTTGTCGTGGGCCTGGTCGGTAGCGTTCAGGATGTCGGCGTTTGAACCGCCAGTCGGCTTGTTGCGCTCGATAAGCAGTCCGTTGTCTGAGGCATTCGTAATGTCGATGTGGTACAGGTGCCAGTAAGAACTGGTCAGACGGACGCCCTGCAGTGGGTTGTCTGAGTGCTTGTGGTAAGGCATGGCCGAGAAGTCGAGCACGGCCTGTCCGCCGATGCCGAACAGTTCAATAGGCTCGTCTTCAGTACCGTTCTTGTTGTCGATGTTGATGCGGTGGTCATAGATGTAGCGGCCAGCCTTCATACAGATGCGCTGTCCCTTCTCGACCAGTGCGATAGCCTTATCTAACGAGTAGAACGGGTGTTGTTCGGTGCCGTCGGCCGTCAGGTCGTCGCCGTCGGGCGAGCACCATATCTTCTCTGTCAGGTCAGGGGCTTCTGGAATTTTCTCGTCGATGGTGATGCTTTTCTCCTCGCCTGTGCTGATGCCGACACTTGTTTCGGCGTACGCCCTATAGTAGTAGGTCTTGCCCTCTTCCAATGGCAGTTCAACGCGGAACGTTGCCTTCGTACCGTTTGCCTTCACCTTCAGTGTGTTTTCGTTCCCGTTTTCGTTGTACATCACGCCCACTTCCATGAGGTCGGCTCCGCCATCGTCCGTCACACTACCGCCGGCGACATACTTCTTGCCGCTCTTCATGATTTCCGTGGTGGTCACGACGGCAGGCGTGGCGGCAGCAGTCTCAAACGTCTTGTCCACGCCATACACCGTTCCGGCGTTCGACACGGCGTAGGCACGGTAGTGGTAGGTGGTCGAGGCTTTCAACCCTTCGATGGTCAGTGTGAAGCTGGATTCCTTGACGCTCTCGGCCTCCTCTTTGGAGTCACCAACGGTCGGGTTCTCATGGGTGGCCCAAACAATGCCCAGCTCCTTTGTGGGCTGGTCACCGGGGTCGGTAAGGGTGCCGCTTAAGTCTGCCTGGTTCTTGGTGATGTTGGCAGCCCCGCCAGTACTTACCTGAGCCTCCACGCCGAAGGCAGTTGCTGATACGCTCAGATCGTCTATGTCAGCATCGCCGCTTCCGTCGTTTGCTATTTTCACACGGTTGGCTTCACTAGAGTTGATGGCAACGGTACTGATGCCGGTAGAGTTGACCGTCACAGACTTCGTCCACGTCTTGCCGCCGTCCGTCGAAGTATAGATGTCGATACCCTTGCCTTTTCGTTTGCAGTTGAAAACCACTTCCTTTACACCTTTGTCCAGTACTGGCGTAATGACATAGGAGCCGTTTTTCTGTAGTCGCAGGTTTTGTTTGCCGCTCACCACGTAATTGGTGTTGGTTGATACGTAGGCCATCTTGAACACCCATTCACCCTCGCCCTCCACGTTGACGATGGTATCGTTGGTGTTCTTTGTCATGGGGATATTGTCCTCGAAGTCGTTAGTAAAGTAGTTTCCGTTTTCGTCAACGGCCATCATTCTGGTGGGAAGTGTCAAGGCCATGACCATAATGGCGAACTTCCATTTTGAGTTGTTAGCTTTCATCGTTTTTTTTCGTTTGTTTCTTTTTCGGCGCAAAAGTATGAAAAATCAGCCTACCCTACCCTAATCTATGCAGAAGAAGTCACGTAAACGTTTGCAGATGGTCTGTTGCTCAGAAAGAGGTAATCTCTATTCAAAAATCAGCGAAATCCAAAAATTTTTTCTCATTTTCGCTGATTTTTAAGTCAGAATTGCCTGCATCTAAATAAAAAATTGTACTTTTGCAGAGCAATAAAAACAATTTAGCATGAAGTACCCTAATATCATTGGCAGAGAAGTCATTCAACTGGTGATGATTACGACAATGGGCATCGCACGGGGAGAACATGCCAGTATTGTCAATCAATCAGTTGTATTGGATGATCTGTTTGCAATTGGCAAAAGCGTTTTCATAAATAATTTTAATTCCACTTCCAATTAGGCCGCTACAACCAAAGAACGCGTGATGACGTAGGAGCCGTTCTTCTGTAGTCGCAGGTTTTGTTTGCCGCTCACCACGTAATTGGTGTTGGTTGATACGTAGGCCATCTTGAACACCCATTCACCCTCGCCCTCCACGTTGACGATGGTATCGTTGGTGTTCTTTGTCATGGGGATATTGTCCTCGAAGTCGTTAGTAAAGTAGTTTCCGTTTTCGTCAACGGCCATCATTCTGGTGGGAAGTGTCAAGGCCATGACCATAATGGCGAACTTCCATTTTGAGTTGTTAGCTTTCATCGTTTTTTTTCGTTTGTTTCTTTTTCGGCGCAAAAGTATGAAAAATCAGCCTACCCTACCCTAATCTATGCAGAAGAAGTCACGTAAACGTTTGCAAAAGGCTCATGTAACATTAAATTATTGTTAAACCGCATCAAAAACTTGAGGAAAGGGTACTGATAGTTTGGCCGTTTCAAAAAGAATTTCTATTTTTGCAATTGAGACTTGATTAAGAACCGTTTATGAGGAAAAAACTACTGACTATCGTCACTCTAACAATCTTGGCCATAGGAACCGCTGCTCAGACCGACACGCAGTATGTTAGGCTGACCAATCTGCCGCATGTCTATTTGAATACGTTCTCGGGTTACGATATCTATAGCAGGGATGTCATGGTCTATGCCAGAATGTGGTATGTCGATGAACAGGACAACGTCACATTCTACGATTCGCTTCAGGTCCGTGTACGCGGCAACTCGACAGCTGATTTGGCCAAGAAGCCCTATAAGCTGAAGTTTAAGGAAAAGGTGAAACTGTTAGGCAAGGGACGGCCAAACACTAAAAAGTGGACCCTGATGGCAAACCACAGTGACAAGACCCTGTTGCGCAACGCCCTGACGAGTCTCATGGGTGAGCGGGCCGGGCTGGTGTTCAACCCGGCGGCGAAGTTCGTAGATCTGACCCTGAACGGGAACTATGTCGGGAACTACCAGATATCAGACCAGGTCGATGTCCGTCCGCACCGCGTCAATGTGGTGGAGCAGGATCTGCCTTTGACTGACGACAGCAATATTACAGGAGGCTATCTGTTGGAGGCCGACGGCTTCCGTGACTTCAGCGCGTCACCACAGGGCGCGAACCTGTCACCGACGGGCTTCTATACCATGCGCAAGAGGGTGCCTGTTCGCATCCACTACCCCGATGAGGACGATATAGATCGTCGGCAGTTCAATTACATCAATATGTTTGTACGCGATTTCGAGGCACGGCTCTTTGCCAACAACTTCACAGACTCTACCGAAGGCTATCGTCCCCTTGTCGATTCCACGTCACTGGCTAACTGGTACATCTGCACCGAGGTCAGTGCCAACGTCGATGGCTTTTTCAGTACCTATTTCTACAAGCAACAGGATGATGACCACCTATACTGGGGACCACTTTGGGACTACGACATAGCCTACAACAACGACAACCGCACAGACCGTGGTGGGACCAACAACACTGAGCGGCAGCTGATGAAGGACTATGGCTACGGGACAAGCAACAACGGTTGCCGGGAATGGTTGGAGCGGATGTGGAAAGACCCCTGGTTTGCCCGTCTGGTCAACCGGCGCTACAAGGAGTTGGTCGATGGTGGACTGGAACAGTATCTCAATCTCCAGCTCGACAGCCTGACGGAACTCATCGATGCCTCCCAGCAGCTGAACTACGAGCGGTGGGGCATCAACAGAAGAGTTCTGCGTGAGCGTGTGCTTTTTTCTACCTACGACGAGTATGTGACCTACGTCCGCGACTTCCTCCACACCCATATCAGCTACCTGACGACAGCCTTCGCCGCGATGCTGCCTGATGAGCCGGAACCGGAACCGGAACCGGAAATCAAAGTGCCCGACTTCATTGCTGACAGCCAGCGCTATTATGCCATCTCCAACATCGGCTCAGGTACTTACTTTGATGTGGATATAGTGACAGACGGTGTCTGCGGAAACCACCGCAACACTGATAGCGAGACCCAACAGTGGCATATCACCAACCTGTCTAACGGCTATCTGTTCATCGTCAACCGCGCCACGGGACGAGCATTGAGCGACCCCAGCCCGTCGGAAACGACGGCCACGACAAACGTCGGCAGTCAGATAACGCTCGCGGAACCTGATTCTACCGACCAGCGCCAGCAATGGGACTTCGTCAGCCAGTCAGACGGTCGCTATAATATTATCAGCCGATGGAGCCAGCATGCTGCCAACCTGAGCGGTGGCAGCAGTGCTGACGGCACCTACATACTCAGCTATACCAGCGATGACCGCAACGCCTCGTCTGCAAACCGGCAGTGGCTTGTGGAGGAAGCCGGTACGATGACAGACACCGGCGTGGCATCCGTCAGCACGGACTACGCCCTGGCCTACGACCCTGTCACGGGCCGCCTGCACTTCGGTGCCGACCGTCTGCAGGATCTCACTTTCCTTGTCAGCGTCTATAATGCTTCCGGCCATCGCATAGCCTCCTTCCGGGCCTGTGAGGAGTTCAGCATGCTACCCTACCCCACCGGCCTCTATGTCGTCACTTGGAAACATGACAGACGGCAACATAGCGTGAAGTTCTTCAGCGGGAATCATTAACCAACAAGTAGTATGAGAAAGATGTTTTTGGTTTTTCTGACCATCCTGACCTCAGTTGACGCATGGGCACAAAGGACGATAGTTAGCGGCACCGTTGTCTGTGGGGAGACGGGCAATGTCATAGCCAGTGCCAGCGTGACGGCTGCAGGGGTGGCCGTGGTGACCAACGATGACGGACTCTTCACGCTGAAAACAGATACGGCCGTTGAGGCTGTCACGGTGTCACATGTCGGATACCGTTCCCGACGGGTGTCACTGAAGGATGGACAACTGGAGAACTTGACAGTGAAGCTTGTGCCCACATCTGTCCAGCTGAGTGAGGTACTGGTGATGGCCGACAATCCGCGTGAACTGGTGATGGCTGCCATTCGAAAAATACCGCAGAACTACAGCCGACAGCCGCAACTATACAACTGCTTCTACCGCGAGACAGCCATGAAGCGACAGCACTACATCTGTGTTTCCGAGGGTGTGGTCGATATGTATAAGACTTCCTATCAACAGGGGACTGGTCGTGACCGCGTGGCCATCCGCAAAGGCCGGCGGCTGCTGAGTCCCAAACGGAATGATACGCTCAGTGTGAAGGTGATGGGTGGGCCGGTAGCATCCGTCCAACTTGACTTGGTAAAGAATACCGACTTCCTGCTGAACGCCGACGACCTGGACTGCTATGACTTGAAGATGGAGACACCGACGAGCATCGGCGACCGCCAGCAGTTCGTGGTGAGCATCAGGCCGAGGGTGACGATGGACTACGCCCTCTATTTCGGCAAGCTGTATATCGACCAAGAGACGCAGGCTTTTACCCGTGCCGAGCTGTCACTTGACATGAGCGACCGCGAAAAGGCCACACGGCTGATGTTAGTCCGCAAACCAACGGGTGTGCGTTTCCGGCCGAAGGAACTGTCGCTGCTCGTCGATTACCGCTTTGTTGACGGAGTGACACTTATCAGCTATGTACGCACGACGTTCCGCTTCAACTGCGACTGGAAGCGGCGGCTCTTTGCCACGTCGTTCACCGCCTGCTGCGAAATGGCAGTCACCAGCAGCACCGACCATGACGTACAGCCTATCCGTGGCCGTGAGTCGTTCGACCAGCGCGATGCTTTCTTCGACCGGGTAGATTATTTCCGCGACCCGGCATTCTGGCAGGACTACAACATCATTGAGCCTACTGAGTCACTCGACAAGGCCATCGACAAACTGATAAAGAAGTATGATTAAAATTCTCTCTTTACTATTAGCATGTCATCTGACGGCATCGGCAAAAGACTACAATATCGTGGAGTACGGTGCGAAGAACGATACGACCGTACTGAGTACCGACGCTCTGCAGCAGGCCATCGATGCTTGTTCGCAGGCTGGTGGCGGATGTGTGGTGGTACCGACGGGTGACTATAAGACCGGCTCTATAGAGTTGAAGAGCAATGTCCACCTGTATCTGGAGCAAGGGGCTACACTCTACGGCAGCACCCGATTAGAAGACTACCGTCCGATGAAGTCGGACTACGTGTCGCTGCGCACTCAGACGACGACCATCCAGCTTATCTATGCCGACAACGTGAAGAACGTCTGCATCGACGGCTACGGTACAATTGACGGACGGGGACGGGCTTTTAAGAAACTGTCGTGGAACGACGAGGGCATCACACGGCCCCATTTGTTGCGCATCATCCGAGGTGAGGATATCACCGTACGCAATGTTACGCTGAGGAACAGCGGTTGCTGGATGCAGCACTACTTGGCCTGTGACCGCCTGAGGATTGACGGCATCAAGGTACACAACCGCAACAACTATAACAACGATGCTCTGGACTTGGACGGATGCCACGAAGTAGTCGTGGCAAACATCATAGCCGATTCCGACGATGATGCCATCACCCTGAAATCGACGTCACCAAGGCTGTGCGAGAACATACACATCAGCAACTGTGTGGTGTCAAGCCATTGCAACGCCGTGAAATTGGGAACAGAGACCAACGGGGGCTTCCGCAACATCAGCATCAGCGGCATTGTCGTCAAGCCAAGCAGCGACCAGCAGGAGAAATTCTTCGGTCAGTGGATAGGCACGTCGGCCATTTCGTTGGAGATTGTCGATGGCGGCACGATGGAGAACGTCACCGTCTCGGACTTTACCGTCGAGGGTACGGAGTCACCTATCTTCGTCCGTTTGGGCAACCGAGGGCGAGGCTACAAGCTGAAGGAAGCAGCGAAAGGGCTGAGTGGCAACGGCAATGATGACACGATTTCCGAACTGATTCCCATCGACCACGTGGGCAGCATCAACGGTGTGCATCTCGACAACATCCACATTCGCAATGCCGGCCCCGTTGGCTGCAGCATTACGGGACTCCCCGGACATCCTGTGGAGAACGTCAGCCTGTCGAACATCAGCCTGCATCACAAGGGTGGCGTCACGGCGTCAGACCTCCCGAAGATTGACGAAGTCCTGAAGGACGAGAAGGAGAAGGAATACCCGGAAGCAACAATGTGGGGTAACCTGCCCGCCAAGGGCTTTTTTGTACGCCATGCCCGCAATGTCCAATTCCAGAACATACAGGTGCTGACAGAGATTCCTGACGCCCGTCCTGACTTTGTGCGTGTAGATACGGAAGATCTGCGATGGGGTGACCAGGGTAATGGTACGTACATCAATCCTGTACTGAACGCCGATTTCTCCGATCCTGACGTCATCCGCGTAGGCAGGAAATACTATATGGTGGCTTCCGATTTCCACTTCATCGGCATGCAGGTGTTAGAGAGCGACGATATGGTGAACTGGCGCTATGCCAGTCAGATTTACTCGCGCTTCGATGAACCGGGGTGGGACGAAAACCGCCACTATGCCGGTGGCTCATGGGCACCGGCAATCCGCTATCACGACGGACTTTTTTACGTCTATTTCTGCACGCCTGAGGAAGGCTTGTATATGGCCACGGCAGAAGATCCGCACGGCCCGTGGAGTCCGCTGCATTTGGTGAAGCGTGTGGAGAAGTGGGAAGACCCCTGCCCTTTCTGGGATAGTGACGGACAGGCCTACTTAGGGCGCAGCAAGCACGGTGCGGGACCGATTATCGTACACAAGATGTCGGCTGACGGCAAGCGGCTGCTCGATGACGGTGTGACGGTCTATTCCGGACCGGTGGCTGAGGGCACGAAATTCCTGAAACGCAACGGTTATTATTATCTTATCATTCCCGAAGGCGGCGTTGGACAAGGCTGGCAGACCGTGCTCCGCTCACGGAATATCTATGGCCCCTATGAACGGCGTGTTGTGTTGGAGCAAGGCTCTACCAACATCAACGGTCCTCATCAGGGCGCATTGGTTGACACCCCTGACGGAGGGTGGTGGTTTTACCATTTTCAGGAGACTCCTGTCTTGGGGCGTGTCGTCCACCTGCAGCCCGTCCGCTGGCAAGAGGACTGGCCGCTCATGGGTGTTGACTACGATGGCAACGGTATCGGTGAACCAGTAACCACATGGAAAACTCCCTTGAGCCCTATGAACCCTATGGGCTCCATGAGCCCCACCCTTCACTCCTCCGACGATTTCTCAGCCCCTCAACTCGCCCTGCAATGGCAGTGGAATCACAACCCACAGAACGACCACTGGAGCCTCAGTGTGCGAAAGGGTTGGCTGACACTCCGAGCCCTGCCTGCCGACAGCTTGAAAACCTGCCGCAACATGCTCACCCAGAAAGTCGTTGGCTATCAGAGTCAGTCCACAACCCTGCTTAATGCCAGAGGCAATTGTCATGCCGGGCTCTTTTGTATTGGCAAGCAGTTCAATGCCATCGGTCTTTGTCCGCAGGGCGTATATGTTGAGTTCGGTGGCCGTAAACAGATTATTGAGCCGGGCAAGTTCTCGCAGCTCTATCTTCGCGTCACTAATGACTGCCACCAGAACAGCCACCAGTTCTTTTACAGCACTGACGGCCATCATTTCACCCCCGCAGGTGACACTTTTCCCATGCGTGGCGGTTATTGGAAAGGCATCCGCACCGGCATCTTCTGCTATGGCTCTGACGGTCAGGCACAGTTCGACTATTTCCACGTTCAATAACGGCTGAGGTCTGCAAAAATAGGTTTTTTTAGGAAAACCGTCCGCTTTTCGGGAAAAAGTTGTAACTTTGCCATCAAATTAGAAAAAGCAGTTATAAAGATGGCAAAGAAAGACGGGGAACTGACCCCGATGATGAAGCAGTTTTTCGACCTGAAGGCGAAGCACCCCGATGCGGTGCTGCTATTCCGCTGCGGCGACTTCTACGAGACGTATTGCGAGGACGCCGTGACGGCGGCGAAGATTTTGGGCATCACACTGACACACCGTAACAACGGGTACAACAAGGGCGACGAGATGGCGGGCTTCCCCCATCACGCCCTCGACACCTACCTGCCGAAGCTCATCCGTGCCGGCAAGCGCGTGGCCATCTGCGACCAGCTGGAAGATCCGAAGCTGACGAAGAAGCTGGTGAAACGCGGCATCACGGAGTTGGTGACGCCGGGCGTGGCCCTCAGCGACAACGTGCTGAATTACAAGGAGAACAATTTTCTTTGCGCTGTTCACTTCGGGAAGTCGGCCTGCGGCGTCTCGTTCCTCGACATCTCAACGGGTGAGTTCCTGACTGGCGAGGGCACCTACGATTATGTAGAGAAACTGCTGGGAAACTTGCAGCCGAAGGAGGTGCTGGTGGACCGTCAGCGGAAGAAGGACTTTGAACAGCACTTCGGTACGAAGCTCTTCACCTTCGAGCTTGACGACTGGGTGTTTACCGAGCAGAGTGCTATGCAGAAACTGTTGAAGCACTTCCGCGTGAAGTCGATGAAGGGCTTCGGCGTTGACCATCTGAAGAACGGTATGATTGCCGCGGGTGCCATCCTGCAATACCTGGAACTGACACAGCACACCCAGATAGCCCATATCACATCGCTGCAGCGCATTGAGGAGGAGAAATATGTCCGTTTAGACAAGTTCACCATCCGCTCCTTGGAGCTGATTCAGCCTATGCAGGATGACGGCAAGTCGTTGTTGGATGTGGTCGATAAGACGGTCAGTCCGATGGGTGGCCGTATGCTGCGGCGCTGGCTGGTCTTCCCGCTGAAAGACGAGAGGCCCATCAACGAGCGCCTGGACATCGTGGAATACTACTACCGGGAGCCGGAGTTCCGCCAGTGCATCGACGAGCAGCTGCACCGCGTCGGCGACCTCGAGCGCATCATCTCGAAGGTGGCCGTGGGGCGCGTTTCTCCGCGTGAGGTAGTGCAGCTCAAGACAGCTCTGCAGGCCATTCACCCCATCAAGACGGCGTGCCTCTACGCCACGAACGATGCCTTGAAGCGCGTCGGTGAGCGGCTGAACCTCTGCGAATCGCTCCGCGACCGCATTGATCGCGAGATACAGCCCGACCCGCCGCAGCTGGTACAGAAGGGCGGCGTCATCCGCGACGGCGTGAACGCCGAACTTGACGAACTGCGCCACATCGCCTACAGTGGCAAGGACTACCTGCTGCAGATTCAGCAGCGTGAAGCCGAGCTGACGGGCATACAGTCGCTGAAGATAGGCTATAACAACGTGTTCGGCTATTACTTGGAGGTGCGCAACACGTATAAGGACCTGGTGCCGCAGGAGTGGGTGCGCAAGCAGACCTTGGCCCAGGCCGAGCGATACATCACGCAGGAGCTGAAGGAGTATGAGGAGAAGATTCTCGGTGCCGAGGACAAGATTCTGTCATTGGAAAGCAAGCTGTTTAACGAGTTGGTTTTGGCTATGCAGGAGTTCATCCCGCAGATACAGATTAACGCCGGCATATTGGCCCACCTCGACTGTCTGTTGAGCTTCGCGAAGACTGCCGAGGAGAACCACTATGTACGTCCCGTGATAGACTCCGGCGAGGTGCTCGACATCAAGCAGGGCCGCCACCCCGTCATCGAACAGGAGCTGCCGATAGGGGAACCGTATATTCCCAACGACATCCTCTTAGACAACGAGCGCCAGCAGATTATCATCATCACAGGTCCGAATATGGCCGGTAAATCGGCGCTGCTGCGCCAGACGGCGCTCATTGTGCTACTTGCCCAGGTGGGTTGCTTTGTGCCCGCAGAGGCCGCGAAAATAGGCTTGGTGGACAAGATTTTCACACGTGTGGGAGCCAGCGACAATATTTCGTTGGGCGAATCGACGTTTATGGTCGAGATGACCGAGGCGTCAAACATCCTCAACAACGTCAGCAGCCGTTCGTTGGTACTCTTCGATGAGCTGGGCCGTGGCACCTCGACGTATGATGGTATCTCTATTGCTTGGGCTATCGTGGAATACCTGCACGAGAACACGAAGGCCGGACATCCACGCACGCTCTTTGCCACTCACTACCATGAGCTGAACGAGATGGAGAAGAACTTTAACCGCATCAAGAACTACAACGTCTCTGTGAAGGAGGTCGATGGCAAAGTCATTTTCCTGCGTAAGCTCGAACGGGGCGGCTCGGAGCACTCCTTCGGTATCCACGTGGCTGATATTGCGGGTATGCCCCGCTCCATCGTCAAGCGTGCTGGTGTCATCCTGAAGCAGTTGGAAGCCGACAACTCGCAGGTAGGCACCGTAGGTAAGCCAACGGCTGAAATCGCCGCTTCACGCGAAGGCATGCAGCTCAGCTTCTTCCAGCTCGACGACCCCGTGCTTTGTCAAGTGCGCGACGAAATCCTCGGCCTTGACGTCAACAACCTCACACCGTTGGAGGCTCTGAACAAACTGAACGACATCAAGCGTATTGTACAGGGCAAGTAGAAAATGGAACAGTAGCAAAAGTCGGTTGGTAGTCCCTACAGTGGCAGAATCCCAACGACAGGTTTTTGCTACTGACCCTAGAAAATTCAATCAAAATTCTCACGGAGCAAGTTCTTTTGCCTGCTGCAACAGCTTGTCGGCGCTTTCCTTGTCACCTTTCAGAAGATAGCAGTTGGCGCGGCACTGTAAAATCATGGGCTTCTGTTGTGCTGTCATGGCTGGTGCCATGAGTGAAAGGGCGTCTAAATACAGTAGGGTGCGGTCTGCTCCGAAGACGTCATAGCCGAGGTTATACATCACCAGATTGCAATAATACAGTGTGTTGATGTAAGACTCCATGCCCTTGACGGCCCGGTACTGCTCTATCTCACTTTCAATGATGGAGAGACGCTCTTCCATCAGTTGCCGGCCCTTTTCCGTTTCACCGTTCCGATAGGTGGCGACAGCCCTGAAAATTTCTGTCTGGTGGATGAATACTCTTGAGGAACCGGCGTGGTCGTGACCTGCGTCGACATAGTCCGTGATGTTCTTCAGCTGCCGTTCGCAGAACGCCACGCAATCCATGTACTGCTGTTTTGTGTTGAGCAGGTCTGATGCTATACCAGCCGTTCCTGCACAAAGAATGCTGATGTTCACGTCCTTCTCGTTCATCGCCTCGGCGATGAGTGCCTCTGCCTGCTGCAGATTTCCCGCCAACGCCGTTTCCACAGCTTCCTTGATGCACTCCGTACCATTTTTGTACATCGCGACATCGGTGTTGAACACGCTTTGCCAGTTTCTGGGCAGTCCGCTCCTCATCCATAGCTCGGTCAGTGGCGCGCCGTTCTCCTGAACGAACGTGAGTGTATGACAGTTGTCATTAATCCAATGGATGTTGCAGGGATGTCCTATCTCATAGATGGTGCTGTCGTTCTCATATTTGATGGTGCTTGTGGGGTTGCATCCCAGCACATTGCCATTGTTGAGTATGGTGACCACCATCGACAGCCCAGGGCTATAGGCTTTCCAGATGGTTGGCACAGCCGTGCGCTTTCCCGTACCGTCAGGATTGGCCGTCGCGGCTACACGTACCCACCACCCATAGAACTTGCTGGCATTATAGTCAAACCTGTTCTCGAGCATGTTGATAGCTTGCGTCACCTCAGGCTCCATAACGCTTTTCCTGTATACCTCGGTGATGAACTCGTTGAGCTTGCTCATGTTCGGCCACTTGTCATTGTACCATTTAAAGCAGAACTGGTCGTCATCAACATTGAATATCTGTGTGCCGTGGCCGTCAGTGCCCTGCGGCTTCTCACCAGTGTATAACAGGGGGTACGGCTCGCGTATCTCCACGGTCATGTTGCTCCATTGAGTCGTGTTTTGTGAGGCACGGTAGGATATGAGTAAGCCCACGGAGTCAGCAGCATATTTATACTGGCTGAATCCAGGAGGACTGGTCCTGCCATCCTCGTAGATGAACTGTTTCAGACGATACAGCCCCTTGGGATTCTTTTCCGTCTGGGCGTCTGTTGCCATTGTTGTAAACAACAGCAGGAAAGCCATAAAACCTATCCTTTTCATAATCTTCAAATCTCAAATCTCAAATCTCTTCGCCCTCACCATACACCACACACCGACGATGATGAACGGGATGCTGAGAATCTGTCCCATATCGAGCGGCAGCGAGGCTTCGAAGGCTTCCTGAATCTCCTTGGTATATTCGATGAAGAAGCGGAAGGTGAAGATGTATGTCAGGCAGAAACCGAAGTACCAACCGGTGCCAATCTTCTGTGGCCAGCGCCTGTGCAGCACCCACATGATGACAAACAGCAGGGCGTAGGCGACGGCTTCGTAGAGTTGGCTGGGATGACGCGGCAGCAGATCCACCTTCTCGAAGACGAAGGCCCATGAAACGTCGGTGGCCTTGCCGATGATTTCACTGTTCATCAGATTGCCCAAGCGTATGAAGCAGGCCGTGGTGCCGGTGGCGATGGCGATGTTGTCGAGCACTGTCCACAGGCTCAGCTTCGTGTGCTTGCAGTAGAGCCATAGGGCGAGCATCAGACCTGCCGTGCCGCCGTGGGAGGCCAGTCCGGCATAGCCCGTCATCTTCCAACCGCCTTCTGGCAGGAAGTGGATGGGCAGCAGCATCTCCACAAAGCCTTTGAACGACGTCAGAAAGTAGTCGGGCTGGTAGAAGATGCAATGACCCAGTCGGGCGCCGATAAGGATGCCAAAGAAGCAATAGAAGAATAGTGGGTCAAACAGCTCCTCTTTAATTTTCTGCTCCTTATAGAGTCGGCGGACAACGAAGTAGGCAACTATCAAGCCGATGAGCCAGCACAGCGAGTACCAACGGAAAGAGAGCGGTCCGATACAGAAAGCTTCCAGCGAGGGATTCCATTGGGTGTATAGTAACAATTCTGTCATCTTTTATTCCTATATCTGAATTAATATTTCCTTTGTTTTACTGATTAAAACGGTTCTCAATGACGTTCCAGTCGATAATCGGCCAGAGGGCGGCAAGATGGTCTGGGCGGCGGTTTTGGTAATCCAGATAGTAGGCATGCTCCCAGACATCGAATGTCAGCAGAGGCTTTAGGCCGCGCTGAATGGGATTGGCGGCATTCGTCTCCTGTGTGATGACCAGTTTGCCGTCATTGTCGGCAGACAGCCACACCCAGCCAGAACCGAACAGCGTGGCACCCTTCTTCTGAAACTCCTCCTTGAAAGCCTCGAACGAGCCAAAATCACGAAGGATAGCCTCGGCAATCTTTCCGACAGGCTTATTGTCCGTCGTTGGCGTCATGAATTGCGCGAAGTACATCTCGTGGTTCAGAATCTGCCCGGCATTGTTGAGAATACCGCCTTCACCTTTCAATACAATCTCCTCCAAAGGCAATTCTGCCAACGGGCTGTTCTCCAACAACCCATTGAGATTGTTCACATACGCCAACAGGTGCTTTCCGTGATGAAACCCTATTGTCTCCTTACTGATAATCGGCTCCAGCGCATTCTCCGAATAGGGCAGGGCCATCAATTCAAACTTCTTCATATTGTTCTTTCAGAATGTTTACAATTAGTGGATGCAAAGGTAACGATAATATTCATAAATGCCAAAGGTTTTGGCTAATTTGTTGTGAAGGATTCTAACAATGCGCAGATGTCTTCCAGATAATGGCGGTCAACGTCGTCAAAGGTTCCTAATTCCTTGCTGTCGATGTCTAATACAGCCGTTACTTCCCCATCGGCGTTTTTCACGGGCACCACGATTTCAGAGCGTGACAGGCTGCTGCAGGCAATGTGCCCAGGAAACTGCTCCACGTCGGGCACAACAATGCTCTCCTGACGTTCCCAGGCTGTGCCACACACACCGCGCCCATACTTGATGTGCATGCACGCCACGGGCCCCTGAAACGGTCCTAACAGCAGCTCACCGTCCACCACTCGATAGAACCCCGTCCAGAAGAATCCCATCTCCTCGTGAATGGCGGCACACACATTGGCCATCACCGCCACCACGTCTTTCTCGCCCGCTATCAGGTTCCGTATCTGCTCTGTCAGCAGCTTGTACTTTTCTTCCTTATTCATTAGTTTTGTTCTTTGATACTTCTTTCAATATCCTCCAAGGCTTTGAGGTCTTCTGTGTCTGCTAATTGTGCATCGTAATGCTTGCGGTTTGTGTTGAATTCGTCATAGACTTTGCGCACGATGCTTTCCATTAATCATCTCCAGTGAGTAGAAAACCACGTTGTAATTCTTGCCGTCAGCAGCAGTAGTTAAGTAATTCTTAACAACTGAAATTTCATTTAACTCTCTTTCTTTCAGAATGTTAGCTATGTGCATACTGATGTTCGGCTTCGAGGTGGCAAAAAGTTCTTTGCGAGGCAAAGCGGCAGAGCCGAGCACTGCCATCTGTTGCTGGTTCAGCCAAATCTTTCCATCCTTGGCATATAGTGCCACAGATGCCCGACCGTCGGCGGTGCGATAGATGATGATATTCTGTTCGTCGCTCATTGTTTGCTTGTTTTTCTAATGCGCCTCCAACCAGTTCTTACCAAAGCCGCTGTCGGCCACAAGGGGTACGCTGAGCTTGATGGCGTTCTGCATCTCCTCGAGAACGATGGCCTCTACCCTACCCTGCTCTTCTGGATACACGCTGAAGTTGAGTTCGTCGTGAACCTGCAGAATCATCTTCGAACGGATGCCCTCGGCCTTGAAGCGGTTGAAGATGCGAATCATGGCCACCTTGATGATGTCGGCGGCGGTGCCCTGAATGGGCGCGTTGATGGCGTTACGCTCAGCAAAACCACGCACGGTGGCGTTGGCCGAGTTGATGTCGGGCAGATAGCGGCGGCGGCCGAATAAGGTCGTCACATAGCCTTTCTGGCGGGCTGTCTGCTTGGCCTGTTCCATGTAGTCGTGAACCTCAGGGAACGTGGCGAAATAGCCGTCTATGAGCTGCTTGGCTTCGTCGCGGCTGATGTCTAAGCGTTCGGCCAGTCCGAAGACGGTGATGCCGTAGATAATGCCGAAATTGGCACGTTTCGACTTCGTGCGTTCATCGCGCGTAACCTCTTCTATTGGTTTCTTGTAGATGTTGGCTGCTGTGGCAGCATGCAGGTCCTTGCCTTCGCGGAACACCTCTATCATCTGCGGGTCGTTGCTGAGGTGTGCCATTACGCGCAGTTCTATCTGACTATAGTCTGCTGAAAAAAACAGACAACCAGGCTCTGGTACAAACGCCTTTCTGATTTCCTTGCCGTCCTCACCACGGATGGGAATATTTTGCAGGTTGGGGTCTGACGATGACAACCGGCCTGTGGCTGTGATGGTCTGATTGAACGAGGTATGGATATGACCGGTTCGCGGGTTGATGAGGTGGGGTAGGGTGTCGATGTATGTTCCCAACAGTTTTGTTAAACCTCTGTATTCCAATATATCAGCCACGATTTCATGTTTGTTCTTCAGTTGCTGAAGCACTTCTTCGCTGGTAACGTATTGACCGGTCTTGGTCTTCTTGGCCTTCTCCACAATCTTTAGTTCGTCGAACAGTACGCCGCCAACCTGCTTTGGCGAGGCAATGTTGAACGAGTGGCCGGCCAGTTCATAGATGCGGTGCTCGATGTCCTTCAAACGACCATTCAAAATTCCTGACGTTTCCTTCAGTGATTCGGTGTCGAGGCAGACGCCGTTCATCTCCATTTCTGCCAGTACGGGCATCAATGGCATTTCGATATTATAAAATAGGTCTTCGCACTCGAACCGTTTCAGCTCTGGTTCGAGTTTGTTCTTCAACCGCAGGGTGACGTCGGCATCCTCGGCAGCATATTCATAGACGAGGGTAGGGGAGAGGTCGCGCATCGAACGCTGGTTCTTTCCCTTCGGGCCTATGAGTTCGTCGATGTGAATGGTTTTATAGTTCAGATAGATTTCGGCCATGTAGTCCATGTTGTGACGAAGCTCAGGTTGGATGAGGTAGTGGGCAATCATCGTGTCCCACATTCGGCCTTGTAACTGAACGTTATAATTTCTTAAAACTTCCAAATCGTACTTCAAGTTCTGTCCGACCTTTAGAATTTTGCTGTCTTCATAGGCAGGTTTAAAGATATTAACAATTTGAAGCGCTTTTTCACGTTCGGCAGGAATGGGGACGTAAAACGCCTCAAATTCCTTCACCGCGAACGACAAACCGACCAATTCGGCGTCGATGGCAGAGGTTGAAGTCGTTTCCGTGTCTAAACTGAGAATTTCGTTTGTCAAGAAATAGTCACAAAGTTTTCTCATTTCGTCCTCATTTTCAACGAGTTTGTAGTCGTGAGCCACCGTTTTTAGCGTCTCAAAACTTGAATTTTCGCCTGCATTCATGCCGTCGGCAGGAAATTCTGCAAACAAATCGAGTTGGCCGTTAGCAGGAATTGACGCTTTTTGAGGTTTTTTAAGAATCTTGTCCGCGAGCTGTTTGAACTCCAATTCGGTGAAGAGTTGACGCAGTTTTTCGTTGTCGGGTTCGCTGACCTTCAACTCGTCCATGTTCAATTCGATGGGGACATCGGTTTTGATGGTGGCGAGGAAGTAACTCATCTTGATGTCGTCAACATGCTCGGTCACTTTTTTCTGGAGCGCACCTTTCAGTTCGTCGGTTCTCGACAACAGTTGTTCGACGCTGCCGAAGTCGGCGATGAGTTTGGCGGCAGTCTTCTCGCCGACACCCGGACATCCAGGGAAGTTGTCGGCCGAGTCGCCCATGAGTGCCAGGAGGTCGATGACCTGGAGTGGGGTAGTGATGCCGTATTTCTCGCACACCTCCTTAGGTCCCATCACCTCATAGCCGCCTCCGTGACGAGGACGGTAGATATGAATATTCTCCGAGACCAATTGTCCATAGTCCTTATCGGGGGTGAGCATATATACATCGGCCCCCCCTACTGCCCCCGATGGGGCTTCAATACTGGGTTGGACATTTGTAGCCCCCTCGGGGGCGGAATGGGGGGCTGCTTTTTTTGCCAATGTGCCGATGACGTCATCTGCCTCATAACCATCGACTTGCAGGATGGGAATATGGTAGGCGCGTAGAATATCTTTGATGATAGGAACGGCCGCGTGAATGTCCTCGGGCGTCGCATCGCGCTGGGCTTTATACTCTGGAAAAGCCTCGCTGCGGAAGGTGGGACCGTGAGGGTCGAAGGCCACTCCGATGTGCGTCGGCTGCTCCTTTTGCAGCACTTCGTTCAGCGTGTTGCAGAAGCCGATAATAGCGCTGGTATTCTGACCTTTTGAGTTGATTCGCGGGTTCTTGATGAAGGCGTAGTACGACCTGTAAATGAGGGCGTAAGCGTCTAAAAGGAATAGTTTATCCATAACATTTTCGAATTTTCGCGTAAAATTACTAAAAAAATTCTCATTATCCGAAGATTTTCACTAATTTTGTAGGAAATTTATTCAACGATGGATTATTTGTCACTGATTAAGGCTCCTATAGAGCAGGATTTGAACGATTTTATCGCGTTGTTCAACGAGTCGCTGACCCATTCTGACGGTCTTCTTGGATCGGCTCTCACCCACATCCGCCAGCGGGGTGGAAAGCGTATGCGCCCGATGCTTATACTGTTGACAGCCAAGAACTTCGGTTGTGTGTCTGACGTTACTCAGAATGCTGCTGTGGGTCTTGAACTGTTGCATACGGCTTCGCTGGTTCACGACGATGTGGTTGACGAGAGCAAGGAGCGTCGCGGACAGGCTTCTGTGAATGCCTCTTATGACAATAAGGTGGCTGTGCTCGTGGGTGACTATATCCTCTCAACGGCCTTGCTGCGTGTATCGCTGACTGACAATCAAAGAATCATACAAATCTTGGCCGAGCTTGGTCGCACTTTGGCTGCTGGAGAAATCCTGCAGCTGTCAAATATTCAGAATCAGGAGTTTTCAGAAGAAGTTTATTATCAGATTATTAACAACAAGACCGCCGCTTTGTTCGAGGCCTGTTCTGTGATTGGTGCTTTGTCGGCAGGAGCTTCTGAGGAAGCCGTCAAGGCTGCTGCAAAATTTGGACAAAACATCGGTATGATTTTCCAGATTCGCGATGACATCTTCGACTACTACGATTCTAAGGAAATCGGCAAGCCGACAGGAAATGACATGTCGGAAGGAAAGCTAACTCTCCCCGTTATCTATGCACTGAACAACACGCCCTATGAATCAATGCAGACGCTGGCCCGGAAGGTGAAGGCAGGCACCGTCAATCCCGATGAAATCGCTGTTTTAGTGGAGTTTACCAAGGAGAATGGCGGCATCGAATATGCTGAGCGGCGTATGGAGGAGATAGGTCTTGAAGCCTTGAAATTTATTGATGAATACGTGAAACCCGATCTGAAGGAATCTTTCAAAACCTATTTGGATTACGTCATTCAACGCAACAAATAGCCAGCGTTAAAGGTTTAAGTCTATCACTTCCCAAATCTTGTTGACTGCCTCACGATGTTTCTGCCATTGACCGTCACTGAACTTAAAGGTGTTTTGGTCATCAAAATCTATGGTGAAAGGTTTGTCTGTGCTGTATAGGTTACGGTACTCACTTCGGGGTATTTTGACCTCTATACGGTTGATATAACCCTTTTTCGTGACGTCTCTGAAAATGACTTCTGTTGCAAATGCAGCTTTTTGTCCGTCTGCTTTAATAATGGTGGCTGTCGGCTGTTTATATGCCTTCAAGCTTATAACAGTTGTTTTAATTGAAACGGTATCACTTCCTGACAGGTAAGTCACATCAAAGCGTAGTGGCTTAATGGCCTTACTATCTCTGTCTTTTTGCATTTTTTGTTCATGGAAGAAATAAAGTGTTCCTTTTTCTGTAATTGCTGACCTGTACATTTTCTTGATATTTCCTGCCATGCTCGTAAGACATAGCGCTATCATCAGGAGGAGCGATAGGACTTTTTTCATCTTTAACAACCGTCTTAAATAATTAAGGAGAATAGCCTGGCACTGAACGCCTTGGCCATTCTCCTACTATGTGTTTCAAATAGATTTATTCACCGTAAACGATCGTGGTGTGCTTTGCAAAAAGACCCAGGATGTTTGAACCCTCATAGTCAACGTGGCTGATCTTCTTGATGCCGGCTGACTTAGCAGCAGCCTCAATGCTGGCATCGCCAGTAGCAAACCAACCCAGGATAGAAGTTGCCTGAGAGGTACCAACCTTGCTGCCTAAGTTGTTGCTGGTAGCGGTAATGGGGCCTTTAGTGGACTGATACACGAAACCTGTTACAGGACTCGACGTCATTGCGCAGCTTGTCATCAAGAGTGCGCATGCACCACAAAGTGCAGAAAAGATAACTTTTTTCATTTTCTTAAAGTTTTATTCCGATGTGGCCCCTCTACAACGGACGGTTTACGTTTGCTTTAAAACACAGGAGCCAGTGTTTTGATAACAGTGTTTTATTTTTCCTTTTTATGTTTTATTTTGCAAAGGTAAGTCTTTTTTTAATACCAACAAAATATTTTACTTTATTTTTTCAAGTTGCTATTATTTTTCTTAGAAGTGCTCGAGCTTTTGCTAATCAAAAGAACTTCACTTCCTCGCCAATCACTTCCGAAAGCAACAGATTAGCCAGACGTGAAGTGCCCATGCGGAACCACTTATTGGTGAGCCATTTCTCGCCTAAGACCTCTTTGACTATCGTGTAGTATATCAGTGCGTCCATCACGCTGTTAAGGCCTCCAGCGGGCTTAAAACCAATCTGTATGCCCGTTTGGTCGTAGTATTCCTTGATGGCCTGGCACATGACGTAGGCGGCCTCTGGCGTGGCTGCTGGTTCCAGCTTGCCGGTAGAGGTCTTGATGTAGTCGGCACCGCTGTACATCGACAGCAGCGATGCGGTCTTGATGTTGGCCGCGGTCTTCAGGCAACCGGTCTCTAAGATGACCTTCATGGCCTTGTCGCCGCAGGCTTCCTTCTGCTGCTGAATCTCGTCGCAGACGGTCTCGTAATCGCCTTCCAGGAATGCTCCAACGTTCATGACGATATCTATCTCTGTAGCACCGTCTTTCACGGCGAGTGATGTCTCAACGGTCTTCACCTCGATGAGTGACTGTGAGCTGGGAAATGAGCCGCTTACGCAGGCTACTTCCACGCCGTCGATCTCGAGTGTCTCGCTGACTACCTTAGCGAACTTTGGATAGACGCAGATGGTGGCTACGTGGGGCAGGGTAGGGTAGGCCTCGTCGAACTTGTTCACCTTCTCCGTGAAGGCCATCACGCTGGTCTCGCTGTCGGTGGTTTTCAGGGTGGTCAGTTCCACGCTTCCCATCAGGAATTTCTTCACTTCTGGCGTGTCGTTCTCATGCACTTTCGTAGCGATGATTTCCTTCACGGCCTCGCGCACTTCTTCGTCACTGATTTCGAGGTTGTACTTCGACAGAGCCTCTTCGTACTTTGTTTTTTCTGCCATAGTTTTATGCTTTAAGTTTTGGGTTTTCTATATGCCGCAGGGCATCACGATTTGTCTTTTTCTCCATCGATTTGAGCAGTTCTTCGGTCAGGTCAACGCCTGTCTGATTGGCTAAGCAGAGCAGCACCCAGAGCACGTCGGCCATCTCCTCGCCGAGGTTCTCCTTCTCGCCCGGCTTGAAGCTCTGGTCGCCATATTTACGGGCTATTACACGTGCCAGTTCGCCCACTTCCTCAGTCAAAACCGCCATGTTTGTCAGCTCTGAGAAGTAACGCACGCCGTACTCCTTGATCCAGCTGTCAACAGCCTCCTGTGCTTGTCTAATGGTCATAGTAATCTTATCATTTGTAGGAATAAAATCAGTATGCAGATGAGTATGATGGCGATATACTGCTTGTTCTCACGCTCATATTCCTTCCAGTGGAAGGCTTTGTAGAGGAAGATGACGAGCAGCAGCACCATTCCCGTTCCGCATGGCCAGACGCCGTACTGGTAGCCTTTGATGTAGGCAATCCCGACGCCTATTGCTGTCAGAATCAGTCCTGAAACCTCTATTTCCCTGAGATATTTTTTCATTCTGTTATCGATGGATTGTTACTTCAGGCAGGTATGGTATGTTTACTTTGATGTCTCTTTTACCAAACCACCAGCGGCCGATGATGAGCAGTAAACAGAAAGCCCCCCAGATGATGATCTTATTGACGGTGGCTTTCTCCCAGTTTTTCCATACGATGACGGGTGTTAAGATGATGATAGCCGACCACCAGAGGTAGTTTGCTATTCTCCACCACTCACCGCTCCACAGCGTGAAAGCCGCCACCATCAGCAGAGCGCCGATTATCTCTAAGACGTTGATGATTTTTGGCATCATTTCACTCCTTGTTTTTAGTGTCCATGCAGATGGTCACAGGCCCGTCGTTCAGCAGTTCTACCTTCATATCGGCGCCAAACTCACCTGTGCCAATAGGCTTGCCGATGGCCTCTGAAAGCTGTTTGCAAAAAGCCTCGTAGAGTGGGATAGAGTGCTCGTGAGAGCCAGCACGGAACCAGCTCGGGCGGTTGCCTTTCTTGTAGCTGGCATAGAGCGTGAACTGGCTTACCACAAGTGCCTCGCCCCCAACGTCGAGGATAGAGCGGTTCATCACGTCGTTCTCATCGCCAAACACACGCAGGTTGGCTATCTTCTTCACTAACCATTCAACATCCTCCATCGTGTCCTCATCGCAGATACCCAATAGGATGAGAAAACCCTGCTGAATCTGGCTTTTCACCGTGCCTTCGATGGTGACGCTGGCGTGACTGACGCGTT
The DNA here is from genome assembly GCA_946186505.1 of uncultured Prevotellaceae bacterium. GTDB lineage: Bacteria > Bacteroidota > Bacteroidia > Bacteroidales > Bacteroidaceae > Prevotella. The sequence goes on along the minus strand of CAMHNI010000001.1, from coordinate 163,089 downwards.
GTATGACTGCTCTCATAGTTCTGAATTTTCGGCAAAGATACAACTTTATTTTTTAACTACCAAATTTTCAGTACGCTATTGGTCCTGTTTTTCAAAACAAACATTGTTTTGCCACAACGCCACTTTGCCACTTTGCCACATTAAGCACCTTCAAGATTGCGCAGACACCTAATTATAAATTATTATATATTATAATATATAATAATTATATATATTACTATTACTCTGTATCCATATCATCCCTTATTGCTATCACCTTCCAGTCGATATGGGCTTAATGTGGCAAAGTGGCAATGTGGCAATGTGGCGGAAATAGCTTAGAGAGGTTACGGCTCGTTGCCCTCGAGGTTACGGCTCTCTTGGCTTGAGCTTACGGCTCTCTTGGCTTGAGCTTACGGCTCGTCCTGTGCGTGGAAATGGTTGTAAACAATCTGGGCTTTGACGGGCCCCACGATGGCCGCCAGCGTTTCCACGTCGGCCTCTCGAATCCTACGAACCGATTTAAGGCCATTTAGAAGCCCGTCACGCGTTTTCGGGCCGATGCCTGGTATGTTGTCAAGCTCCGACTCCAAAGCGCGCTTAGAACGCTTGTTTCGATGGAATTCTATAGCGAACCTGTGAACCTCGTCCTGCAACTGTGTCAGCACATGGAAAAGCTCGCTGTCGGTCTTCAGCTGGATGCTCATCGGCGGGAACCCGTAGAGCAGTTCATTCGTGCGGTGACGGTTGTCCTTGGCAAGGCCGGCAATGGGTATATCCAGGTTCAATTCGTCCTGAATAACCTGGCGGATAATCTCCATCTGACCCTTGCCGCCGTCGGCCACAATAAGGTCGGGCAGGGGTTGCTCTTCGTCAATGAGACGGCGATATCGTCTTCCCACGACCTCCTTCATCGACGCATAGTCGTCAGGACCTGTGACGGTCTTGATGTTATACCGCTTATAGTCGCTTTTCGAGGGCTTCATTTTCTTGAAAACAACGCAGGCAGCAACGGCATCAGTACCAGAAATATTTGAGTTGTCGAAGCACTCAATGTGGTAGGGTAGGGAGGGCAGATGAAGCTTTTCCTGCAGCTCCTTCATCAGCCTCACCTGCTTCTGCTCTGGGTTCAGCTTCTCGGCCTGTTTCAGGCGGTCGAACTTATACTGTTTGCCGTTCATGATCGATAGCTCCAACAGTGTCTTTTTATCCCCCATTTTCGGCACCGTCACCGTTACCTGTCCCAGTGCCTCGTGCATCTCCACGGGGACAATCACCTCCTTCGCATCACTCCCAAACCGCTCCCGCAGCTCCACAATTCCCAACTGCAACAGCTCCTCGTCGCTCTCGTTCAGCTTCTTCTTGTACTCTATCGTAAAGCTCTGGTTGATGCTGCCGTTCGACACATGCAGGTAGTTGATGTAGGCCATTTTCTCGTCGCTCGTAATTGAGAAAACATCGACGTTGTTGATGGTGTGGCTGACCACCTCGCTCTTGCTGACGAAGCCCTCTAAAGCCAGGTATTTACGCTTCACCTCCTCGGCCTCCTCGAACTTCAGCTCCTCTGCCAGGCGCATCATCTCCTCACGCATTTCCCGCTGTACCTGGCGGGTGTTTCCCTTCAGAATCTCACGTGCCTGGGCAATGTTTTTCTGGTAGTCCTCGAACGTCTGCCTGCCCACGCAAGGCCCCATGCATTTCTTGATATGGTAGTCGAGGCAGACCTTGTATTTGCCTGCCTCTATTCCCTCTTTCGTTATTGGCTGTCTGCACGTACGCGGGTGGTAGAGTTCCTTGATAATGTCCAGTATGGCGTACATGCTCCCTACGTGCGAGTAAGGGCCGTAGTAGGTGCCCCATTTCTTGTTGATGGTGCGCGTCTTGAATATCCTTGGCAGGTACTCGTTGGTGACGCAAATCGACGGGTAGGTCTTGCCGTCCTTTAACATCACATTATAACGGGGATTGTATTTCTTGATGAGCGAGTTCTCCAACAACAAAGCGTCTTCCTCGGTGTTCACCACCGTGTAGCTGATGTCCCAAATCTTCGATACCAGCACTTTGGTCTTGAAGCGGTCAACCTCTGTGTGGAAGTAAGACGATACGCGCGACTTCAAGCTCTTCGCCTTACCAACATAGATGATGGTCTTCTCCTTGTCGTAGAACTGATAGCTGCCAGGTTTGTCGGGCAATCGCCTGACAATTCCCTTCAGATACTCCAACCGTTTCTCGTTCTCTTCCTTCGTCATAATGCGTGTTCCACGTGAAACATTAGATGGTCAAGAGCGTGGTCAAATCTACGCCTTCGAACTCGTCGCGGCCGTGCAATCCTTCGTCTGTAATCTCGATGATGAAGTTGATGAATATCTGCTTCGGGTGGAAATGCTTCACCAGCTTGTAGGCAGCTTTGGCCGTTCCTCCAGTTGCGAGAAGGTCGTCGTGTATCAGCACAACGTCGTTTTCGTCGATGGAGTCGATGTGCATCTCGATGGTGTCAACACCGTATTCCTTGGAGTAGTACTCCTTGATGACTGTTGCAGGCAGTTTACCCGGTTTGCGTGCCATCACGAAACCACAGCCCAACTTACCGGCAAGGGCGGCTCCTAATACAAACCCGCGGCTCTCGATGCCCACAATCTTGGTGATGCCCTTGTCCTTGTAAATCTCGTAGAGCTCGTCGAGCATGATCTGCATGCACTCGGCGCTCTTGTAGAGTGTGGTCACGTCGCGGAAGTTGATACCCTTCTTAGGAAAATCAGGGATGCACCTCAGGTTGTCAATCAATGTCTTGTTGTTCATAATCTTCTCTGTTTATAGTTCATTTTCAGTTACTTATCTCGGTTACACGTCGCCCGTTGTTTCACGTGAAACATTGCCCGCGCCGCCGCTGTGTTCTGCGTTTCCCCACAGAAATTCACCTCCCCATCAGCACCAGCATGGCATTGATGTCGCTCGGACTTACGCCTGGAATGCGGCTGGCCTGTGCCAGCGTCTCGGGCTGAATTTTCATCAGTTTCTGTCGCGCTTCGGTCGAAATGGCGTTCAGGTTGGCGTAGTCAAAATGGCCTCGAATTTTGATGTTCTCTAATCGGTGCATCTTCTCGGCAACCATTTTTTCGCGCTCTATATAGCCTTTATATTTGATGCGTATTTCGGCGGCTTCACTGATTTCTTCGCAACGGTTTGTCGGTTGATTCAGCATTTCTTTCAATTCCGGAATCACCTCCTGCAGCTTCTCGAAGGTCAGCTCCGGACGACTGACGAGGTCGGTCAGTTTGCAGCCGTATTGGAGTGGGGTAGAGCCGAGGGCCTCCAAGGCACTGTTGATGCGTCGTGGTTTGATGGCAAACGAATCGCAGAAACTTTCGATTTCTTCGATGAATTTCTTCTTTTCCATCCACCAGTCGTAACGGTCTCTTTTCACGATTCCCAGTTCATAGCCGCGTTCTGTCAGTCGGGCGTCGGCATCATCCTGTCGTAGCAGAATTCTGTATTCGGCCCTCGACGTGAACATCCGGTATGGTTCATCGACGCCCTTTGTCACCAAGTCGTCTATCAGTACGCCGATGTAGGCTTCGTCTCTCGCCAAGGTAAACGTCTTGCCTGTTGCTGTGCCACAGCAACCTGCAGAGCCAGCTTTCATCGCTGCGTTAATACCAGCCACCGTGCCTTGACCGCCAGCTTCTTCGTAGCCCGTTGTGCCGTTCACCTGTCCAGCCAGGAACAACCCGCCTATTATCTTTGATTCCAGCGTATGTTCCAACTGCGTGGGGTCGAAGAAATCATATTCTATCGCGTACCCTGGCCTATAGACCTTTACGTCCCTCAGTGCTGGTATATGTTTCAGTGCAGCTATCTGCACGTCCATCGGCAGCGACGACGAGAAGCCGTTCAGGTACATCTCGTTGGTGTCAGTTCCTTCGGGCTCCAAGAACAGCAGGTGCTGTTCGCGGTCAGGGAAGGTCACGAGCTTCGTTTCAATCGACGGACAATAACGCGGACCTATCGACTGTATCTGACCGTTATAGAGCGGTGAATCCGCCAATCCTGAGCGCAACGTCTCGTGAACCTCTGGGTTGGTGTAGCACTCCCAGCAAGGCAGTTGGGGCAGGGTAGGGCGTTCGTTCTCCAGATACGAGAAACGGAGGTAGTCGTTCTCACCGTCTTGTCGCGTCATATCCTCGAAGTGAATGCTCCGCTTGTCTATGCGAACGGGCGTGCCAGTCTTCATGCGGGCCGAGCGTATGCCGTGCATCGTAATACTCTCCGTCAGTCGTTCGGCGGCAGGTTCGGCTATTCGCCCGCCCTTCACCATGCGGCGGCCTATGTGCATCAGCCCGTTGAGGAAGGTGCCGGCCGTCAGCACGATGCAAGGAGCATGGAATTCAGCCCCCCAAATCGTCTTCACCCCCTTCACTATAGAAGCGCCATCGGGGGCAGTAGTAGGGGTTTCCGTGACCAGCTCCTCCACTTGGTCCTGCCAGATGTCAAGATTCTCCGTTTCATCGAGCACGTGGCGCCACTGCCAGATGAATTTACCGCGGTCGCATTGTGCCCTGGGGCTCCAGACGGCTGGCCCTTTGCTGCGGTTCAGCATCCGGAATTGAATGGCCGTCGCATCGGTCACCAGTCCCATCTGTCCGCCAAGGGCATCTATCTCGCGCACAATCTGTCCCTTGGCAATGCCGCCGACGGCTGGGTTGCACGACATCTGCGCAATCTTGTTCATGTCCATCGTGATGAGCAGCGTCCGCGCACCCATATTGGCACTTGCTGTTGCAGCCTCGCAACCCGCATGTCCGCCACCAATCACTATCACGTCGTAGTTCTGTATCATTATCCTCTTTATTATGACTAAATAGTCTTTGTCCTTTTGAAAGTTTTGGCAAAGTTACACATTTATTTTTGTATTTCCAACATAAGCGGAACATTTAACTGAAATTAGGTCAACACATGATAATTCTTTCTAAATAGCAAATGACAAATAGTTGTTGTGATGCTTTTTTTCTTACTTTTGCACCATGTTCCGACTGGTTACTTTCTTCTTATTAGTTACGATGAGTATGACAGTAAGGAGTCAGCACCGATTTGTGGTTGTTGACGTTGAGACTCGTGTCCCTATCCGTGGAGTCAATGTCCAGAGCTCCGCGCATAGAGCAGATACAACAGACTGGAAGGGCTGCATTTCCGTTCCTGACTCGTGCAGGACCTTGTCGCTAACCCATGTGAAGTACGAGAGTCGTATCATCAACGTAGAGGAAGTGAAAGACACTATATTCCTCATTTCTAAGCTGATGGGGCTGCCCGAGGTGACAGTTTTTGGCAGGGGTAAAGGCGAAGATGCGCTGAAAGAGCTGAAGAAGCAGTTGAAAATGAACAAAACCGAAATGCAGTTGGCAGCAGCCGATCCCTCACGAGGAGCCAATCTATTAGGACTGTTCGGCAAGCTTTTCAGGCGTCAGAAGCTTAGCCGTAAGGAGAAGTTTATGAAAATGCTGGAGGAGTATTAGTAAAATCCTGCCAAATCATTTCTGTTTTCTAAAATTATTAGTATCTTTGCACCCACGATGAAACAAATACTGCTGGTCAACGACGTGGTTGGGTATAGCAAGGTGGGTATGGTGGCTATGTTGCCGATATTGTCTTACCTTGGCATACCTACTTATAGTCTGCCTACTGCCTTGGTATCAAACACGCTTGACTATGGTCGGTTCAATATCCAGGACACGACGGAGTACATACGTGGGACGTTGCCCGTATGGAAGGAGTTGGGCTTCTCTTTTGACGCTATCTGTACTGGTCTGATGTTCAGCGATGAGCAGGCACGCCTGGTAGCCAACTACTGTCGTGAACAAAGTGGGCACGGTACAATAGTCTTTGTAGATCCTATTATGGGTGACGGCGGTCGGCTCTATAACGGTGTTACCCAGAAGCAGGTGCGGTTAATGCGCGAGATGGTGGCCGTAGCCCATCTGACGTTCCCCAACTATACTGAGGCATGTTATCTGACTGATACACCGTTTCAGCAAGAAGGTATCACCTGGCAGGAAGCACGTGAGTTATTAGCCCGTTTGCGTGATATTGGCAGTCGTTCGGCTGTCATTACAAGCTGTCGTATTGACGGGGTGCCTTCTGTCTGTGGCTACAACCACTTTAATGGCCAGTACTTTCATTTGGAGTATGAGGAGATACCTGGTTTGTTTCACGGTACAGGTGATATTTTTTCGGCGGTGCTTATCGGTCATTTGTTGAACGGTGAGCCGCTCATGCAGTGTACGCGTACTGCTATGGATACCGTGTTTCGTATGATAGACCGTTATCGTGATACCGATGATAAAAATCGAGGCATCCCTGTTGAGAAATGCCTCGACCTGTTGTAATTTCTTATACTGTTGTTTTATCTGACCGACCACTCGAAGAGACCTGCGGAGTCGTTGTCGGGCAGCGTCACCTCTAACCGTACGGCCTTGGTCTTCACGGGCGTGAAGTTCACGGTGCTGGCGGTGCCGGGATAGGTAGGGTAGCTATCGGCACCCTCCACGGGTTTCCATTGTCCTTCAGCTGTCTGATAGAGGATGCGCCATGACTTTGGAACGGCGCAGCCGCCCCAGGGCTTGTCGCTGAACCAATAGACGGTCGATGAGCTGACCTCGGCCTCCTGTGGGAAGGTGTAGCCAATCCACTCCGTCGAGGCCTTCTTCGGCCACCAGTGGGTGTAGGGCACGGAGCGGTCGTTCTCACCCTTTGGCACCAGACGGTCGTTGACGGCCGAGAGGGCGGGCAGGCGGTTCATAGAGGCGCTGACCTTACTTTCTGAGGCGAGTGTAGCGGGCTGGGCAGGCGTGGTGGCACTGAGGTCCTGAGCCAGCCAGACACGCATCTTTCCCGAGCCGCGATGGCACCAGGCGTAGTAGGGGATAAGGGTCAGCGTCTGGTCGTTGGTCACCAGCTTGCCCTGCTTGTTGAAGTCGAGCGTCTGGGCATCGGTGATGAGGGTGGTAATGGGCGTGCCGGCCACTTCACCCTTGCCGAGACGGAAGGTGGGCTCCTGGTTGACGAGGGCACTCATGATGTCGAACGAGTTGTCGGGATGCTCAGCACAATAGACCAGCGGGCCGCGCTCGATGGAGACCATGCCGCGGTCGGCCTCTACCTTGTGGTTGGCACGGACTGTGCGCGGCTGCATGTCAAAGTGCAGTTGGATTTTATCGCCCTTCTTCCACTTGCGGGTAATGGTGAGGTAGCCGTCCTCTGAGGGTTCCACGTCAACAGAATTGCCGTTTACACTGCAGGTGGCAGCGAGGCGCTTGTTGTCGGTGTAGGTGTAGAGGTCGGAGGGAACGACCTGGCCTTTGAGCCATCCGGGGATGCGGATCTTCATGGCGAACTGGCCGGCGCTGTTCTGATCGACATTGATGGTGATGTCGCCGTCCCACGGGTAGTTGGTGGTCTGGCTCAGCTGCAGCTTCTTACCGCCGACGGTGAGCTTCGACTTATTGCTAAGGAAGAGGTTGACATAGACGTTGCGGTCCTTCACGGCGTAGATATAACCTGGCAGCGAGGGAATGAAACGGCAGATGTTGGAGGGGCAGCAGGCACAGCCAAACCATGCCTGGCGCTGGTGCTGACCCATCGACTCCAAGGGGTTGGGATAGAAGAAACCGTTGCCCTCGAGGCTCACGCCGCTGATGAGGCCGTTATAGAGCGTGCGCTCCAAGACATCGTAGTACTTCGACTGGCCGTGAAGCAGGAACAGGCGGTAGTTCACATAGACATTGCCGATGGCGGCACACGTTTCACAGTAGGCACTCATGTTGGGCAGCTCGTAGTTCTTGCCGAAGGCCTCGCCGCTGGCTGTGGCACCGATGCCGCCGGTGATGTAGAGCTTCTTCGTTACGATGTTGTCCCAGATATTGTCAATAGCCTTGATGTAGCCTTCATCGCCTGTCAGGGCAGCCACATCGGCCATACCGGCATACATGTAGGCAGCGCGGACGGCGTGACCGACGGCCTCATCCTGGTCAACCACGGGCTTGTGGCTCTGGCTGTAGTCGTTCTTAATCTGCGTCTTGCCGCGATAGTCGAGCAGGAACTTGGCGAAGTCGAGATAACGCTTCTGACCGGTAGCCAGATAGAGACGGGCCATAGCCATCTCGGCAATCTGGTGACCGGGAACGACACACATCTGTCCGGGATTGGGGCCAACCTCCTTGCAGGCCACGTCGGCATAGCGGCAGGCAATGTCGAGGAACTTACGCTTACCCGTAGCCTGCCAGTAAGCAACGGCACCTTCGACCATGTGGCCCAGGTTATAGAGCTCGTGCGAAAGGTCCTCCTCCTTCACCCAGCGGCGGTCGCCAGCCCAGTGGTGCGGGTCGGCGGGGTTCTGTGTGCGTGCGGTATAGAGGTAGCCGTCGGGCTCCTGAGCCGAAGCGATGATGTCGATGACCGAGTCGCAATAGGCCTCCAGCTTCTTGTCAGGATAGGTCTGCAGGATATAGGCAGCACCCTCCAGCGTCTTGTAGGGGTCGGTGTCATCGAACGAGTAGCCCACGCCATTCACTTTGAACACCTTAGAAGGGTCCTTCAGGTGGGCGGCGGCATTGTCAAAATTCTTGTAGCGGCCCTCGCTCTCGCACTTCGAGAAGGCCAGGGGCACGGTGACGTCGCGGCTGGCTTGCAGGCGCTGTCCCCAGAACGTACCAGGCGTCACCTTCACGGCAGTAAAAGGCACGGGAGTGATGGGATAGCCCTTCTGCGCCTTTGCAGGGCTAAAGAATAAAGAACAAAGAATAAAGGATAAAACGAGCTTTTTCATATTGTTTAGGGTTTTAGATGTGATCGACGATAGATGTTTTTCCGAGTTTCAGGACGAAGCCACCGCCAGAGGCCATCTTGACGGTCAGCGTCTCACCGTTGTGGCGGGTCTGGCGGTCAAAGTGGTAGTCTTCGGCATTGTGGTTGGCGTTGATGCCGTCGGTGAGGAGGGTGACAAGGTAGGAACCTTCGCCGAGGAAGCTGAGGGGCAGCTCAATGGTACGCTGGTCCCAGTTGGTCTGACCGCCGACATACCATACGTCGCCCTTTCGGCGGGCGGTGACGATGTACTTGCCTATCTCGCCCTGCAGTACGCGGGTCTCGTCCCATTCGTCGGGAATCTGGGCAATGAACTTGGTGTAGTCAGGCTCCAGCTCGTAGTTCGTGGGGGCGTCGCAGAGCATGGTGAAGGGCGAGTCGTGAACGATGTAGCAGGCGGCCTGGTGGCAGCGCGTGCCCATCGACACGGGGTTCTGGTAGCACACCACCCAATTTTCGCGCGTGCCGTTGCGCATGGCACCTGGTGTGAAGTCCACCTGTCCGGCCATCATGCGGATAAAGGGGAAGGTGACGTCGTACAGAGGCATGTCGGTTTCCTTCTTCGCCCAGCGGCACTCCTCCATACCGAAGACGCCCTCGTAGTTCATGATGTTGGGGTAGGTGCGGCTCATGCCCGTGGGGGCAAAGTAGCCGTGATAGTCGAGGAAGAGCTTATAGTCGGCGCAGGTCTTGGCGATGCGCTCAGCCATTTCGACTGCCGTCTGGTCGTTGCGGTCCATGAAGTCCACCTTGAAGCCCTTGATGCCCATTTTGGCGTACTTCTCGCAAGCCTCCTTCAAGTGCTCGTCGAGCACGTTGAACACCGTCCACAGCACGATGCTGACCCCCTTCTGCCGGCCGTATTCGATAAGAGCAGGCAGGTCGATGGCGGCAATGGGGTTCATGATGTCGCCCTTGCTGGAGTCGTACCAGCCCTCGTCGAGCACGACGTATGCCAGCTTGTTCTTCGCGGCGAAGTCAATATAGTATTGATAGGTACGCGTGTTGATACCCGCCTCGAAATCGATGCCGCGCAGGTTCCAGTCGTTCCACCAGTCCCAAGCCACCTTGCCAGGCTTCAGCCACGAGACGTCGCCAATCTTGTTGGGCGTGGCCAAGGCATAGACGAGGTTATTGACGGGCATCTCGGCATCCTTCTCGGTGATGGCCATCACGCGCCACGGGTAGGTTCTGGGGCCGCTGCTCTTGGCTATGTAGTCCTCGGTCTGGCTGACATAGCTCATGCCGCGCCACTTGTAGTAGTCCATCTTTTTGGGGTAGTGTGCGAAGGTGGCCGTCAGATTGTCGCCGTCGGCCTTGAGGAACATGCCGGGATAGCTGCGGAGGTCGCTCTCGAGGATGGTCACCTTCACGTCGCCGCAGTCAACCGTCGCCGGCAGGAAAGCGGGCAGCGGGCGGGCATCCCTTAGCAGCGTCTCGTGGTAGGTGTTCTGGAAGGCCATCGCGAAGGGCTTTTCGGGGTTGGTAGAGTAGGAGAGCCAGGCTTTAGTCTCTTCGGCAAAACCGAAAAGCGCCGTTTCGTTGGTGATGATGGTTTCAGCCTTGCGGGTGTTAGTGAAGCGGTAGGCTATGCCCTCGTCGTAGGCCCGCACCTGCAGTCCGAAGCCGTCGTCGAGCCTAATGTCAGCCTGACGGTAGGAAGTGGTGAACTGTGCCTGTCTGTAAAATGGGCTCACGATGTGCTCGTGTATTGTCTTAGAGGTCCGTGCGCCCGACATCTTGGCTTCTGTACCGTTTAGTGCTGCCTTGACGGTGATCAATTCGTTTCCCTGTCGGCTGACGCTGATGTTCACTCCGTTGCTGATATCTACGCGTAGCCGGCCGTCGGGCGATGTCAGCGTGTAGTTCTTGGCTTGAGCCAAACTTCCCACCGCCAGCATAATGACAGCCGAGAGGATCTGTTTCCTGTTCATAATTATCTGGTGTATGTCGTTATTGGTCCTTGAGTACCTCCTTTAGTTGAGTGGTTGCTCGCTGTATCATATCCATCGTTCCGCTACCATCGCTGACGTAGCGTATCACCATGTTGGCATATCCGATGGCCCGGTTACTCTTCTCGTCCTCGGGCAACTGTCGTGCTTTCACCAGCAGTTTCTGTAGCTCGTCCATATCCTCCAGTTCGGGCAGATTACCAGGCCTCATGGTGTTGATGACGGCGTTCAGGTCCGATGCCACCTTGTCTATTTCCTGTTGTGTGTATTGGTTCTCGGGAGCATCCATGTAGGGCTGTGACTTGGCGTACTGCTGTTCCATGCGTGCGAAGCCATGCAGGGCCCAGGGTGCGTATTCCGGGACCTTCACTGCGAGTCTGTTCCAAGCCTGCTGTTCTTCGGAGCGGCTTTTGGCTATGAGGAGCAGCTCTCGGAGTTGGGACTTGTCGATAGGTGAGCTATCGGCTACAGTAAAGGCGGGGTCGGCGGGAATGTTCATGCGGAAGTAGTGAGTCACGTGCTTGTCGCCAGCGTAATCGGGGATGAAGGTGTGTCCGCCGAAGCTCATCGTGTAGAGGTTGGCCTCGGCTCCCGTGCCCTCACTTGTGCCGCATAGGGTCACGTCGCTCAAGTCTGGTTCCACGTTGACGGTAGCCTCGTCCCAGCTCTTGATGCCGGTCGTGGCCATCACCAGCGGACCGTACATGAACGAGCCTGCCCACATGGGCGTATAGTCTTTCTTGCCGTCTTCTTGGCCGTTTGCGGTCAGATGATTGGCACTGACCATCATCTTGTCGGGTCCAAAGTCAAGGTGCTTGGTGAAGGGCATCACTACCTCAACGATGTCGGTGGCCTTCCATCGTCGCAAGGGAATCTCAACGTAGCTCGACGGCTGGTAGCTGTTGGACACGCTCTTGCCGTTGAGTCGAACATCGAAACCTTCTGTGGCCCAATAGGGCACTCGCAGCTTCATGGCGAAGGGAGCCTTGGACTGAGTAACACGGATGGTGGACCGCTCGGCTGGCCATAGGCATTCTTGACTGATGGTGGCACCCTTCGCCTTCCACTGGGCTGTGGTAGGCAGGTAGAGGGCTACCCAGAGCGTGTTGTCGCCAACGAAGTAGGCTGCCTCCTGGTATTTCACGTGATTCTCTACGCCGGTGCCTCCGCAGCAGGTGGCCTGTGGAGTCTCGTTGCCCCAGGGCTTCGATGCATCAAGTCCTACTGCATACTGGTATGTGGTTTGGTATTGCTTCGGGTTAACAGAGCCGACAATCTGATTGTACAGCACGCGCTCATAGTAGTCCATGTAGTGTGCATCGTCAGGGTTGTAGCAATTCAGGTCCTTGGTGAGCTTGGCCAGGTTGTAGGCACAGCAGGTTTCGTTGATGGTGGGTTCCGGATGCAGTTCGCGACCACCCCAACTGGTAACGTTGGTACACATAGAGGTAATCTGCGAATAAGGCTGGCGGAACATCTCTACGTTGCCCACGCCCCCCATAGCATATCGATAGCGGCCCTGAATCATATTCCAGAAGTTTTGGGCCAGGTTGTAGTAGTAAGGGTTTCCGTTGCCTCGGTATGAGCGAAGTGCGCCTGTCACCATCGGTATGTGCTGGTTGGCGTGGCGTGTACGGATGGCATCGATGTTCCTGGCAAGGGGGTCGAAGAATGCAGGGCTGTCAAAGTAGTTGGCTGCCTCAAGCAGGTGCTGTTTCTCTTCAGTCGTTCCCGTCATCTCCGCCAGTCGAGCCAATGACTCGGTCATACCACCCACCTCGCCAGCAATGTACATGTTCCACATTTCGTAGCGGTTGCCAGGCCGTGCCCGTCTTTCGTCTTGTTGGCCGTCGCTTTTGACGAACGTGCGGTAGTGCAGTCGGTTCCACACCCACAATCCCATGTCTTTAGCTATGAGCAGCGCCTTATCGGCTACGTTCTTGTCGTCAATATAGGTAGCGATATCGATAAGTCCGGCCAGTTGCTTGTGTACGGAATAATAGGGAGCCCACACCCAATTCTCGTTGTTATAGGCGCGATACATCTCGATGAGCACGCAATGCTGGGCAGGAATGGCGTTGAGGTAGCCGTACCCGTACTGCTGGCAGTTCTTTTTGTAGCGGTCGAAGTCGGCCCATGTACCCTGCATCTCTCGCAGTTCATCCTCGGGCGCAAAATCGCGTGCTTCCCAATAACGACCAAGTTGGGCGTTCCACACGAAGGTGCGCTCCTGGCACTCTCGGAGGCCGTTGACCATCTCTGTGATGTTGAGGCGTAGTATGTCCTTTTTAGCCTTGTCTTGACAACAGGCAAAGGCGAAGGCCATTGCCGACATGTAGTGCCCTGAACCGTGCCCCTTGAGCTTGGTCGTGGGCGAGTCCCACCCATCAGACTCTGGGTAGCCCTCCGTTGGCAGTCCGTAGGTGTCGCGGTAGTTGTACAGCTGCTGCTTCACGGGCAGGCTGATGAGCTGATCGATGTCGAGGTTGCGGTTCCATGTCAGGCGATTGTCGCCGTTGATGGTGACGCAGTCGAGTGGGAGTGTTTCTGCCACAGGCGTCTTTGATGGAACGGGCAGAGGCTTGTCGGTAACCTTCACAAGTGCCGACACGGGGTATCCGTTGGACGTCGTATTGTCTCCGATGATGAATCCCCTCACCCTGTATTCCGTGCCAACGGGGGTGATGTCTGCGTTGGCCTCCGCTCTCTCCGTTGCCTCTGAAGCGTTGAGCCATTTTACTTGACGGTACTCGCAGTTGCCGTCGGAATATTTCACCCAAAGCGTGAAGGGTAGCCTGGGGGCATTGCCCACCGGCGTTTCCACGCTGACGTTCTCTACGCTAACGATACTGCGGTAGTTGACAGCTGATGCAGCTGCAAGCATGATGACCGACAGAAGGCCTGTCGTTGCAAGTCTTTTCATAGTTGCTGAATGTTTCATGGTGCAAATATACGAATTATTCTCTTTCTAATGTGTAAATATCGTCTAAAGTACTTGGAATATCGTCTAAATAGAGGTGGTTTTCAGTTCATTGGACTATTTTATTATTTTCTTGGGCAATAGTTTCATGCCAGTTGGGCAGAAATGCGTAACTTTGCAGCACATTACAAAAAATAAACGAACTGCATGAAACAAAAGATTACTTTAACAATTCTCACAGCAGCTGCCTGTATGCAATTGGCTGCACAAAAGACTGTTTATATTCCTAATGAGTGGCGCAACCCCTGGCCCAGTGACTCACTGCTCTATGCCGAAAGCGACCCCGACAACCGTTATACCTGGTCGAAGTCGCGTAGTGTGGAGTCCGACAACGTCATCGTGTTCTGGGACAAGTACTATGGTAACACCCTGCCATCGAAGGCGACATCGGACTACCACGTTGACGAGCAGGACCTGCTGAAGAAGTGCGAGGCTTTCTACAACCTGGAGTGCAATCAGCTCGGCTTCGTTGACCCCGTGAAGTCCAACGTATCTAAATACAAGGTGATGGTGCTGCTGAACCACACCACTGACTGGGTGTGCTACGGAGGTGGCTACGACTACCAGATTTCGGCCCTCTGGCTCAGCCCCTCCACCTGCAAGCCCGTCGGCTCGGCTGTTGCCCACGAGGTGGGTCACTCGTTCCACTACATGTGCTATGCCGAGCACAGCGGTCACAAGGACTCATCGACCGACAACACAGGCTTCCACCTGGCATGCGGCAACGGACAGGCCATCTGGGAGCAGACCGCCCAGTGGCAGTCGCTGCAGTCGTACCCGGCCGAGATGTACTCCCAGAGCATCTCCGTCTTCCGCAAGTCGCATAACTATGCCTTCTCGCATGAGTGGCACCGCTATCAGTCCTACTGGTTCCACTACTTCCTCTGCCAGTACTACAACGACATTACCACTGTGGCGCAGGTTTGGAACACGCCAATGACGGGACAGGCCAATGGCAACGCCACCGACTTCAACCAGGCTCTCATGAAGCTCAAAGGTCTCGATGCCACTGGCCTCTTCCGCCTCTACTACGAGTACGCCGCCCGCTGCGCCACTTGGGACTTAGATGTGTGCAAGCCCTATCGCGACCCTTACATCGGCGACTTTGAATACCGCTGTGTCAAGACGGATGACGAGGGCGAGGCTTATCAGGTAGCACTGGCCTCGACACCTCAGTCCAGCGGTTTCAACGTGATACCACTTCAGGTGCCTGAAGCCGGAACCGGGATTACCACCCACTTCACGGCACTCCGTCCTACGGGAGTCAAGCTGGCGGCCGGTGACCCTGCCGAGATGATGAGCGGCGAGACACAGTGGGCCGCTACCAAGCGCACCGCCTATATCGGCAACGCTAACCGTGCCAATCGGGGTTTCCGTCTGGGCTATGTGGCTCTGATGAAAGACGGCACCCGCCAGTATTTCCATGCTGACTCTGTCTATTGCACCGGACAGGCCGAGGCCACTGCTGATGTCGTGATGACCGTTCCTGCCGGCGTTGACCGCCTCTGGCTCATCGTCGTTCCGGCACCCAAGAAGTACGTCCAGCATAAATGGACCGAAAAGGCAGAGAATGCCGAGATGTGGCCCTACAGCTTCTCGCTCGAAGGAACGAGGTTAGGAAACAGAGCCACCGTGTATGAAGCTTCGGAGGCTCCTGTCCTCGACGGCCGTGCCGTCAGCGACGTCACACTCACCTACGATGTCTATTTCCCTGCCTCGTCATCTGTCTATCCTGGTGCGACGCTCAGCATTGCTGGCCGGGCAGGTGGCACCCTGGGCACCGCTTTCCAGATGAACACCGCCGACATTGCCGCGAAAATGACGGCCTATTCGGCCTCGGGTCCTGCTGTGGGGAAGATGATGTTCTATCCCTGCAATCCTGTCACAGGAGCCACCGTCAACCGTAACAGCACGGCCAATGGCTACGGTCATTGGTTCAATGCATCAGGTTCCGTCAGCGACTTCGGCTCTGGCTATGTCTATAGCGAGGCTGACCTCTCAACCATGACGTTTACGATAGGCCAGTATCCTGGCAGGTGTCGCAATGGCAGCGAATACACCATTTCTCAGGCTCTGCGCTACAGGAAGAGCGCTACAGAGACCGCCACAGCCCGCTTCGTATTCCGCATCCATATCCAATCCGGCGATGCCTACACCCAGCTGTCCGACATCAACTACAACGACCCGACGGGTATCAGCGTCATCAAGCAACCAGACAACGCTGACAGACTGTCCTGTGACAGGATTTACGATCTGCAGGGACGGCAAGTGACTGTGCCCACCCGTCACGATATCTATGTTATTAACGGTAAAAAGGTGGTGAAATGAAAAAGCTACTCCTTCTGACAGCACTCTCTTTAGCACTTGGTCACGCTGAGGCGCAAAAGCGTATCTACATACCCGAGGACTTGCGGCAGATGAATCTCGAAGCCGACACCTCGAAGTGGTGTTGGAAGCGCTCAGCCGAGACACGCGACTGCATCTTCTTCTGGGAGCGTGGCTTCGGCAGCGACTTGCAGGATCCGCCGCAACTACAAGGCAAGCCTATGGCCTTCAACCTATCTGTACTCATGGAACGCGTGCAGTCTTTCTACACCTTCTTCCGAGACACGTTGGGCTGGGTAACGCCACCCTCCAAGGCCGACCGCTACAAGATGATGGTCATGGTGATGTACTCGCTCGATGGAACGGCCTACGGCGGCACTTATGACAACTACATCGGCGGACTCTGGGTAGCCCCGAACCGCATACAGGATAAGACGATGAACTGCATGGCCCACGAATTGGGACACTCGTTTCAGTCGCAGATAATGGCCGACAGCATAGGCGACTGTTGGGGCGGTACAGGCTTCTTTGAGATGACTTCTCAATGGATGCTCTGGCAGGTCAACCCCTGGTGGCTGCGTGACGAGAACTATCACTTCGAGGCCTTCCGCAAACTGACACACAAGGCTTATCTTGACGGCGAGAACATTTACCACTCACCATACGTCATACAATGGTGGAGCGACCTGCATGGCCGGAACTCCATTGCCGAACTATTCAGGCAGGGACGCCGCGGCGAAGATCCCGTCATCACCTACAAGCGCATCTACAAGCTCTCACAGCAGCAGTTCAATGACGAGATGCTTAGAGGCTATCAGCATCTCATGAACTTCGACTTTGGACACGCCCGCAAGGAAACGCGACCTTACGCTTGTACTTTCGACACCCAGCTCGACACGCTCAAGGATGGTTGGCTGCGTCCGCGGAACGTGCCCGAGGCTTATGGGTTCAACGCCATCAGCCTGCCTGTCAGACGCAAACTGGCAGTCAGACTCAGAGGCAGCAACGAACTTCGCTACGGATTTGTCGGAGTCACTACCGATGACCGTGAAATCTATTCTACTATCGGTGCCACCAGCTTCCGTACTCCCAAAGGAGTCACGCTGAAGAAACTCTATCTTGTAGTTATGGGGGCACCAGCAGAACACAGACAGCTTGCAGGGCCTGGAGAAACCAAGCCTACATACCCTTATGAGCTTTTAGTATTGTGAAACAGCTACATCTTTTTCAATCCCACTAAAAAACGGAGGGACTGGTTTTTTGATTCCTCCCGAGAATCAAGTACCAGCCCCCCTTGATTCCATTGATTCCTCCCGAGAATCAAGTACCAGTCCCCTTGATTCGTGTCATATAAAAAGTATAATTTTTACTTACATTGCTTACATTAGGGCTTAACTTATTGTGTGTCAATGATATGCGTAATGTAAGTAGAATGTATGTAATGTAAGTAAAAGATGCTGACAAAGCGCTTACGACAGCAGCAACAACAACAACGATTCGTTTCTGAAAACGACCGATGAATTTCAGAGAGGCGGCTGGTTACCGTTTCCTCCACCCCCTGGAGCAATTTCCTCCACCCCCTGGAGCGAATTGCTCCAGGGGGTGGAGGAAACTGAAAGTTGGCGGTTTGGAAAAATTAATGAGTACCGTTTCGTGTACACAACACGTAAGACCTAAACAGACAGTTGGCTGATCTGAGCTTTCTACTTACATTACCTACATTTTACTTACATTATACAAAGCGCTGGTTTACAGAAAGTTGTGGCCTAATGTAAGCAATGTAAGTAAAAACTAAACTTTTATATGTATGTAAGAACAGCTTTCTCTATTTGTATGCATCTGTAATGTCCTTGAGGATGGCATCGGGAACCATGCCTGCTATAGGCTGTCCCTGACGGACGCGGCGGCGAATGTCGGTACTTGAGATGTCAAGGAACTCGGCTTCGACAACCCTGACGTTTGCGGGTATGTTGCCGATGTCGCTGCCACGGCGGGGATAGACCACCAGCTGGTAGCGGTTCAAGATGTCGGCAGATCGGTACCAGCGGTGGAAGTTCTGCCAGTTGTCACCGCCAATCATCAGTATAAACTCACGGTCGGGGAAGTCGCGTTCCAGAGCCTGCAGCGTGTTCCATGTGTATGAAGGTCGGGACAGGTGAAACTCATAGTCGCTGGCCAGGATATGAGGCTCGTCAGCCAGCGCCTGCCTTGCCATCTGCAACCGCAGCTGGTCATCAAGCAGGTTGCTCTGGACTTTGAGGGGGTTTTGTGGCGACACCATCAGCCACACCTCGTCCAGTCCGGCTGCTTCACGCAACTGTCTGGCAAGGGCGATGTGTCCGTTGTGGATGGGGTTGAAGGAGCCGCCGAAGATGCCCGTCCTAATCATTGAGGAAGTCTTTGATAATCTGTAGTGCTTCTTGTTTGGCCGTCTCAAGGTCGTCGTTCACAACAACACGGTCGAACTGCGGTGCAAAGGTCAGCTCGTACTCGGCCTTGGCCAGTCGTTCCGCGATAGCCTCCGGTGTGTCAGTGCCGCGCCCCTCTAAGCGGTGGCGCAGTTCCTCGACCGACGGCGGCTGGACGAAGAGACTCAGGGCCTCGTCGCCGTAGTAGCGCTTGATATTCACACCACCCTTTACGTCAACATCGAACACCACGTTCTGACCAGCCTCGCGCTGCCGTTCCACCTGTGCCTTCAGTGTGCCGTAGAAACGGTCGTGGTAAACCTCTTCATATTCCAGGAACTCGCCGTTGGCGATTTTCTCCCGGAAAGCCTCTGGTGTCAGGAAGAAGTATTCCACGCCGTCCCGTTCCGTGCCGCGAGGAGCACGGCTGGTACAGGAAACAGAGAAATACAGCTTCAGCTCCGGGTGCTCCTGCATCAGCCAGTTGACGATGGTCGATTTCCCGCTGCCCGAGGGAGCACTTACTATCAACATCTTGCCTTTCATCGCTATCAATTCGTGTGATTCGTAAATTCGTGAAGTTTGTGGTCTTATAGGGCATTCAGCACCTGTTCCTTGATCTGTTCCAGCTCGTCCTTCATCTGTACCACGATGTTCTGCATCTCGGCCTGGTTTGACTTCGAGCCGGTGGTATTGATTTCGCGGCCCATCTCTTGGGCGATGAAGCCCAGCTTCTTGCCTTGTCCGGCAGGCTCGGCCATTGTCTCACGGAAATATTTCAGGTGGTTGGTCAGTCTCTGCTTCTCCTCGCTGATGTCCAGTTTCTCGATGTAGTAGATCAGCTCCTGCTCCAGCCGGTTCTTGTCGTAATCGACACCAGGAATCTGCTGCAGGCCGTCAGTGATGCGCTGGCGGATTTTCTCTACACGTCCTTTCTCATAAGGTTCAATCTCGGCCAGCAGCTGCTGGATGTTGTCAATCTTCTCGGTGAACTTCTTTTCCAACGCGGCACCCTCCTGCACCCGGAAGTCCACCAGGGCATTCAGTGCCTCCGTCACACCTTGCCGGGCAACCGTCCATTCCTCATCCGAGAGCACCTCCTGTTCTGTTTTCGTCAGTACGTCAGGCATGCGCAGCAGGGTGTAAAACGGATCTTCCGACATGGGGATGCCGGTCTTTGCGGCAATGTCTTTCATCTGCCGGTAGTAGTTGTCCACCAGTGACGCATTGATGGGAGTGGCATCAACGGTGGCATCCTTCTCTATCCACAGACTGAAGTCCACCTTGCCGCGGATGACGGCAGTCGCCACCATCTGTCGTATCTCCATCTCCTTTTCACGGTAGAGCGGTGCGATACGTGTCTGCAAGTCCAGCTGCTTGGAATTCAGTGACTTTACTTCCACATTGATTTTCTTGTCTTTGTACGCCACGACAGCCTTGCCGTAGCCCGTCATTGATTGTATCATATTCTCTTTGTTTCTGTTTTCAGCATGCAAAGGTACGATTATGTGTGGAAAAAACCAAATAATGACGTTAATTTCTGATAAATATACCGCTATTGGCAGAAAAAAGCGTACCTTTGCACCTTAAAAACAAAATAGAGAACAGAAAAAGAATATGGCTTGCATACTGCATATTGACACCAGTACAGACATCTGTTCGGTTGCCGTGAGCGAGGACTCGCACGTCATTTTCGAACAGGTGGACCGCACGGGGCCAAATCATGCCGAACAACTGGGTACTTTCGTTGACGAGGCTTTGTCGTTCACCGATAATCATGCCATTCCGTTCGACGCAGTGGCGGTGAGCGGAGGCCCGGGGTCTTATACTGGACTGCGCATCGGCGTGTCGATGGCAAAGGGCGTCTGCTATGCCCGCAACCTGAAACTCGTCAGCGTACCGACGCTGGAACTGCTGTGCGTGCCGGTTTTGCTGCGTGAACTGGTCGAGGAGGATGCCCTGCTGTGCCCGATGATTGACGCCCGGCGCATGGAGGTTTATGCCGGTATCTACGACCGGGCACTGCGTGAGGTCCGTCCCGTCGGTGCCGACATTGTCGATGCCGAGATTTACAGACAGTGGCTTGACCGACAGCCCGTTTACTTCTTCGGCAGCGGTGCCAGGAAGTGTATGGATGCTATCAGCCATCCCAATGCCCACTATATTGACGGCATCGATCCGTTGGCGAAGTGGATGCAGCCGCTGGCCGAGCGTCGTCTGTTCAACGGCCAGACGGAGGATGTGGCATACTATGTGCCTTTCTATCTGAAGGACTTCGTGGCCAAGATGCCAAAGAAATTACTGTGAGATTTATGAATATAGAAGGATTAGACTACAACACAGGGCGCGAGAAACTGCTCATGCCAGAGTACGGACGGGAAATCCAGAAAATGGTTGATCACGCCGTCAGCCTGCCTACAAAGGAGGAACGGCTGAGGTGTGCCAAGACCATTGTCAGGATGATGCTGACCAAGGTGCCGCAGATACGTGACAATGCCGGCTACGAGCAGACGCTGTGGGATCACCTCTACCTGATGTCGGACAGACAGTTAGACATCGACTGGCCCTACGACGTGAGCGGCGCAGAGAAGATTCATTCAAAGCCAGCCCCCATCCCCCTGCCGCAGAACCGCATCAGGCTGCGCCACTACGGGAAGCTCGTAGAGGAACTATTAGAGAAACTGAAGACAATGCCCGAGGGCGAAGTCCGCGACGAACTGGCACGCCAGACGGCAAACCAGATGAAGCGTGACCTGCTGACCTGGGGACACGGTTCAGCCGACGACGAGAAGGTGGCCGACGACATGGCCCGGCTGACCGACGGTGTCATCCAGCTCGACCTCGGCTCGTTCAAATTCGAAAAGGTGACTGCTATTGCCAACGATGAAGGCAAGAAAGGCCGTCGCAAGAAATAGGACCACATGGCATCATTCCAGATAGAGGGCGGTCACCTGCTTAAAGGTACCATTACGCCTCAGGGTGCGAAGAACGAGGCACTGCAGGTCATCAGTGCCACGCTGCTGACCAGCGAGGAGGTGACCATCAGTAATATTCCTGACATCCGCGACGTGAACAACCTCATCCAGTTGCTCAAGGATGTTGGGGTGAAGGTTTGTGGGAGTCAGGGAACACTGACTTTCCAGGCCGACAGTCTCAACCTGGAGTACCTGCAAAGCGATGAGTTCGTCCGCAAGTGTGCTGCCCTGCGCGGCTCTGTGCTGATGATCGGACCACTGCTGGCCCGTATGGGCAAGGCGGTCATCACCAAGCCCGGTGGTGACAAGATTGGGCGTCGCCGTCTGGACACCCATTTTCTCGGCTTCAAATACCTTGGAGCGAAGTTCTGCCATATCGAGGACCGTAATATCTACGAGATTGGTGCCAAGCGCCTGAAGGGTACCTACATGCTGCTTGACGAAGCCTCGGTCACAGGAACTGCCAACATTGTCATGGCCGCCGTCATGGCCGAGGGTACGACCACCATCTATAACGCTGCCTGCGAACCTTACATCCAGCAGCTCTGTCACATGCTGAACCACATGGGTGCCAATATCAGCGGCATCGGCTCAAACCTCCTGACGATTGTCGGTGTCCGTGAACTGCACGGTACGCAGCACCGTCTGCTGCCCGACATGATTGAGGTAGGGTCGTTCATAGGCATGGCCGCGATGTGTGGCGACGGCATTCGTATCAAAGACGTTTCGGTGAAGGACCTTGGCATCATTCCCGATGCTTTCCGCCGGTTAGGCGTGAAAATCGAGATTGACGGTGACGACCTTTTCATTCCACGTCAGAAGCACTATGTCGTAGATTCGTTCATCGACGGCACTATCATGACACTCTCTGACGCGCCGTGGCCGGGACTGACACCCGACCTGCTCTCTGTGCTCATCGTGGTGGCCACCCAGGCCCGTGGCTCAGTGCTGTTCCACCAGAAGATGTTCGAAAGCCGTCTGTTCTTTGTTGACAAGCTCATCGACATGGGTGCCCAGATTATTCTCTGCGACCCCCATCGTGCCGTCGTCGTCGGTCACGACCGCAAGTTGACGCTCCGTGCCCAGCGCATGTCGAGCCCCGACATCCGTGCTGGCATTGCCCTGCTCATCGCGGCCATGAGTGCCAACGGCACCAGCCTCATCAGCAACATTGAGCAGATAGACCGTGGCTACGAGAACATTGAGGGCCGCCTGAACGCCCTTGGGGCCAAAATAGAGCGATTATGATCTCCTTGCCCTCCCCATCAGCCCATTAGTCCCATCAGCCCCATGATAAAGAACGAAGAAGTTTACAAGATAGGCCGCCTCGGCAAAGCCCACGGTGTAAAAGGCGAAGTGTCGCTGCAGTTTGACGACGACATCTTCGACCGTGTGGATGCCGACTACCTGATTCTCGACATTGACGGCATTCTGGTGCCATTCTTTATGGAGGAATACCGCTTTCGCTCTGATACAGTGGCACTGGTGAAGTTCGAGGATGTCAACACCCAGCAGCGTGCAGCTGAACTGACGGGCTGTAATGTCTATTTCCCTCGTGCCCTGGCTGACGAGGCCGATGACTCGCCCAGCCTTTCCTCCTTAGTGGGCTTCGACATCGTTGAGGCCGAAGGCGGGAATACGGTAGGACGTATAGCTGCCATTGACGACACGACCGCTAACCTGCTTTTCGAACTGGAGGACGGACGGCTGATTCCGGCCAATGATGACCTGATACACGACATCGACGTGGCACACCAGGTTATCAAGATGGACATCCCTGAAGGATTGTTAGAATTATGAAGAAAAGACAAATAGCCATACTCGGCTCTACGGGGTCGATAGGCACCCAGGCCCTCGAAGTGATTGAGGAGCATTCCGACCTCTATGAGGTCTATTGCCTGACAGCCAACAACAAGGTTGAGCTGCTGGCCGAGCAAGCACATAAGTACAAGCCTGCCGCCGTCGTCATTGCCAACGAGGCACGCTACGACGAGTTGCGTCGTCTGATGGACGACCTGCCTGACGTGAAGGTCTATGCCGGTCCGCAGGCCCTTGACGACATTGTTGAGGCTGGTCCCATCGACATGGTGCTCACGGCAATGGTCGGCTTTGCCGGCCTCAGCCCCACCATCCACGCCATCAAGGCCAAGAAGGCCATCGCCTTAGCCAACAAGGAGACGCTGGTGGTGGCCGGCGAACTGATACTCCAGTTAGCCCAGCAGTATCACACGCCTATCCTGCCCGTCGATAGCGAGCACTCGGCCATCTTCCAGTCGTTGGTCGGCGAGGATGAGAACCCGATAGAGAAAATCCTGCTGACGGCCTCGGGCGGTCCCTTCCGCACGAAGTCGATGGAGGAGATTGCCCACGTAACAAAGGCCGACGCCCTGCGCCATCCGACGTGGGATATGGGGGCGAAGATTACCATCGACTCAGCATCGATGATGAACAAGGGCTTCGAGGTCATCGAGGCCAAGTGGCTCTTCGGTGTCGATGCCAAGCAGATACAGGTGCTCGTCCATCCGCAGAGCATCGTCCACAGTGCCGTCCAGTTTCAGGACGGCAGCGTCAAGGCGCAACTCGGCGTGCCCGACATGCGGCTGCCCATCCAGTACGCCTTCTCCTTCCCCCGCCGTCTGCCACTCAGCAGCGAGCGGCTCGACCTGTTCAAGCATCCGCTGGAGTTCTTCGAACCCGACCTGAAGAAGTTCCGTTGCTTAGCGATGGCCTACGAAGCCCTCGACCGCGGCGGCAACATGCCATGCATCGTCAATGCTGCCAACGAGATTGTCAACCGTGCATTCCTGGAAGACCGCTGCGCCTTCCTACAGATGGGCGACATCATTGCCGAGACCATGCAGCGCTGTACGTTCGACAAGAATCCCACCTACGAGACTTATATTGCGACCGATGCCGAGGCACGGCGCATTGCAACCGAACTCCTGAAAAGTAAATAGTAAATCCGTAAATAGTAAATAAACCGATGGACATTTTTCTGATAAGACTGTTCCAGTTCCTGCTGGCTATCTCGCTGCTGGTACTGCTACATGAGCTTGGCCACTTTACTTTTGCCAAGCTTTTCAAGGTGCGTGTCACGCGCTTCTACTTATTTTTCAACCCCAAGTTCCATATTGCCAGCACCTACGACACATGGGTGCGCCGTCTGTTCGGTATGAAACCTACCGTAGTGCCATCCAAGAAAGACGCTGACGGTAATGAACAGAAGGAGTACGTCGGCACCGAGTACGGCCTGGGCTGGCTGCCACTCGGCGGCTACTGCGCCATCGACGGCATGATTGACGAGACCAACCAGAAGCTCTCTGAGGAGACTCATCCCTGGGAGTTCCGCACGAAGCCCGTCTGGCAGCGCCTGCTCATTATGATCGGCGGTGTGCTGGTGAACTTCCTGCTGGCCCTGTTCATCTACGCGATGATCCTGTTCCACTGGGGCGATACCTACATCCCCGTGAAGAACATGACGAAGGGTATGAAGTTCAACACAGAGGCCAAGTCATACGGCTTCAAGGACGGCGATATATTAATAGGTACGGAGAAGGGCGAGTTCAAGGAGTTCTCAGCCGACCTCTACCGCGACATCAGCGAGGCACACCGTGTTGACCTGATTCGTGACGGCAAGCAGATGAGCCTCACGTTGCCCGGTGACATCAATCTGCTGGGTATGCTGAAGGCTGACCCGTCGTTTGTCCGTCCCCTCATCCCTGCTGAAATCGACAGCGTCATGGCCGATACACCCGCTGCCGCCATCGGCCTGCAGAAGGGCGACCGCATCCTTGCCATCAATGGCTCCCCCGTTGACTCCTACAACGAGTTCTCTGACCAGATAGCCCGCCTTAGCGATGTCCTGGCCGTAGCCAAGACCAGAGAGGACAGTATGAAAGTGCGTCAGGTGACCCTCGTCATCGACCGCTCATCCGCCACCCCAAGCGTGTCCAGCGGTCTTCCCGCCGGAACAGACACCATTGCCGCCACCCTCACTGAAGACCTGAAGATGGGCTTTTTCGTAAAGACCATCGCCGCCATCTACGAGCCCGTCACCATTGAGTACGGCTTCTTCGAAAGTCTGCCCGCCGGTGTCAAGTACGGCTGGAATGTGCTGGCCGGTTATGTCAACGACATGAAATACGTGTTCTCTTCCGACGGAGCCAAGTCATTAGGCGGTTTCGGAACCATCGGCAGCCTGTTCCCGCCCGTTTGGGACTGGTACCTGTTCTGGAAGATGACGGCGTTCCTGAGCATCATCCTCGCCTTCATGAACATCCTGCCCATCCCCGCCCTTGACGGCGGTCATGTGCTGTTCCTCGTCTATGAGATGATTACCCGTCGCAAACCGTCGGATCAGTTCATGATCCGTGCCGAGTACGTCGGCTTTGGCATCCTTGTCCTGCTGATGGTTATGGCCAATCTCAACGACATCCTGCGCTGGCTGGGCTATATGTAAGACTTATGGGGCTCATGAGACTTATGAGGCTCATGGGTTCAGCGACTGGTATAGAAATCGGTGATGCGCCTGATGGCGCGGTCGCAGACGGGGCAGAAGTGTTCTGCCTCGTTTGTTTTCATGCGGCAGTTCTCTGACGGGCGCCAGACGCCCTTCGACTGGTAGCCACCGCCCTCGAAGAGTCCCACGCGGCCTGTGGGGTCTGGCAGCATGTCGGCCCACTTGTGCTCGAAATCCACCTTCGTCGTCAGGTTAGGCTCCCACGGCTCCGTGTCGGCTGGGTAGGAGTTCTCGTAGGCGTCATCGTAGTAGTACTCGTCGCCCAGTCCGCCGTAGCTGTGGCCGAACTCGTGGACGAGCACCTGGCGGAATGTCGGGTGGCCGGTAGTGGAGACGAGCACCTGGTTGTAGATGCCTCCTCCGCCGTAGATACTGCTGTTAACCAGCACGATGACATGCTCGAAGGGCACGCCCGACAGCACGTCGTAGAGCCGGTGGATGTCCTGCGTCATCAGGTAGCGGTCGCTATAGAAGGTGTCGTAGTGGGTGGCGACGGGCGTGCGGCTCCACTGGTGTTTGCGGGGCACGCTGGCCCCTTCGTCGAGCGATGTCGGGGCAACGGCCACAACGTTGAAGCGGTTCTTCAGCGTTGTGAACGGCTCGTGGGCGAACAGCGCATCGACGGCCCGCTGACAGTCGTCATAGAACTTGTCGGTCTCGTCGGCCGTATAGCCTTCGGCCACGATGGCCAGATCAATGCAGCGGGTGAGGTCGGGCACGCTGTCGGGCGTCCAGATGTAGCGGTGGGGGATGCCGTTGTCGCCGATGGGGCGGATGAGTATGTCGGAGGGGTCGATGGTGTGAGTCAGTTGACCCACCACCTGCCGGTGGAAGTTGGTGAGGGTGACGGTGATATCTACCGGCTTTTTGGGGAAGGGTACGTTGTAGCTTGTCTCGAAAGCCTTCTGCACCTTGGTGGCCTCCTCGGTGGACTGCCACTCCTGGAAGAGGGTTGAGAAGGTGTGGACGAAGAGCAGCTCACCCGTAGCGTGGTCTCTCAGCCTGATTTGTCCGTTCCCCAAGAGCGGCATCTCGGTCAATCGGCTTTTGCGTCCAGCCCACTGTGGAGTGGCGTACGCCTGCTCGAAGAAGATGTGCTGTTCGGTGTTGTTACCGGCAAAGATATAGTCTAAGCGCAGTGTGCGGTCTTCAAAATATTCACCGAACTGCTGAGCGCAAACAAAGCCCACCCCCAGAAGGAGGCAGGCTGTCAGAATGAGAGTCTTTTTCATTGTCTTTATTTGGTGAAGTCAAAGCCTATGCGTACGCCATCGTAGCTCTTGCTGATCTCACCCACGGCCTGGACGGTCTGGTTGCCGCTCAAGGCAGCCATCGTCTGCAGGATGTTCAGCAGCTTAGAGCTTTCAAACAGCAGGGCGATGCCGGTGTAGTTGCGTTTGGCGTAGCAGTTGATGTTCAGCAGCAGACTCTGCAGCGTCACCTTGCACGTGGCTTCGTCGTAGGTCCAGTTGCCGCTGAGCGGGGTGCCTTTGAAGGTGGCCGAATAGGTACCGTCCTGTTTGAAGGTGATGGTAGTGTTTTGGCTGGTGATGCCTATCTGCTGGTAGTAGGGCAGCACCTTCTCCTTGATCTGTGTAGCAGCCACCTCACCGCCGGCCTTGGCCAGCAGGTTCTCGCTGGTGAAGGCACAGCCCGGGCCACTGTAACTCCATGAGCCGTAAAGGTCGGCTGCCGACACCTTCTGTGCACCGATGACACTGATAATCACGTTGCCGATAGTACCGCCCTGCAGGATGCTACCGAGGATACTGCCGGTGGAACCTGCGGTCTGGCCTGTCAAGCCGCAGCCGGCCACCAGCACGGTGACAGCTGCCAGGATGATTGCTTTTACTTTCTTCATTTTCCTTTAGTTTTAGATGTTATTGTTATGAGGTAGATTGTCAGTCTTTGAACTCTAAGCTCAGCTGTCCGTCGCCCAGCAGGTTGTAGCTCATGCGATGGTAGGGTGTCGTGCCGTACTGGCGGATGGCCTCGCGGTGCTTCTTGGTGGGATAGCCCTTGTTGCTCTTCCAGTCGTACTGCGGGAATTCCTCTGCCAGCTGGTTCATATAGTCGTCGCGGTAGGTCTTGGCCAGGATGGACGCCGCTGCGATGGCCATGTACTTGCCGTCGCCCTTGACGATAGTCGTATGGGGCAGGTCCCGGTATTTCTTAAAGCGGTTGCCATCGACAATGACGGCCTCCGGGCGCACTGTCAGCTGGTCAAGGGCACGGTGCATGGCCAGAATGGAGGCATTCAGGATGTTGATTTTGTCTATCTCCGCCGGTGTGACGACACCTACGGCCCATGCCACGGCATCGCGCTTGATGATATCGCGCAGCTCGTAGCGCCGCTTCTCGGTCAGCTGCTTGGAGTCATTCAGCAGCGCGTTCTCGTAGCCGTCTGGCAGGATAACGGCAGCAGCATAGACGCTGCCTGCCAGGCAACCGCGACCGGCCTCGTCGCAACCAGCCTCTATCTTCCCTTCGTAGTAATGGTTCTTCAGCATCGTTTTTCTATTTTTTGCATCGGACTTTATGGATGGGCACGGACGGAGCAGTCCGTGTCCGTAAAGTCCGTTGCCAATCAGAACATCTGGACGACGCGGCGCAGTCCGGCAGCAAGGGCATCGACCTCTTCCTGCGTGTTGTATAAGGCAAACGAGGCACGTACCGTTCCGCTGATGCCGAGCCGGTCCATCAGCGGCTGGGCGCAGTGGTGCCCCGTGCGGACGGCGATGCCGAGTCGGTCAAGCAGTGTGCCGATGTCTAAGTGGTGAATCTGCCCCACGTTGAACGACACCACGGCGTCATGCGGCTCCGCAGGTCCATAGACGGTCAGCCCGTCTATCGTCTGCAGTTGCTCCATACAGTATTGTGTCAGCTTTGTCTCATGTGCCTCGATTTGATCGAGGCCTAAAGAGTTGATGTAGTCAATGGCAGTAGCCAACCCGTGAGTAGCTACGTAGTCGGGCGTTCCGGCCTCGAACTTGAAGGGCAGGCGTTCAAAGGTGGTATGCTCCCATGTCACCTTGTCTATCATCTCGCCGCCACCCTGGTATGGCGGTAGCCGGTCGAGCCATTCTTCCTTGCCGTAGAGCACACCGATGCCTGTCGGCCCGTACATCTTGTGGCCGCTGAAGGCCAGGAAATCGCAGTCCAGTTTCTGGACGTCTATCGATATATGGGGCGCACTCTGTGCAGCGTCCACCAATACGGGCACCCCGTGCTCATGGGCTATGCGCACGATGTCGGCCACAGGGTTCACTGTCCCTAAGACGTTGCTCACATGGGTAATGCTCACCAACCGCGTCCTCTCGTTTATGTTTGCTGCAACCTCGTTGCAGCACAGCAGCCCGTTGTCGCTGATGGGCAGGTGGCGTACCACGATGCCGCGCTGCATGGCCTGCAGCTGCCACGGCACGATGTTCGAGTGGTGCTCCATGTCGCTGACCAGCACCTCGTCGCCTTCGCGCATCTGTGACTGGCAGAACGTCTGGGCTACCAGATTGATGGCCTCCGTCGTGCCGCGTGTAAAAATGACCTCCTCGGTCTTGCCGGCATTGATGAACCGGCGCACCGTCTCGCGGGCAGCCTCATGCAGGTCGGTGGCCTGCTGTGACAGGTAGTGTACGCCCCGGTGAACGTTCGCATTGACGTTCAGGTACTCTTCACGCATGGCATCGAGCACGCAGAGGGGTTTCTGCGTTGTCGCCGCGTTGTCGAGATAGACCAACGGCCTTCCATACACCTCCCTCGACAGAATCGGGAAGTCCTCGCGTATCTTATTTGTATTTATACTTTTCACTTTTCACAAGGGCGTAGCCCGCTTACTTACATAGTTTACATCCTTCACACTTGCTGAGTTCTCCACGGAAGCGCTTTTCGACGAGGTAGTGCAGCCGGTCTCGCAACGGCTCTAAGCTGATGAGGTCGATGACCTGGTTCACAAAGGCTTGCTGCAACAGCGTCTTGGCCTCCTGCTCGGAAATACCGCGCTGGCGCATATAGAAGAGGGCTGCGTCGTTCAACTGGCCGACGGTAGAGCCATGGGCACACTTCACGTCGTCGGCATAGATCTCAAGCATCGGCTGGGTGAACATACGGGCCTCTTTCGTGGCACAGAGGTTCTGGTTGGTCATTTGCGACGTCGTCTTCTGGGCACCGTGCTCAACGAGCACCCGTCCGGCAAAAGCACCCGTGGCCTTGCCGTCGAGCGCGTATTTGTACAGCTCGTTCGATGTGCAGTGGGTGGCACGGTGGGTTATCAGCGTGTTGTTATCGACGTGCTGCTGTTTGTCGGCGATGACGCAGCCGTAGCAGCCGCACTCAGCACCTTGACCGGAGAGCGTCAGGTCGAGCTTGTTGCGCGTTACGCCATTATGCAGCGTGATGACGTTGTGGTTCACACGGCTGTCGCGCTGCTGGTCGATATAGACATTGCTCACGCGGACGTTCTTGGCATGGGTCTCTTCCAGACAGTAGAGGTCGAGGTGGGCATTCTCACCTACGAAGGCCTCAATGACCTGTGTCGTCAGGAACGGACGGTCGTCGGCAGTATGGTCGCAGAACAGCAGCTTCAGTTCTGCACCCTCCTCCAGTTCGATGAGTACGCGCCGGTTGGCCATCAGGGCCTCACCCCCCGTCTTGTCCCAAAGAGGAGGAGCCTTCAGGATATTGATAATCTGTATGGCACGGTCCACCTTCACGTTACGTGGTACATAGACGTAGAGACCGTCCTGTGTCAGCATGGTGTTCAGGTCGGTGACGGCATCGCCGTCTTTCACCGCCAGTTGGTTGTAGTGTTGCGAGGCATGCTCTCTGAGCGAACCGATGATGACACCCTCTGGCAGATGGACCTGAGGCAGAGCCTTGGAGTAGAACGCATCGTTCACCACGAAGTAGAGACTCGTCGAGAGGTTTGGCACATCGCAGCGGAAAGCCTTGTAGGGATCTACGGGTATGTCCAGGCGGTTCAAGTTCAGACCGTAGTCAGGCTCAAAGAGATTCGCCACGTCCGTGTACTTATAACGCTCCACTTTTCGGGTGGGGAAACCACCCGATGCAAAGCGTCTGAAGGCTTCATCGCGCTGGGCGTTCATCACCTCCGACGAATGGTCGCAGATCATCCCCCGTGCCTGCTCGTATAATTCTATGTATTGCCGTTCACTCGAAGTAATCATAATTTCTCATTCCACATTCCTCATTTCTCATTCCGCTACTCTTCTCCTATTTCTTCCTTTATCCAGTCATAGCCGTGCTCCTGTATCAGCTTGGCCAGTTCCGGGCCACCGGTCTTCACGATACGCCCTTTGTAGAGCACATGGACATACTGCGGACGAATCATCTCTAAGAGCCGGTCGTAGTGGGTGATGACAATACAGCTGGTGTCAGGCCGCTGCAACTTGTTCACACCCTCGGCAACGATGCGCATGGCATCGACGTCCAGGCCGGAGTCCGTCTCGTCAAGGATGCTTAGTTTCGGTTCCAGCATGGCCATCTGGAAGATTTCATTGCGTTTCTTCTCACCACCGCTGAACCCCTCGTTTACCGAGCGGTTAGCCAGCTTCGAGTCCAGCTCCACCACCTTGCGCTTCTCACGCATCAGTTTCAGGAACTCTGCCGCGTTCATCGGCTCCAGCCCCTGTGCCTTGCGGCGCTCGTTGATGGCAGCCTTCATAAAGTTGGTCATCGACACCCCGGGAATTTCCACCGGGTACTGGAACGACAGGAACAGTCCTTCGTGGGCACGCTCTTCGGGCTTCAGTTCCAACAGATTTTTTCCGTTGAACC
Organism: uncultured Prevotellaceae bacterium; assembly: GCA_946186505.1. Classification (GTDB taxonomy): domain Bacteria; phylum Bacteroidota; class Bacteroidia; order Bacteroidales; family Bacteroidaceae; genus Prevotella. Next base: position 131,302 of record CAMHNI010000001.1, on the reverse strand, counting down.
AAGCCTCGCCTTCGGTCACCTCGTACAGCGGATTGCCTACAAGCACAGCCGACAGTGTCGATTTACCCGACCCGTTGGGACCCATGATGGCGTGCGTCTCGCCGTCACGTATCGTCAGGTCGATACCCTTCAGTATCTCTTTCTCGCCAATCCTGGCGTGCAGGTTTCTTACTTCTAACATATTCTTTCTTCTTGTTTCGTCTGCAAAGGTAATATAAAAAAACGAGAACAGGAAGAAACCGAAGGGAAAAACGAGTTAAATGGTTCCATTTTCTTTGATTAGCAAAAAGGTACGTATATGATATTTGGAAAAAAACAAAAGAACTCAGAGATGAGCATCGCCTGAATGGTTTGTATAGACGAGGGGACGGCCCGTTTTTTGGCAATTAAAGGAATTTTAAGGCGGAAAATTTGGCGATGTCAAAAAAAAGTTCTACCTTTGCCCTCGATAACAGAGACATAAGAGCTTGAGGATTCCGACATTTGAGTACGCGTCGGGATTCTTTTGTTTTTTGTCTGCCTAAAATAGTAAATAACTAAAAGAATTAGAATCATGGCATACATGTCACAAGAAGGCTACGACAAGCTGTTAGCCGAATTGAAGCATCTGGAGAGCGTGGAACGCCCAAAGGCATCGGCCGCCATCGCGGAAGCTCGCGACAAGGGTGACCTGAGTGAAAATAGTGAATATGACGCCGCCAAGGAGGCTCAAGGTCATCTGGAGGCAAAGATTAACCAGCTGAAGCTGGCAATCTCGGAGGCAAAGGTTGTTGACACCTCACGCCTGTCAACGGACGCTGTCCAGATTTTATCGAAGGTGGAGATGACCAACCTGGCCAACAAGGCAAAGATGGCTTACACGATTGTCAGCGAGAGCGAGGCAAACCTGCGTGAGGGCAAGATTTCCATCACTACGCCCATCGCCCAGGGCTTGCTGAACCACAAGGTGGGCGACGAGGTGGAAATCAAGATTCCCCGTGGTACCATCAAGCTGCGCATAGACAAAATCACCGTAGGGTAATAATTTGGAGTTAGTAATTAGAAATGAGTAATTTGTAATTATGTTTACACTCAAGGCAGATACCACCCGACAAGACAATTCTAATCATAATTATTCATAACTCATTACTTATTAATGTAACAAAGATGGATATATTCAGTAAGATTGCCGCTGGCGAGATTCCCAGCTACAAGTGCGCTGAGAACGACGAGTTCTACGCATTCCTTGACATTAACCCACTGGTGAAGGGACACACCCTGGTGATTCCCCGCCGCGAAGTTGATTACTTCTTTGACATGGCTGACGACGAGCTGGCCCGTTACCAACAGTTTGCCAAGCGCGTGGCCGTTGCCATCAAGCAGGCTTTCCCATGCCGTAAGGTGGCACAGGTGGTGCTCGGCCTTGAAGTGGCTCATGCCCACATCCACCTTATTCCTATGCAGTCGGAAGCAGATGCAGACTTCCGACGCGAGAAACTAAAGCTTTCGGAGGAGGAATTCAAAGAGATAGCCAATAGAATCTACACCGAATTTAAAAAGCAGTAGCCGCAGCTACTGCTTTTCTTATATAAACTGATCGCCATATTTCAACCTCACTTCGTTGACATACTTTCGGATGAGTGCTGAAGAGTCTCCTTTCTTGCAAATGACAAGCACATCGCCAGCCTCTGCAACGATATATCCTTCCAAACCGTTGATAACGGCAAGATGGCCATGGGGCATCTTGATGATGTTGTCATGACAGTCTTCGAGCATTACCTCTGAGTCAATGACTACGTTGTCGCCCTCGCTCTTCTGCATGCCTTCGTAGATGGAGTGCCAAGTGCCGAGGTCAGCCCAGCCGAAACTGCACTTCATGACATACACCTCATGTGACTTCTCGAGTATGCCGTTTTCCATCGACAGGTTGGGAAATTTCGAGAAGTTCTCTTTGACAAACGTGCGTTCTTCGTCCAGCGTTATCGACATGTCTTCCTTATCTATCAGTCGCAATACCACGGGTAATATTTTGCGTAGGCTGTTAACCAAATTCCTGACGTTAGACAGGAACATGCCGGTATTCCACAGGAATTCACCGCTTTCTACGAACATTCGTGCAAAGTCACGTTCCGGTTTCTCGGTAAACGACTGTATATGGTACAGATCATCAGGACCGGCCCCCTCGCCCATCTGGATATAGCCGTAGCCTGGCTCTGGACGCGTGGGGTGAACCCCCAAGGCTACCAGGCAGTCTTTTTGGGCTACGAAGTCGAGACACTCCTTGACGTTACGCTCGAAAAGGTCATCACCGAATACAGCCTGGTCCGACGGCATCATGATGACTTGTGCATCCGGGCAGATATGTGAGATGCGGTAGGCTGCCCATGCTACACTCGGAGCTGTGTTGCGTGCCACGGGTTCGGCCAATACATTGTCGGCAGATAACTCCGGCAGCTGTTCCGTCACCCAATGGGCATACTCTACCTGCGTACTGACATAGATATTTTGTTGCGGTATGATGCGTGCCAGCCGGTCGAAAGCCTGCTGCAACTGTGTGTGGCCCGTTCCGAAGAAATCAATAAACTGTTTGGGTTTATGCTCACGGCTACATGGCCACAGCCGTCTGCCCTTTCCCCCAGCAAGAATCACTCCAAAATGTTTTTCTGATATTTCCATTCTTGATAAAGTTAGCAATTCGGGGACGAAGTTACGCATTTATATTGACAAATGCAAGTATTTTTAATATTTTTAGCTGAAACTTTTTGTCAGTTCAATTTTTCTTAGTACCTTTGCACCGCTTTTGAAGCCCAGATGGCGGAATCGGTAGACGCGCTGGTCTCAAACACCAGTGGGGCAACCCGTGCCGGTTCGACCCCGGCTCTGGGTACTTCGAATAAGGAAATTGCTGGGATTCCGGCAATTTCCTTAATTGGTTAGATACATCTAAATACAGAAGAGATATGACTACTATCATTGCAATTGTAGCTTTCATCGCAGTAGCTCTCGTTGGCTGGTTCATTGCCGAGGCCAAGGGCAAGTTCGTGACCTATAACAACAACGAACAGGAGAAGGCCGTGCTGGAGCAGAACTCACGCCAGATAGAACAGAACGGGTACTCCGAGTTGAACATCAAGGATGTCATGCGCACCATCGCCACTACGGGCTACAGTGCGGTATAAGCTGCTTTTAACATCACCACGACTTGGCAAAGCCAAGCGACAGGAGGCTTATCCTCACGTCGCCTGCTTTTAGTATTTCGCGGGCACAGGCCACCATTGTGGCACCGGTGGTGACAACATCGTCCACCAGCAGGATATGCCGCCCGCGCAGGTTTTTCGTATCTTTCACTTCAAAGACGTTGGCAACATTTTCCTGCCTCTCCCAGCGGCCTACCTGTGTCTGGCTCTTCTCAAACTTCATGCGTTGCACGACATAGTCATTGATGGGCAGTCCAGTGACGAGGCTGATGCCTTTGGCTATCTCCCGGCTTTGGTTGTACCCCCTGTGTCGCTGACGGCTTTTGGCCAGCGGCACGGGAATAATCATGTCGATGTCTTCGAAGAAGCCGGCCTCGTTGAACTCACGCGCCACCATTCGTCCCATGACTACTCCTATCTCGGGATGGTCGTGGTACTTCAGGTCGTAAAGGATGTTACTCGTTTTGGAACCAGCCTCGTAATAGAAGAGTGCGGCCACCCTCTCAACAGGGATGATGCCCCAGAACAAGCGGGCCATGACGTTGTCCATAGCCTGATGCTGGAATCCTGTTCGTGGCAGGTGCATGTTGCAGACAGCACAAAGGACTTGTTCCGAGGGAGCCAGCCGACGACCGCATGCTACACAGAGCCGGGGCGCGACAAGGTCGAGCAGACGGTGCCAGAAACTAATCTTCCCCATCGGCCTCATCCATGTCACCGTCCACACACTGGCGGATGATGTCAAAGGTAAACCCACGGCCAAGTGCGAACTTCACAAGCTTCTGGTTCAGCTCGTAGTCGTTAGAGGCCTTCACACTGCGCCGTTTCTGCTGCAGCAGGGGGCGGAGTACCCGCAGATACTCTTCGGCACCGACCTCTCCGAGCACCTGTTCCTGGATGTCTTTGTCTATATGCTTCATCCAGAGAGCCTGCTCCACTTTGCGGCGCCCCCACTTGTTGTAACGTATCTTGTCGAGGACAAAGGCACGTGCATAACGCTCATCGTCAACATAGCGTTCACTGGCAAGACGTGCGATGACACGGGCCTGTGCCTCGTCGGACATACCCCAACGGTGCATCTTCTCCATCAGTTCATGACGGCAGTGCTCGGCCTTTGCACAGAGCGATGCCAACTGCAGGTAAGCTCCCTGTTCGGTAACTTCTTTCATATCTTGGATGCAAAAACAAATCTCTCCTTCCCAAAGAGGTCGGTGCGTGTCTCTACGTGTCCGAACCCCATGGCTGCCATCAGTCTGGCCGTATCGTTGCCATGCAAGGCGTTGACCTCAAACAGCAGGCTGCCGCCATGCTTCAATGCACGGGCAGCATAGTGGCCAATGTTACGGTAGAACAGCAGAGGGTCGTCATCAGGCACAAACAACGCCTCGGCAGGCTCGTAATCCAGCACGTTACGCTCCATCCGTGCCTTTTCATGCTCACAGACATACGGCGGATTGCTGACAATGATGTCCCAGCAGGCCTGGTCGTCGGTCGGACAGAGGGCATCCTGCTTTACGAAACTCACATTGGCACCTAACCGTTCTGCGTTCTTACGGGCTACAAGCAGCGCAGTATCTGAGAGGTCCCAGGCCACAACACTCGCGGGCTGGGCAAGCAGGTCAAGCGCCAGCGTGGTGGCTATGCAGCCGCTGCCCGTGCCAATGTCGAGGATGGTGCATCTGTCTTTCCCCCTTTCCGCAACCTCTATGACCCATCTGCAAAGCTCCTCTGTCTCAGGCCGTGGTATCAGCACGCCCGGCTCAACATGGAACTGCCGCCCGCAAAACTCAGCTAAGCCCAGAACGTACTGCACCGGCTCGCCTGTCAGCAGCCGCCGTTGTAACTGTAGCAGCTCCGCCTCGTCTCCCATCCGTCCGCAGAGCACATCGGCCATGGTAAGCCCGAAGTGTACCTCCATCACCATCTGGGCGACGGCTCTCGCTTCCCCCTCGTCATATACCGCCGTCAGCGGCTGCCAAAATTCCGAATAGGTCATAGTCTTCAGATTGCACAATTGCAGATGGTCGCAATTTCGCCACAAAGATACACACTTTTCCAGAACCTGCCAAAAATATACTCGATTATGAATGAAAAAAAGAATGCAAATTGCTTGGTAGTTCGCATTCTTTATTATAAATTTGCAGCCAATAACTGATTACGCCCGAAATGACGACGCCAAATAGACAATAAGACAAAACGCAAATGAAGAAGCTCTTGTTCCTACTACTGATGATGCCCGCCGTATCTACGGCTCAGACCAGCCGCATCGCCACTCTGCAGGCAGCCCGCAACCTGGCTGTCACCGACGGTCAGAAACGCGTGTTCCGTCTCGTTACAAACAGCGATGGAGGAAGTGTGAAACTCTATCCCAAAGACGGCAGCCTCATTGCAGGGAAAGACACGTTCAACCTGGAGTCCGTCACCATGCGGTTGCAGTCGCTGACGCGTTTTGCCCTCGACGAGGACAGCACGGCGTTTGCCGGCAAGTATGTTGTTAACCACGGGCTGCTGGCCTTCAGGCGCAGTCTGGCAAAAGATCAGTGGAACAGCATCACCGTGCCCTTCTCGCTGACTGGCCGTCAGGTGCTTGACACCTTTGGAGACGGGACCCAGCTCGCCGTCTATCAGTCTGTCACCGACGGTGACACGCCTACGGTGGAGTTCCAGACCGTAGCGCTCGATACCGACGACGTGGTACTTGAGGCCGGCGTCCACTATATCATCAAGCCGACGCGCGAGCCGGACATCGACGCCAACGGCGAAACCACCGTCATCTATGGCAGCGCGAAGGTGAAAGGCCCTCTCTATGCCATTGCCAACGTGTCGATGGAGAGCGGACAGGTGGTTCCCAAGAATGCCGCCCTGCGCTCGGAGAGCAATCAGGTACGCCTGCGTCTTCGCGGCACCTACTATGCCCAGAACGTGTCTGTTGTCAGCAGTCCGCGCTATATGCTCGGCGACCAGAGTCTGTTCTACCAGCTGACCGAGCCTGTCACACGCCCTGGATTCAGCAGTTGGATAGAAGATGCCAGTCAGGGTGATCGCCAGCCGCTGCACTTCTATGTCAACGGTGTCGGAGAAGACCTCACTATGACCACCGGTATCGGTGGGGTATGTCTGGACAGGAACGACAGCAACCTCATTTTCGACCTTCAGGGACGGCGGGTAACATCACCCGCCCGTGGCATGTACATCATTGGCGGCAAGAAAGTTATCATCAAGTAAAACAGACATCATCATGATAAAAAGCATAGTCAAAGTCTTTGTTTTCGTTTCCATCTTCATTTCCGTCCCCCTGGGTATCTCAGCTCAGGACACGCTATGGATACGCTACGACAACCGATTCCAGCGCAACACGGCACTGAACATCAAGGATGCCGACTCGATAGAGGTGAAGACCTCGCAGGTGAAGATCTACCTGCCCACGGCAACCAGGACACAGGCACTGCAGGCCGACAAGGCCGACATGTCGTTTGCCTATCCCGGACGCTACCTGCTGAAGCCTTACACCTATAACGGGACGAACTATGAAAACCAGAAGGCCACCTCGGGCTATAACTTTGCCCACTCGATGGAGAGCGAACACTTCGCCGTGTTCTGGGACGTGCGCTACGGCAGCAATCCGGCAAAGATACAATATCCTGGCGACGGCAACGTAACTTCAGCCGCCTATGTGCTTGAAGTCGCCGAGAAGTGCTGGGACATGTATGCCGGTGAACTGGGCTTCGTCGTACCGGGGAAATCCACTACCGACAACTACAAGATACAACTCTACATACCCTACCAGAAAGAGTGGCGCGCCGACGCATCGGGCACCGACGGACAGGAGGCCAGCGGCACATGGGGCAAGACGGGCATCGGCCACTTCAACCCCTGGGCGGCCAACGCACGTGGCGGTCACACCATCGCCCATGAGGTGGGCCACACCTTCCAGTATCTGGTGGGAGCCGACTTAGGCAGCGACCACGGCTACGGGTGGGGCTTTAACGGCGACGGCGGCGGTGACTGCGGCTGGTGGGAGAGCTGCGCCGACTGGCAGGCCTATCAGATATTCCCCGACCGTCAGTTTACCGACGGCGAATATTTCGAACAGCACCTGACTGCTCACCACCTGAACCTGCTGCACGAGGACTGGCGCTATGCCTGCTGCTACATACAGGACTGGTGGACGATGAAGAACGGACGCGACTTCATTGGCCGTCTGTGGCGGGCCTCAAACAAGTCGGAAGATCCTGTTCAGACCTACAAGCGCATAAACAAACTCACTCAGGAACAGTTCAATGACGAACTGATGGAGGGATATATGCGTATGGCTACCTGGGATATAGACGGTGTCCGCCAACGTGCCAGCCACCGCATTGGCCAGCACAAGAACTACCTGAAAATCGTCGATGCCGCTACGGCCACCTATCAGGCAGACTCCGCCCACTGCATACAGAACTACGGCTATGCCATCATCAACATGAAACGACCGGCAGCTGGCACCGTCGTCAAGGCCAACTTTACGGGACTGACCGATGCCGAGGGCTACCACTATGTCAGAAAGCAGTATGCCGGATGGCGCTACGCCTTCGTGGCTCTCCAGTCTGACGGCACACGCACATACGGTGAGGTGAAGGCCGACAAGGAGGGTACCGCCGAACTGGCTGTCCCCACGGGTTGCACCAACCTGTTCTTTGTTGTCATGGGTGCTCCCACGCAGCACTGGCAACACCCCTGGGACCGCAACAGGGATGCCTCATCGTGGAGTCAGAACAACGAACAGTGGCCCTATCGCGTCCAGTTCGAGAATACCAAACCGCTATGACATCTAAAAAAACAGACCAATATGAAGAACAGAACCCTGAAACTTGCAGCGGTCTCTTGCTGCGCAATGATGACATTGTCCTGTACACAACAGGCAGAAGCAACCAAGTTAGAACAGTCAACCGTCGGCAATCCCTTTCTTCCGCTCTGGGAGCACATCCCCGACGGTGAGCCCTACGTTTTCGAAGACCCTGATCAGCCAGGGAAGCATCGCGTCTATCTCTATGGCTCACACGACAATATGATTACAGGATACTGCGGCCGAGACCAGGTGGTGTGGTCGGCTCCTGTGGAAGACCTGAGCCGCTGGCGCTACGACGGCATAATACTCGTTGTTGACAAGAATGCCAACGGCGAACCCTTCGACTCAGCAGGCACTGCCGATGTGCTGTACGCCCCGGACGTCACCCTGGTGACAGACAGTACGGGAAAGAAGACCTACTATCTGTTTCCCAACGACCAGACGGGCTTTCGCAATGGTCTGATAGCCAAGAGCGACCGTCCTGACGGACCTTTTGAGGTGTGCAATTGGAACAAGGACAATCCTAACCAGGTGGACGGTGTCTTACAGTTCGATCCCGCAGTCTTTGTCGATGATGACGGGCGCGTCTATGGCTATTGGGGTTTCGAGCGCTCTTACGCGGCTGAGTTCGACCCCGCAACGATGGCAACGGTAAAGCCCGGCACGCAAATTGTGGAGGACATGATCAGCGGTCGCAACCAGGAGGGAGAGTTCAGCTTCTTCGAGGCCTCCAGCATCCGCAAGATCAAGGACAAGTACGTCTTTATCTATAGCCGGTTCACAAAGAATGGCGAGTTCGGGCTGCCCGTATCAAACTACACGCTGGCATACGCCTACAGTGACCACCCGCTCGGTCCCTGGACCTACGGCGGCACCATTATCGACGGTCGTGCCCGTGAGAAGGACGAGCAGGGCAACGTCATCGCCTCGGCAACACCCGACGGCAATACCCACGGCTCCATCTGCGAGGTGAACGGTCAGTGGTACGTCTTCTATCACCGTCAGACCGGCACCGACGAATATTCCCGTCAGGCTATGGTGGCTCCCATCGACGTGAAGGTGGAAGAGGGTCCTGGCGGCAAGGTTGAGATTAGCGAGGGCGAATACACCTCCGAGGGCTTCGCACTCGACGGACTGAATCCGTTGGAGCGCCATTCGGCCGGCATCGCCTGTTGGTACACAGGCCCGAAGGCGGCTGAGCACAACTGGCCCAACAACAAGTTCTACGGCTCGTTTGTACAAGCCGTCCGCTATCCTGGCGAACCGTTCAAGGAGAACGCCTACGACCTGACCGTTAATTCTAACCCCGTGGTCAACAATACCGATGGCTCCATCGTGGGCTACAAGTACTTCAACTTCACCGCTACCAACGGCAAAAAAGACGTGCAACTGCTGCTAACCCTCATTCCTGAGGGCATTGACGGCACCATTGAGGTGATAGCCGACCGCCCCTGGGTCTCACAGGGCGGACGACCGCTGGGTAAGATAGAGTTGAAGGCCGATATGCCTGCCGGAACGCCCGTTGAGCTGACGGTTCCTCTGCCCGACTTGTCAGAACTGACAGGCAAGCACGCCATCTTCTTCAAATTCCTGTCTGAAACTAAAGATCAGTCCATCTGTTCGCTGGAGAACTTCGTCTTCCAATAAAATGAACGATTTCCTGAGCCAATTCCATAAGACCGCGTTCCGTGCAACAGACATGTCGAAGGGACGGGGCAAGACGAACGTGCTGTTCCGTCTGACGTTTGAACGCGGTGCGGCGGTCACTGTCGTTGACGAGAACGGCAATGCCGTCACACCTGACTACAAGCAGTACCAAGGCGAGACGTTCAACGTGCTGCGCATCATCGACAACATCCGTCAGGAGCAGGCCATGCGCATCAGCTGGGACACGGATGTAGAGCAGGGCATCCGTCTGCACGACTACCCTTACCTGTTGTTTGCCCTGCTGAGATGCAACAACCTGGTCGATGCGGAGTTGAATCCTTTGAAAGTCAGCGAAGTGCCAGCCACCATTGCGGTTTGCATCGTTGCAAGCAAGGATCTGTGTACCCCTATACTCTACGCCCGCTGCGAAGGGAAGCAGGCACAGCCTTTCCAACTGCTGAGCGATGTCTTTGCTTTGGTCGGCGACACCATCTGCCCCATTGCATCGTTGGGTGAGAACTACCTACGTATCGGGTTCTTCAACGAGACGTTTCCACACTCGCTCTTGGAGCAATACCTGTCGGTCTTCTACAGTTACATCGACAACGTGGGACTCGACTATGAGGACTATGTGCTCGTGCGCAGCGACCAGACGGTGGAGACCGTACCCACGATTATCATCGAGAAGGTGGATGCCGATATGGCTCTTTACCTGCGGCTGATACACACCCTGCCAGGCACTGACGCCGACTTTGCCCAGCGCTTCGACCTGACCTGCTTAGCCACGCTGACGATGGAGCATCAGGTGCTGTTGCGCCGCATCGTGCATACTGACGAGATGCTGGACGAAGCCGAACTGCGCAAGACCATCATCAGTTACGCGCCTACGAAAACGGCAGCCAAGGACGTATGGGATGACGGCGGCGAGTTCATCATCCCACAAGAGACGGCCGGCCCTTTCTTGTTGCAGGCTCTGCCGCAGTTGGTGCGCCGCTATCAGCTGCTTGGTGCCGAGCGCCTGAAGGAGTACAAGGTGAAGCCCGTACAGCCGAAAATGAACCTCAAGCTGTCGTCGGGCATCGACTTCCTCGAAGGTTCGGCCACCATTATGTTGGGCGACGAGGAGATGTCGCTGAAGACGTTCCTTGCCCAATACAAGAAACAGAAATACGTCACGTTGAGCGACGGCCAGCGCGGCCTTATCGACGAGCACTACGTGCAGCGGTTGGAGCGTATCTTCCGCAAGGTGGAAAAGGGCGATAAAGTAAAAGTGTCGTTCTTCGACCTACCCGAGATTGAGAGCCTGCTGGCGGAAAAACTTGAAGGAAAAACCTTCGAGCACTACCGCGAGTTCTATGAGGGCTTCAACCAGCTCGCCTCGAAGCGGCTCTCGACGACTGGCGTCAACGCCAAGCTGCGTAACTACCAGAAGGAGGGCGTCAAATGGATTAACTATCTCTACGACAATAACTTCGGCGGCTGTCTGGCCGACGATATGGGCTTGGGAAAGACGCTGCAGACCATCACGATGCTGACGAAGGTCTATAGACCCACCCCCGGCCCCTCCCGTAAAGGGAGGGGAGCAAATACTCCAAGCTCAGATAGCACCAACGAAGAAGGTAACTACTCCCCTCACTCACAGGGAGGGGCCGGGGGTGGGTCTTCTTCCCTCATCATTATGCCGCGCTCGCTGCTGTTCAACTGGCAGGACGAGCTGAAGAAGTTTGCGCCCCAGCTGACTTACTACACCTATTACGGCACGCAGCGCGACTTGAAGGAGGCGATGAAGCAACAGCTCATTCTGACCACCTATGCCTTAGTGCGCAACGACATTGAGCAGTTCCGCGAACAGGAGTTCCATTACATCATCCTCGACGAGAGCCAGAACATCAAGAACCTGCAGTCGCAGACAACGCAGGCCGTGCTGCTGCTCAATGGCCGTCACCGCCTCGCACTCAGCGGCACGCCGATAGAGAACAACCTGACGGAGCTGTACTCGCTCTACCGCTTCCTCAATCCGGCCATGCTTGGCTCGATAGACGACTTTAACCGCCAGTATGCCGGTCCCATCCAGCACGGAGCCGACAAGGAAGCCACCGAGGCGCTGCGCCGAAAGATCTTCCCGTTTATGCTGCGCCGCCTGAAGAAAGACGTGCTGAAAGAGCTGCCCGACCGCATGGAGCAGACGCTCTACGTCGAGATGGAGAGCGACCACCAGCGGTTCTACGAGGAGCGCCGCCGTTACTACCAGCAGGCCATCCAGCAGAGCATCAAGACGCAGGGCTTGGAGAAGTCGCAGATGATGATGTTCCAGGCACTCTCCGAACTGCGCCGTATTGCCTCCGTGCCCGAGAGCCTCAGCGACGGGGCCATTGCCTCACCCAAGATTCCGCTGCTCTGCGAACAGGTAGAGGAGGCTGTCGCAGGTGGCCATAAGGTGGTCATCTTCTTCAACTTCATCGCCGGCATCGAACTGGTGGGCGAGCGGCTGACGGAACTTGGCATCGACTACGCCACGATGACCGGCTCTACCCGCGACCGCCGTGCCGTCATCGAGCGATTCCAGAACGACGCCGGCTGCCGCGCCCTGCTGATGACGCTGAAGACGGGTGGGGTAGGGCTGAACCTCACCGTGGCCGACACCGTCTATATTTTCGAACCGTGGTGGAACAAGGCTGCCGAGGAGCAGGCCATCAACCGTCTGCACCGCATCGGACAGAAGGCCAAGGTCATGAGCTACGCCCTCATTACCCGCGACACCATCGAAGAGAAAATCCGCCTGCTGCAACAGCAGAAGAAAGACCTGGCCGACAGTCTCATTACGGGCGACTCGGCCATTACGAAGCGACTGACAGAGGAAGACATCAAATACATCTTTGGAAGTGAGAAGTGAAGAGTGAAAAATGAAAAGTGAAGAGTGATTGAAATATGCCACAAGAAAACTTATTCGGAGACAGCATACCCACACTGCCTAATCTCGTGCTCGAAGAGCCTACTGCCGACCAATGGAGCACTATCGCGAGCCTCTTGGAGAGCCGCTGCAACAAAAACCAGCTGCTCACCTACGCAGAAGCGTTCAGTCCGTGGTTCAGCGGGTACGGCAAGATTCTGCGCACAACCCGAAACGGTCGTGTCGTAGAGGCTACCGAGGCCACGCTGATGATGAAGAGCAATACGTCGAAAGCCGGCATTGCGCAAGGGATAGCACTCATTCTGGCCAGCGACCACAACCTTCAGATGTATGTTGACTCGATGAGCGACGGGCTTAGGGAACTGTGGCGCACGGTGCTCTTCAAACTGTTTGTCACCCAAAAGGAAGCCAAGCAGATTCTCAAGACCACCAACAACCTGTTCAGTATGGAGCGGTCGTACTATTACTACAGTGACAGGATTGTCTGGAACAAGCGCGAGTATGGCTGGTTCACCACCGGCAGCTTCCGCTCTGCCGAGGTGGGGCGCTACGGCTATCGCGACTACGAGAGCTATATCACCGTCAGCCCCGCCGTTCACGCCATCTTCCTGCCCCTCTTCTTCCCAGAGGCTTTTGACCAGGAGGTAGGACTCAACCAGCTGCCCGAAGGCCATTACCGCACTATTAACTTCGAGGCCGAAAGTCTGGCTCACTACCAACTTTTCTGCGGACTCTACCAGCAAGGCGAGTTCCCGCTGAAGAAGAAAGGTGTAGGTACAGCCGATATGAAACGCGCCCAGAAGAAGCTGGCACTGACCGAGTTCTTCCCTGGCGACACGACGGAGTTCCGGGCCAATCTGCGCGCCTTCTCCTACATCCAGTTGCTGACGCTCACCAAGGAGTTCCTCGTCAAGACGGGGAACCCCACATACGAAGATTTGTTGTGTAGTTTCTTCAGCGGATTCCAGCGCATCAGTTACTGGCTTGTCAACCTGCTCTATCCACACATCAAGGGACTGCGCCAGCAGATGACCAACTACGGCCGTCACGACAAGCTCTGCAACATTATGTTCACCTGGCTTCGCGAGGAGCCCGAACGGTGGGTCAGCATACGCGACATCTATTTGAAGATCTATGGCATTGAGAACGGTGAGAACAGCCAACGCTTCACCACCCTCGTGTTCCACCCCAACGACGAGCAGTCGAGCACGCAGATGACCAATGAATACACGGGTAAAATCATTGCCGCCAACAGCTATGCGATGGAGTTCGGCTTCACGGGCCTGCAGGTGTGTGCTTTCCTGATGGCCAGTGTCGGCGTTGCCGAGATTGCCATCAACGAAGACAGAAACTTAGGCCTGTCGCCCTTCGATTCCCTGGAATTCATCCGACTCACCCCCCTTGGTCTTTACGCTCTCGGCCTGACCGACGAATACGATGCACCCGAGCAGGAACACATCGCCTACTTCGAACTCGACCCCGAGCGGCTCATCATCCGCTCGCTCGTCGAACCAAACCCCTATGCCCAGCTGCTGAAGGACACCAGCGTGCCCATCTCCAAGAACCGCTTCGAGACGTCAGCACTCTCGTTCCTCGCCAACTGCCACACGAAGGCCGACGTGGAGAGCAAAATCAAGATCTTCCGGCAGTTCATCTCCGACGAGCTGCCACCGCTTTGGGAACAGTTCTTCAAGTCGCTGCTGCAGCACTGCCATCCGCTCAAGGAAGACAAGCAGAGCTACAAGCGCTACACCCTCGATCCCGAGAATCGCGACCTCGTCCAGCTCGTCACCACCGACCCCGTACTGCGCCAGATTGTCATCCGCGCCGAGAACTACCGCATTATGGTCAAGACCGAGGATCTGAAGAAGTTTGAAATCCAATTAAAGAAGCACGGCTACCTGTTATGAAAAGCATCCTTGGCCTAATGTTGCCGCTGTTGGTTTGTGCTGCATCATACGCCGACAGTTACCCACCGTCAGCCACCCCGCTTCTCACCTCAACCTGGGGCCAGCGTGCCCCCTATAATTTCATGTGTCCGCTGAAGTCGCCAGCTCCTTGGGGCGGCTACCAACCCGACGAACAGCACTGTCGTGTAGGCTGTGTGGCTGTTGCTATGGGTCAGATTATGCGCTACCATCGTTGGCCCGAAAGGGGCGAGGGCACGGGCAGCGTTGTCTATCCGATGGCGAGCACCGACTCCCACACCTTTGCCGTCGATTTCTCGGAAGCCACCTACGACTGGGACAATATGATCGACGACTACAGCGGCGAATACACCGAAACCCAGGGCCGTGCCGTAGCCCAACTGCTCTATCACTGTGCCGTGGCCAGCAATATGCTGTTTGAGAAGACCTTTTCATTTTCCACCAACTTCACCGCCGCCGATGCCCTCGCCAAGTACTTCCACTACGACGGCGAAAAGATGCAAACCAAGATGCGCAGCGACTACAGCCGCGCCGAATGGCTACAGATGATTCGCGAGGAACTGTCGCAGGGCCGTCCCATCTTCTACGAGGCCATCAGCATCAGCTTCACGGAGGGCATCTACGCCCATTCGTTCGTCATCGACGGTTGCAACGAAGAAGGCCTGGTTCACGTCAACTGGGGATGGTACGGCCACGAGGATGGCTACTACGACATCGACCTGCTCGACCCGCCCGGCTATCAGTTCAACTTCTACCAGGACATGATTATCGGCATCCAGCCTGTCGGCCATGATACGGGCGTCGCTGACAGCCAGACCCTACCGACGTCATCCGATGTCTATACCCCTGACGGTCGTTGCCTCCGTCGCAATGCCACCTCGCTCGATGGCCTCCCTGCCGGCCTGTATATCTGGAAAGGGAAGAAAACTGTTGTCAATTGATAAAGACGACAACTTAGATAGCTTTGGACAACTTTTTCGGTCTGACGACCGATTTGTGAGGAATATAGGTCAATCTCTCGTCTTATAGCGCTCGACCCTTTAAGGTCGCTTGCTTTTGCAAGAATACGGTGCATAGATAAGGCTTTTTATCGAAAAACAAAAGAAATGGAAGAAAAAATGTTGATGGAATGGGAAATGTTTTGTAAATTTGCAACCGATAAGAACAAATTGGAAAATGAGGACAGAGCATTTGGACTTTATCACATTCTGCGTGGGCAGTCTGGCTGACTCGCTTGGTAAGAGTGCATCCCAGGTTTATGGGGCATTACGCTCGTCGGGAGTGCTGACCGATTATAT
Source organism: uncultured Prevotellaceae bacterium (assembly GCA_946186505.1). Lineage (GTDB taxonomy): Bacteria > Bacteroidota > Bacteroidia > Bacteroidales > Bacteroidaceae > Prevotella. The sequence goes on along the minus strand of CAMHNI010000001.1, from coordinate 115,514 downwards.
TTTGCCTTGCTACGACGTGTTGCATATATTCAGTAAGGACTATCTTGTAGAGGAACTTACTGAAGTCTTGAAGGAGAGGGGGGCTTTGGCATGAGGCTGTATCTATGGAAGCGAACAAGACGATACTGCAAATGAAATATGCAAGGATTGTAGCAATCTTTGCCAATGAGTCGGATATGCCGCTGGAGGATGCCCTGCAATTCTTTTATGATTCCGACACCTATAAGTTCGTGAGTGAGGGTGTGGCAGATATGCACTGCCGAAGTGACGAGTATCTTGCCGATGAGCTGATGCTGGAATACAAGGAGAAAATGGCCTGTTGTCGGCCGTAATATTGATACAAAAAAGTTGTCCTGGTTGTTATAGTTGTCGTTAAAAAAACTTCTCGCGCGCGTTGGGAAGGGAAAGAAAAAAAGAAGTGCAGGTTGAAAAGTGTGATTGACAACTACTGTGCGCGCACGCGAGAGCGCCGACCGCTCTCGGTGCGATTTTTACGGCTAATGTTTGGCCATTTCCGCTTTTTCTGCTAACTTTGCACCCGTGGGGCATAGCATCGCGCCACACCTTTCCAATATGACACCAAAAGAACAAAGAAACCAGCGGCTGGCAGAGCGGATGATCAAGAGCTTGAAGCGCCGCAACATGGAAGCCTTCTACTGCCCGACGGCGGCAGAGGCAGTGAGTAAAGTGTCGGAACTAATAGCCGACGGCAGCAGCGTGACGTGGGGCGGTTCGATGACCATACGCGATATGGGTATCCCGCAGGCACTCAGAGACCGCGGAACATTAGAGGTGCTCGACCGCGACCTCGTGACCGACCGTGAGGAGGTGGTGAGGATTTACGAGCGCGCCTTCACGGCCGATGTCTATTTGTCGAGCGCCAACGCCATCAGCGAGGACGGTGTCATCGTGAACATCGATGGCAACGGCAATCGCGTGGCGGCCATCACGTGGGGCCCGAAGAAGGTCATCTTTGTGATTGGCTTGAACAAGGTGGCACAGACCGTCGAGGCCGCCCTGCAGCGTGCCCGCAGCACGGCTTCGCCCGTCAATGCCGCCCGCTTCGACATCCAGACGCCCTGTCAGGTGGACGGCGTCTGCCACAACTGCAACTCACCCGAGAGCATTTGCAACTACGTCCACTTCCTGCGCAATTCGCCGCGCGGTAAACACACGGTAGTCCTTGTCGGCGAAGACTTAGGTTACTAATCCGACAAGCGAATGAAGAAGCTTGCTTTATGGCTGCTGCTGACGCTGCCGACAGCAGGTTGGGCGGCACAGACAGAATTGAAGCCGCGCCTCGTGGTGTGTACCGACATCGCGCCGGCCGACGTGGAGCCTGACGATATGGAGTCGATGGTGAGGCTGATGGCCTATGCCGACCTCTTCGAGATTGAGGCACTGATAACGTCGGTGGGCTGGAACTGTGACCCTTATCCGAAGGAATGGGCGCAGTATCTGTTTCGTGTCATCGAAGCCTACCGCAAGGACGTGCCGCAGCTGATGAAGCGCTCCGGCCAGCGGAAGTTCATGCCGTTGGCGAAGGAGAACAAGCAGCAGCACCTTGGCTACTGGCCCAGTGCCGACTACATTCGCAGCCGAGCCGTGATGGGTAGCATCAATGGCGGCATCCGCTCCATCGGTGAGCACAACGATTCGCCGGGCAGCGAGCTGCTGATTCGTCTGGCCGATGAGGACGACCCGCGGCCCATCTACGTGGCTGCGTGGGGTGGGGCGAACACGCTGGCGCAGGCCATCTGGCGGGTGAGGCAGTCGCGCACGGATGACGAAGTGAGAAACTTCGTCCGCAAGTTCCGCATCTACACCATCACCGACCAGGATATGGACTATGCCCACCGTATGGACCGCGCCCGTAGCTCTCACCAGTGGCTCCGGCGAGACTTCAGCGATGACCTGCAGTTCATCTGGGACGAGGGTACGTGGCAGGAGCAGTGTGAGCAGGGCAAGATCAACTGGCAGCAGCACCAACAAGATATTCAGGGCAAGGGTGCCCTGGGCCGCGAATATCCCGACTACAAATGGGGCGTGGAGGGCGACACGCCGAGCTTCCTCTACGTGATGCCCAACGGGCTCAACGACCCCGAAGACCCGCAGCAGGCTGGCTGGGCAGGCTACCACGAGCGCGGCCTCTGCCCCGACTCGCTCACTACGGCCTGGACCAGTTGGCAGGAACCTGTGTGCAGCATCTCCGTGGACTATAAGCTACGCTTCTATCCCGACGAGATGAACGACTTCACAGCCCGCATGCAGTGGGCCGACGAGGGCAGGGGAAACCGTAACCCGCAGGTGGTCATCGGTCGCAGCAAGGGTATAAAACCTGTTCACATCACGGCCAAGGCTGGCGAGACCGTCCCCCTCGATGCCTCCCGCTCTTCCGACCCCGATGGCGACAACCTCCACTTCAGCTGGTGGCAGCAGCCTGAGATAGGAACAGTAGAAGCCATCGTCAACAATGTGAACCAGCCTGTAACCATTGTTATCATCCCTGCTGATGCCACAGGCCAGACCCTCCACGTCATCTGCGAAGTCCACGATGACGGGCCTTTCTGGTTAGTGGCATATCGGCGAATCATCATAAAAATACAATAACACCACTTCCTCAAGTTCTTGCTTAGGCAGGCGAGCATAGGTCGGGCTCCCAAAGGTGCTTCTGCATATCTACATGACCATTGGGCTTGAAAGTAATGCCTTCGGCTTCCAACAACGGGCGCTGGCGGCTCCAGCCGGGGGCGGTGCGCCCTTCTTTGTTCACGACACGATGACAGGGAAGCTGTTCCGCCTCAGGCGTATAGCGCAGTGTGCGACCAACCATCCGCGAGTGGCTGGGCCAGCCTGCCAGGGCGGCGATATGGCCGTAGGTGGTGACGCGGCCATGGGGTATCTGACTGACGATGTTCAGCACGTCGTCACGAAACGTCCGTGCCTGCTCGGGTGTCATCTGGTCGGGATAGTCTCTCATCTACCTTGCGATGTGCTTGTCGCGCCGCAGGAACAGGCCGGCGAGGATGGTGCCGCTGATGCTATGCCAGGCGCATGAAATGGCGCAGGGTAGCACGGAGAGAGGCTGGGCGGCGAAGAAGGTGCCGGCGAGGACGGTAGCCAAGCCTGCGTTCTGCATGCCCACCTCGATGCTGATGGTGCGCTTCTTGGCGGTGCTGAAACGGGCCAGGCTGCCAGCGGTGTATCCAAGGATATAGCCCAGTGTGTTATGGCAGAAGACCACGGCAAAGGTCCAGAGGAAGAGCATCAGGCCGCGGGCCACAAGGTCGTCGTGAACGGTGGAGATGACACCACCGACGATACAAGCCAGACAGGTGACACTCAGGCCGGGCATCAGCGACTGGACAGTTGGAAAACTCTTGCGACGGGAATAAGTATAATTCAGGAAACAGCCGATGGCGACAGGGATGATGGTCACGATAAGGATGTTCAGGAACATACCGATGGCATCGATTTCGATGATCTCGCCAGCCGTCAGCTCCATCAGCAACGGTGTCATCACGGGAGCGAGAAGGGTAGAGGCACAGGTCATGCCCACGGAGAAGGCTACATCGCCGTGACAGAGGTACGACATGATATTGCTCGACACGCCGCCAGGACAGCAGCCCACCAACAGGATGCCCAATGCCAGTGCCGGCTCTAAGCGGAACACATGCACCAACAGATAGGCCACGCAGGGCATGATAAAGAACTGGGCACAGGCACCTATAAGGATGTCAAGCGGCCGACGGGCCAAGATGCGAAAGTCCTGCGTGGTCAGCGTCAGTCCCATCGTCAGCATGATGATGCCGAGGATAACGGTCTGCGTGGTGCCACGTACCCACCCGAACAAATCGGGCACGAAGAATGTCAGCACGGCAATGGCCGTCACGAACAGCGAAGCGTGCTCTGCCAGCCAGCGGCTGAGCGATTGGAGGGGTTGTATCATCTTGAACGTAAATTTGCCTGCAAAGTTACGATATTTTTGCGGATTAGCATGAATATTGCAGATTATTTCGTAACTTTGCACCCGAATTGGACTCGCTACGCGCTTGGCTTGTCCAAGAAATCGTAAGTTAAATACGTAAATCGCAAATAATATGGCATTAAAATGTGGTATTGTGGGACTGCCGAACGTTGGCAAGTCCACATTGTTCAACTGCCTGTCGAGCGCGAAGGCGCAGGCGGCAAACTTTCCTTTTTGTACGATTGAGCCGAACGTCGGCGTGATTACCGTTCCCGACGAGCGTCTGACGAAGCTCGCCGAACTGGTTCACCCCGGCCGCATCGTTCCCGCAACATGCGAGATTGTCGATATAGCAGGCTTGGTGAAAGGTGCCTCGAAGGGCGAGGGCTTGGGCAACAAGTTCCTTGGAAATATCCGCGAGACCGACGCCATCATCCACGTACTCCGCTGCTTCGAAGACGAAAACATCACCCACGTTGACGGCACCATCGACCCCATCCGCGACAAGGAAATCATCGACACCGAGCTGCAGCTGAAAGACCTCGAGACCATCGAGAGCCGACTGGCCAAGACTGAGAAGGCCGCCGCTGCCGGCAACAAGGACGCCAAGATAGAGGTCACGGTGCTGAAAGCCTACAAGGAGGTGCTGGAACAGGGTAAGAACGCCCGCATCGTGGAGTTCGAGTCGAAGGACGAACAGGACTGCGCCCGCAACCTGTTCCTGCTTACGGCCAAACCCGTGCTTTACGTCTGCAACGTCGGCGAGGCCGATGCAAAAAACGGCAATGATTTTACGAAGCGGGTCGGAGAGCTGGCTCAGGAAGAGGGTGCCGAGATGATGGTCATCGCCGCGAAGACCGAGGAGGATATTGCCGAGCTGGAGAGCTACGAGGACAAACAGCTGTTCTTGGAAGAGCTGGGGTTGGAGGAGAGCGGCGTCAACCGCCTCATCAAGAAGGCTTACGCCCTGCTGAACCTTGAGACCTTCATCACCGCTGGCGAGATGGAGGTGAAGGCCTGGACTTACAAGAAGGGCTGGAAGGCACCACAGTGTGCCGGTGTCATCCACACCGACTTTGAGAAAGGTTTTATCCGTGCCGAGGTCATCAAGTACGACGACTACATCCAGTACGGCTCCGAGGCCGCTGTCCGCGAAGCCGGCAAGATGGGCGTTGAGGGCAAGGACTACGTTGTCCAGGATGGCGACATCATGCATTTCCGATTCAACGTATAGACCTCTTAAGCGATATGGGTCTTTACATCAACAGTGGGAAACTGAAGATAGCGTAGCACCCTTATCCTCTAATGGAACGATCCCGAATATCCATATTCCAACGACCGGCATGGGTGGTGGCCTTCGCCCTGACCGCCGCCATAGCTTGGGGATGGGCATTCCCGCTCATTAAGATAGGCTTCAGTGCCTTTGGTATTACGGCGGACATGACGGGCAGCAAGATGCTCTTTGCTGGCATCCGCTTTGCTGCGGCAGGTCTGATTGTCCTGTCTGTTGCCCGTAGCAGTGGGCGTTCTTTTACAACAAACAAGTTGATTGACTGCCGATTCATCCTTGCGTTTGCGCTGATGAACACCACGCTTCATTATTTCTTCTTCTATGTCGGCATGTCCCATAGTGAAGGATCACGGGCCGCTATCCTCAACTCGCTGAGCACATTCCTCGTGGTGTTGCTGGCCTGCGCCTGTTTCAAGAGCGACAAGCTGACCTCGCGTAAGATTCTCGGCTGTGCCGTCGGATTCGGAGGAATCCTTTCATTGAACCTTGGCGGAGCTGATAGCGGGCAATTTAAGTGGCTGGGCGACGGCATGATCATCCTCAATGCCATCTGCGGGGCGTGTGCCAATCTGATGACTCGTGGACTGAGCCGACGGGTGGATGTTTTCGTGGGAACGGGCTATAGTCTCACCATCGGAGGCTTGTTGCTCATCATCCCAGGGCTTGCCTTTGGTGGTACGCTGCCCCATGTCAACACGCTCGGCATCGTCTGCCTATTGCTGCTCATTGCCATCTCTGCCATCGGATTTGCACTCTACAACAAACTGCTCAGCCTGAATCCTGTAGGAAAGGTTGCCATCTACAATTCGCTGATTCCTATTGTAGGTGCTGTCACGTCGTGTCTCTGCCTTGGCGAGACGTTCCATCTGAAATATGCACTTGCCGGAGGACTCGCGGCACTTGGCATTTACATTATCAATAAAGGTAAAAACTAATGACACAGGGTGATGCACACCCTGTGTCATTTTCAGCAATGTCCACAGCTGTAGGCCGTGGGCTCTATAGATATATTAATTGTCCTGAATCAGGCACTCGCCCGTCATGTCGGCAGGCTGCTCCAAGCCCATGATGTGGAGGAGCGAGGGAGCAACGTCGGCCAGACGACCGTCCTTCACCGTTGCTGAGTTGTTGTTCGTCACGTAGATGAACGGCACGGGGTTCAGCGAGTGTGCAGTATTGGGCGTGCCGTCGGGGTTGATGGCATTGTCGGCATTGCCGTGGTCGGCAATGATGATGGCCTCGTAGTCGTTGGCCTTGGCAGCCTCGATGACCTCGCGCACGCAGTTGTCAACGGCCCAGACGGCCTTGGCAATGGCGTTATAGACACCCGTATGGCCCACCATGTCACCGTTGGCGAAGTTCACCACGATGAAGTCGTACATCTGGGTGTTGATGGCGGCCACCAACTTGTGCTTCACCTCGTAGGCACTCATCTCGGGCTTCAGGTCGTAGGTGGCCACCTTCGGACTGGCCACCAGGATGCGGTCCTCACCCTCGTAGGGAGCCTCGCGTCCGCCATTGAAGAAGAAGGTCACGTGAGCGTACTTCTCTGTCTCAGCCGTGTGCAACTGCTTCTTGCCCTGCTTGCTCAGGTATTCGCCGAGCGTATTCTCCACGTTCTCCTTCGGGAAGAGGATATGAACGCCCTTGAAGTTGGCGTCGTACGGCGTCATGCAGTAGTATTGCAGACCGGGGATGGTCTTCATGCCCTGCTCTGGCATGTCCTCCTGAGTCAAGGCGATGGTCATCTCCTTGGCGCGGTCGTTGCGGAAGTTGATGAAGATGACGACGTCGCCCTCCTCGATGCAGCCGTTGACGCTGGCGTTGTGGATAGGCTTGACGAACTCATCCGTCACACCCTCGTCGTAGCTTTCCTGCATGGCCTGCACCATATCAGTGGCCTGCTTGCCAGTGCCGTTCACGATGAGGTCGTAGCCCTCCTTCACGCGCTCCCAGCGCTTGTCGCGGTCCATAGCATAAAAGCGGCCTACGATGCTGGCGATGGCTGCATCATTGGCAGCACAGACATCGCTCACCTGCTGGATAAAGCCCTTGCCCGATTTCGGATCGGTGTCGCGGCCGTCCATATAGCAATGAACAAACACCTGGTTCTTCAGACCGTAAGCCTTACCTATCTCAATCAACTTGAAGAGGTGGTCGAGGCTGGAGTGAACGCCGCCGTCAGAGGTCAGACCCATCAGGTGCAGCTTCTTGCCGTTCTCCTTGGCATACGTGTAGGCAGCCTTCACCTGCGGGTTCTCCATGATGGAGTTGTCGCGGCAGGCGCGGTTGATTTTCACCAAGTCCTGATACACGATACGTCCCGCACCGATATTGAGGTGACCCACCTCAGAGTTACCCATCTGTCCGTCGGGCAGACCAACGTCCTCACCACTGGCCTGCAGCTGTGAGTGGGCCGATGTGGCAGTTAACAAATCGAGATACGGCGTCGGCGTGTTGAAGATCACGTCACCCTTACCGTGCTTACCGATTCCCCATCCGTCGAGAATCATCAAAAGTGCTTTCTTTGCCATAGTTTTTTCTTTATTTTTCCTTGTTTTCGCTTTCAGGGTGCAAAGGTACGAAAAAAGCTTGTAACAAAAGAGGGTTTTTGGAAGATTAACGCTAATCGTTTTTAAAAAACTCCTAACCTCCTAACCCAATCGCTCGAATCGCCTTTGTGCAAAGGGGTTTTGAGAGGTTAGGGGTTCCTTGAACTCCTAACCATCTCTTCACCTGCTCATTTCGGAACGACCCTGGGCGAATTAACTTTTCACTCTTCAAAGGCGAAACGCCAACAGGTTAGGGGTTGGTTTCCTGTTGGTTAGGAGTCCATTCAACTTCTAACCTCTCGAAACCCCTTTGTACAAAAGGCTTTCCGGCCTGTCGGGTTAGGAGTTGGCCATTTTCCGAAAAATTCCTGTAATCTCTCAACCGCCATGCATATTTATTTGCTTTTTGCATAAAAATGCGCTCCAGACCCCCTCAAAAGCTTGCTCCGTCCGACCCGCCGGGTTGAACGTACTAAACCGGCGGGTTACTCCGACTAACCCGCCGAGTTACTGTCCGCAAGTCGTAGTGAATAAACATGCACTCCATGTTACAGCTTTTCTTATACACCTTTTCTTTGCTTCCCTTTGTGCCAAATTTCGACTTAAAGTGAATGTGATTTTGAGAGGAAGAGTCAGTCTATCCATGCTGTATAATAGCTATCCCCTTTACCTTTATTATACATCTCTTGCCATTCTTCATCTGAATAATGTTGAGTCAAACATTCTTCCGAGCAATAATATTCACAACCGTCCCCAATACAATATCCCCATCCCATTGGCTTACCACAATGTGTACAGATGCGAACATACTCCAAATCAATATATTCTGACAGCGTGAGTGCAGAATAATGTTTAATTAACCATTCTGCTTTTCCTGCTCTTGACTTGATATATTGAGGCCCTCCTAAACTTTTATAACAAAAGTTAAGGTCTTCACTATCTATCAATTCACCTCGTAATACGTACCATGAAATTATCTCTCTTTGATGCATAATTCAATTAAACAAATCTCCACCACTTACATTCTGCAAAGGTCATAGATCTTTTTGAAACAAACAAATAGATTTGATCTTTTCTGATCTTTTTTGTTAACTTTTGATCTATTCGTCAAATGATCATCGATTTTGTGTACTTTTGCATTTTGTATGACGAAGTATAGAATAGAAGTAACCGAAGTGCTGAGCCGCATTGTAGAGACAGAGGCTGAAAATGAAGATGAAGCCGTCGAGACGGTGAGGCAGATGTACCGAAATTGCGTACTTGTTCTTGATGCTTCTGATTACGTAGAAACAGAAATCAGCGTGAAAAAGTGAAAAAGCAGAGGCCGAACGCTTGTTATGTTGATAGAAATGCTTAACTTTGCAACCGCTTAATGCTCACTATGAGCGCTGGCAAACTTCGTGGAATTAGATAGCAGTATCTAAGTTCTAAGAGACCTCAGACATAAAAGTCCACCAAACATTTATACAGAGGGTCTCAGGGAATGCGGATACGCCTATCATTGTATAGGCGTACCCCTTCCTTTCACTCTCTGTATGGGCTTCTGTGGTGGACTGCCTGGTCTGAAGTGGAATCGGAAGAGGGTACGCTTTCTTTTGTCCGCAGCCAAACGACAAAAGAGCAATGAGCACAGAAGCAAAACCATTTTTGAAGTGGGCAGGCGGTAAAGGTCAATTGTTAAGCCAGCTAGGTGCATATCTGCCCCAACAGATAAGTGAAGAACCATTCACGTACATCGAGCCTTTCGTTGGCGGCGGTGCTATGCTATTCTATATGTTGCAGCATTATGGCAACATCAGGAAGGCGGTCATCAACGATGTCAACGAGGATTTAATACTTACCTATCGGATTATCAAGGATGATGTTGAAGCATTAATCACAAACCTTGACAGACTAGAGAAAGATTATTTGGCCATAACAGACCAAGAGGGGCGGAGTAAGATTTTCTATGATGTTCGTGAGCGTTACAACCAACATAACGGTGACGGCATAAAACGTGTATCCCAACTGATATTTTTGAATAAGACATGTTTCAATGGCCTTTATAGGGTGAACAGACGGGGCCTGTTTAATGTGCCTTTTGGTAAATATGCAAATCCAACCATTTGCAATGCAAAACTGTTGAGAGCCGACAGCCAACTGCTACAAACAGCAAAAGTTGAAATATGTCAGGGTGATTACGCCCAGACCATACAGCATATCGATGGACTCACATTTGTATATCTTGATCCTCCCTATCGTCCATTGGATGCCACATCAAGTTTTACAGCATACGCCAAAGGTGATTTCAATGATGACGACCAAAGGGCTCTTGCTGCTTTCTGTAACAAACTATCCGAAAGAGGATGCTTTTGGATGGAAAGCAACGCAGATTGCTCTGCAAAGAATCCTGAGGATACCTTTTTTGAGGATCTTTATGCTGATTATCGGATTGAACGTGTCTACGCCTCCCGATTTATCAACGCCAATCCGGAAAAAAGGGGTAAACTAACAGAACTATTAATCAAGAACTATGAATAAGAATTTTAATCTATTTATGTCTCAACTGCAAGAGACGAACCAGACGCTGGATTTCTTCTGCGATTTCGACAAGATATCTGCAAATGTGGCAGAGGTGGAAATGAGCCTAAACACGCTGAATTATCTCATTGGTAAGGAAGATTTGGCGAAAGGCGTATCTGAAATCTGGCAGCGCGACCCTAAAGTCTTCGAAGTACTTGGAATTCTGATTGCTGTCAGAGATGAGGGCAGAAAGCCTGTTGTGGATAAAGATGGCAATGTGGTGCTGTTGAAAAGCTATTTCGAGTCATGCTCGAAGGTCGTGGAGTTCCTTCAAGGTACAGGATTGGCTGATATATTCAAATCACGCCGTATCAAGAACCTCGTAGATTATGTGTTTGGCATCGAAACAGGTCTTGATACCAATGCCCGCAAGAATCGTAGTGGTCACATCATGGAGAATACTGTTGCGAAGATACTGAAAGATTACGGTGTCGTATTTCGACAGGAGGTGTATTCATCTGAGTTCCCAGAATTGTCAGTCCTTGGTACAGACGAGAAACGTTTTGATTTTTATATCAAAACTCCTGCAAAGAAATATCTTATCGAGGTGAACTTCTATAGTGGTGGCGGTTCTAAACTCAATGAAGTGGCACGTGCTTATACAGAGTTAGCACCAAAAGTGAACTCCGTAAAGGGTTTTGAATTTGTCTGGATAACTGATGGTGTCGGTTGGAAGTCGGCACGCAATAAGTTAGAGGAGGCTTACAACACTATTCCAAGTGTATATAACCTAACTAGTATAGAGTCGTTCGTAAAACTCTTGAAATAAATGTTGAAGCCTTTTTATAAATCCCCCAACCACGATTTCAATCTGCTTCATGGAGATACGTTTGAGCTGTTGCCGCAGTTCAACTTCAAGTTCGACATGATATTTGCCGACCCTCCATACTTCCTATCGAGTGGCGGCATCAGCGTACAGAGTGGTAAAGTGGTTTGTGTAGATAAGGGCGATTGGGACAAAAGTATGTCACAGGATGATATCAACGCCTTCAATCTGAAATGGCTCTCGCTTTGTCGTGAGAAGTTGAAGGATAACGGCACGATATGGATTTCTGGAACCTACCACAATATATTCTCTGTGGCCAATTGTCTGACGCAACTTGGCTACAAGATTCTGAATGTTATCACGTGGGCTAAGACAAACCCACCGCCCAATATCTCCTGCCGCTACTTCACATACTCAACGGAGTTCATTATCTGGGCAAGAAAGAAAGAGAAGGTGCCTCACTACTACAACTACGAGTTGATGAAACACATCAACGGCGACAAGCAAATGACTGACGTGTGGCGTTTGCCTGCTATTGCACCTTGGGAAAAGACGTGCACTAAGCATCCTACGCAGAAGCCACTTGGCTTGCTGAGTCGTATCATTATGGCTTCAACAAAGCCTGGTGCGTGGATTCTTGACCCCTTTGCTGGAAGCAGCACTACAGGTATAGCAGCAAATCTGCTTGGGCGTAGGTTCCTTGGAATAGAACAGGAAGAAGAGTTTGCCAAAATCAGCAAGGCCCGCCGCGAAGAGATTGAAAACGGTCAAACTTTTGCCTCCTATCGCCGCAAGATTCCTGATATTGTGAAGGCTGAGGACACACAGACGGATTGCTTTGTCTGTCGTGAGGAAATAGAAGAAAGACTGCCTTTCTTGGAATAATAATACTAAAATCTCTTAATATCATCCCGTTTATGTAACAATGATTGGGATTTTTCTTATCTTTGCAAAGAGAAATTGACCAACATGGCAAAGAAAAAGAAAGCAGAAGAGTATCCAGAACTGGTCACAAATAGCGACCAGTTATCAATGGAAGTTGTTCGTTACGACCTGACGAACGTGGATATCGAAAGCTTGATTCGCACGATTCGAGGTCAAAAAGTGATGATAGACTTCGACTTGTCCATACTTTATGGAGTAAAGACTAAGCGTCTTAATGAGCAGGTGAAACGTAACATTAAACGCTTTCCAGATGACTTATGTTTCAACTCACCCAAGGTGAATGGAATACTTTGCGGTCGCAAATTGTGACCGCAAAACAGTCTGAAAACAAGGCGATTACACTTTTGCGGTCGCAAATTGCGACCACAAAAGACATTTCAAAGATAAGAACGCTTCCTTATGCCAGCGTGAAAGATATGGGTGCAGGCTTGTGTGCTGTCACTAAGTTGCAGGCATCACCTGAGACCATACTTGGAATGTTGATTTGATGATAATTAGAACGTATGTTCATGTTCAAAAGACAAGTAAGTAATAATACTTGACAACGAAATTCTACAAAACCAACGAACTTCTTGATAAGCCCGATTCGGAATTGGAGAAACTCATGAAAGACTGAGGGCAAGTGACTAAAGTCGAGCAGTAGAGGGAGAAGGATAGTAAATGTATGAGGGCTGATGGAAGAGGTAAGAATGAAATAGTTTCTCCAAAATTTGGGAGTATCAGAAATATGTTTTAATTTTGCCGTCGAGATGGTGGCATAATGCAGCTGAAGATGTGACCTATGAGCAAGTTTTTCTATCTGCAAAAGTCCGATCGCCGCACTATCATCATATTGCTATGCATCATCGTGGTGTCGCTGGCAGTCATCCAACTGACCACAGGTCGGCAAGAGGAAGCGCCATTGGCAAAATCAGTTTAAAGGGTTCAATATTGTTGTTCTATTGGTATAATCTCATAGAGATGTTCGACGAAATAGTTAATGGCATCGCGAAGAGCAGGAAGGTCATTCTTGACAACATCCCAAACAAAGTCTGTGTTAATGTCAAAATAACCATGTGCAATACGGTCGCGCATGCCCTTTACTGCTTTCCAAGGAATCTCTGGACGTGTAGGCAGTAATCGCTGGTTGGTACGCTCATCAATGCGCTTAATCCCCTCACCTATAGCCTCTATGATCATGCAGTCCGCAGCCAAAGTCTTCATACCAGCAGGAGAGGTCAACAATTCGTTGACATCAGTAAGAGATTCGTTCCACAATTCCAAATTGTGGATGGCCTCCTGTATCTGTAGGAGTTGGTCTTCAACGACTCTAAGCTGCTGTAAAGATATTGATGCCATCTTGCTCTATCTGCTTTTTGAAGAAAGGTCTGAGGTTCTTGTGGTCACTTATCAGGTCAACGTGACAGCCAAGCAACAGTTCCAAATACTGGGTGGCCTCAATGTAGTTGAAGAATTTGGGCGGCATAGTGACAAAAATGTCAACATCGCTACCCTCATGATGGTCGCCGCGAGCCACAGAACCAAACAGGCGCATGGACGTTATTCCAAACCTGGTCTGGAATTCTTCTTTATGTGCAGAAAGCAGTTCTATGTATTCCTCTGTGGTTCTCATTTGTACCAACAATATCTATTCGTGGGCAAAGATAAAAAGAAAAAAGGAGAAATGCAAGTCTTTTGTGAAAAAAGTGTCGGATGTAGATAAAGTATCGTCTTTAATGTCGATGAAGCCGAAGATTTCAGAGTTATCGGAGAATTCATTGAGATAGTTGATTGGATTCGCATAAATTTTCTTCTTAAAACTTTTGGAAGTTAGTACTATATTTAGTACCTTTGCACTTGAAGCCCAAAGGAGGGAAAGTATTATGGATTATCTGGAGTATAAAGGCTACAAGGGTAGCGTGGAGTACAGTAAGGAGGATAATTGCCTGTTTGGTAAGGTGCAGGGCATGAGTAAGTTTGGTGTCACGTAGGAAGTGGTCATCTGACGTTGAATAACTATTCATGATAAAAAGTTGGTATATGAAAAGATTTGCTTTATTCTTAACCGTAGTACTTGCAATGGCTTCGACAGTCATCGGCAACAACACCGCACAGGCCCAAGACAAGATGGTGCTTGGCAAACTCAATTTCGTGAATCTCAAAGAGGGGGAACAGCCTGTCATGAAGGCCCTGACTCTGGCTGGTAACCGTTGCGGCAGCGTTGATTTCAACAAAAAGCCTTATGCCGCCGAAGGTATCCGCTCCGTTTTTGAACTTGACGAATGGGTAGAGTTTCATCCGCAGGCAACTGCGACGACAGACATCAAGGTGATGGTCTTCCAACACAAGGACGACCAGGGCTTCTACCTGAAGAACGCCTTGAACGACGAAACCCCTGGTTATGTTCAGGGATGTGAACTGAACAAAGACCCCGACGCTGAAGAAAACAGTCATTGGGGTTCCTTCTACCTTCATCCCGAGGAGGTTAATCCCGGCTACTATGACTTTGTCTTCATCTACAACAACAAGGTCTTTGCCACCATGCTCACGAAATTCTACAAAACCAACGAACTTCTTGATAAGCCCGATTCGGAATTGGAGAAACTCATGAAAGACTGAGGGCAAGTGACTAAAGTCGAGCAGTAGAGGGAGAAGGATAGTAAATGTATGAGGGCTGATGGAAGAGGTAAGAATGAAATAGTTTCTCCAAAATTTGGGAGTATCAGAAATATGTTTTAATTTTGCCGTCGAGATGGTGGCATAATGCAGCTGAAGATGTGACCTATGAGCAAGTTTTTCTATCTGCAAAAGTCCGATCGCCGCACTATCATCATATTGCTATGCATCATCGTGGTGTCGCTGGCAGTCATCCAACTGACCACAGGTCGGCAAGAGGAAGCACCATTGGAACAAATACCCAGTTCTAAAGGTGAGAAGGGGTATGCCCATAAGAACAAACAGTTTTTTCGCCATGATGTGTCAAAGGTTCCTGAACTGTTCCCCTTCGACCCCAACACTGCTGACAGCACAGAACTGCTACGTTTAGGACTGAAATCATGGCAGGTTCGTAACATCTATAAATACCGCGAGGCCGGAGGCGTTTTCCGCAAACCGAGTGACTTTGCCCGCCTTTACGGACTGACTGCCAAACAATACCAGCGATTAAAACCATATATGCTCATTTCTGTAGAAAATCATGCCGACAGTTTATATAATTATGAACCAGCAAGTGAGCGTGACACTTTGCGTTATCCGGTCAAACTGTTACCAGACGAACGCATCGTGCTGAATCTTGCCGACACCAACCAGTTGCGTAAGGTGCCTGGAATCGGTTCACACTTTGCCCGTCAAATTGTGGAGTACCGCCGACGATTAGGCGGCTATTACCGCATACAACAACTATTAGAGATTGAGAACTTCCCGGAAACAGCCATCAGCTTCTTCATCATCCCTGACTCGACACAACTGAAAAAGATAAACCTGAATCGCCTAAGCATGAACGAGCTGAAACGACATCCATACATCAATTTCTACCAAGCCCGCGAAATAGTGGACTACCGCCGCTTGCACGGTCGTCTTGAAGACTTACGACAGCTGAGTCTGTCACGCAACTTTCCGCCAGAAGCTACAGAACGATTAGAGCCGTATGTGGAGTATTAAGTGACAATTTTCGGGCTACAAACTCTTCTTTTTGGTGTTTTAATTTATTTTCACTAAAAATTCGCCTGTTGCATCAATTTTTTTTGTATATTTGTCCCCAATTAGAATGCCCGTAGTAAGAATGTGTACAATTCTGGCTACAAACCAACAACAAAGGAAAAAGTAATATTAACTAAATGAGGACTTTATGCATATCGGAAAGAAAATCAAGGAGGTACTGGAACAAAGACGCAAGCCTGTAACATGGTTGGCCAGGGAAATTGACTGCGAACGAACTAACGTCTATAACATTTTCAGCCGGAAGGATATCAGCACGGGACTACTGCAGAAAATAGGCCTTATCCTGGAGTATGATTTCTTTAATGACCTCTCTAAAGAATGTTTTAAGGACGGAAAGCCTAAAAAGTGAGAAAACTTTTTGTTCTGCTCTCGATTTTTTCGTAACTTTGCCCGCAAATATGAAAACAGGAATATTTGTGGGCACTTTTGACCCTTTTACTATCGGACACGATTCTATCGTGCGCCGTGCATTGCCATTATTCGACCGGTTAATAATTGGTGTTGTAGGTGACAATGTACATAAGCCCAACATGAGTCCCGCAGAAACGCGGATGGAAGCCATCAGGAACCTCTACAAAGACTTTCCTGCCATCGAAGTGAAAGTCTATTTCGGATTAGCCATGGATTTTGCACGCAATGAGGGTGCGCAATTCATTGTCAAGGGTGTCCGTTCCGTCTCCGACTTTGAATATGAGCAATGGCAGGCTGACTTCAACCGCCGTCTTGGCGGCATAGAGACTATCCTGCTATATACAGAGCCTGAACTTGCCAGCATCTCAAGCAGCGCATTGCGCGAGCTCAGCCATTTCGGTGTTGACGTATCCCAATTCCTCCCCAAATAATCATAGACATGATAACCTATAACACAGAAAACGTCAAGATGCCAGCCATCCGTCGCCGTGACACCACAGCATGGATTCGACGCGTGGCTGCCACCTATAATAAAAAGGTGGGCGAGATAGGCTACCTTTTCTGCGATGACAATCACATTCTTGAGGTGAACCGCGAATACCTTGGTCACGACTATTACACCGACATCATCACCTTCGACTACGACGAAGGTGACACACTGAACGGCGACCTTGTCATATCGCTCGACACCGTACGCACCAATGCCGAGAAATTCCACAAGGACTACAACGAGGAACTGCATCGTGTCATCATCCACGGCATCCTCCATCTCTGCGGTCTTAACGATAAGGGACCGGGTGAGCGTGAACTGATGGAGGCTGCCGAGGATGAAGCTTTGGCTATCCGTTGATAGCAACTACTTTTCTTACCAGCGGTCTTTCGTCTGGATATCGTCGGCCCAACGGTGGTCCTTCGGGAAGGGTTGTCCGCCCCAGGCCTTGACCTGCGTCCACGGCTCGGCCTTGTCGGTCCAGAACGGATGGTCGGCGGGCAGACCAAGGGGCATGAACGAGAGGCTGGTCATGTAGAGCGAGCCATTGTTGGTGTACCAGTCGGCCGTCTCAGGCTGCGAGCCGCAGAAGCCGATGGTCAGGAAACCAGCATCGTTATAGTTCTGCTGTTGGTCGAACATTCGGTGCATCACGGCGGTGAGGGCGGCGCGCACCTGTCCGTTTGACAAATCCTTCGGCAGCTTCTGGTACCAGGCCATCAAGGCTAAGGGCTGCATAGCAGCCAGACGGTAGGGCGTGCTCCGGCCGATGACGGGGAAGGTGCCCTCGGGCGAGATGAAGCGCTCGAGGATAATACTGAACTTCTGGGCGCGCTTCAGCGCACGGTCGTAGTACTTCTTGTATTCCAAGCGGGTGTTGGCCTTGGCGTCGATCATGTTCTGCAGCGTCTCCAAGTACATGGCGTGGAAGACGTAGCTCGAGTAGTAGTCGAAGGCGAAGACGGGGCCGTCGGCATACCAGCCGTCGCCCACATACCACTCCTCGACCTTGCGGATGGTCATCATCACGCGGAAGTCGTCGTACTCCTTCAGACCCACGGCCTTGGCAATGAAGCTCTCGATAACCGAGGAGAAGAGGAACCAGTTGGTGTAGGGCGGCTCGATGGAGCGCAGTTTCTTGAACTCCGCGATATAGCGGTCTTTCGTGGTTTGGTCGAGCGGCACCCACAGGGCATCGTAGGCACGGATGAACGACTCGGCGATGTAAGCGGCGTCCACGAGATTCTGGCCGGAGGCACCCCAGACGAGATAGTCGGGCGACTGCGGGTCGACGCTGTTCTTATACGAGGCCAGTGCCCACTCGCGCAGCTGGTG
This sequence comes from uncultured Prevotellaceae bacterium, assembly GCA_946186505.1. Classification (GTDB taxonomy): domain Bacteria; phylum Bacteroidota; class Bacteroidia; order Bacteroidales; family Bacteroidaceae; genus Prevotella. The sequence continues at coordinate 97,496 of CAMHNI010000001.1, read as the reverse complement.
TCGCAGGTGTCCCTCGGCGGTGTCGTCGTCGGGTAGCGAGAGCCACGGGGCAATGCCCGCCATCAGGCGCCCGAAGGTCTCCATGTAGACCACCTTGCGGTTGCGGTTGTCGAACGAGGGCGAGAATTCCGTCTTCATGTTCTTCTGCAGTTCGCCCTTGGCCATGTTCTCCAGGACAGGAGCCGCCATCTTGTAGGTCAGTCCTGCCCAGTATTCGCGGTCGGTCTGCACCGCCTTCTTCACCTTCTTTGCCTCGACAGGCATCAGCGCCATCAGCGCCACCAGTAGGATAATTGCTTTCTTCATAGGTTTTTGTTTTAGTATTTCTTGGCTGTTCAGGATGCAAAAGTAAACAAAAAAGCCGAAAGCGCAAAACTTTCGGCTTGAAATTTAATCAGCACGCTTTTTAGGAGTTACTGGAACCGTCTTCAAAATAGTCGACGGTTTCATCATGACGTTGTACGCTTTGCGGTCGATGTCGAGCATCACAGTCCGTAATCCTATGTACGAGATGCGGAGTTTGTCCTGAGGGTCAACTACTTTGAGCGTGAAGTTGCCGTTGACGTCAGTAATAGTTGAAGCCACGACTTGGCCGTTTTCGTTGACCTCGCAGACGATAGCGCCGAAAACGGGGTCGAACTCGTCTTTCACGATGCCGGAGATCTTCTTGCCGGCCTTCACTCTTTTCTTATTCGCTTTTTTAGCCTTGGTTACCTCGCGTGTAGGTATCGGCAGGGCGCTTAAACCCTGCCGCTGCAGAATCTGTTCGACGGAAGGAACGGCAGGAATGTCGCTCCTTGATGCGGCTCCCTTTGAATTGAGAATGGCATTGGGGAAATGCTTCCAGATGGCGGCTTCCTGCTCGCCGGTCATCTCGCCATCGATGCGCAGGTTGTCAATCTGCAGATGATAGAACCACTCGGGCAGTTCGACTTTGTCGGTAAAGTAGAGGGTCAGCCGCTTGATGTGCGGCAACTGGGCAAGGTGTTCGGGCACTTTGTTCACGCGCAATTCGATGCCGAAGAAGGAATCCTCTGAGTCCATCTTCTGGAGTCGCTTCACGATGCTGTCGCTGCCCTCCATCTGTCGCACCACCCACCCCATCTTGGGTGTAAGGGCATGTGTCAGGGTGTCCACCTCTGTTCCGATGAAGCCGGCCACGAGCTGCATCGGGATATCAGTGAGGACCGTACCGTCGGCAGGGCTAATCACCTTGTATTTGAAGTCCACATACACCCGTTCCGATGGCATCTTGTGCGTGTGTGGCACCTGGTCGGGCGTCTGTCCGTTCTCGTCGGGGAAGAACTTGAGTATCCATCCGTCCAGCTTCGTAGGTTTGCGGAAGTCGCACCCGCCACCAGCCAATTTATCAACACGTTGTTTCTTGACCATGCCCTGCCAGAAAGCTTGGTCGGCCTTCCCCTCGGAGGCTTTGACAAACTCCGTCAGGATGGGGACGAGGCGCTTTGTCCACGGGCCGACGGCATACTTCTGCAGCTGCTGCGTCTTCTCAAGCACTTTCTGCCAGTCTTGGGGCGTGCCGGTAAGCGTGACGGAAGGGATGCCGCAGGCTATATAATGGACCACATAGTCGAAATAGCTCTTCATGGTCTCCATCAGCGTAATCTGCGAGGTGATGCGCTCGGTGATGCCCGTGGTAGTGAAGTCGGCGGTGATGGTCTTGGCGATGTCGCCCTTGGTGGCATCGTTGATCTGTGCCGTGAAGTCGGCCATCAGCTTCTGCCAGTCGGCATCGCCGGAGAGCAAGTCCTTGTCGGACTGCACCACGAGGTCCATCTTCCCTGAGTGGTTCACCAGCTGGTCGCGCAGCTGCTCGGGGTGAGCATTTACATAGCGGGCGAACCCCTGACTGATGAGCACCCAAATCATGTCGGGCGAGAGCACGAGCGGACGGTGCTCGGCGTAGGCCCGCACAACCGTCTTGAAGAAAACGTCCTTCCCGGTAAAGGTGTAAAACTTCTCGTCGTCAGCGAAGCTCCAGGCAATCTTGGCGTGGGTGTCGCCGGGAACGCCTTCGTCATGAAAAATCCCGTTGAGCGCCTGAGCGCCACTGCTTTGGTATTTCTCGATAGCATCATTTTCAACAGGCGAGAGATTCTCGTCGATCACAAAGGTGACGCCCGTCTGGGCTGTGGCGAGGCTGGCGATGAGGGCCAGTGCGATGATGTTCAGTATTTTCTTCATAAGTCGGTTGATATTTAGTTATTCGATTTCCAATGTGCCGTCGAAGCTGATGGGGTCGCGGTTCATCGATCGTACACGGATATACGCCTGACCATTGTCGTATATTTCAACCACATAGTGGTAGGAGTCCTCACGGGTCCTCACGTCGATGTCAATCTGTGTGTACTTCTTCGGCTTGCTCTCCTTGTAGGTCAGCACAGGCTCCTCGAAGTTCAGGCCTATCGACGGCGACATCGTCGGTATATGGGCATCACCGAGATAGGGCAGGTAGCTACGCAGTGTGTCGCCTCGCAGTTCGAGATAGAAGTCAGACGTCACTGCTCGCGACCCATAGCGCAGGGTGTTCATCGAAGTGATATCGATATGCCACCGCTTCGTGGCAATGGCACCGAGCACAGCTGCCTGTTCCCTTTCCTTCTTCGTCAGCTTACGAAGGGGAATCTGGGGCCTCTGGGGGCGGTTCTGTGATACCGTTTTCGTCGACATTTGGATTGCAGAGCCTTCCTCAGATTCCGACGTGGCGAGGCTGCCTCTGTAGTTCCTGTGCGTGACCATATACGATGTGGAGGCAATGAAGAAGGGCTCGGTCTCCCCCCCCGCCCCCTCCCAAAGAGGGGGAGCCTCTTCTTCGAGGGGAGATTGGTGGGGGCTGACATCCTCCGTAGATGCCGGCTCTGCCTGCTGAGGCGCATCCTCGCTGAGTGCCGATACGGGTTTTTCCTCTGGCTGCTCGTCGGGCACGACCTCTGGTTGGACGATGGTTGCGCTGGCTGGGCTGACTGGGCTGACTTCGTGTCGCGGACTCTGTTGTGCCACGACGGGCTCCTGCGGGCTCTGCTGCTTGCCCCAGTTAAAAACTATCAGCAGGGCGATGCTGGCGGCAGCGGCTACGGCTGCATAGACCCACAGTCGGCGAGACTTTGGAGCCGTCTCAGGCTCCACAAGGCTCTTCATCACCCTTTCATTCAGGTCATCAGGTATGGGCGGCAACTGTTGCTCCCGTCGGCTGACAGCCTCGCGCAGGTTCTTGTCGTTTTTGATGTCGTTCATTGTTCAGAGCGTTTTGATGATTCGGTAGAGTTTCTTGCGGATACGGCTCAGCTGCGAGCCGACGGTAGAGGGAATGGAACCTGTGACGAATGCAATGTCGGCGAGGCTCATGTTATCGTAGTAGAACATGCTGACGATGGCCTGCTCATGGGACGGCAGCATCGCCAGGGCCTGTTCCAGCTGACGGATGGTCTGTTCGTCAGGCTGGGCATCGTCGGGGGCCTCCAGCGTGTCGATGCCCAGCTCGCTGTCGTCCATATAGACGATGTTGGGCTTTTTGCCGCGCACGAAGTTGAGCGACTCGTGGTAGGCAATGCGGCCCAGCCATGTGGCGAGCGATGCCTGACGGGGATTATAGCCCTCGATGCCGCGCAGGGCCTTGACAAACACATCCTGATAGACCTCTTCGGCATCCTCGCGGCGCGTAACGATGCGCTGTACCATGCGAAACACCGCCGGACCATACTCCGTGAGTAGCCGTTGGCAGGCGGCAGGCTTGCGCTGTCGCAGGTTGCTGATCAGGATGGTTGAGTCTTGTTCCATTTTGACTTTGTCTTCTACCTATATATACACACAAGATGGAAAAACATTGCATTTTTCACTCAAAAAGATTAAACGGCGTCACCGTTTTATCATCCAATGTCGCTGTTTTATTATCCATTGGCATTGTTTTATCATCCATTGTCGCCGTTTTAACTTTTGCACGGTCTACTTTAGCCTTTAGATGGCACCTTTCTCATGTTTTCCCCGTAGTAAAAGCATCGCTTCCTTGCTGACAAAAGCGATGACAGCAAGGAAGCGCTTCCAGTATCATGACAGGTAATATTAATGACCTTGCAGATATCTTACGTATTCGCAAGCTGCGAGCAGGAAGGCACCGACGCCGAAGTTGGCTTCGGAGTTCTGGTCAACGGTCTGTCCGGGGATGGCGCGTTCGCCGATGGGCTGCACGTAGCCCACCTTGCCTGAGGGCTGCAGGGCGGTCTCCGTCAGGTACTTCCAAGCACGGGCAATAACGGGGGCGAACTCCTTCTTCGACAGGTAGCCGTGGTTGACGCCCCACAGCATGCCATAGGTGAAGAACGCCGTACCCGAAGTCTCGGGACCGGGGGCATGGTCGGGGTCGGCCATCGAGCGCGTCCAGTAGCCCTCCTTCTGCTGAAGCTTGGCCACGGCGCGTGCCAGCGTCACGTACTTATTGACGAAGAACGGCTGGCGCACATATTCCTCGGGCATGTCCTGCAGCACCTTGGCCAGTCCGGCGAGCACCCAGCCGTCGCCGCGTGCCCAAAAGTCCTTCTTGCCGTTGGCCGACTTGTGCTTGGGGTAGACGTACTTGCCGTCGCGGAAGTAGATGCCCGTCTCGGGGTCGAGCATGATGCCGTCGGAGTAGAGCAGGTTCTCATAGAGCTTGTCGAGGTACTTCTTGTTACCCGTCAGCTTGTACATCTTCGTCATCACGGGCATCACCATATAAAGGGCGTCGGCCCACCACCAGTAGTCGTTGGCCTCGGAGTCGGCCTCGTAACCCATCACCTCCTTGGCACGGGCTACACGCTTCTCGTCCTTCTGAATGTTGTAAAGGTCAATGTAAGTCTGGAAGCAGATCTGCCAGTCGCCGAAGAGCACGTAGTCCTGGCCCTCGCCGTAGTTCTTGTACTTCCACTTGGCAGGGTCGGCCTCCTTGGCACCCTTCCACTCGTTGTGCTCAGCCCAGCGTATGCTGTAGTCGAGCATCTGCTGGTCACCGAGCAGTTTCCATACTTCCATGTTACCGGTGTGGTAGGCGGCGTTGTCCCAAAAGGAGCGCACCTCAGCCTTGTTGTTCGTCTGCCAGTAGGTGTTCACTTTGCGGATGACGTCCTTCACCTGGTCTGCCGTCCACTGCTTCGCCTGCACAGCAGCTGCGGCGAGCAGGCATAAAGATAAGAGTAGTTTTCTCATAGCTTATTTCTTGATTCTGATAATGTTAAGCGAATAGGCGGGCAGCTCCACGTCGACGGCATTGCACTCCGGCGACAGCTCGTGCTCGGTTGGACTGATGTTGGTGGGCTGCTGCAGGGTGTTCTCGTCGTAACCTGTGTTGGCGCGCAGCTGGATGAGCTTGGCACTCTTCACCGCAAAGTTGCTGATGTTCAGGCGGGCGGTAGTGCCCTCGGCCTGCGAGTTGACAACCTTGACGATGAGTTCACCCGTCTGGTCGTCGATGGTGGCACTCGAGAAGACACCCGTCGACGTGTCGTGCTTCAGCACGGTGTCGAACACCAGGTCGTTGTCGAGCCACGCTTTCACCGAGTCGCCGCTGACGGTCAGCGTCACGTCATACCAGCGGCCAGCCTCCACGCGGCCCCGCTTGGTGGCCGTCTGCGACTTACCGCTGCCACTGATCTGCTCCAGACCATGCTGCGTGTTGCCCCAGCCGCCGAAGTTCACCCAGCAGTAGTGCTGCGGATCGACGTAGTTGAACACAATGATGAAGCCCTCGCGGCCGTCGTCCTTGCGGGCACGGCACTTCACGGTATAGTGGTCGCCCACCTCGGCGGTACACAGCGCCACGCATTGCTCCCGCAGGCTCGTCTGACTCAGCACGCCGTCGGTGACCTGCCAGTCGCCGACGACGAATTGCGGCTTGCCGGTCTTGGGCAGCGGATCCATGTGGGTGTACGATGCCTTGGTGCCCCAGGTAGCATAACCCACGCGACTCTTCTGCGGCGTGACGGGCTTCCTGAAGGCAGCACCCTCGTAGGGATTCGTCTGGCTGACCTTCACCACCTGTGTGCCCACGTTGCGGGGCATGAGCATCTGTACATAATAAGAAGGTGTGCCCATGACGCGGCTGGAGTTGAAGCGAATCATGTCTGGACGCCACCGGGCGTCGTTCTCGTTGACGAAGATGGGGGCGTATGAGTTCAGCGGCACAACATCACTGTTGTTCTCCATGCCCATCATGTAGACAGCCTCGCCGAGGGCGGCGTTCATGTTGCCCAAGTCGCCGAAGCCGTCGGTGACGGCATACTCGCCGACGTAGATTTTCGGGCCACGGCGGTCGTAGGTGTCGTACTTATGGAAGTTGTCGGCAAACCACGCCGGGTTGCGGTAGTAGTGCTCGTCGAGGAGCTCGACGCTCTCCTGGCTGTCCCACGTCGGCGTGTCGGTGCCCCAGGCGGCGACGTTGCCGATGAGGTGCATCTTCGGGTACTTCTTCAGTATCTGCTCCTTGAACAGGCGGAAGCGGTCGTAGTAGTGGTCGCTCTGCTGGCGGGGGTCGGGCTGGTTGTTCTCGTTGCCAATCTCTAAGTACTCGATGTTGAACGGAGCAGGATGGCCGTTCTTGGCGCGGAGGGCACCGTACTTTGTGGTCACGTCGCCGTTGGCATACTCAAGGGCGGCCAGCGTCTCGTCAATCCACGGCTGCAGCGAGTCGACGGCTGTCTGTCCGCCGTGCCAGATGCCCACGTTCACCACGTAGAGCGGCTTGGCACCGAGGTCCTCGGCCATCTGCAGATACTCATGGAAGCCGATGCCGTCGGTAGTGCGGTAGCCCCAATTCACGTTCCAGTGGCCTGGACGCTCCTCAATGGGACCAATGGTACGCTCCCAGCGGAAGGCATTTTCCGGCGAAATCTGTCCCTCGACGAAGCAACCACCGGGGAAACGCATGAACTTAGGATGCATCTCGAAGAGCATCTGTGCCAGGTCGGGGCGCAGGCCGTTCTCGCGGTTCTTGAACGTCGGCGGGAACAGGCTCACGACATCAAGGTCGATGACCCCCTTGCCGTCGAAGACCAGAACGAACTGCGCCTGCGGGTCGTTGCCGTCGGCGGTCATAGTGGCTGTGTACTTCGTCCAGTTTTTCGTCAGCGTGGCCTCAACATCGGTTGAGGCATAGATGACGGAGCCGTCCTTGGCGGCAAGGGTGGCCTTGATGGTGCCCTTGTAGTTACCTTTAGCCCAGAACGACAGGCGGTAGTGGCGTCCCTGGACGGTGTTGATGCCCCAGTAGCCCTCGTTCACTAAGCATACGGGCTGGCGGGTGCCGTCGATGGTCAGTTCGAGGGCGTTCTGCTGGGCACTGTTCAGCAGGGGTGTCTTCTTGGTGGGCTGGATGAGACGCGCTGTGAGCTTTGACGGTGCCGCAGCATAGGTGGACCAGGCCTGCATGTCGGCGGGCTGGCCGTAGGCGGGACCGTCCTCGAACGAGCGGTTGCGGATGAGCTCGGCATAGAGTCCGCCGTCGGCGGCGTGGTTGATGTCCTCGAAGAAGATGCCGTAGTGCGTGGGGCTGATCTTCGGGCCACGCTGGTTTGCGTCAATATCAATGCTCACCTGTGCCGTAGCGGCTGTGGCGGCGAGCATGACTGACAGTGAAAGAGTCATTCTGTTCATGTCTGTTGTTTTATTAGGTTATTAGTTTCGCTTTGCAAAGATACAATAAAAGCATGAAACTACCAAAAATAATAGGCCTGTCAAAGCTTATTTCGTAAAATCTTTGTATCTTTGCACAAAAATACGGGAAAAGCTATGGCAAACTACGACGTCAACCAGCTTCATCAGCGCATTCTCCGCATCCTATTGGCTGTGGACAGCTGTTGTCGTGAGCACGGGCTGCGGTACTACATCTGGGCGGGCACTCAGTTAGGCGCCGTGCGTCATCAGGGGTTTATTCCCTGGGATGACGACATTGACATTGCCATGCCACGGCCTGACTACGAGCAGTTCATCGCCCATAGCCGAGAGTGGCTTCAGCAGCCCTTCGAGTTTGTCTGTGCAGAGAACGACGCGGCCTACCCACTGCCGTTCGGTAAGGTACAGGATGCCTCGACAACGCTCATTGAGCGACTCCACCTACGCTACCTCGGCGGCATCTATATCGACGTGTTCCCCATCGACGGTGTGCCGGCCTCGAGCTGGCGCCGCCGATTGCACTTCGCCCATTACGAATACCTGAAGCGGGTGCTCTATCTGCTGCACCGCGACCCTTACAAGCACGGCCACGGCCCTTCGTCGTGGGTGCCGCTGCTCTGTCGGCGGCTTTACACGCTGGCAGGCGTACAGCAGAAGATACGCCGCCTGTTGCTGGCCTACGACTACGAAAAGTCGGCGCTGGTGGCCGACTATGACGACGGCCAGCGAGGTACCATGTCGCCCGAAATACTCGGAACTCCGCAGCCCTACCCCTTCGAGGGAGAGCAGGTGTTGGGCGTAGAACAGGCCGACACCTATCTCACACGAAAATACGGCGACTACATGGTGATTCCCGACGGTGACCACCAGCGGCAGCACAACTTCCACGTGCTGGACTTCGACAAGCCTTATAAAAGCCCCACCCCGGCCCTCCCCTGTAGGGAGGGAGAAATTTGAGAAGAAGGATGAAGAACGTAGTAGTTGACTTTTCGCATCTGGCGGATATGAATGGCTTCGGCGAGATTGCCCGAAACTATGCGCCGCTGCTGGCCAAGGCACAGTTGGACGATATGCACTTGATCTTTGTCGTGCCCGACCATTTGGTGGGAACCTTCGGTCCTCATATCGACTATATCCGCCGAAGCAGGAAGCGCGAAGACCTGAGGCAGCTGACATGCCATATAGACCTTTGGCACGCCACCGACCAGCAGTTCCATCTGCGGGGCGGCGACAGCAAGACCATCCAGCTGTTGACGGTTCACGACCTGAACTTCCTGCGCGAGAAGAGCGGCCTGCACCGTTGGCGGCATATCATTCAGCTGAAATGGCGCATGCGGCGCAGCGACCACCTGACGTGTATCTCGCAGTATGTGAAGGATGACATCTTGGCCCATTACCATATTGGCAATAAAGCACTCGACGTGATATACAACGGCATTGCCAGCCATGAGGATGGGCCTCAGCAATGTCCGGCCATTATCGTCAATGACAAGCCGTTCTTCTTCACCATCGGACAGATTCGTGAGAAGAAGAATTTCCAGACGCTGGTGCCCATGATGAAGCACTTGCCCGACTACAGGCTCTACATCTGTGGCGACGACCATTTTGCCTTTGCCCAGGAGCTACGGAAGCTGATTGAGGCAGAGGGCGAAGGACGAGTTGTGCTGACGGGAAAGATCAGCGACGAGGAGAAGCGCTGGCTCTACAGTCATGCGGAGGCTTTCCTCTTTCCGAGTCGTTTGGAGGGCTTCGGCATTCCTGTGCTCGAGGCCATGCGCTACCGCTGCAAGGTTTTTTCTTCGCGCTTCAGCAGTCTGCCGGAGGTATGCAGCAGTCACGCCACCTATTGGGATGATTACGAGCCTGCTGCTATGGCCACCGTGGTGCGCGAGGGCATTGCCGCCTGGCAGAAGGATGGTCCGGAGGCTACGGCAGCCTTGGAACATTCTCAGGGATTCAACTATCAGTCTTACACGGAAGCGTACATCCGCCTATATCGCCAGCTCCTTGCAGAAGGCAAGTAACAGACTCCATACTTCTTCTACAGTAGCGTTGTTGGCATCGATGCCCCAGGCCAGGACATCGGTGTCCTGCGGCAGCCATGTGGTCTTGCTGGCCATAGGAGAGCAGACCACGAGTGAGGGCTTGCCCATAGCGTGGACGATGTGACGACCGCCTCCCTCATTGCCGAAGTAGGCTGTGCAGTTGGCGGCCATAGCGGCTAACTCACGTGGTGACTTGGCGTTGATGTTGAGGAAGATTGAAGCCCCACCCCGACCCTCCCCTGTAGGGAGGGAGGAATGCGGAGAAAGAAATGAGTAGATACGACGGGCATTCTCGGCCTCACGTCCCGGGGCGTAGTTGAAGATGAGCTGCAGGTGGGGGAAGGCGTCGAGCAGACGGCGCAAGGTCTCTGTCATACGGTCTTCGGCCCACGTCTTGCTTTCGAGTTTCGCCGTTACACCCACGAGCAGGACAGGACGGCTGAAGTCGATGCCTTCGTGCTGCATATAGGCACGGAAGTCGGCCTTCTCCTTCTCCGTGATGCTGAGCGTGAGGTTACGGTCAGTGACCGTGGGCTTCAAGGGTTCTGCCAACTTCAGGTTGTGGGTAATCATACTTTCATCGTCCTCACAGCCCTCTATGCGGTGGTTATAGATGCCGAAGGTGTAGGGCTTCCGGATGCCGATGCGCCATCTGCTGTGCAACGAGAAGAGGGCGAAGGGCATCGTGTTCAGCGTAGAACGCATGTCGATGATGGCATCGTAGCGTGTCTGATGCACCGTCTGCCATACCTTTCTGAGATAAGTCATCGGGGCGTGACGCTCCGCATCGCTAAAGGTGATGATGCGGCTAATGGCAGGATGACCTTCAAAGAGTGGGGCTATCCGCTCGTTGAGCACGAAGTGAATCTCTGCGTCAGGAAAGCTGCGGTGCAGGGTACTGAGCAGGGGTGTGGCCAGAATGGCATCGCCCATCTGACGGAAGCGGACAACGAGTATCTTCATAGGATATCCTCGATAGTGGTCTGTTTATACGGACGGTTCAGGTCTAAACGGAAGAAGTGGTGCTGAATCTGTTTCTCCTTCGGGGGCAACTGCATGTAGTCGCCGTACTTGTTGGAGAGGTATTCATCGTAGTGCTCCACACCGAGGAACTGCCTGTCCTCGAAGGGATAGACTTGCGGCGTGCCGAGGATGCGCTTCTCGATAACGCCCCGCAGACCGTCGTCGTAGTCGCAGACGTAGTCGGACTCGTCGTAGGGATATTTCGTCATAAACCGCTTGACCTTTTGCTGCAGACTCTCGAGCGAATAGACCCGATGCAGCAGCCACGGGAACCACGAGCGGGGACCATGGCCGTGCTTGAAGGGGTCGCGCCCACGGAGGAACAGCAGATGCCGCCAGAACTTATAGCGCTTGAAGTGAGACTTACGCTCCTGCTCATCGGCTGGCGCTCCGTCAATAGGGAACACATCGATATAGACACCTTCAAGAAACTTGAAGTCGGGGCGCTCAAGCACCGTTGTCGAGGCATCCTCAATCTTGGCGAATGGATAAGGGTAGGTAGGATCGGTCTCCGGAGCAATCACCTCGTAGGGCTGAGGCAGCCATTCGCGCCAGTGACTGATGAGTTGCTCGTAGTCGGGTCGCGGCATACAGATGTCCATATCGTCGTCCCAAGGGATAAACCCTTTGTGGCGTACGGCACCGAGCATCGTGCCTGCCCAGAGATAATAGCGCAGGCCGTGTTCGCGGCAGACGGCATCGATGGCCTCCAGATTGCCGATAATCTTCCGTTGCAGGATGCGGATGTCGTAGTTGGTTTCGTTATGTAGTCTCATAATTCCAGATTGAATTCTATTTCGCGCTTTTTCATATATCTCCGCCAGAAGTCGGCACGGGCCTTCATCGTAATGCTGACACAGGTCTCGGGGTCGAAGTGCCGCTGGCGGGCGTATGCCTCGACGAGCAGTTGGATAAACCGTTTGGGGCCCCAAAGCCGGATAAAACTCTTGCAACCGCTGTCCATATCGACGGCTCCGAAGCGCATGCGGTTGATATCGACGATGGAGAAGTGGAACGCACCGTCAGGGGTCTGTTCCCACAGGATATTGCCGGGCGAGAAGTCGAGGTGGAGCACTTCCTGCTCGTGCATGAAGGCCGCATAGTGGGCCAGCGCCTCGGATAGGGGTTCGTAGAGTTCAGGGGCAGCATCGCCCAGCTCGTAGAGCAGATGACTGTAAGGGCACTGCAGACTGACGAACCAGCTCTGCTGTAGCAGTCCCAGGGCACTGCGGTCTTCGATATAGGCCACTGCCTCCGGTGTCTCAATGCCTTTGGCGAGCAGACGCTCAGGATAGGTGAAGGCGCGGATGCCCTTGGGCTGGCGGATGCCCGTGGAGTAGATCAGATTATTCAGCAGGCGAGGCTTGCGGAAGCGCTTGACATTCAACAGCGTGCCATCGTCGGCCTCGAAGAGCTTGATAAGGTTCCGCCGACCGCCATAGATATAGGTACCGCCATTGTCCATGATGGAGGGCAGCTGACTGACATAGTCGCGCAGATGCTCGTATTTGGGGTTGATGCTGATATGTCTGCTCATGATTCCTTGAATTCTTCTCTGGGGATAGCTTTGCCGTTGACCATCACATACTGACGGTCGAACTCTTCGTGGGTGCGCTTCCAGCGGTTGTGCGTCCAGAGGTAGTAGGAGGGTGCCCTGCGGATGGTCTCTTCCAGCATCTGGAAGAAGCGGCGGGTAATCTCATTCTCCGGTTCCTGGGCAGCGTGGGGAGAGACCAGCTTGAAGGTGCAGACATACTGTCCGCGGCGAGGACGCTCCATCTCGACGTAGAAGACGGCATCGTCCATCTTCCGCATGATGCGCTCGCCACCGGTAAATACGGGTGTGTCGTGGTTCAGGAACGGCAGCCACAGGTGGATATTATGCCAGCGGGGAGCCTGGTCGCTGATGTAGCCTAAGAGCGAGCGGCGGTTTTCGCGTTTCAGGGTGATGAGGTGGCGCAGGATGTCCTGTTTGGGGATGCAGTCGCCTCCGTGGGCCTTGCGGATGTCAATAAACAGCTGGTCGAAGGCGTCGTTGTAGAGGGGGTGGTAGATGAGCCCCATCACAGCCTCAGGATAACGCTTGAAAGCCAGGCCCGTGGCGGAGAGCCACTCCCAGTTGCAGTAGTGACCGAGGATGGCGGCACAGTCCTGTCCGTTGTCAAAGCACTGCTCCAGCTGTTCGACGCCCCTGAACTCGATGCGGCGGAGCAGCTTCTCATTGCTGATGCTGAGCAGCTTGACGGTCTCCACGAAATAGTCGCAGAGCCAGTGGTAGAACTGCCGTTCCAACTTACGGAGATGAGCGGCGTCGTATTCCGGGAAAGAAGTGGCGAGATTCTTCCTGACAATCCCACGCCTGTACCTAACTATATAATAAATCAGCAGGAAGAACCCGTCGGATATCAGGTAGAGCAGCCAGAAGGGCAGCAGTGAGATGACGTATGTAACGCCGTAGAGCAGGCGGTAGGAGAGTTGCTTCATTATCTGTTGATTAAGTCGTCGGTGGTAAGTTGCAGGATAGCTTTGTTGATGCGCAGCAGCCGTTCCTGGTCAGTGCTTTTGCTGACGGTGAAGCGGCTAGCGTCGAAGTCGTAGAGGATATACCCTGTTGAGTCGATGAGCAACTGGGCGTTGTTGTAGTTGTGTACGGCGGTAGGATGCAGATAGCTCTTCGAGAGCACGTCGCGGCTGAAGCTGAAGTCATCGTGCGACAGCGCAAGCTGTCCCAGCAGCGTGGCGCAGATGTCGGTCTGGTTACAGAGCGTCGTGACGGTACGGGGCTCCTTGACTGCACCACCCACCATCAGCAGGGGGATATGATTGCGCAGCAGGGGCTGCTGCTCGTCGATTTGTTTGTAGTTGATGCCATGATCAGCCACCAGCACGACGAGCAGGTCCTGCCATTGCGGGGTCGGCTTCAGCTTGTCGATGAAGTCGCCAAGACAATCGTCAAGGTAGCTGAAGGCATTGAGCACCTCGTCGTCGTGATGCTTCGTGGGCACGTCCCATGGTTCGTGGCTGCTGAGGGTGGAGTAGCCGATGAGGAAACGCCGGGTTGTGTCAGAGGCGCATATCTGGTTGAAGAGCGTCTGGAAGGTGATATCGTCCCTGACGCCCCATTCCGACGTCTTCTGTTCTTCGCGTGAGTAGTCGTTCTTCCACGTCAGCTTCTCCCAGCCCGTAGCGATGAGATAGCTGCGCATGTTTGTGAAGTTGATGTCGCCGCCATAGAGGAAGGAGGTCTGGTAGCCTTCCTTCTGCAGCCTACTGGCGATGCTGGGCAGCGACCGGCTCTTCTCGGGCATCTTCATCACCGACAGGGAGGGGAACGACGGATAGCCGCTCAGGGTGCAGACGGTGCCGCGGTCCGTGCGCCAGCTGTTGCCGTAGCACTGGCTGAACCAGATGCCCTCCTGCTTCAGCTGCTGCAGACGGGGCATCACGGCGGCGAACTGCTCACCACAGCTCTCCAAGAGGATGATGACGATATTGGGCCTCGTGGTGTTGAGCAGCGTGTCGGTGCCGATGCTCTCGGTCGTATAGATGTCCTTCACCAGCTCCACACATTCTGAGGGTTCGGTAAACCGGTAATCATTGTCATTGCCCAGTTGGTGACTCAGCGAATAGATGAAGTTGAACACGGGGTTGACAGCCGAATGGTTCAGGAACTGGTTCTGCGAGAAGTACACCTGCCCGATGTTCGTCGTCGATTCGTCAACGCCGCCACGAATGCCAATCACCATCAGCGGGATGCAGAAGAGATAAGACACAGTCTCAGCGAGGCGATGACGAGAGGGTTGGAATTGGATATGGGGGCGCGTATATCCTTTATATACTAGTATGACTAGAATAACTAGTATAACTAGCCTGACCAACAGATAACCCGTAGAGACGCTGGCAGCAGCCTCGTTGGGGGTTGACAGGTATTGCAGACAGGAGGCGTCGAGCTTGAAGCCCCAAAAGGGGTAGAGGCTGGTGTCGGCCACAATGGCCAAGGCAAAAGCGACGGCAATCACAGCATAGTAAGCGTTGTATAACCACCGTGGCACCCGCACCCAGATGCTGGTCATCGTGAGCAGGAAAGGCACAATGAGGAAATAAAGTGCCGTAGAGAGGTCCAGCGACAGACCGTGGGTGATGACCTGCATGACGTCGGCTACCGAAAAGCCGTGCCCCTCGCGACAGAAGAACATGAATCCAATCTTGGCGATGATGAACACCACCACCGTCCACAAAAACGTCTTCACTAATGTCTTTATTCGCGCTGCCAAATCGTAAATTGTAAATAGTAAACCTTAGACTTGTTGCATATCGTGCAGTTTCTTGTAGTAACCGTCGATTTTGAGCAATTCTTCGTGCGTGCCACGCTCCACGATGCGGCCTTCGTGGATGACGCATATCTCATCGGCATTCTTGATGGTACTCAGGCGGTGGGCGATGGCCACCGTCGTACGCGTCTTCATCAGTCGCTCCAATGCATCCTGTACCAGTCGCTCGCTCTCCGTGTCAAGTGCCGAGGTGGCTTCGTCGAGAATCAGAATCGGCGGATTCTTCAGGATGGCACGGGCGATGCTCACACGCTGACGCTGACCACCGGAGAGTCTGCCGCCGCGGTCGCCGATGTTCGTGTCGAAACCGTTCTCCGATGCCATGATGAAGTCATAGGCATTGGCAATCTTCGCTGCCTCGGCAATCTGTTCTTCAGTGGCATTTTCAACACCGAATGAGATGTTGTTCCTGAACGAATCGTTAAACAGGATGGCCTCCTGATTGACATTGCCTATCAGCTGTCGCAGGTCGTGGATGCCGAGTTCCTTCACGTTGATGCCGTCGATGAGCACTTCACCCTCCTGAACGTCGTAGTAACGGGGGATGAGGTCGACGAGTGTCGACTTGCCACTGCCGCTCTGTCCTACGAGGGCAACGGTCTTGCCCTTGGGGATGGTCAGGTTGATGTCGCGCAACACCCACTGCTCGCCATACTTGAACGAGACGTTACGGAACTCTATCTGATGCTCGAAGCTGGAAATCCGTCGTGGATGTGCCACTTCCTTGATGGTGTTCTCGGCCTTCAGGATTTTGTCAATACGCTCCATCGAGGCAAGGCCCTTCGGGATGTTATAGCCCGCTTTCGAGAACTCCTTCAACGGCTGGATGATGCTGTAGAGAATCACCATATAGTAGATGAAGGTAGGACCAGTAATGGCTTTGCTGTTCAGCACGAGGATGCCTCCGAACCACAGCACGATGATGATCATCACCGTACCCAGAAACTCCGACATCGGATGGGCCATCGACTGGCGGATGTTCACGCGCATAATATCGTTACGGTAGGCACAGTTGATCTTGTCGAAGCGCTTATTCATCTTGTCTTCGGCACAGAAGGCCTTGATGATGCGCAGTCCGCCTAACGTCTCCTCCACCTGACTCATCGTGTCGCTCCACAAGGCCTGTGCCTTGATGCTCTTCTGCTTCAGCCGTCGCCCGACGAGTCCCATAAACCACCCGAAGACTGGCACGAAGATGATGGTGAACAGCGTGAGCT
This sequence comes from uncultured Prevotellaceae bacterium, assembly GCA_946186505.1. Taxonomy (GTDB): domain Bacteria; phylum Bacteroidota; class Bacteroidia; order Bacteroidales; family Bacteroidaceae; genus Prevotella. The sequence goes on along the minus strand of CAMHNI010000001.1, from coordinate 81,221 downwards.
GCCACGACACGAAGAGCAGTGTGGCGAAATAGACCACGATGAGGATAGGATTCTTGAACAGCATATCGAGACTCGACATGATGCTCGACTCCACCTCCTGCACGTCGCCGCTCATTCGGGCAATGATGTCGCCCTTGCGCTCCTCGCTGAAGAAGCCTAATGGCAGGGCGGTAATCTTCTGATAGAGCTGGTTGCGGATGTCGCGCACCACACCAGTGCGAATGGGGATGATGGTGGCCGACGAGAGGAAGTATGCACCCGTCTTCAGGGCGGTGGTCAGGGCCAGGAACAAGCCGATGAACAGCAGCGTCGTGGTCTGGCCGTATTCGTTGATAAGCTGACTCACGTAGAAGTTCAGGTTGTTCATCAGCACATCCTGCACGTTTCCCCAGTCCCAGTCCATCAGAGCGGTGGCCGCCTTGGCGTCACCCGTCTGGAACAGAATCTGCAGGATAGGTATCAGTGCTGCAAACGAGAAGATGTTGAGCACTGCCGACAGGATGTTGAAGATAATCGACAACACCAGGTATTTCTTATAGGGCGGCACAAACCGCCTCAGCACGTTCAGGAATTCTTTCATTCAATTCTCAATCTTCAATTTTCAATTCTCAACCTTCAACCTTCAATCTCCAACCACCAACTTGTCATTATTCATACGTTGCATGTATTGCTGTATGATGGATTTCTTCTGTTGCGTCATCTGCCGCAAGGTGTCTTGGGGCATCGTCTTCATCACGTCGCGAGTGAGCAGCGAGTCTGTGCGGTATCGATAGGCGGCTGTCACGTCCTGGTAATGCAGGTATGAGAGTACTGTAGGCATCTACTATTTCTATTAAATTGCAAAAATACGCAAAAAATAATTATTCTCTGTTCTCCATTCTCTTTTTTTTAGTATTTTTGCATTTGGATTGGGGTTTTTAAGAGAGATAAATGAATAGGAAAACGATAAAGATAGACACGACAGCGTTGTTTTGCCATGGTCCCATCCAGTTCTTCCTGTTGGACAGCAATCGCGAACTGCCTTACCCATATACCCAGCGCTAATGGCTCAAGCAGCAACTCGGACAGAATCGGGCCCGATGGAAGATTGTGGTGCTTCACCACCCCCTCTTCTCCGTTAGGGGCAAGACTACGGCCGCTAGATTCCTGAATATCTGGAGTTTACGCCTGATGCCAATAATAAGAAAGACCTGGCCTTTTCCAAGCGAATAGCCGACTACAAACAACGCCATCTTGAAAGGCTAAGAAAAGCCGGCGAAAAAATAAGAAAAAGACTTTTGCAACGGCTGCATTTTTTTCTTTATAAACTCTTTGCATTTCACTTTTTTTTGTATCTTTGCACCGTTTATTCTATAACAAAGGAAAAGATGACATACAACGAGATTGGAAAGACTGGTATGCGGGTGGCAAACCTAGGTTTTGGTGCGTCATCCTTAGGTGGCGTGTTCCACAGCATCCGCGAAGAGGAGGGCATTCGTGCCGTCCATGTAGCCGTTGACGGCGGTATCAACTTTATCGACGTTTCTCCCTATTACGGCCATCTCAAGGCAGAGACCGTCTTAGGCAAAGCGCTCCGCGAGATTCCCCGCGACCGCTATTATCTCTCGACGAAAGTAGGTCGCTATGGCAAGGACGGCATCAACACATGGGATTACTCTGCCGAGCGTGTTACAAAGAGCGTTTATGAGAGCATGGAACGACTGAATGTCGATTTTATCGACCTGATTAACGTCCATGATATCGAATTCCAAGCTGCCCTGCCTGGCGGCTTACAAAAAGTCTGCGACGAAACGCTCCCCGCTCTCGTCGCATTGAAGCAGAAAGGTATCGTGGGACATGTGGGCATCACCGACCTCCAGCCCGAGAACCTGAAGTGGGTCATCGAGCACGTAGAGGAGGGTACGGTGGAGAGCATCCTCAACTTCTGCCACTACTCATTGAACGACACGATGCTGACCGATTACTTGGACTTTTTCGAACAGCACAACGTGGGTGTCATCAACGCCTCTCCGCTGTCGATGGGATTGCTGTCAAGCCGAGGAACGCCAGACTGGCACCCCGCCCCACAGCCCCTGAAGGATGCCTGTGCACGGGCTGCCGCCTTCTGTAATGCACAGGGTTACCCCATAGAGAAACTGGCCATACAATTCTCTACCAGCCTCAACCCGCGCATCGCCACAACGCTCTTCAGCAGTGCCAATCCTGACAACGTATTGAAGAATATTGGCTTTGTCAACGACCCGATGGACGAGGCTCTGGTGAAGGAAGTGCAGGGTATCATTGGTGACCAAATGTTCGTAAGATGGAAAAACTCATAATCGATGCTCACAGCCACCTTTGGCTCAGGCAGGACACCTCATGGAACGGACAGGAAATCCGCACCACCCAGAATGGTCGCTCGATGTTCCTCGGCGAAGAGGTGCAGATGCTGCCCCCATTCATGACGGACGGACGGAATACGGCAGAGGTTTTCCTCTCAAACATGGACTACGCCCTGGTATCGGCAGCCGTTGTCGTGCAGGAGTTCATCGACGGCCTTCAGAACGACTACTTAGCCGATGTACAGCAGCGCTTCCCAGAACGTTTTTTCTGCTTCGGTATGGCCGACTACCTCAAGGATGGGTTCTACGAGCAAGCGCTTCATCTGATGGCTGTCCGGAATTTCCGTGGTATGGCCATCCCCGGCCACAGGTTGTTGGAACGGTCGCTCACCTGTCCTGAGATGATGAAGATGTTCCGTCTGATGGAGACCAACCACAGGCTCCTGTCCATCACGCTGGCCGACGGTGACAAGCAGGTAGGCGAGCTGAGGGAGGTCATCCAGGAGTGCCCACGACTGAAAATAGCCATCGGCCATTTAGGTATGGCCAATCCGCCGCAGACACCCTGTTGGAAGAATCCTGACTGGCAGGAGCAGATAAAGTTGGCCCGCTACGAGAACGTCATGATTGAAAGTGGCGGCATCACTTGGCTTTATAACGCTGAGTTCTATCCCTTCCCCTCAGCAGTCCGTGCCGTCCGTGAGGCCGCCGACCTTGTGGGCTGGGACAAGCTAATGTGGGGTTCTGACTATCCGCGCACTATCACTGCCATCACCTACCGCATGTCGTACGACTTCATCACGAAGTCCGCAGAACTCAGCGACAAAGAAAAACAGCTGTTTCTCGGCGACAACGCCCGCCGCTTCTACGGCTTCGGCGAACTGCCGGTACTGCCGTATATCAAAAACATGAGTGAATAACATATGAAAGCAATACAAATCAGTGCCGATAGGCAAATGGGAATCGTTGACATTCCCGAAGTTGAGTTGAAAAGCAATGAGGTGCTGCTGCGTCTCGAGTATGTAGGGTTCTGCGGTTCAGACCTAAGCACCTACTTAGGCAAGAACCCTATGGTGAAGATGCCTGTAGTACCAGGCCATGAAGTGGGAGCCGTCATAGAGGCTGTAGGAGCCGACGTGCCTGAAGGCTTGAAGCCGGGTATGGTGGTAACCTGCAACCCCTATACCAACTGCGGCAAATGTGCCTCGTGCCGTAACGGACGTGTCAATGCCTGCGAACACAATGAGACGCTGGGAGTCCAGCGCTGGGGAGCCATGCGTGAGAAAATCGCCCTGCCGTGGGAGAAGGTCATCCCCGCTGGAGGACTGGACCCCCGAACCTGTGCCCTTATCGAACCGATGAGCGTAGGCTTCCACGCCGTCAGTCGTGCGCAGGTCACTGACATTGACGTGGTGATGGTCATTGGCTGCGGTATGGTAGGCATGGGTGCCATCGTGCGTGCTGCCCTACGCGGTGCCACCGTCATCGCTGCCGACATTGATGACGAGAAGCTGGCTCTGGCCAGGGAGATGGGTGCCACCTACACCATCAACACCATCAGCGAGGACGTACATGCCCGTCTGAACGAGATGACGGGTGGCTTCGGCCCCGACGTGGTTATTGAGGCCGTGGGCAGCGTACCCACCTACCAGATGGCCGTCAACGAAGTGGCTTTCACGGGTCGCGTCATCTGTATTGGCTATGCCAAGACCGAAGTGTCATTCCAGACGAAATTCTTCGTGCAGAAGGAACTCGACATCCGAGGCTCACGCAATGCCCAGCCCAGCGACTTCCGTGCCGTCATCCATTACTTAGAGCGAGGCACCTGCCCTGTTGACCGGCTTATCAGCCGTGAGGTAACACCTGAAGAGGCACCTGCCTCCATGAAGCAGTGGGCAGAAAGTCCTGGCAAGGTGTTCCGCATCTTAGTTCGTTTCTAGCACACTTATCATCAAACTACTCTCCTAAATGAAAAAAGCCAATAACTACATCCTGCCCTTCATCCTCGTGACATTCTGCTTTGCCCTCTGGGGCTTTGCCAACGACATCACGAACCCAATGGTGAAGGCTTTCTCAAAAATATTCCGCATGAACGTCACCGAGGGCGCACTCGTCCAGGTGGCGTTCTACGGTGGTTACTTCTGTATGGCCTTCCCTGCCGCCATTTTCATACGCAAGTACTCCTACAAGGCGGGTGTACTCATGGGGCTCGGTCTCTACGCCGCTGGCGCACTTCTGTTCTTCCCGTCGAAGACCATCGGCATCTATGGCTGTTTTCTCGTGTCCTACTTCATCATGACCTGTGGACTGTCGTTCCTTGAGACATCGTGCAACCCCTACATCCTCTCGATGGGCGATCCGAAGACGGCCACACGCCGACTGAACCTCGCGCAGTGCTTCAACCCCTGCGGCTCCATCATTGGCATGTACGTGGCCATGAACTTCATTCAGGCCAAGCTCAACCCCATGAGCAGCGACGAGCGGGCACTCTTGGGCGATGCCGATTTCGAAGTGCTTAAGCAGGCTGACCTTGACGTGCTCATCTCGCCTTATCTGGCCATCGGTGCCGTCATCGTGCTGATGTTTCTCATCATCCTGTTCACAAAGATGCCGAAGAATGGCGACCAGAACCATGAAATCAGCGTCATGCCTACCCTACGGCGAATATTTGTGCTCAAACGCTACCGTGAGGGTGTCATCGCACAGTTCTTCTATGTCGGTGCACAGATTATGTGCTGGACCTTTATCATACAGTACGGCACGCGCATCTTCATGGACGAGGGAATGGACGAACAGGCTGCCGAAGTGCTGTCGCAACGCTTCAACATCGCAGCCATGATTTTCTTCATCTGTTCACGCTTTATCGCCACTTTCCTGATGCGCTGGATACAACCCGCCCGCCTGCTGGCCATCTTCGGCATACTCGCCATGATACTCACAGTGGGTGTCGTGCTGTTCGAGAACCGCATGGGACTCTACTGCCTTGTCTGCGTCAGCGCCTGCATGTCACTCATGTTCCCCACCATCTACGGTATAGCCCTCGACGGGCTGGGTGACGACGCCAAATTCGGTGCTGCAGGACTCATCATGGCTATCCTCGGCGGTTCGGTACTGCCACCGCTGCAGGCCATGATTATCGACCAAGGCACCTTCTTCGGCTCATTCCCCGCCACCAACGCTTCGTTTGTGCTACCCTTTATCTGTTTCCTCGTTGTTACCATCTATGGAAGCCGCATGACAAAAATGACCGTCTAATCACCTTCTTTATAGATTAAGAAATGAAACAAGCCACGATGTTTAAGCTATTTATGGCCAGTTTACTCTGTCTGGTATCCAACCTGAAGACGTCGGCCTCAACCGTTGTTGCTGATGAGGGAGCTTGGTGCTGGTTTGCTGACCCGCGTGCACTGCACTACGAAAATGCAGAAGGTACCATCAACGCCACTTTTCTGGGCTACATCGACGTTCACGGCAACGTGAAGGCCACGCAGTACGATTGGCTCAGCGGTCGCAAGACTGACGTGCTAGTGCGCTCGTACTTCCAGCCCGATGACCACAACAACCCCACGTTCCTCGTGCTGCCCGACGGGCGTGTGATGATATTCTACACGCGCCACACCGACGAAAAGAAGATATGGTACCGCATCTCCATGAAACCCGGTGACATCACCGCCTTGGGCGAGGAGAAGTATCTGGCAACGGCAAACAATACCACCTATCCCTCACCTTTTATATTAAGTGACGACCCGCAGCACATCTACCTCTGCTGGCGCGGCATCAACTGGCATCCCACAATCGCACGCCTGACGATGCCCGACGAGAACGACAACTGCGCGTTCGACTTTGGTCCCAAGCAGATTGTCCAATCGACAGGCGCCCGGCCCTACGCCAAGTACGCCAGCAACGGCAAGGACAAGATTTACGTCAGCTACACCACCGGCCACCCCGACAACGAGATGCCCGATTGGCTCTATTTCAACGTCATCGACATCAACAAGGGGAACGGCCCCATCCTGCGCGACCTGAACGGCAAGCAGCTGAAGGTCATCAGTGACGGTGTGTTCAACGTCAGTAAGACTGACTCCTACGCCTCGCAGTACCCCGCCACCATCGTCGATAAAACGGCTGGCATCCGCAACTGGGTGTGGCAGATTGCCTTGGACAAGGACGAGCACCCCGTCATTGCCTACCCCCACATCGATGATGCCAAGACCTCGCACGTCTATTGGTATGCCCGCTGGAACGGCTCGTCGTGGAAGAACACGTGGGTGCAGTACGGAGGACACGCCTTCCATCAGAACTGGAACAATACCGAATGCTGCTACTCGGGCGGCATGACCATCGACCCCGACAACATCAATGATATGTACCTCTCCATCCCTACCAAGGATGGCAAATACGACAAGGATGGTGTCTATGAGATATGGCGCTACACCATCGACGACGACGGAAACGTGAGCGGCTCCAAGCAGCTGACGAAAAACTCACCGAAGAACAACGCCCGTCCTTTCGTCATCCCCGGTTCGAAGGACTCCCCCCTGCGCCTCGGCTGGATGCAGGGCGACTACTATTACTGGATGGTGAACAAGAACTATCCCAAGGGCTACCCTACGGCCATCCACTGCGACTACGACTGGCAGGAGACGGTGCGGCCCGTCGAGGAACAGGCTGTCGATTGTGTCTGCCTGAAGAAGAACGGGACGCTCAGCGTAGGCTTCCTGATGGATGCCGAGAACTACGGTGGTACATTGCTCAGTGGTAACGACGGGAAGTTCAGCTATGCCCTCAACGCTTCAACGCAGTATCCGGAACTGACTATCAACGGCAAGACCTTCCGCAGTCAGAACCGCCTGCTGACGAGTGACGACTGGGCCAATGGCTCTACTGGAACCAGTGGCGACAACCACCCCACAAAGCTCAAGACTTGGGTGCTCACGATGACCTACGACGGCGAGACGCTCACCACCTACCGCAACGGTCTGGTAGACCAGGTGATTGCGATAGAGGGGCTCGATGTCGGCCATATCGGCGTCCGAGGCGACGGCTTCAAACAACAGTGTCTTGCCGTTAGTACGTATATTTTGGCGGCCACGCCTTTGGAAGTGCAGCAGATTGTGGCAAAGACGAAGGCTGCGATGAAGGCCGAGCAGAATGCCAATCTGCCTAAAAGTCTGACCAACGGTGACTTTGAGAGCAGTTACGCCCCCATGCAGGGCAGTGGTGTCAGCAGTGACCGTGCCATCTATGTGCCGCAGGGCTGGACCATCGACTATACAGGGCGCAACGAGAACGATCTGACGGCCCTGAAGTCGGGCGACCTCTACTTCGACCGTTTTTTCGGCTCGCGCCCTAGTCCGTCTGCTGGCAGTAAGCAGACCTACTGGGTACGCCAGAACTGGGGCACAAGCACCATCATGTTGAAGCAGGAACTGCTCTTGCCCGCAGGCCGCTATACGCTGACCGCCGACGTCTGGAAGAGTGGTCTCGGCGGCGACGCCTATCTGCAGGCTGTCACTCAGGACGGCGCGACGGAGCAGGCTCCGACCGTTGAGAACAAAGAGGAGTGGCAGCAGATGAGCGTTGGTTTCGAGAGCGACGGCGTAGCCTCGACCACCATCGCCCTGGTGGCTATGCATAACAATAATGGTACGGAGAAGATTATCGGTTTCGACAACGTGCGCCTATTATTGGCAGGTGATGTCAACGGCGATGGCAGCATCAACGTCGTTGACCTGACTATGATCATTGACTACGTACAGGGACGAGAGGTGGACGGCTTTATTACCGGTACCGGTGATGTCAACGGCGACGGCACCATCGACAACAGCGACATCGTCTCGCTACTCGACAAGCTTCTCTGAACGTTACCGGCAATACAAGTCCAGCACCTTCTCCTCCTCAAGCCAACCCTCCAAATGGTCACCTATCTGTATAGGACCGACACCTGCCGGAGTTCCCGTATAGAGTAGGTCGCCAGTCTTCAGGGTAAAGAACTGCGAGATATAACTGATTGTCTCATCTATGCTGTAGAGCATGTCGTCCGTACAGCCCTGCTGCATAGTCTCACCATTCCGGTCTAAGCGAAAACGTACACTTGCCATAGCCTCCCGCCACTCACCGATGGCTGCCGCCCCGTCAAACCCCTTCGAGATAGTCCACGGTTGCCCGTTCTGGCTGGCCTTACGCTGCAGGTCGCGGGCCGTGAAGTCAATGCCCACTGTCATAGCATCGTAGTATCGGCTGGCAAACCGCACAGGTATGTTCTTGCCTAACCGACAGATGCGCACCACCACCTCAGCCTCGTAGTCGATGCGTCCAAAATGGTCGGGCACGAAAAAGGGTTTTCCGGGCTTCAGTAGTGCCGAGTCCGCCTTCAAGAAGACAACGGGTGCGTCCGGCTTCAACAATGTGTCGTGCAGCTCTTTTTGGTGTGCTGCATAGTTCATTCCTACTGCAAATATCTTCATAACGCTTTTCGTCGGCTACACTTTGGGCAGAAATGCTATTGTTGCCATTCCTTCTGATTTTGCCTTAATTATGTGGCAAAGGTACAAAGAAGTTCTGAAACCACAAAATGAAAAAGGGGAAAAATGACTTCCACATGACTTTAGATACAGAACTGGCGCGCATGCAAGTATATATTTTTTTGTTTTAGGGTGACAGGGTGACAGAACGCCGATGTACAGGGCATTTGCACCCTTTTTAGAGGGTGACAAGGGTGACTGGAGGGTGACAGGAATTCAGGCTTCTTTTCCGCTACGCAGTGACGGCAAACTCAAAGGAAGTCTTATGGAACAGATGTCTGAGGATAAACTCGGAGACTGAATTCTCGAGAGAATTTGACAGTTACCCGCATCCTTGACATGACTTACCCCGTTACTTTCGGCTGAATTCTCGAGAGAATTTAATGCATATAGGCGTACCGTTCGCCACCAGTTGCGGTTCACCATTTTGAGAACAGGGCAGGGCAAACATGCAAATTTTGCTCCTTGAGTCTTTGGAGTGTGCCACTCTCCATACTTCAGAGATACGGGGCCGCGCTCAATATCTCAAAGATTTCCTGACTGCACATCATTTATACTTTTACGGTTGTCCGTTGAAGATGCTGAATGTGGCAGGCAGGTTCGACAGTTTTACCTCCTGTTGACGATCGGACTCGGAGTTGAAGGCGACGGTGTGCCACGTGAGGAAGAACTATCTGGAGAAATTCCAGTCGAAGTTTGGCAAAGACTCATCGTTCGAAGTGAATGTGACGTTCGTTGGCGACCTTGAAGACAGGGGAACGGGCGACGCAAGCAGCGACGGCAAGCTCGACGGCGAAGACCTGAGCCTGCTCATCGGCTACATTACGGGCCAGGTCAACTTCCAATACCTCGACCTCGACGCCGCCGACCAGAACGGCGACAACCAATGGAACGTCGTTGACGTTGTGCTGCTCATCAGCAAAATCGCACAGCAGTGAATATAAACGGAAGGAGGGTGTGCCCATGCACACCCTCCTGTCTTCTACCTCCCGATGATTACTCTCCCTTCGTCAGGTCCTCTATCTGGTCGATGATGTCCTGATACTGGTGCTGGGTCTTGAAGTGAATGCTGAGACCGCAGATGGCGCCGATGATGCCACCTATGCAACTACCCCAGAAGAGTCCGTTGCTGAAGGTGCCGCCATGAAGCTGATAGGTCTCGTAGAGGAACCAGCTCATCCACAGGATAACGGCGGGGATGCCAAAGAACAGCCAGTTGGCTTCGAACTTCTTGGCGCTGGCCACTTTTTTGCGGGCCTCCACAAGGTTATGGTTCATAAGATTTGGATCGCTGATTTTGTGATTGGTGTAGTAGGTAGCACCTGCACATACGAGCATGAAGATGCTGGTGACAATCCAGAAGAAAAGGGAGAGACCGCACAATTTCACAAAGCACCAGTAGCCGTAAGGTATCATAAACAAGCCAATGGCCATGATGATGTAGTAGCGACGGGTGATGGTATTCACTTCGTTGCGCATGGAGCGGCGCATGAGGTGGTCGTTCACTATTTCCTGCTCATTGAGCTTTTTCTTGAGCGTGCCAAGCTGCTGGCGCATGTTCTCTAATTCCATATCGTTCATAATGGGTATAGTTTTTAATCGTTAGACATTTGTTTTAACTGTTCACGGATTCTGTACAGACGGACGCTGACGTTCTTAGTAGAGATACCCACAATCTGGCCGATTTCCTCGTACGACAGGTTCTCGAGCCAAAGCAGGACAATCGCGCGGTCGAAGGGCTGGAGCCGGGAGATGCGCTTGTGGAGCATGTCCACCTGGCGCGTGTCCTCGTCGCGGTCTTCAAAGAGGTTGATGTCCATCGTGAGCCGGACTTCTGCCGAGCGCCGCTTCTTCTTCCTGTCGAGAGAGATGCAGGTGTTGAGGGCGACGCGGTAGATCCACGTCTTGATGTCTGAGCGATGCTCGAAGCTTTCGAAGCCTTTCCAAAGATTGACTAGTACCTCTTGGAACAGGTCGTTCACTTCGTCGGCATCTTGCGAGAACATGTAGCACACGGTGTAGATGGTGCTCTTGTGTTCTGCAACGGTTTGCGCAAACTGTCGTTCTAATGTCGTCATTGTCGTTCTGTTTTTTGAATCTTTACCCATTAGACGCGACAAAGATACAAAAAACTACGGAAAAAACGGGAAAAAGTGATTTCTTTTCAGGGATTGTCGTCGTAGATGCTGAAAATGGCAGGAAGATTCGACAGTTTCACCTCCAACTGGCGGTCGGCCTCAGAATTGAATGTGACATACCATGAAGCGGGCAGCTCGTGCCACGTAATGGTGTCGGGTGACGGGTGAGTGGTGACGGGCGAGAGTGTCATCGTTGCTTCCATATTGGGGAATCCGCCGCCCGTCTGTTCGCTGAACTCCGCTTCCTCCTTGGTGGAGTCGCCGTCGCGCCCAGCATAGTACATCTTGTAGCGCACTTCAGCGGGATACAGCGTGCCGTCGGAGCGCTCGCCGTAGCTGACGCGATAGTCGCGGGTGAAGGTGTCGACACGGTAGCCGAACATTTTTGACAAGCCGTACATCAAGGTGCCGATACGCTCCTGACGGTTGGTCTTCGTGCCTGTAGAACGATAGGCACGCAGGACGATGCAGCGCGTGGTGTCGAGAATCAGCCATCCGCGGTCGTCGGTATTATGCTTGGCCTTGAAGCTCAGCTTCACCTCGTCCTTGCTCTTGCCCTCATAGTCGGCATAATGGTAGAAGCGGTGGTCGCTGATGAAGCCTCGTGTCAGGTCTTCCATGAAGTCCTCGTAGAGCATGCGCCGCAGGTTCTGCGTGTCGGTAAGCCGGGTGGAGTCGGAGGCCACGATCTGTGCGTTTACGCTGTCGCAAAAGAGGGCGTAGCGTTTGCGGTCAGGACTCTTCGTGCGCAACAGTCCTTGCAGGTGGAAGCGGTAGATGTTGTTGCGACCCATGTTCTGGGTGTGGAAGTCCACCTGCTCGTAGCCGTCATGGGTAAAATAGTTCTGGGTCTTGCGCTTGACCGTCTCCTTCAGACAGCGGCGTATCCACTCGGGCTCCTTGTTCGTGACCACCACTTCGCCTGTCGACATGTAACGGGGTTGCAGGAAGAGGGTGTCGGACAGCTGCCTGACGGTGCGCCGCTCGTAGTTCAGGTGACTGACGGTGAGCCGCTGGAAGGGGAACGTCACCTTGGCGACGCCCTGCGTGTTGCTGATGACAGAGTGGAAACGGCCACCCTCCTTGGTGAAGAGCGAGACATGGGCAAGCGGCTCATGGGTAACGGCATCGGCCACTACCGTCGTCGCAGCATTCTGAGCGTGCCCAGCTGTCGCGACGAGCGTCAATAGACAGAGGAGCAGTCGGGACATAGGCCTTTGGCCATATAGTTGATGCTGGTCAGCCGATAGCCCGCAGGCAGCTCGACAGCGGGAATGGGCGTGTCTGTCAGACAGAAGGTGCGGTGGCACCGCTCGCAGTAGAAGTGTACGTGCTGGTCATCGTCCTCAGCGTGACCGTCGTGACTATGGCAGAGCTCGTAGCGCACGCCGTCGCCGCCGTCCTCAATGACGTGCACCAGGTGGTGTTCGCGGAACAGCGTCAGGGCGCGGAATACCCCCGACTTGTCAATGGATAGGATTTTATATTCCAGTTCCGACAATGACATTGGCCGCTCTGCAGCGGCCAATGTCTTTGCCACGACAATGCGGTTTGCCGTCGGCTTAATGTCGTGCGCTATAAGCAGCGCCTCAAATTCTCCACATTTTTTCATCGTTGAAGTAGTCGATGCGCATAGCCTTGCGCACCTCGTCCATCGTCTGGGCACCCACCTCGCGGGCCTGCTCAGTACCCTTCCTCAGGATGTTCTGAATCTCGGCAATGTCGGTCTCAAGCTCAGCACGGCGCTGGCGCATAGGGTCAAGGAACTTGTTGAGCACCTCGTTGAGGAACTTCTTGCACTTCATGTCGCCCAGACCGCCGCGCTGGTAGTGCTCCTTCAGCTCGTCCAGGTTCTGGTACTCAGGCCAGAAGTCAGCAAAGTCCTGGTCAGTAGAGAAGGCGTCGAGATAGGTAAAGACGGCATTACCCTCCACATGGCCGGGGTCAGAGACATTGAGGTGAGTGGGGTCGGTGTACATCGAGCGCACCTTCTGCCACACCTCGTCCTTTGAGTCGGAGAGGTAGATGCAGTTGCCCAGCGACTTCGACATCTTCTCCTTGCCGTCGGTACCAGGCAGACGGCGGGCCGTAGCATTTTCAGGCAGCATGATGTGAGGTTCCACCAGTACTGGTGCGTAGATGTTGTTAAAGCGGTTCACCAGCTCTCGCGTCACCTCGAGCATCGGCTCCTGATCCTCGCCGGCAGGCACCGTCGTAGCCTTGAACAGCGTGATGTCGGCAGCCTGAGAGACGGGATAGCAGAAGAAGCCCAGAGGGATGCTCTCACCCTCGAAGCCGCGCATCTTGATTTCTGTCTTCACCGTCGGGTTGCGCTGTACGCGGCTTACCGAGATGAGGTTCATCAGGTAGGTGGTCAACTCGGCCAGCTCAGGGATGTGGCTCTGTATGAAGATGGTACACTTCGCGGGGTCGAGGCCTGCCGAGAGGTAGTCGAGCGCCACTTGGATAATGCTTTGGCGCAGTTTCTCGGGGTTGTCGGCATTGTCGGTCAGTGCCTGTACATCAGCCATGAAAACAAACATGCGGTCGTAGTCGCCTGCGTTCTGCAGCTCTACGCGGCGACGTAGCGAACCCACGTAATGGCCCAGATGGAGCCTGCCTGTGGGACGGTCGCCGGTCAATATTACTTTTCCCATTTTTCCTGTTTCTTTTGTTTTTGGCTGCAAAGGTACGATTAAGTGAGCAAAAAACCAAATTTTACGTCTGCTATTTGCTTTTTTTGCCGCTTAATCCAGATGTTCTCAACCCCTCTGGGTGTTTAATACTCGAACGACGAGCCGCCAAGGAACTCACGCAGCAGCGAGGTCGGGGGAATCTGTGTCTCGGGTATGGGCTTGATATAGCGAAGGAACTTTAGCAGACGGTAAGCCTCAGCATATTCCGGGACGTTCTCGGGCACCTGTTCCAAAAGTGGCTCAGCCTGACGTTTGATGACGGCCAGCTCGAAGAGCATGGCGGTATTGAACATGGCATCGGCATTCTCTTGATAGGGGAATATCCACTTGTTTTCGCCGGCGCGTACTGACGGCCAGCGGCGGATGGTTTCTTGAGCCGATACACCGCGGTACTTGTGGTCGCGGATAATACGCCTCAACAATCGGTTGTCTGTAGTGGGTATATAGTTGTGCTTGTCCAATAGCAGCGTGGTGAGTGCCGACGCATAGACACGATAGACCTGCTCACTGGGTACCTGTGACATCAGCTCAGGGTTCAGGGCGTGGATGCCTTCTACCACCAGCACTTCATCGTCGTGCAAACGCAGCTTACGGCCGCTCCACTCACTGCGTCCCAGCTGGAAGTTGTAGCGGGGCAGCTCCACCTCGTCGCCCCGCAGTAGGGCATTCATATGCTCGTTCAGCAGGTCGAGGTTCAGGGCATGCAGGTGTTCGAAATCGTAGTCACCCTTCTCGTCGCGCGGCGTGTGCTCACGGTTTACAAAGTAATCGTCGAGCGAGATACCCATGGGCTTGAAGCCGTTGACGGCCAGTTGCACCGACAGGCGCTTGCAGGTGGTGGTCTTTCCACTGCTGCTGGGTCCTGCTATCAGCACGAGCTTAATGCCTTTGCGGTTGGCTATCTCGTCGGCAATATTGGCAATCTTCTTTTCTTGTAGGGCTTCGCTCACTTGGATGAGCTGGGCGGAGTGCCCGGCGTCGATAGCCTCGTTCAGGTCGCCGATGGTACGCAGGCCGATGATGTCTTGCCAGCGGTGATGCTCCTTGAAAATGCCGAACATCTTGTCCTGATGGGTCATCTCGCCCAACTCGCCGGGATGGTCAGGCGAGGGGATGCGTAGCAGCAGCCCGTCATAGTATTTCTCCAACCCAAAAAGGTAGAGCTGTGACGTGTTGGTAAGCAGTGCTCCGTAGTAGTAGTCGATGTATCCGTCTATATCATAATAGGTGGTATAGATGCGCCCGATGTTCTTCAGCAACTTCACCTTCGAAAAAGTGTGCAGTGCGGTAAACATCTTGATGGCCTCTTCGGTGGTGGTCTCGTAGCGATGAATGGGCAGAGCCGCATCGACAATCTCCTGCATGCGGCGGCGGATGTGTCCGGCATCCTCCAACGTCACGGGATGGCCGATGTCGAGATCGACGTAGTAGCCGTTAGATACGGGAATGTCTATCGACACCTTTGCCTTGTCGCAGATGTCGTGTACGGCCTTGCAGAGGACGAAGAACAGTGACCGTGTATAGGCCCTGAGACCTGACGGCGAGGTCATATCAAGGAACTCAACGTCCTTGGCATTATACACTCTGAAGTGCATGCCCTCAATCTTGTTGTTGACTTTGGCCAGCACAGGCCCGTACTCCATCTTCAGCCCCGTCAGTGCGTATGCCTCTTCTAGCGTAGCACCCATAGGCAAACTTATAGTCTGGCCGTTGTTATGGCAGCGAATCTGAACATTTTCCATATAATACAGTTTTAGGTCTTTGCGTATTTCAGCTGCAAACTTATAAAAAAATTCCGAATTATCTGTTTTGAAGGGCAAAAAAGTGAAAACTGCCCCTCATTTTCCATTCATGGAAGGCTCGTTATTCGAGATGTCGGCGGCTACAAGGTATTGATGCCAGCGAGCGTGTCAATGTCTTTTTGGGTAAGGCACTTCTCTGACGCATATTCGACGAAGTCATCAACATTGTGCAGGTCGGTACCCATGAGGGTGTAAAAACCGGAATACAACAGGCGCAGGGCTTTGTGGCGGGCACCCTCGCCGTAGGCTCCCGTGAGTGAGAGCAGGTTAAGCTGTAGGATCACCCCCATGTCCGTCAGCCGCTGATAATCGGAACCGTGCATATAGACGTAGCGTTCAGGGTGGGCCAGAACGGGGGTGTAGCCCTGTCGGCGAATGTCTTCGAGCATATCCCAGAAGTGTAGGGGCGGGTTGAAATATGAGGTTTCAACGAGCAGGAGGGGATGGGCGGGAGCGGAAGACAACGCTCCTAGCGGAAGTACGTCTTTCTCTGCGAAACGGCGGGCGAAAAGGCCGTCGAGCATGTGTTCGGCCGCCAGATGCAGTTCTATCTTAGGAGAAGGAAGCTTGTGTGTAAGTTCCACAAAATGCTTTTTCAGGTCGGCTGTAGTATTTGGAATATCCTCCATGATGTGCGGCGTAAGCCATAGTTTGCTAACACCAAGGTCGCCGAGGATCTGAAGCGTTCGCAAAGAATCTTCCAGGTTCTGGACACCGTCGTCCACCCCTGGAAGAATATGTGAGTGACAGTCGGTCATGCCCTGTAACAGGCCGCTGTCAATAAGGGAATACCGTTTCTTGCTGAAAGGCCACATTTAATCCTTGCTCTTCTTACTCTTCTTACTGCCGCCGTAGTAGCTGTAACCGTAGCGGTTGCCATAGTGTCCGTAGCCATAGCCATAGCGCCCGTAGCCGTAGCCGTAGCGGTGGTAGCCATAGCCTCGGCTGGCATCGGTACCGTTGAGAATCATAGCCATGTTGTTGTACCTCTTCTCTTCGTAATTCCTCTCAAGCTCGGGCAACATGTTACGTTCAAGCATACCGGCGCGGATAACAAAGAGTGTGATGTCGGACTCATGGCTGATAATTGTGGCATCAGCCACAATCTCGACGGGCGGACAGTCAACAAACACGTAGTCGTACTCCTGGCGCAGCTGGTCGAGCATGGGTTTGAACTTTGGTGAATAGAGCAACTCGGTGGGGTTGGGCGGTATCTTGCCCACGGGCAGGAAGTCAAGGCCGGTCTCCTCATTCTTTATAATGAGAGAATGGTAGTCATCGACATGACCGCCAAGGTAATCGACGATACCCTTTTTGGGCGAATCGACCAACTCAGACAGTGAGGCGCGGCGCAGGTCAAGGTCTATGCAGAGCACACGGCTGCCGCGAATGCTGAACGATGCGCCGATATTGGCACAGATGAAGGTCTTACCAGACCCCGGATTGAACGATGTGAGCATGATGAGCTTGCACTTCTTGTCGGGGTTGGCCATGAACTCGAGGTTGGTACGTACAACACGGAAGGCCTCGTTGACGAGGTCGCGCTTGTGGTGCTTGACGACGAAGTGATAGCCTTTAGGCGCCTCTTCACCCTTCTTGGGCTTCCACAGGGGCAGTTCGCCAACGTAAGGCAGGGACAGCCCTTCCAGGTCTTTGCGGCCACGCACCTTGGATTTGCTGATTTCGCGCAGTATGAAGAATGTGGCGGGCAGAGCCAGGGACAGTCCGAAAGCCATGAGCAGTATCTTGTTGCGTTCGGGCGATGTAGGCACACTACTGCCGTAGGGGTTGGCAATGATACGGGTGTTGTAGGCGGTGAACGCCTGGCTCAGTTCGTTTTCCTCGCGCTTCTGGAGCAGGAAGAGGTAGAGGCTCTCCTTCACCTTCTGCTGGCGCTCGATGCTGAGCAGGTCGTTGGCCTGCCTCGGGTTGGCGGCCAACTTGGCTATGGCCTGTCCGTGGACGGCCTGCACATTGCGCAACTGGATGTTGATGGTAGCCTGCTCGTTGTCGAGTGAGTTGACGATGGCACTGCGCATGTTTTTCAAAGCGATGTCCATATCCTGTACCAGCGGGTTCTGCTCGCTGGAGTTGGCTACGAGATTGTTGCGCTGCAGCAACTTGTTGTTGTACTCCGAAATCTGAGCCTCAGTGGCACCGACACCCGAACTGGCAGGGAGCAGCTGTGATGCGTGACTGTCGTCTGAGATATAGTTGCGCACGTACTTAATCATGTAGAGCTGGTTGTTGAGTTGCTGGCTCTGGGCCTCGGTAGTACTCCGCTGTCCCATGGCCTCGCCAGCCACAGCATCAACGCTTGGCATGGCGCGTTCGCTCTTGTAGTCAGCAATATCCTTTTCCACATGCCCCAGTTCCTGCTCAATGACCCCCAGACGCTCCTTGATGAACTCATTGGTAGCTACGCTAATCTGGTTGCGGTTCTTGACCCAGTTCTCATTATATATATTAATAATGGTGTTGAGGATGTTGTCGGCACGTGGTATGCTGACATCCTGACAGCGGATGTCGATGATGTTGTAGGCATTAGACTGTACAGCAGCCGTAATCAGTCCGCCATATCTGCCGGCAACAGCTAAATAACTGTTGCGGGTAACGAGAATCTCGTCTTTCTGGCCCTCTTTGTAGCCGAGAGACGGTTTGATGCTCATAATACCGAAGGGCGACTTGTATCGTCTGTCTAATTTCATTTTGTGGCTACCGGAAATCTCACGTCCTTGGAATTTCATGTCAGAAATGATGACGTTCCCGTCTCCCGTCAGTTTCAGGGTGAATGTAGCTGTTTCATTATCCTTGATGTCCTCAAATTCCACTTCTACAGGAAGCGAGTTGGCAAAAAGCGTCTCATCCTGGAAGAAGCCGGGGCGATGATAGTCGAGATCAAGATGAAGCCGCTTCACCATGTCATAGACCGCTGCAGGCGAGTGGATGGCCACGACTTCGTCGTTAATGTCGGAGGTGAGGTTAGCCACGCCTAACTCCTCATACATACGCATTTCGCTGTTACGCTTGTTACTGCCGCTCTTGACCAGAATAGATGCCGTTCGGGTATAGATTTTCGGCGTTGAGAGCAGGTAGAGTGTGACGGCTCCCATGATAACGGCAATGGAGAGGATGAACCAGGGCCAATATCGGAGACAGATCATCAGCATGTCCTGGATGCTGAGTGAGTCATCCGTCTTTACGCGCTTAATAATTTCAGAGTTACTTGACTGTGCCATGTTTGAATGGGGTGTGTTACTTTTTGATTAAGTTCTCGATAAGAAGATATGTAGAGACACCAGCCGAGAACATGCCAAGCCAGAAACTGGGGGTATAGGCACTGGATCCCATGACGGTACTGCCACGCTTGGCTTTGTCGTTAGGCTCGACATACACGACATCGTTCTGCCGGATATAATAGACGGGTGAGTTATAGACACTGTTGGCCGATGTAAGGTCAACGCGGTAGGGAATCTGGTGGTCACCCTCCTGGCGCAGTACCATGATGTTTTTGCGCAAACCGTCGATATTGAGGTCGCCGGACAGGGAGACAGCCTCCAACAGCGTAATCTTGTCCTTGGTAATAGAATGCTCGCCACGTCCGGACTCACCCAGGACGTAGAAATTCATGTTGTAGAATTCAACGGTGACGACGGGGTCGTTACACAGGCTTCTGCTCATCAGCTCGTTCTTGATGGTAATGGCCACCTCGTTGCGTGTGAAGCCTTGTATCTTGATGGGACCCAGCACGGGGAAATCTATTTCGCCCTTGTTGTCAACAGTATATGCACCGCGAGTGCTACTACCTGACATCATACCGCCGCCACTGTTTCCCGTGAGGTTGAAAAGGTTCATCAACTGCGGGTCACGGCTATGAACAAAGATGCTGAGTTTGTCACCCGGCTGAAAACGTATGTTCCCGTCAGTCTGTGTCTGGATAGGGACATTCTCTATCGCATCCTGCAGATATGCAATATCACGTGGGGTCTTGCAAGAAGTCAGAATCACGGCTGACATCAAAAATACAAAAACACTATTTTTCATGTTACCTTTTTTGGGACATTATCACAATTCGGGTGCAAAGGTACAAAGTTATTTTGAATTGACAGAATTTTTCCCCGACTTTTTTGAGATGGTCTGACGGCATCAAATAAAAAGAGACGGAACCGCACGGAACCGTCTCTTTTGATTTTTTATTACAAAATTAATTCAGAGCGTCAGCTAGTTCAGCGCCAGCCTTGAACTTGGCAATCTTCTTGGCAGCGATGGTAATCTTCTCCTTGGTAGCGGGGTTGATACCCTCACGGGCGGGACGCTCGTTCACGCTGAATGTACCAAAGCCAACGAGAGCAATCTTTTCACCAGCTACGAGGGCATCCTTGATGGCTGCAACAGCAGCGTCAAGAGCCTTCTTTGAGTCTGCCTTTGAGAGACCAGCACCAGCTGCAATCTTCTCTACCAATTCTGTTTTGTTCATAATTCTATTAATTTTAATGATTTATAAATGATAAAAAAATGCTTTCTTTCACGAATTCTTCGGCAAATATAGGGTAAAGTATTCAGAAAAACAACAAAAAATTGGAAAAAATTACTTTTTTAGTGAAAAATAATAGGTTCGCGGCCCTTTTTGCGCAGTAAAACAGATATTTTTCGTAATTTTGCGCCCGAAAAGCGACGAAAGCAATGCGTCGTAAAATACAAGTAATAACAGTAAAATCAGAAAACAGTAAATTAAAACCGTGTTTCGCAACATACCTGTCGTTACCAAGAATTTGCTCATAGTCAACTTCTTGGCATTTGTGGCAACCTGGGTTCTCCAGCTGCGTGAAATCGATTTGGCATCGGTCTTTGGACTGCATTTCTACATGGCCAGCGACTTCCATTTGTATCAGTTTGTTACCTACATGTTCCTACATGCCAACCTGACACACATTTTTTTCAACATGTTCGCCTTGTGGATGTTTGGTTGCGTCGTCGAGAATGTATGGGGGGCAAAGAAATTCCTTTTTTATTACATTTCTTGCGGTGTCGGAGCCGGTGTCATGCAGGAATTGGTACAATACGCCAACTATACGATCGAGGGGCTTGCCGCATACCAGTACGTCTCTGTCGGGGGCATGCAGATGGCAACAGATGCTTACATCAATCTTTGGACGACAATCGGTGCCTCAGGAGCAGTCTATGGCATTTTGTTGGCCTTCGGCATGATATTTCCCAACGAGCGCATCTTTATCTTCCCGCTGCCTGTCCCCATTAAGGCAAAGTGGTTTGTCATGGGTTATGTAGCCATCGAACTGTTTTCGGCCGTCAATTCTTCGGGCGACGGTGTGGCTCACATGGCTCATCTGGGCGGTATGCTGTTCGGATTCCTCATGATTCGCTACTGGAACCGTCATCCCGACTCTGGCTTCAACCGCTCCAGCGGACAAGAATTCTTTGATAACCTGAAACGCAGTTTCGACAAACATAAGAGTGGGAACACCCGTATGCATGCTGAATGTGGCGGTTCAAAGGAGGATGACATGGCTTATAATGCCCGCAAGAAGCAGAACCAGGATGAGATTGACGCCATTTTGGACAAAATCCGCAAGAGCGGCTATGACAGTCTGACCAAGGAAGAAAAACAGAGGCTCTTCGATGCCAGCCGCAACTCATGATTAAACAGTTGAAGCAATTCACCGTCAACCTGATAGTCGGGGCCAATGTGGTCGCTGTCACCATCATGCTGTTTGCCGGTTTTTCCGACAGGCTTAGTCCTGTGGACTATCCGCGGCTGTCGTGTATAGGCATGGCCTTCCCCTTCTTCCTGCTCGCCAACCTCATGTTCCTGTTCTTCTGGCTCGTCATCAAATGGCGTAAGGCGTGGATTCCAGTGGCCGGTTTTTGTCTCGCGTACATACCTATTAGTACATACATGCCGCTGAACCCCAGGCAGGATGTGCCGGAGGGCAGCATCAAACTGATGTCGTACAACGTCTGTACTTATAGTGGCAATTCCAAGTACAACGATGCCTTTGACCAGATACTTGCCTACATTCAGCAACAGCAAGCCGACATCGTCTGTGTGCAGGAGGATGTCGATACGTGGCGCAGGTATATGATGAAGAAGTACGGTGAGATATATCCCTACAACGATACCACAGTCTTAAAGAAGAGTGATGCCAACTTCAACGGCGTGGGCATACACACCCGTTTCCCCATCCTGCGCAAGGAGCGCATTCCCTATCCATCCCGGGCCAATGGGTCGGTGGCTTACTACCTGCTGAAGGACCAAGACACACTGCTTGTCATTAACAACCACTTCGAGTGTACGCATCTGACGAAAGAGGACCGTTCGCGCTACCACGACATCTTGAAGGGTGAGATGAAGGGCGACACAATGCGGACGGAGTCCATGCTGCTCATCGACAAGCTGGGCAATACTGCCGCCAAACGTGCCCCCGAGGCTGAGGCCGTACACCGTTATATCGAAGCACATAGGCAGTACCCTGTCATCGTCTGTGGCGATTTCAACGACACCCCCATTTCGTACTCCCATTATATCGTGGGCCAGGGACTGACCGATTGCTTCAGAGCATCAGGCAAAGGTATCGGTTTGTCATATAATCAGAAAGGATTCTGGGTCAGAATCGACCACATTTTCTGCTCCTCAGACTTTGTTCCTTATAATTGTCAAGTTGATGCAGAAATTGACTTTTCTGACCACTATCCAATGATTTGCTGGCTAAAAATGAGGGAGAAACATTAAAAAATGTATGAAAATTGCCGATAAATTTTCCCAACCATAAAAAAATGTGTATATTTGCAGGCTCAAATGCGCATATAAATAAATAATTATTATAAATAACAAAAATGCAAAACAAAGGAATTGTAAAGTTTATTGCAGTGCTTCTGGTGCTCGTATGCTGCTTCTACCTCTCCTTCTCGTTTGTGACACGCCACTACGAAAGTAAGGCTGCCGCTATGGGTGAGGAGGCTGGTCAGGAGTATCTTGACAGCATCAAGAACGAGAAAGTCTATATGGGCATTTACTCGTTGAAGCAGTGCCGTGAGATGGAAATCGGCCTGGGTCTTGACCTGAAAGGCGGTATGAACGTTATCCTTGAGGTCTCTGTGCCTGACGTCGTTGACGTGCTGGCCGACCACAAGCAGGATGCTGCCTACAAGAAGTCTATGGAGCAGGCTAAGAAGGAAGAAGAGACTAGTCAGGATGACTTCCTCTCACTCTTCATCAAGTATTGGAAACAGAATTCAAATGGTCGCCCACTCGCAGCCATCTTCGCTACCCAGCAGATGAAGGGCAAGGTGAGCACCCAGTCAACTGATTCAGAAGTGGAGAGCGCTTTGCGTGCTGAAATCCAGTCTGCCGTTGACAACTCCTTCAACGTTGTTCGCAACCGTATTGACAAGTTCGGTGTCGTACAGCCCAACATCCAGAAGCTGGAGGGTCAGAGTGGACGTATCATGGTTGAAATGCCTGGTATCAAGGAGCCGGAGCGTGTCCGTAAACTTCTCCAGGGTTCAGCCAATCTTGAGTTCTGGGAGACCTATAACTCACAGGAGATTGTTCCCCTCTTGGCTCAGTTAAACCAGAAATATGCTATCCTGGGTGGTGACGCTCCTGCTGAGGCTGATACCGTCGCAGCCGATACTGCCGCTGTGGCTGAGGCTGTAGCCGACACTGCCAAGACTGCTTCCAGCGATCTCGCCGCTAAACTGGCAAAGAAGGACGCTAATGCCAAGGATGACAAGGCTGTTGCTGCTGCCAAAAAGCAGAACCCGCTGTTCTCCGTCTTCCAGCCCACACAGGGTAACACGCTGGCTGTGGTAGGCTATGCCAATGCCCGTGATACTGCTGAAATCAACAAGATCATTTATTCTGATCTGGCTGGTACCATCTTCCCTGCTGAGTTGAAGTTGCGTTGGGGTGCCAAGCCCGAAACTTTTGGTGGACAGAGCAACGGTGACATCTTCGAGCTCTATGCCCTGAAGATTACCGAGCCAAATGGTCGCGCCCCGTTAGAGGGTGATGTCATCACTAACTCAAAGGACGACTTCGACCAAATGGGGCACCCCTCTGTGTCTATGCAGATGAACTCTGACGGTGCCCGCCGCTGGAGTCAGATTACCAAGCAGAACATCGGTAAGGCAGTGGCCATCGTGCTCGACGATGCTGTCTATTCCGCTCCTCGAATCCTCACTCAGATTGACGGTGGTAATTCACAGATTACCGGTAACTTTACCATCGAGGACACCAAGGACCTGGCCAACACATTGAACTCTGGTAAGATGCCAGCTCCGACCCGTATCGTGCAGGAAGAGGTTGTCGGTCCGTCGCTCGGTGCACAGTCTATCCAACAGGGTATCATCTCGTTCATCGTGGCCTTCGTGCTGTTGATGATCTATATGATTATGTTGTATGGCCCCATCCCCGGTCTGATGGCTGACTGCGCCCTGCTCTTCAACCTGTTCTTTACATTAGGTATCCTCACCTCGTTCCAGGCTGCTCTGACCATGCCTGGTATCGCCGGTATCGTGTTGACCCTCGGTACGGCCGTTGATGCCAACGTGCTTATCTATGAGCGTACCAAGGAAGAGCTGCGCAAAGGCTTGAAGATGAAGGAAGCTCTGAACAAGGGCTACTCGAACGCCTTCTCGGCCATCTTCGACTCGAACGTTACCTCATTGATTACCGGCTTCATCCTGTTGTTCTTCGGTACTGGTCCTGTTAAGGGCTTCGCCACCACGTGGATCATCGGTATCTTCTGCTCATTCTTCACCGCCGTGTTCCTGACCCGTCTGGTTTATGAGCACATGCTGAAGAAGGACAAGTGGACCAACCTCACCTTCGAGACCGCCTATTCCAAGAACCTGATGAAGAATCCGAAGATTAACTTCATGGGTGCTTACAAGAAGTCGTTCATCATCTGGGGTGTCGCTGCCATTATCTTCTGTGTTTCGTTCGCAGTCCGCGGCTTGAGCCAGAGTATTGATTTCACCGGTGGTCGTAATTACGTTGTCGTGCTCGACAAGGAGACTCCCGTCGAGTCTGTTCGTCAGGCACTTGCCGGTGCGTTCGTCAACACTATCGGTGAGAAGGCCAACCAGGAGGCCAACACCAGCGTCATTGCCTTAGGTACCGACGGCAAGACCGTGCGTATCTCTACTAACTGGGACATTGAGTCAAACAATCCTGAAGTTGACGACAAGGCAGAGACTATTCTCTACAACGCACTGAAGAAAGCCGGGCTGATTAATCAGGCAGAAGTGAGCGCTTTCAAGAACCCAGACGTCCGCGAAGGCGGTTCCATTATCTCGTCTGCTAAGGTGGGCCCATCAGTGGCAAAGGACATCACATACGGTGCTATCGTCTCGGTTATCATCGCTCTGATAGCTATTTTCCTCTATATCCTTATCCGCTTCCGCAATGTGGCCTTCTCGGTAGGTTCTACCGTCGCCCTGTTCTTCGACGCCCTCGTGGTTATCGGCTTCTACAGTGTGCTGTGGGGCTGGGTGCCCATGTCGCTTGAAATCGACCAGACGTTCATCGGTGCTATCCTGACTGTGATCGGTTACTCCATTAACGATAAGGTGGTGGTCTTCGACCGCGTCCGTGAGAACATCCAGCTCTTCGGCAAGCGTGACCGCCAGACGCTGTTCAACGACTCGCTGAACCAGACGCTGGCACGTACTATCAACACCTCTGTGACGACCCTGATAGTGTTGCTGTGTATCTTCATCCTCGGTGGTGACTCTATCCGCAGCTTCTCGTTCGCCATGATTCTTGGTGTTGTCTTCGGTACACTGTCGTCACTTTTCATCGCTGCTCCTGTGGCTTACCTCACCATGGGTAAGACCATCCGCGAAGAAGAGCCTGCTGAAGTGAAGTAAACAGACCGTTATATATAATAAGGTAAGGCCAGACTTTTCCCTTTGAGGATGAGTCTGGCCTCACTTTTTGAAGAGTAGGGGTGCTTCACAGCAAGCCACCCTTTGGGATTAAACCAAAAAAAAACCTTGGACCTCAC
This sequence comes from uncultured Prevotellaceae bacterium, assembly GCA_946186505.1. Classification (GTDB taxonomy): domain Bacteria; phylum Bacteroidota; class Bacteroidia; order Bacteroidales; family Bacteroidaceae; genus Prevotella. Next base: position 55,712 of record CAMHNI010000001.1, on the reverse strand, counting down.
GGCCGAAGGTTTATGGTCAATTTTTCGGGCTCTCTTACTTCCCTCACGGGAATTGGGAGGATTTACATTTAACACTAATCCTTGGAAACATCCAAGGCAAAAAAAACTATAGATAATCTTTCAACATAAATTCGGTTGCAAAGTTAAGTTTTTTTTTTGAAGAATCACCATTTGGAAACTTAAAAAATGTTATAACATTGTAGAATTATGCAAAAATGACTATCTTTGCACTACAAAAGTACTAACAATAAGGCAATCACAGACTATTTTATAAAAATCTACGACAATATGAACAGCACTTTCAAGCAACTGACTATTGCAGCTCTTCTTGCCCTTACGCCAACCTTGATGATGGCTGCATCATCGAAGCCCAGCACGTTTACTACGGGCGACAAGACTTTCCTGCTCAATGGACAGCCCTTCATCGTGAAGGCTGCCGAGGTTCATTACCCCCGCATTCCTCGTCCCTACTGGGAGCACCGCATCCAGATGTGTAAGGCACTGGGTATGAATGCCGTGTGTATCTACATCTTCTGGAACATCCACGAGCAACAGGAGGGTGTCTTTGATTTCACTGGTAATAACGACGTGGCCGAGTTCTGCCGTCTGGCTCAGAAGAACGGCCTCTACGTCATTGTGCGTCCCGGTCCATACGTCTGTGCAGAATGGGAGATGGGTGGCCTGCCTTGGTGGCTGCTGAAGAAAAAGGACATCAAGCTACGCGAGCGCGATCCTTATTTTATGGAACGTGTCAAAATCTTCGAGGAGAAGGTGGGTGAGCAGCTGAAGCCGCTGACCATCCAGAATGGTGGTCCTATCATTATGATTCAGGTGGAGAACGAGTATGGTTCGTATGGCGAGGATAAGCCATACGTCTCTGAAATCAGGGATTGTCTGCGTGGCATCTATGGCAAGGAACTGTCGCTGTTCCAGTGCGACTGGTCGAGCAACTTTGAGAAGAACGGCCTCGACGACCTCACTTGGACGATGAACTTCGGCACAGGTGCCAACATCGACGACCAGTTCCGCCGCCTCGGCCAGCTACGTCCAAATGCCCCGAAGATGTGCTCTGAGTTCTGGAGCGGTTGGTTCGACAAGTGGGGAGCCCGCCACGAGACGCGTCCCGCCAAGGATATGGTCGAGGGTATGGACGAAATGCTCTCGAAGGGCATCAGCTTCTCGCTCTACATGACTCACGGAGGTACCTCGTTTGGCCACTGGGCTGGTGCCAACTCTCCCGGCTTCGCCCCCGACGTCACCTCTTACGACTACGATGCCCCCATCAACGAGTACGGCCAGGCCACCCCGAAGTTCTGGGAACTGCGCAAGATGATGGAGAAATATGACAATAAAGGTTTCCCCCTCGGGGGACGGAAGGGGGGCCTACCCGCCGTACCCAAGGCTCCGATGCCTATTATCACCGTGCCTAAGTTTGAGCTGACGGAGTTTGCGACTCTGATGACAGCTATGCCGAATGGCGGCAAGTCAGAAACTGGCGCTTTGAAGACCTTTGAAGAGATGGATATGGGCTGGGGAACGATGATCTACTCTACCCGACTACCGGAAATCACCTCATCCAGCGTCCTGACAGGTGAGTTCCACGATTTTGCACAGGTGTTCATCGATGGCAAATACATTGGCAAGATCGACCGCGTGAAGAACGAAAAGTCGCTCAGCATACCGGCCGTCAAGAAGGGGGCCGACCTAATCATCTTTGTAGAAGGTATGGGACGTATCAACTTCGGTCGTGCCATCAAGGACTTCAAGGGTATCATCGGTAATGTCACTCTGACCACAGAAACAGACGATGCCGAGATTGTGCTGACGCCGAAGAACTGGACAAACATTGCCATCCCCGACGACTACGAGACAGCCAAGAAAGCCCTCGATATGGTGAAAGGTTTCAATAGCAAAGAACTGAAAGGCAGTGTTCCTGGTGTCGCTGTCACAAGAAATTACGAAGAATCAGCAAAGCTCGCTGAATTTATGAAACCCGGCTATCACCGCGGCTACTTCAACCTGAAGAAGGTGGGCGACACGTTCCTGAACTTCGAGACATGGGGCAAGGGACAGGTATGGGTAAACGGCCACGCTATGGGCCGCATCTGGAGCATTGGCCCTCAGCAGACGCTCTACGTGCCCGGTTGCTGGCTGAAGAAAGGTAAGAACGAGATTATTGTGCTCGATGTTGTCGGTCCGAAGGAGCGTGTCGTCTGGGGCCAGGCCGAGCCTGAGCTCAACAAGCTGCAGCTGGAGAAGTCGAACAAACACAACAATATCGGCGACAAGCCCGACCTCAATAGCGTAACGCCCGTTGCCACAGGTTCGTTCAAGGCTGGCAACGGCTGGCAGACCATCAACTTCGGCAAGACCGCCAAGGGTCGCTACCTCGCCATTGAGTGTCTCTCGACCCAGAAGGATGGCGACCGCGTGGCTATCGCCGAACTTTATCTGCAAGGACAAGACGGCAAGCGCATCAGTCGTGAGTCTTGGAAAACGAAGTACGCCAACTCTGAGGATGAGGGTGGCAACCACCTGGGCGACAAAGTCTTCGACCTGCAAGAGAGTACCTACTGGCAGACGGAGAATGGAGCCTTGGCTCCTCACCTCCTCGTCATCGACCTTGGCTCAGAGCAGAGCATCAAAGCTCTTGAGTATCTACCTCGTGCAGAGCAGGGTGCCCCCGGCAGTGTAAAGAACTACAGGATTTTCATCTATTGATACTGACTTGTTTTGATATGAGGGCGTGACTGTCACGCCCTCATATCAAAATACATTAACATGTACTACTATGAAAATACTTGCTATCAATCCCGGAATGATTTCGACCAAGGTTGGCATCTTCTCTGACGAGAAGCTGCTGATGCATGCCACGCTTAGCCACCCCTTCGAGGAATTGTGCCGCTATCCCTTTATCATGGACGAGTTTGACTATCGAAAGGAGAAAGTCATGGAGGAGTTGCAACGCCAGGGCTACAAGATGGACTTCGATGTTGTCGTGGGCCGCGGCGGTCTGGTGAAGCCCATTGAGGGCGGCGTGTATGAGCTGAATGACAAGGTGATAGAGGACACACGGCATCCGCGCCTGCACCACGCTTGTAACCTCGGTTCGCTGATGGCACTGAGCATAGCCCGCGAGATAGAGGGCTGTCGTGCCTTCACCGTTGACCCTGGTGTCGTCGATGAACTCGATGACGTGGCACGCATCACCGGTCTGCCCGAACTACCCCACCAGACTATCTGGCATGCCCTGAACCAGCGCGAGATAGCCAAGCGCTACTGTCGTGAGCACGATGTGAGGTATGAGGAACAGGATCTCATCGTCTGCCACATGGGCAGCGGCATTTCCTTCGCGATGCACCATCACGGGCGTGCTATAGAGTGTAGTGACGCCCTGAGCGGCGATGGCCCCTTCTCACCATCGCGTGCAGGTATGCTGCCGACGGTACAACTGGTGAAGTTGTGTTACAGTGGACAATACACCGAGGCCGAGATGCTACGCAAGATAAACGGCCACAGTGGGTTGACGGCTCACCTTGGCACCAACGACGTGAGAGAAGTGGAGCGGCGCATCGGCGAGGGCGACGAGAAGGCTAAGCTCGTGCTCGATGCCATGATCTACTCGATTGCACGCTGGATGGCCTCGCTGGCGCCCGCCACCAACGGACATGTGGATGCCGTCATCATCACAGGAGCCATCGCCAACAGCCAGTATGTCACTGACGGGCTGCGACGTAGGCTGAGCTTCATAGCTCCCGTTTTCGTCTATCCTGGTGAGGACGAACTGACTGCATTGGCCATGAACGTGCTCAGGGCCATGCGCGGCGAACAGGAGATTAAAGTCTATCGTTAGGGGGCTGTTCTCCGAGCCAACTTGGCTCACTTGTTGGCACTGTTACGGAATAACGGTTTTAACTTTTTGCAGCAGGTATTCCGATGGTGAGGTTCCGCCTTCTATGGGTAGCAGGTACCAACGTACCGTCCAGCTTAGCTGTTCCTTGGGCTTCAGCGTGGTATAGGCCCCCTGACTCTCCAACTCGATATAGGTCTTGCCGCTATTGACATAGACCTGTATCTCGGCTTCGCCAGGAGCTGGCTGCAAAGGGGTTAGGTCCTCGAACCTCTTGACCAGCAGCAGGCCGTTGTTGGCATAGGCAAGCCATCCCTTGCCGTCGGCATTGACCTTGCGGTTCTCGTTGGCCTCGTCCGTTTGGTACCAAACGGCTCCGTGTTCAGTCTTGAACGGTATCAGCCCTTCCGGGGTGATGCCTTCAACGGGAGCATCAAAGAAAATCAGTCCCTCGTTTGGCACACGGGTAATCTCCCAGGGCGCCACCCGCTTCGTCTCGTCACTCTCGTTAATTATAGAGTAGGTGATGATGATGGCGTGATCTTCCGGATCGGTGGTAAACTCCTTGCGTACACGGTACTTCAGTTTCTCGGAAACCGTGCTGGTCAGGACGAGGCGACCATCGTGTTGCTCCACGGTATAGGGTTTCTTGTCGAACTCCGATACGGGAGGCCAGTTCCACTCCTTCTGTGGACTTGTCCAGAATGTGCTGCCAAAAGCTTCCGGCCTGCGTGACTGCGAGATAACCTCCTTTCCCTTGTACTTCATCGACATGATTTTTCCACCATTCTCAACATCGATGCTCATAGTGACATCACCCTCCGTCAGCCGGGGGCGTTTCTGGTCGGCACGAAACTCGTCAAGTTGTGCAAAGCAGTGCTTGTCAATAATCTCCTCCAGTTTGCGGTCGGGGTTGTTGCGGATAGTGCAATCGTAGTCAAGTACCATCAGTTCGCCGTTCTCCTTTGTATAGGGGTGCCACGTAGGCAGACCGGGAATGTTAGGATCGCCTGTCTTGGCAAATTGTGCCCATACACTGCTCATGGTGTCGGCCAGTCGTTGGTCGGCCTCCGTAGGATTCGGCAGGTCGCGTCCGGCCCTGTGAAGCGTGTTGAAACAGAATTTCAGTTCCTGGCCGTGAACGCTACCCTTGTTCACTGGCGAGTGCCATGTGAACATATACATCCACGTTTTGGCCTGACGATTTTCGGCAATTTCATCGGCAGTAATGATGGTCTTCGGACGGAAGAGCCAATCGATGCTCAGCAGGTCCTGCGGCGTATAGTTAGGATAAGCCTCGGCAAAGGCATTGATGTAGCGATTGGTGTCGAAGCCGAAGGTTTGCATGAGTTCCCTTCGGGCTTCGTCTTGCGCCAACGGCTGACTGTAGCGCAGGCGCTGCAGTTCGTTGAACGTGGTGCCTATCAAGATAGGGATGTTGTCGGAGATGGCTGCAAAGCCGTTCTGGAATGGCTGCTGGAGCAGCGTCTCACCGTCGGGAGTAGGTCCGAACCCCCACATCATCGGCGTTCCGGGTTTGCGAGTGCCGATGCTGGCAGCCATTGCCCGTTGCCCTGCGGCATACAGCTCGTCGTAGGGTACGGTATTGATGCGGTCGATATGCTCATTATCGATGTTCAACTCCTTCAGCACGGCCTTACCCAACTCTTCGGTCATCTGTTTGGTGTTGACATTGAGGATAGTGCCGCTCATGATGATAGCCTTGTGGAACAATCCCTTCGCCTGAGGCATGCAGAGCAGAGTGCCCACCTTGCCACCGCCACCCGACTCACCGAAGATGGTGACGTTTGCGGGGTCGCCGCCAAACTGCCTGATGTTCTTCTGAATCCATTGCAGGGCCTGTATCACGTCGAGCATGCCCACATTGCCGGAATGCTTATACTTTGGAGAGCAGGCTGACAGGTCGAGGAAACCCATGATGTTCAGACGGTGGTTGACGCTCACCACCACAACGTCCTTCTGTGCCAGTTTCATGCCAGGATCCCAGGCCGACGTGCCAGAGTCGAAGCCGCCGCCGTGCAGCCACAACATGACGGGCTTCGGCTTCTTGGTGTCCGTTGTCCAGACGTTCAACACACAGCAGTTCTCAGACATCTCGGCTTCGCTCAGTCTCCGCCCGCCAGTGTTCTGCATGGCCTGCGGTCCCCAGTGGTCGCACACCCTGACGGTGTCCCACTTATCGACAGGCATCGGCGGCATGAACCGCTCTACTTTGGCGTATGGAATGCCTAGGAATCCTATCGACCCCTCATGGTCGAAGCCTTTTACCTGTCCAGACTCGATGCGAACCAACATCGGGTCGTTGTTTTTTGCCAGACCTCCTATAGAAACTAGGGTGGCAATCGCAAATAATAAATATTTTTTCATGCTGCAGTGAAGTTAATCGTATAATTTCAAAGCTATTTCTGTGAAAACCCGATGTTGCGCGGGTGATGCTCCAAGATTTCCTTGCGCAGTGTAGTTGTGTCTATGTGGGTGTAGATTTCGGTGGTGCCAATAGACTCGTGGCCCAGCATGACCTGGATGGCTCGCAGGTCGGCACCGCCCTCAAGCAGGGCGGTGGCAAAGGAGTGACGCAGTGTATGGGGCGATATCGTCTTGCTGATACCGGCCGCCTCAGCCTGCTGTTTGATCATGATTAGAATCATGGTGCGCGTCAAGTGGCCCCCCCGTCGGTTCAGGAACACATAGTCCTCCTCCCCTGGTTTAATGGACATTTGACGTCGGTCGTCAAACCAGAGGTCCAGTTCCTTGACGGCACGGGATGAGATGGGCACCAGCCGTTCCTTAGCACCCTTGCCATTAACGCGGACGAAGCCTTCTTCGATGTAGAGATTTGACAGGCGCAGCGTTACTAGTTCGCTGACGCGGAGACCGCACGAGAAGAGCACCTCGATAATGGCGCGGTTACGATGCCCTTCCCATTTTGACAGGTCTATCGACGCTTCCAATTGGTCAACCTCGGCGGTCGATAGCACCTCGGGCAGATGTTCGCCCAAAGCGGGGGACTCCAACAGCTCTGTGGGATCATTGTCGCGGTAGCCGTCAATGAGCAGGAACCGGTAGAATGAACGCACACCGCTCAAAATGCGGCACTGTGAGCGCGGTCCGATGCCTATGTCATGCAGGCCGGCGGCGAATGTCTGCAAGTCTTCTAATTGGACATCGAGCACATCCTTGTCTTCCCGTTTCAGGAAGGCGAGCAATTTCTCCAAATCACGCTGGTAGGCTTCCAGTGTGTTGGGTGACATGTTGCGTTCCAGTTTGAGAAAGCGAACATAGTTCTTGACGATGTCTCCACGTCTCTCTATCATGCCGTTTTATTCATTTTCGCCGCAAAGTTACACATTATCTTCGGGAAAAGCGTTACATATGAGATGTTTTTGCAAGTCTAAGAGATGTTTTTCCGCGACTTGATACGAATTTGAAATACGAGTAGCCTTTATTATAAATTATTAAGAGTTATTTTGCTTACCTTTGCACCCACAATTCAGAATATTCTAAAAAACCAAAAAACAACATGGGAAAACGAAAGACAATGTGCAAGTGGTGCCAGCATGGATTAGTGCTCGGTACCATGCTCGTTGCTGGTCTGGCAAGCACAGCCTGTGATAGCTACGACTTGGATGAAAGGGCGCCCGACAGCCTCGGTGGCACCCAGTCCATCTACGGTTGGCTTGACGAGCAGGGCAACTACACCAACACGGTACAGATGATTAACGATCTTGGTTATCGTGAGGTGTTGGCCAAGACTGGTTCGAAAACACTTTTCGTGGCTGATGACGAAGCTTACGAAAGGTTTTACAGCAACAACGGGTGGGGTGTGAAGAGCTACAAAGAGCTATCCACCTCGCAGAAGAAGATGCTGCTCTTCGGCAGTATGATTGACAACAGCTACCAGGTACAGGCACTATCGAGCACCGAGGGGCCGATTGAGGGCAATTGTATGCGCCGTCAGTCGTCGCTCTCCATATACGACACCGTACCAGTACTGAAGAAGGAAGATATTCCCGATGCCATCTACTGGCAGAATTATCGTGACCGTGACGACTTAGTCGTTATGCATGACATGACACCGACGCCCCTGATTCACTTCATTGAGCGCCACATGGCCAACAAGCAGATTACGAACGACGACTATGATTTCCTCTACAACTACCGCACACACCGACAGAGCGGTGATGCCTCGGTGAACGGCGCACAGATTGTGGAGCAGAACATCCGTTGTCTGAATGGTTTCATCAATCGCATGAGTGAGGTGATGACACCGCTACCCAACATGGCCGACATCATAAACAACAAGCCGAACACCAGTGCCTTTGCCCACCTGCTGCAGCGCTACTCAGTGCTTGACTATTGCGGCGACGAGGTGACGCGCGCCTACAATGCCAACCGTGGCACCGACGTTGACTCGGTGTTCCAGTTGCGTTACTTCTCGAAGCGCTCGCAAGGCGGAAGGGAGTTCACCACGACGCACAACCAGAAAAGCCAGGCCAACGGTGAGCTGTCGTTTGACCCGGGATGGAACAGCTACTATATCCTGTCGAGCGAAAACAGTGAGACAGCCCTGCAGCAAGATATGGCCGTGATGCTTGTTCCCAGCAACAAGGCACTGAACGACTATTGGGAGAACGGAGCCGGTGCTGCCCTGCGCAAGAGTTTCGGCACATGGGACAATGTTCCCTACTCAACCCTGACAGAGTTCATGAAAGCAAACATGTTGTCATCGTTCATCAGTAGCGTGCCCAGCAAATTCCAATATATCCTGAACGATGCTGCCGACCCAATGGGCATCACCAAGGAACATGTTGATTCGGTGTGGCTGGCCTGTAACGGTGCCGTCTATCTGACAAACCACGTGTTTACGCCAACATCGTTCGTGAGTGTGATGTACCCCACAGTAGTTGACCAGAACATGAGTATCATGCACTGGGCCATTGACCAGCTGAACTATGGTGCCTACTTGAATTCGCTGAATTCGCGCTATAGCTTTTTCTTGCCGTCGAACAATGCGCTTTTGGAGTATATCGATCCCGTCAGCTACGGCAAGCCCCAGCGCCAGATGCTGCGTTTCCACTACGACCCCAATAAAAAAGGCAGTGAGGTGTATGCCAGCATCCATAATATTGACCCCGAGACCGGCGTTGTAGGCGACTCTATCGGCGTCTATACCAATACCGGCGGCAAGAGTTTGGACGGCAACCCCATCCTGAACCGTCTGTATAACATTCTGGACGACCATGTGGTGATTGGCGACGTAGAGGATGGCCATGAGTATTACCGCACCAAAGGCGGTTCTACCCTCCGTGTTCGCAATGTGGGTCAAGGTGCCCAAGGCATGTTAGTGGAAGGCAGCCTCCAGGTGAACGGCGAGACACCTTCCGTACCTATCAGCTATATCTACGACCAGACCAACGGCGGTAACGGTAAGACCTACATCTTGGAACAAGGTCCTGTGTTAGGCACGCGTCAGACTGTTTTCAGCATCTTGGGTCAGCATCCTGAATTCAGCCGTTTCCGCGAACTCCTGGAGGGTAGCGACCTGCTAGAGACCATCCACGACGGACGTTTTGCCTGCCACGACACCTGTGTCAGCGTTTTCAACAACTTCCACTATACCATCTACGTACCCACCAATGAGAGCATTGATGCCCTGATTGCTGCGAAGAAGCTGCCGACATGGGATGACGTGTCAGTCCTTGACACCATGGACTACAAGCAGCGTGAGACCTATATGCAGTACACCCAGCAGATCAACGAGTTCCTGCGCTACCATATTCAGGACAACGCCCTCTACATCGGTTCAGACAACACATCAGACAGTGATGACACAGGAGCCTCCGATGCCATCACGACAGAGTACGAGACGGCCTCTATCAACAAGAAGAGCAAGACCTTCAACAAACTGAGGGTCACCACCGACAAGAGCGGTACCGGTCTTACCATTCAGGACAAGGCAGGACAGACCCGCAGAGTGATGACCGAGAAGCCTGGTCTTTTCAACTTGATGGCTCGTGAATATACCTATCAAAATTCCGACAAGAGCAAGGCTACAATCATCCACAACTCTTCGTCGGCAGTTGTCCATTTAATTGACGGACCGCTGATGATTGAGAATTAAGAATTGAGAATTGAGAATTATGATTACTAAGAGATTTAAGAATATTATAGGATTGATAATTATTTGTCAGTTATCAATTGTCAATTCGTTTGCACAGAAGGCCGGCGACATCATCAGTGGACAGGTGACGGACAATATGGGTCCCGTGATGATGGCCAATGTAGTGGAGCTTGACGCCGCTAACCGTATCGTGGCATCAGCCGTGACGGATATGAGCGGTAACTTCTCGTTCAAGTTGAAGAACCCGAAGGACAAGCTGCGCATCTCGTTTGTGGGATACAAAACAGTCACCCTTCCTATCAATAAGACGCATTATTCTGTGAGAATGACGGATGCCACCCAGATTGGCGAGGTCACCGTGACATCGAAGAAGCGTGCTCAAGGTTCTGGCCTGGCCATTCCGCAGAAGGAAATCTCTACGGCCCGTCAGAGTATCGATATGAAAGAGTTTGAAGGTCTGGCCATCACTACCGTCGATGAAGCCCTGCAGGGACGTATCGCCGGTCTTGACATCGTGGCCAACTCAGGTAACTTAGGTTCAGGCACATCGATGCGCCTGCGCGGTGTGTCGAGTATCAACGGTTCCAGTGAGCCGCTCATCGTTGTTGATGGTAACGTCTGGGAGACGGGCAGCAGCACGAAGGACTTCGATTTCTCATCGGCCAACGACGAGAAGTTCGCCGAGCTGTTGAACGTCAACCCCGAGGACATTGAGAGCATTGCCGTGCTGAAGGATGCCGCTGCAACAGCCATCTGGGGTTCGCAGGGTGCCAATGGTGTCATCGAAATCAAAACCAAGCGCGGTGCCCGTGGTAAGACCAAGGTGACCTATAGCCTGCGACTGACCAGTACCTACCAGCCCAATGGCATGAAACTGCTGAACGGTGACGAATATACCATGATGCTGAAGGAGGAGTACTTCAACCCCCACCTGCAGGCTGGTGCTAGTGACAACATCGATGAGATCAACTATCGCTCGGGCGGTGAGTTCTCGGAGTACCAGATGTATAACGAAAACACCGACTGGGTAGATGCCGTGAAGAAGACTGGTTGGCGCCAGAACCACTATGTAGCACTGAGCGGTGGCGGTGAGAAGGCCAACTTCCGCATTGCCGCCGGTTACGACCATGAGACAGGTTCTATCATCAAGCAGCAGTTAGACCGCTTCACCACGCGTGTGGCCTTGGACTACTTCGTCAGTGACCGCATCAAGATTGCCACCAACGTTGCACTGACCTATACCGACAACCAAAAAAACTATGCCGACCTGCTCTCCGTGGCCTACCGACGCATGCCTAACCTGGCCATCTACGAACAGGACAAGGACGGCAACAGCCTGGGCACCTATTATAATATGCTGCCCACGGTGAACGAAGTGTTCCGCGAGAACCAGCTCAAGGACTACAACCCCATAGCACTGGCTCACCTGGCAAAGAACGAAGAGACGAGCTACAACATCGAGCCGGAGTTCAAACTGAACTATGAGCTGTTGGGCATTGAGGAGGAGAAATCGCGACTTACCTACGAAGGCAAGATCGTGTTCAACATCTTCAACCGCTACAACGACATGTTCAGGCCCTTGGAGCTGAGCACCGGCGGCTGGAACAGCAGCGATGCCAACTTGGCTACAAATAATGCCTACAAGAGCTTAGGTATCACCACCACCCATACACTTACGTACGTCCCCCACTTTAGCAATCAGGACCACTCCCTGATGATGATGCTGAGAGGACAGCTTACCGACGGTACCAGCACTGGACAGAATACTAGTGAGTACGGACTGCCTACGGGTACAATTACTTCGGCCAGCGCACCCGGTATCATTTCAAGCTTCAGCTCCTCGCCCGGCCAGTGGCGCAGCATTTACTTCACCTATTCTGCCCACTATGCCTACAAAGGCCGCTATGTTGTTGATTTCTCCGTCCGTCGTGACGGCTCGACGAAGTTCGGCCCCGACCAGCGTTGGGGTAACTTCCCTGCCCTGTCAGGTAAGTGGGTTATCAGCGACGAGCCTTGGATGAAGCGGTCTCTGCCGTTCATTAGCATGCTGGCCATCCGTCCAGGCTGGGGTATCGTGGGTGCACAGCCTGGTAGTGAAGGACTTTTCTACAGCAAATATACCGGCGGCAAGGGCTATATGGACAACGGCTCTGTCTATCAGAGCAACGTGCAGTTGAAAAACCTGAAATGGGAGCAGAAGGAGACCTTCAACTTAGGTTTCGATTTCGGATTCTGGGATGACCGCATCAACGGTAACGTTGAAGTCTATAAGCAGAAGACCACCGACCTGCTCATGGGCAACCGTTCACTGCCTTCTAGCTCAGGTTTTGCCTCGCTGGCCTACCAGAACGTGGGCGCTATGGAGAATGTGGGTTGGGAGTTCAACCTAAACGGTAACAACATTGTTAAGATTGGCAAGTTCGGTGCCGACTTCAACATCACCTTCGCTAATAACCGCAACAAGCTGACGGAGATGGACGAAACCGTGCTGGCTTCGCTCAACGGCGACTTCGACCGCAAGAACGGCAGCTATCTCTCGCGTGTGGAGCTGAACCGACCCTTGGGAGGTATCTACGGCTTCCGCTACTTAGGCGTCTATCAATACAGCAAGTATTCTGAGGAAGAAGTACCCGGTGTGAGCGGACCGAATGCACCTGTTGTCCGTGACAAGGACGGCAATGTCATCCTCGACAACTACGGCCGGACAAAGCCCATGATGTTCTGCTACACCGGCGTAGAGGACGAGGACAAGACCTTCCATGGTGGTGATGCCATCTACGAGGACGTGAATGCCGATGGTCAGATCAACGAACTTGATATTGTCTATCTTGGTTCGTCACTGCCTAAGTTCACTGGCGGTTTCGGCTTCAAGCTCCGTTGGGGCAAGCTGACGTGGAACAATCAATTCAACTTCCGTTACGGCAACAAGATTATCAACAAGGCACGTATGAATGCCGAGAATATGTACTCAAACAATAACCAAAGTCGTGCCGTGTTGTGGCGTTGGCGCGTTGAAGGTGACATCGCCCCTATTCCCCGTGCACTTTACAACTATGGCTACAACTGGCTCGGTAGCAATCGTTTCGTCGAAGACGGCTCCTTTATCCGTCTGAACTATTCGCAGCTGAGCTATGCCCTTTCGCCCAAGACATTGAAGAAGTTCGGTCTGAACCAGCTGAGCCTATACGTTTCTGCCAATAACCTGTTTGTCATTACCAAGTACTCGGGAGCCGACCCAGAGGTGGGCTACGGAGGATATGGAATAGTGACTGACAACGCACAGACCCCGCGAGCCAAGTCGTTCACAGGAGGTATAACCATTTCGTTCTAAATTAGGAATTAGTAATTAGAAATTAGTAATTATGATTACCAAAAACATAAAACATACCATCGCCGTCTGTTGGCTGTGCTGCGGCGCTGCCGCTGCCTTTACCGCCTGCTCCGACTTTCTCGACGTGAAGCCGTTGAATGACGTAGTGCTCGAGAACTACTGGACGAAGAAAAGCGATGTTACCAGTGTGCTAATGGGCTGCTACGAGAGCCTGCACTCCGAAGACTGTATCACCCGTATGGGACTATGGGGTGAGGCTCGTTCCGACAACATGATTATCGGCGTCTCAACGTCACAGGATCTGGAACAGTTAGTCAAGGAAGACATGCTGCCCAGCAACCCCTTCTGCAACTGGGAGGCTTTCTACAAGACCATCAACCGTTGTAATATCGTTATACACTATGCACCTCAAGTGCAGGAACTTGATCCGAACTATGCTCTGAGCGAAATGAAGGCTAACATAGCTGAGGCCACATTCATCCGTTCCCTCTGCTACTTCCACCTTATCCGTGCTTTCCGTGATGTTCCCTTCACTCGCGAACCCAGCATCGATGACACGCAGAACTACCAGATTCCTGCTGACTCATTCGATGTGGTCCTCAACAACCTGATTTTCGACCTGGAGGCCGTCAAAGACGATGCTCAGCTATACTTCCGCAAGCCCGACCCAGACAAGCAGAAGGAAGACGCCGAGCGCGACAACACGGCCCGTGTTACCCGCCCGGCCATCTATGCCCTGCTGGCCGACCTTTACTTGTGGCAGGGCGACTGGCAGAAGTGTGTGGAGTGCTGTGACTACATTATTGACTTCAAGCAGAAAGAGTATGAGAATCTGAAGCGCAGGCTGCAAAACGAGGTGTACCTTTTCAATGACATTCCCCTTATCATGGAGAAGACAGAGAACACCTCGGGTAACGCCTATAACGAAATCTTCGGAGAGGGCAACTCCTTCGAGAGCCTTTTTGAGCTGACATTCAATGAGACGCTCAACAAGGACAATAAGAACGGTTACGTTGGCAGTTACTATGCCAACAACAGCGGCAACACGCTCTCGAACGGTCGCCTGGCTCCCTTTGACGAGTTCTACGGCGAACTGCCCACGAAGAGCACCGATCTCTTCAATCTGAATGACTGCCGAGCCTACGAGTCCATCTATCAGGCAGGTACCACGCAGTACTACATTGCCAAGTACGCCGCCACCAGGGTCACCATCGACAACTCGAAGAGCAACTGGGTGCCTGATTACCGCTGGCGTTCCGACAATTACGCACACTGGATTATCTACCGTCTGACCGATGTCATGCTGATGAAAGCCGAAGCCCTCATCCAGTTAGGGAGTGATAACTACGAGAATGCGTTCAACCTGATTAACGCTGTGAGCAAGCGAGCAGTGAACTCCTTCGCACTAGGTACTGGCGAAGTTCTGAAGTTCAACGACTACAAGGAGTCCAAGGAAGACATGGAAGACCTTGTCTTGGAGGAGCGCCACCGCGAACTGATGTTCGAGGGCAAGCGCTGGTACGACCTGTTGCGTCAGGCACGCCGTACGGGCAATACCAAGAAACTGGCAACTACGGTCACTAAGAAGCAGATTACCAACATCAGCGGTATCCAGATTCGGCTGGCTGACCCCAATGCGCTCTATCTGCCCTACTACCGCAATGAGTTGAAAGTGAATCCCTACTTGAAGCAGAATCCTGCCTACAACACTGGCGATGATGCTGACTTGGAAAAGAATTAGCAGACCACGTCCTAAAGAAGAAAAGATTAAAGAATAAAGGAAAGAGATATGAAATTACATACAATGAAACAAAAGGTAACGTCGGGTGTCTTATGGCTTGCCAGCATATTAACATCCCTCCCTTTGGGAGGGCTTGGGTGGGCTCTCACCTCCTGTAGCGATGATGACAGCGATACTCCGCTGAACTTCTACTCTTCAGTGCGCCTCACGGCCGCTGGCTTCATCGAGGCCAATGACGCGCAGTTCAGTGACTTCAGGAACATTCTGGAACGGAGCAACTATCTCTCTATTCTGAAAACCTACGGCCACTACACCGTTTTCGCACCCACTAACGAGGCTATACAACTATACCTTCAGGAGAACGGCTACGCATCACTCGATGAGCTGCCCCGCGAACAGTGCGACACCCTCTCACGTACACATATAGTACAGGACAAGGCCTACTTCACAACTGACATGGGCGGCGAGATACCTCCAGTCAACATGAATGACGACTACATTGAGATGACTTCCGACAGCGACATTTACAACAACAACGCGCTGCTCATCTACGTGAACAAGAACTCACGAATCATCCAGAAAGACGACTCTGTGACGAACGGCGTGGTTCATGTCATCGACCACGTCATCAAGGCCAGCAACCAGTTTCTTCCCGGCCTTATGGAGGAGAACCCCAACCTCTCACTCTTCAGCCAAGCTCTGAAACTTACAGGCATGGCTGACTCACTCACCAAGTACAACGACGACACCTACACTGTCGATCCTGACTCAGCTTGGGGCGGCAAGGGCTTCAAAGTGCCATATGGTACTGCCAACGACGGAACAGCCTCGAAGCAGTGCAAGACGTGGTATCCTGAGAAACGCTTCTTCAAGTTTACGGCCTTTGTCGAGACCGACTCCATCTACCGTGCCCACGGCATCAACAACATCGAGGAACTGATTGCCTATGCCAAGGAGATTTACGATGAGTCCTATCCCGATGATGCCGGCAAGTACGACGAGGACTTCAAGAGCCGTCACAACCCCCTGAACCGTTTCGTGAGCTACCACCTCATCAACCGCACGGGACCCCGTGACTACTGGGTACACTGTCGGGGTGACATCTATACGCAAAGGTGTCTGTTCAAGATCTACGACCCAGAGGACTACTACGAGACCATGGCTCCGCATACGCTCATCCGCTTCTGCAGTAACCCTGGTGAGGAGATTTTCATCAATCGTGTAGGTCTCCAGTCCAGTGCGTCGGTGCGTGGCGTGCGTGTGCTGAAGAATGACGAGGGCGACAACTACACGCAGTCGTGCAAAAATGGCCGATATATCTATATTGACGACATCCTGGTTTACTCCAAGAAGGTACGCGAAGAGGTACTCAACCGCCGCATCCGCATTGACGGCAGCTGCCTCAGCCCTGATTTCATGAACGGCCACGCCCGCATGGAGCACATGGGTAAGGAGGAGATGATGATTGGCTTCAAGAACGGCTATCTGACCGACTTCAAGATGCACAACGCCAAAACCTTCATCGGCTGTGGTAACGAGCAGACCGGCTGGCGTCACTACCAGGGCAGCGGTGTCTGTATCACTGGTGAGAAGTTCGACGCTTCGGTGAAACTGCCCCCTGTACCCCACGACGGTACCTACGAGGTGCGTTTGGGTTACTCACTCGGCGATGACCGTGGTATTGCTCAGGTCTATCTGAACAACGAGCCTTGCGGCATCCCCATCAGCTTCCGTAACTTCGACAGCAACATCGGCTGGGAGGCTGACACCAACGACGAAGAGGAGAACAAGGCCATCGACAAGGCCATGCGCAACCGTGGCTTCATGAAGGCCATGGACAGCTATGGCAGCACCTCAGAGCCGTTCCGTACTTACAGCAACGACGTACGTCGCATCTTGGTGAAGCAGTACATGCGTGCCGATCAGGACTACTGGCTGCGCTTCCGTCAGATTCTTGAAGGCAGCACGCTCTACATGTCCATCGACTACATCGAACTCTGTCCCAAAGACATCTATGACAGCCTCGAAGGCGAGGACCGACACTAATAATTGATAATTGACAATTGATAATTATGATTACCAAAAGCATAAAACATTTCCTTATCGCAGGTTCGCTATGCTGTGGAGCCGCCGCAGCCTTCACCGCCTGCTCCGATTGGACAGACCACTATGAAGATCCGCTGTCCCTCTCCGGCAGCGAGCCAACCATCTGGCAGGCCATGCAGCAGCGCCCTGAACTTAGTGACTTCTGTGACGTGCTCACCAAGACCAAGGTGTTCAAGCATCACAAGAAAACCGACGTGAGCTATGCCGACCTGCTCGACGGTGCCCAGACGTACACTGTACTGGCTCCAGTCAACGGATCCTTCAACAAGGACTCCTTGCTCAGCCTGCTGGCTACTAACAGGGGTGACTCCATGGTGGAACGCTCTTTCGTGGGCAACCACCTGTCCTACAACCTAATTTCAAATGACGGTACTCCTACCGAGTTCTTCCTGCTCAATACCAAGCGGGCAACCATCGGCAATAACAAGGCGCTCGACATTCCTATCAAGGAGGGCAACATCAAGGCAAAAGGCGGTGTGATGCACGTCCTGCAGAGTGCACTGCCCTATCGCAATAACCTCTATGAGATTATGCTCAACGATCCGCGATACAGCCTCATCGGAGAGCAGCTGGCCAGTTACGAGCAAGACGAGTTCGACCCCAATCAGTCGGTGGAGGGCGGCATGGTCGATGGTGAGCAGATCTATGCCGACTCCGTCTTCATTGAACGCAACCTCCTGCTCGACCGCGTGGGCAAGTTGGCCGCCGAGGACTCCACCTATCTGTTTATTGTGCCTACGGCCGATGAGTGGCAGCGGGTATGGCAGGAAGCAATGAGATACTACCGCTTTGATGCCACCGTTGAGAATGCCGACTCGCTGCAGCGTTTATGGGCCAACCGTGCCTTGCTTAGCGATGCCATCTTCAGCCGTACCATCCAGTCCTCTCCCACGGACTCACTCATCACTTACGACTACGACAGGCGTTATCCCAAGTACCACGTTTATCATCGTCCGTTCGATGAGGGAGGCATCCTCTATGGTGCTACACCTGTGGAATACAGTAATGGTACGCTCTATACTGCCTCGCAGTGGCCTTTCACTCCGCAGATGACCTATCACCGTGAGTTGAAGTTTGAGGGCGAACGTACAGGTCTGATTCTGAACAACAACCTCTGTACCTATACGACACGCGTCTGTGCTGCCGACAGTGTATCGGAGAACGAGTATCTCATCATCACTCCGAACGGTAATAACAGCAACTGGACAATGACTTTCAAAATGGAAAACACATTGGCCGGCACCTACGACATCTGTGCCGTTATCCTGCCGCAGACGGTCTATGACCCCAATGCTCAGGGGAAACCCTGTATGTTCCTGACCGAAATCAGCTATGTTGATGAGAAAGGTGTTGCCCAGACGTATGATGGTAATAAAAAGAAGTTTATGACTGACCCCACGCGGGTTGATACCGTTGTACTGGCTGAGAACTTCACCTTCCCGGCATGCAACTACGGCGAGACGAACATCAAGTACACGGTCAAGTTGCAATGCAGCATTCTTGCCAGAGAATCCAAGAACTATTCTCGTGAGATGCTTCTCGACTGCATCTACCTGCGCCCCAAAAAGAATAATGATAATTGAAAATTGAAGCTTATGAATAATATGATGAAAAAGTTCTTGAACGAAGCTTGGACAAGAAGATTTTTGGTGGTGGCTCTATGCCTTCAGTCTTCAATCTTCAATCTTCAATCTTCAATCTGTCAGGCTCAACAAAACAAGATGGTGAGCGGCACCGTGACTGATGCCGCTACAGGACAACCGTTGGCCGGTGTCATTGTCACAGCTTACGGTAACCGTAGCTATACGTCTATGACCGATGACAAAGGTACATACGAACTGAAAGTTCCTGAATACGTGAGCAGCGTCAGTATGCGTGTCGAAGGCTACCAGCTCTTGCAGAAGGCTATCGGACGTGAGGCCGATAAGACCGATGCCCAGCTCTACCCAAATGTTTTCAGTCCCATCTATCAGGCTACAACACAGTCAAATGTCACCCGCACGGCACAGGACTTCGACAACACCGCCCGTCAGAGCATTGACCCGCTCATGGCAGAGCAGTTGGGTGCCGATATCCACTCTGTGACGCGCAGCGGTCAGTTGGCCATGGGTAGCACGATGTTCATCGGCGGCCTCACTAGTCTGCAGGCCAACGCCCAGCCGCTGGTTGTCATCGACGGCGTCATCACTGACATGCAGTACGACCGCCAGATGCTTCACGAGGGTTATTACAACAACATCCTGGCCAACCTGAACGTCAACGACATCGAAAGTGTCACCGTGATGAAGAACGGTACGGCCCTCTACGGTGCTAAGGCTGCCGCCGGTGTGCTGCTCATCAAGACCAAACGCAACAAGTCGATGGCTACCAAGATTGATGTGACCATCAACGGCCAGTACCAGCTGATGCCTCGTCAGCCCAAGATGATGGGTGCCGAGGACTACCGACTCTATGCTACCGAGATGCTCTCGGGACTTACGCCCAACATCAAGAACTTGGAGTTTGTCAATAGCGACCCCTCCAACTACTATTATAATACCTATCATAATAATACCGACTGGACAGACGAGGTTTACCACAACACGTTCGTATCCAACTACGGCATCAACGTGCAGGGTGGTGATGACGTTGCCAACTACAACCTGTCGGTGGGCTACTCGCTTGGCGATGCCACACTCCGGGGCAATGCCTTTTCACGCTTCAATATGCGACTGAACAGTGACATCAATGTCATTCGTCATCTCGACGTACGCTTCGACGCCTCCTACAGCGATGTCACCAGGGATTTGCGCGATGATGGTGCCAAGGAAGACCTTTCCGTGGGAACCATCACCGCGCCCAGTTTCCTCGCACTGGTCAAGTCACCCTTTCTGGCTCCATACGCTTTCGACATCAACGGCAATTCAAGCCATTACCTAGCCGATGCCGACAACTACGTAAGCAAAGTTTTTGAAGACGATGGCGAAATCTATGCCAACTCGGTGCGGTTGCCCAACCCTCTGGGCATCCTGCAACTTGGTGACGGCGAGAATCGTAACCAGGCCGGTAACCGTATGGTCAGTTTCAGCGTGACTCCGCGTTACCAGTTCAACAGGCATCTCTCTCTTAGCGAACACTTCAACTTCTCGCTTGTCAACACCAACGAGAACTACTACCTGCCCCTTGAAGGGACACCGCCTTTCCGCCTCATGACTTCAAGCGACATCCAGGTCACCAACATGGCACAGAGTATGGCAGCACGCCAGAACAGCGTCATGAGCGACACACGTCTGACCTGGGGTAACCGCTATGGTGCCCATAAGATTGATGTCTTTGGCGGCATACGCTACCAGAGCAACAGTTACAAACTGACAGCACAGCGCGGTTTCGACACCGGTAACGACAAGTATCCCAGCACGGGAAACGCCCGCAACTACCGCAGCACATGGGGTGCCGATGACAAGGCCCGCGACCTGACGTGGTATGCTCAGGCCGACTACAACTGGGCTGAGAAATACTATGTTGAGGCTGGACTCTCGGCTGAGACCAGTTCGTGCTTCGGCGACGATGCCGACGGCCTGAAACTCGGTGGTGTCGTTTGGGGACTCTTCCCCAGTGTTAACGCCGCATGGGTATTGACCAATGAGAAGTGGCTCGCGGATGTCAAGGGCATCGACTACCTGCGCCTGAACCTGGGCTTTGACGTGACGGGCAACGACAATGTTGACTACACCGCCTCGAAGACCTTTTTCGTGGCCAACAATATGCTTTCGCAGAAGGTCGATGGCAAGTCTATCGGCAACATTGGCAACACCTCACTCAAGTGGGAGACCACCAGTCGTCTGACTGCAGGGCTGGAAGGTAACTTCCTGGGCAACCGCCTGAACATCCACTTCAACTACTTCAAGGGTTGGACGCAGAACCTGCTCACCCTCCATGAGTTGGCATGGACCAGCGGTCTGGCAAGCAATTGGAGCAACGACGGTAAGCTTGTCAATGAAGGTTTTGAGACAGGCTTCGGTATCAAGGCACTCAACCTGAAGGACTTCTGCTGGGAACTTGGTGCTACTGCCGGACACTATGTAAACAAGATTACATCACTGCCCGACAACGATAAGCCCTTCGAAACACAGGCATACGGTGCCACCGTCCTTTCCCAAGTAGGTACAGCCGCCGGCGTGTTCTACGGCTACAAGACTCAGGGTGTCTATGCCACACAGGCTGATGCCGATGCCGACGGATACTATCAGGTGAACGACCGTGACCAGCGCGAGTACTTCAGTGCCGGCGACATGCGTTTCGTCGATAAGGATGGCAACGGCATCATCAACGAGCAGGACCGCTTTGTCATCGGCGATCCCAATCCCGACATCTACGGTAACATCTACACCCGGCTGAACTGGAAGAACTGGGTGCTCAGCGCCGTCATGCGCTACTCCTTAGGCAACGATGTATATAATTACCAGCGCTCGCTGTTGGAGAGCGGCTCACGCTTCTACAACCAGACGACGGCCATGCTGTCGCACTGGACTGGCGAAGGTCAGACAACCGACATGCCACGCATCAGCTTTGGCGACCCGATGGGCAACGCACGCTTCAGCGACCGCTGGATAGAGGACGGCAGCTACCTGCGTCTGAGCAACATCACGCTGAGCTACACCATTCCCATCACCAGCACCTACCTACAGGGTATTACCCTTTGGGGCGGCGCCTACAATCTCTTCACCTTGACACGCTACTTAGGTTGCGATCCTGACTGCGGCGTCAGCGGCAATGTCCTCCTTCAGGGTATCGACCGCGGCCTACTGGCCAGTGCCCGTTCCTTCGCATTGGGTGTGAAGATAAATCTGTAAAAGCTTACCGGAGGGATGTGGGATAGATATTAAAGCTTGATATATTAACAAAAAAAGGATATGGAAATGCAAACATTAAAACATAGGATTACTTCGCATATTTGGGGGCTTGCTGGCATGTTAACATTCCTCCCTTTGGGAGGGCTTGGGTGGGCTCTCACCTCCTGCTCCGACCTCATGGACACCGACTCCGAACTGGTGGAGAACTTGGAGGACAACACCTTGCAACACCCCACTGACAGCGTCTATAGTGTCATGGGTATCATTTACAAGATGCAGGCCATCGCCGACCGCACCGTACTTCTAGGCGAACTGCGTAGCGACCTGACCACGACCACTGCCTCGGCCAGCAAGGACCTGAAGGCCATCGCCAACTTCACAATTGACGAGCAGAACGCCTACAACCGCATCAGCGACTACTATGCAGTCATCAACAACTGTAACTATTTCCTGAAGTTCATCAACAAGGATCTGGTAAAGAACGACCGTAAGGTGTTCGAGGCTGAATATGCTGCTGTCAAGGCTTTCCGGGCATGGACTTATCTTCAGTTGGCTCTCGTCTATGGCAACGTGCCTCTCGTCACCGAGCCTGTGCTCACCGAGATTGAGTCCGAGAACGCCATGAATCTAAGTCCCAAGTCCATCACCGAAATATGCAATTACTTCATTGATGACATCAAGGACTATGTCGATACTAAGCTACCCGTTTACGGACAGATCAACGACATGAACTCACAGAAGTTCTTCATCCCCGTGCGTGCCCTGCTTGGCGACCTCTGCCTTTGGGCCGGGCGCTACAATGAAGCCGCTACCTACTATCATGATTATCTCGCACTGCGCACCGACCCGCACCCCACAAGCACCTCAACTGCCAGTTGGGCTGATGTCAGAACCAAAGAATTCAGGTCGTTCAGAAGTTCGTTGTCTTACGGTTACAACAACAGCGAGTGTCTTTGCTACATTCCCATGGAAAGCAATGAGTTCTATGGTATCAAGAGCCAGCTGAACGATATCTTCAACTCCACCAGCATCAACCAGGATTTTGCCAGTGCAAAGCCCACCCAGCGCATGTATCAGCTCTCTGCCGCTTCCAACTACTGTGCGCTCTACACTAAGGTTGACGGTTCTCAGGACACCATCTATGCACCTAAGGTGAATCTGGAAAAGAGCGAGTACATCGGTGACCTGCGTTTCGGTACAACTTACTCCTATCGGATAAGCAACAAGGATCGCTTCGCCCGCACTTCTAACGAAATCCAGAGCATTGACAAGTTCAATTCGGCCGGTGTTACACTTTATCGTACTAGCATGCTTTATCTGCGCTACGCCGAAGCCCTAAACCGTGCGGGCTTTCCCCAGACGGCCTTTGCCATCCTGAAGTACGGTCTCTACGCTGACATCATTCAGAAACAGATTGATGATTACGAACGTGCCACTGGCGGCAGTCTTATCAGTTTTGACGGCGACAACTTCACGATAGAGAATACCCAAGGCATCCACTCCCGTGGTTCTGGCAGAGCCGATTGCGACACCCTCTATAAGATTCCCCTGCCGACCACTACTCTGGCTACTCGTGCCGACACTGTCGCCTACCAGATTCCTTTGGTCGAGGACATGATCATCAACGAGATGGCGTTGGAGGGAGCCTTTGAGGGTTACCGTTTCTACGACCTCATGCGTGTCGCCCTGCGCCGTAATGATGCAGCTTATCTTGCAGCGCCCGTCAGCCTGCGTAACGGCACCCGTGACGAGACACTTTTCAGCATACTCTCCGACCGTTCCAACTGGTATCTGAAAAAATAAACCTCGAACCTGACTGGTTTTGTTCGGTTGTGACACAGAGGGTCCTCTCTCTGTGTCACTTTTTTGTATTTTTCTGTATTTAATTTGGCTGTTTCACAGAAAAAGATTAACTTTGCAAATTGGAACATAAATACAACTTAAAATGATGATTATCGAAGAATTTTCAAGAGTCAGACAGCGCGGCTTAATGTTTGTGACGCTACTGATGCTGGCAGTGGTCACATTCGCTGTGCCAGCCAAACCTGGTCTGAAAAGACAGTTAACCCTCACCGACGGTACTACCATCACCGCGACACTCGTCGGCGACGAGCACGGCCACTTCTGGAAGGGTACCGACGGCAAGAGCTACCAGATGGTAGCGGGTACTGATGTCTATCAGGTGGTGGACACCCAAGACATTGTGCAGAAAGCAAAGCAGCGCCGTACCCAGGCCAACAACCGCCGCGCTAAGCGGCTGGCTCCACGCCGGGTAGGCGATGTGGGAGGCATCACGGGTAAGAAAAAAGGACTCATCATCTTAGTCAACTTTCAGGATGTGGCGTTCAAGAGTGCCAACAACAACGCTCTCTACCAGCGCATTGCCAACGAGGCGAATTTCTCTGAAGGCAACTTCAAAGGCTCAATGCGCGACTACTTCTTGACGCAGAGTGAGGGAGAGTTTGAGTTGGACTTCGACGTCGTAGGCCCTGTGACTGTCAGCAATAACCAGTCATACTATGGCAAGAACGACAAAGATGGAAACGATATGTATCCTGGAAAGATGGTAATCGAGGCTGTCAATGCCGTTAACGCTGAGGTGAACTTTGCCGACTACGACTGGGACGGCGACCACGAGGTGGAGCAGGTCTATGTGATTTATGCCGGCCAAGGCGAGGCCGACGGCGGTGCTGCCAACACCATTTGGCCGCACGAATACGACCTGACTTCTGCAGGTACGTATGGCGACGGTAATGGTGCGCAGACCCTGGATGGCGTGAAGATAGACACCTATGCCTGCGGTAGCGAGCTGAATGGCGAAAGCTCGATTGCGGGTATCGGCACAATGTGTCATGAGTTCAGCCACTGTCTGGGTTATCCCGATTTCTACGATACCGACTACAGCGGTGGACAGGGCATGTTTGAATGGGACCTCATGGATAGCGGCTCATACAACGGCGACGGCTACCGTCCAGCAGGCTACACCAGCTACGAGCGCTGGGTAGCAGGATGGAAGGAGCCCATTGAGTTAGATGCCACGCTGAACGTCAGCAATATGAAAGCCCTGCAGGACAGCGGCGACACCTATGTCATCTATAATAAAGGTAACAACAATGAGTACTACTTATTAGAGAACCGCCAGCAGATAGGATGGGATACCGACCTGCCAGGCAAAGGTTTGCTCATACTGCATGTTGACTACGACGCAACGGCATGGGCGAACAACGCTCCTAACGACGTTCCCAGCCACCAGCGCATGACGTGGATTGCTGCCGACAACAAATATCAGTACGAGACCTATAACGGCGACAAGTATTATACGGAGGAAGGTGCTGCCAACGACCCCTTCCCCTACGGTTCGGTCAATGCCTTCGGTAAGAGCACCACACCTGCTGCAAAGCTCTACAACAAGAACGCTGACGGCACGTATTATCTGGACTCCAGCGTTGAAGGCATCACGCAGAACGCTGACGGTACCATCTCATTCCGTTTCGTAGGTGTCAGCAACGTGGCTACGCCGACATTCTCGCCCAAGGGCGGACGCTATGCGGAGGCACAGACGGTGACCATCAGCTGTGCCACCGCGGATGCCACCATCTACTACACCACTGACGGCACTACGCCGACCACGTCATCGAGCGTCTATAGCTCGCCGTTCACCATCAGCGAATCAGCCATCGTGAAAGCGATGGCTGTAAAAGACGACGAGGAGAGCGCTGTGGCCATGGCAACGTATAAGATTGGTGCAAGTGCCAGCGACCCGAACACCAAGACGTTCATGCTTGTCAAATCTATAGGTGATCTTGAGCCAGACATGCGTTATATCATTGCCTGCGGAAGCAAGAAAACAGCAGCAGGTTCCCTGAACAGCACGTATCTGAGTAAGGAAGACGTGACGATTAGCAATGATGTCGTAACCATTACTGACGACGTTGCTGTCTTCGTGCTTGAAGAGACTAGCGACGGCTGGACGTTACAGAACGAAAGTACGAACGAATACTTGCAATGCAATGCAGCAAAGAATGTATCGTACAGCGACAAGGCATATAGCTGGACACTAAGTGACGGAACGACAGGTGTCATCATAGATGCTGGATACTACGGTACGTTGCAGTATAATAGTAGCAGCCCCCGCTTCACTACCTATACGAGCAAACAAGCGGTTGCCAACCTGTATATGGAATATAGCGACGGTAGCACGACACCTACCGATCCAACTGACCCTACTGATCCCACAGAGCCAACGGAGCCAACGGAGCCGACTGACCCCACCTCTGTAACCGCCTACTACAAGAATGCCAACGGCAAGAAGGGTGCTCAGCTGAAGACGGCGTTGTGTAGCATTATCTATAGCCGTACAGAGAAGAGCTATGATTATCTTTGGACGGCCTACAAGACGACCGACGTGCGTAGCGACGGTAAGATCTGGGATATGTATTCAAATGTAACAAACTATGTTCCAGGCGGTTCTGACGAAGGCGGTACCTACTCAAAAGAAGGTGATTGCTATAACCGCGAGCACTCGTTCCCACAGAGCTGGTTTGGCGAGAACGCACCGATGAAGAGCGACCTGTTCCACGTCTATCCCACCGACGGATATGTAAACAACAGACGTTCAAACTATCCATTCGGTGAGACGTCGGGTGATACCTACAAATCTGCTAACGGCTTCAGCAAAGTGGGCTCCTGCACCTATCCAGGTTATTCGGGCAAGGTCTTTGAGCCGAACGATGAGTACAAGGGTGACTTCGCTCGTACCTATTTTTATATGGTGACCTGCTACGAGGAAAAAATCCCCGACTGGTATTCTAAAAATAGCGGATCACGCTCTACCCTTGACGGCAATAAATATCCTGGTCTGCAGTCCTGGCAGCTGGAGATGCTGATGAAGTGGGCGAAAAACGACCCCGTCAGCGAGAAGGAAACAAATCGTAACAACGCCGTCTATGCTATCCAGAAAAACCGTAACCCCTTCATCGACTATCCAGGACTGGAGGAGTACATATGGGGTAGCATGACCTCGACGGCATTCAGCTACGACAACTACGTGGAGCCGGAACAGACAACTGACCCAACTGATCCCACTGATCCAACCGACCCGACTGACCCGACCGACCCGACGAATCCTGAACCTGCTGCTACTGGCACATACGCCCTGGTGACGGATGCCAGTACGCTTGCAGCTGGCGACAAGGTTCTTATTGCCTATATCAAAGGTGACACAAAATATGTGCTTAGCACGACGCAGCAAACCAACAATCGTAAAGCCACCAATGACGTGACGCTCAACAACGATGGTACACTTACGCCGGGCGACGAGGCACAGATTATCACGCTGGAGAAGGATGGCAGCAACTATCTCTTCAAGGTAGGCGACGATGGCTATCTCTATGCCGCCAGCAGTGATAAAAATTTCATGAGGACAGAAACTGCTGCCGATGCAAATGCCAAGGCAACCATCAGTATCAGCAATGGTGACGCCACCATTGTATTCCAAGGAACGTACACAAATAACAATCTACGCTACAACTCGAATAATAACAGTCCCATCTTCTCGTGCTACGCTGAGTCTTCGAGCATTGTTACGCTCCCGCAAATCTACCGCGAAGTGTCTGCATCGTCCATTACCCTGAGCGAGAACGGTACCACCAATACGAGTGTCATCACGACAAACGACAATCAGACGGCCAACGTTACACTTGGTGGCCGCACACTTAAGAAGAATGGTGAGTGGAACACTATCTGCCTGCCGTTCAGCGTGGCGCTTGAGGGTTCTGCCCTTGAGGGAGCTACGGCAAAGACGCTGGCTGATGCCACAATGACGGGCACCCACGTGATACTGACCTTTGGCAACCCCGTGACCACACTTCAGGCAGGTGTGCCTTATATCATCAAGTGGGCAAGCGGTAACGACATCGTAAATCCGACGTTTAATAACATCACTCTGGTTAGCAGCTCTGCGGCTGACAGAACTATCACTAAGGCTAACGGTAACGTGAAGTTCATTGGCTATTATGACGCCTTTAACATCGATGCCGATGATGATGACATCTATTACATGACCGCTGGCAACAAGCTGGTACACACAGGCAAGGAACGTACACTCAAGCCCTGCCGCGCCTACTTCCAGTTCTCGGAGGCAGTTGCTTCGCGTAACATTATACTTGACTTCGGCGACGAAGCAACTGGTGTTGGCGCTTCGTTACTGAAGAGTGAAGAGTGTGTGAAGAACGGTTTTTATACGCTCGATGGCCGGAAACTCTCTGGAGAGCCGACAAAGAAGGGAATATACGTTAGAAATGGTGTTAAAGTGGTAGTTAAATAGGAAACTGAAATGAAAAAGGCATATTTGGAGCCTCTGATGGAGGTAAGGATAATAACTGGTCAGCAGATGTTGGCCTTCAGCGGGAGTGCCGGTGGTGATGACCTCATCGTTGACCCGACACCCGAAGTCAATGATGGGACGAACAATTCCCGGCTATTCTCCGACGATGACGCGATGCTCTTCTTCATTGACGAGTAAGCAGGAAAAGACACTGATACACTCGCACCTGTTGTCAGGACTGTTAAACCCAAATCGGCCGTAGGCTGGATTTGGGTTTATTTATTTACCTGAATAACTGTTTGCCATTGTTACTTTTCTATTATAGAATTGTCTCATTATAGCTTTTTGAAACATTTTTGCTTAGGACGGGCTGATTAATAGTGTAATTTTGCAGCAAAACAACCGTATGACGATGAACAAGAATCTGTTATTGAGTGTACTTCTCTGGTGTCTCGCCGCCGTCCGTAGCGTGGCCGCCGATGTGTTTGTAAATTTTGAGAAAGGCAACTGGCAGTTAAACGCTGACGGCCGGGTGACCATCTATGTCAGTCCGACAGAAGAGCGGGGAGTCATGCGGGCTGCCCAAAATCTAAAGACAGACATAGAGCGTGTCTGCGGAGCTGAGGTGACATTCGTTGATCATCAGCAGGATGCCCGCATCGTGGCCGGAATAGCCAACACATTGAAGCAGCACCAGAAGGAACTGAATGGCAAGACCGAGCAGTACATCCTTGATGCCCGGCAGAACCAGCTCACGATTGTGGGCAGCGATCGTCGTGGTGCCATCTATGGTATCTACGAGCTGAGTCGTCAGATTGGTGTCTCGCCGTGGTACTACTGGGCCGACGCACCCATCGATAAACACGAGACCATATATATAATAAATGGTACGCGCACTGACGGCGAGCCTGCCGTCCGCTGGCGTGGCCTGTTCCTGAACGACGAGGCTCCCTGTCTGACATCGTGGGTGAAGAACACCTTCGGAACCAACTACGGCGACCACCGTTTCTACGAGAAAGTGTTTGAGCTGATTCTTCGCCTGAAGGGAAACATGCTTTGGCCCGCCATGTGGGGCTGGGCTTTCTATGCCGACGACCCTGAGAATTCAAAAGTGGCCGACGAGATGGGTGTCATCATCAGCACGTCGCATCACGAGCCGATGGCTCGTAACCACCAGGAGTACGCCCGCAACCGCCGCGAGTGGGGCGCCTGGAACTACCAGACGAATAAGGAGAAGCTCGACCGGTTCTTCCGTGAGGGCATTGAGCGCATGAAGGGCACTGACGACATCGTGACCATCGGCATGCGTGGCGATGGTGACGAAGCCATGAGCAAGGATACCGACACCAAGCTGATGGAAAGCATCGTAAGCAACCAGCGCAAGATTATCCAGCAGGTGACGGGCCGTCCTGCCAAGGAGACGCCGCAGGTGTGGGCACTCTATAAAGAGGTACAGGACTACTACGATGCCGGCTTCCGCGTGCCTGACGATGTCTGCATACTGGTCAGCGACGACAACTGGGGCGACATCCGCCGTGTGCCCAAGAACGACGAGGAGCGTCGCCGCAAGGGTGGATGGGGCATCTACTACCATGTGGACTACGTGGGTGCGCCCCGCAACTCGAAGTGGCTGAACATCACGCAGACACAGCAGATGTTCGAGCAGCTCTCGTTAGCCTACGACTTCGGCATCGAGCGGCTTTGGATCCTAAACGTCGGCGACCTGAAGCCAATGGAGTACCCCATCCAGCTCTTCATGGACATGGCCTGGGCACCAAAGGCCTACACCCAACAGACTATCACCGACCACACCCGCCGCTTCTTCGCCACTGCGCTTGCCGGTTCACCCGCTGAGACCGCCACCAGTGTGCTCGGCGGTTCACCCGCCGAGGAAGCAGCCTCCATCTACAACCAGAACTGCCAGTACATGGCCCGCGTCACGCCCGAGATGCTTGATGCCAAGACCTACAATGTAGAGACCGGCGAGTGGCGCCGCGTAGCCGACGACTACCAGCGCTTGGAGACCCGCGCCCTGCGCCTCTACCTCGAAATCCCCGAAAGCCGTCGCGACTTCTACCGTCAGACGGTGCTCTTCCCTGTCCAGGCGATGGCCAACCTCTACGATATGTACTACGCCCAGGCGATGAACCAGCATCTTGCCGCTCAGAACAACCCCGATGCCAACCTGTGGGCTGCAAAGGTCAGAGAATGTTTCCGCCGCGATTCCCTGCTCTGCCTCAGTTATAACCGCGACATCGCCGGTGGCAAGTGGAACGGTATGATGACCCAGAAGCACATCGGCTACACCTCGTGGAACGACAACTTCCCCAAGGATCTCCTCCCCCGAACGGCCGCCGTACCTGTCGCTTCTCCGACAGGCTACACTTTCCCCGCCGCTCCCGGCTACCTCGCCATCGAGGCCGAGCACTACCACCACGCCACCGCTTCCGAAGGAACCCAGTGGACCGTCTATCCCTGTTATGGCCGCACCCGCAGCGCCGTGGCTCTGACACCCTATACCCGCGAGACCGGTGATGCAGCGCTGACCTATCGTTTTGCTCTGCCCGAGGGGATAACTCAGGTGAAAGTACACGTCGTGGTGAAATCGACGCTCGACTTCCTCGACCTCGGCGGCCATGAGTACACCGTCAGCCTCGACAATTCGGAGCCACAGACGGTGAACTTCAACAAGACGCTCGTCGATCGTCAGCCCTATATGTACTCGGTGTTCTACCCGACGATAGCCCGCCGCATCGTAGAGTCAGAGGTTGAACTGCCCGTCACTGCCGCTGACTGGCACGAGCTGACGCTCCGTCCCCGCCATCCCGGCATTGTGTTCGAGAAACTGGTTGTTGACTACGGCGGCTATCAGCCGCAGTATCTCTTCGGCGAGGAGTCAGAGGTTATGAGAGAAAAATGAGTTTAATGGTTATATAATTGTCGATAAAAACTAATGAGTTTTCTTCTGCCGGCTGCCAGTATGTGAAATATAGGCAGTCGGCAAACTTTTTTTTGGCAGTATCAGATTTAATGTTTATCTTTGCAGCCATTAAGCAGCATCGACCGCTGCCAACCAATAACAGTTATAGACATGAAACAACTACTTACTGCTATATTCCTGCTGTTTGCACATGGTCTGATGACCCAGGCGCAGACGGGACATCTTTTTTCCAGCGACAAGCTGTCGAGTACAAATATTACCTGTATATGCCAAGACAAGATGGGATATATCTGGATAGGTACCGAGTTCGGCCTAAACCGCTTCGACGGCTACCGCTTTACCTCTTATCTGAACAACCCGCAGGACTCCACATCACTGGGTTTTAACACGGTGGTGTCGCTGTTGTGCGACAAGGATGGGCGTTTATGGGTGGGCACCGCCAAGGGTCTGCAGTATTACGATGCAGCTACAGACCGCTTCGTCAATTACCATTTCCCCGACAGCCTGCGACCGAGGGCTTCGGCAATTTTGCAGCTGCGCAATGGTCAGCTTCTGGTTGGTACGGCAGGCTACGGCATTTACGAGCTTACTCCCTCGTCGTCCATGCTGAAGCGTCGCGACGACTTCCAGAGCGACCCTGGCGACGTGTTCTTCAACAGTATTTACGAAGACCCTAACGGCGGATTCTGGAAGGGCGGCGCCAACCGCTTCGGTTACAAGCCCGTCGGGAAGGATGTGCAGATGTTCTCATCGCCTTACGGCGTGCCGACAGCTTTCTTCGACTGGGAAGGACGGACAATGGTGGTCTGCCGCGACCGGATTCTTGCCTACGAGCACGGGCAGCCTGTTGACTGCCCTATCGAACTGGGCGAGGCGCAGGTCATAGGCGGATTCCGGACGGCTGTCAAGGACCGTTTGGGTAATGTCTATGTGGGAACCCGTGGCAATGGTCTCTTTTGGATTCCCGCTGGAACACGCCGCCTGCAGCGTTTCACCACCACTGCACCGGGATTCGATATGAACACTGCCACAATCTGGGCGCTGTTTGAAGACCGACAGGGTAATATCTGGGTGGGATGCCAACAGAAGGGGCTTTTCCTCATACCTAACCGCAAGGCGCAGTTCTCCTCCTGGAGCTTCTCAGAGCAGAAGCAGGACATCGGCTCCTGCGTGTCGTCAGTCTGTCAAGGCGATGACGGTATCACGTGGTGTACGGTGCAGAACAAGGGCGTCTATGGCTTCGATCGACAAGGGCGCATCGTTGCCCATCCACAGGCCCCTCATGGTGTGGAGTTTATCTACCGTGACAGTCGGAAAGACTACTGGCTCGGCACCAGCCACGGTCTGTTCTCCTACGATCCGCTGACGGGACGCACGCAACTGTTCTCCGACTTTGAGTGCGACAAGTTCAACACGATGGCCGACGATGGGCGGGGACACCTCTTCCTGTCGGTATATGCAAAGGGCATGCTCGTCTATGACCGAAGCACCCGTCAGTTCCGCTTCTTCAGCATGACACAACTCGAGGACTCGGTGCGCGGCAAGCTGTGCAACGACTGGATTATGACCATGATGCCTGACCGGGACGGCCGTATCTGGATAGGCACTTCCGACGGTGTTACATGTTATGACCCGCAGACTGACTCGTTCAAGCCCTTTGGCTGGTCCAGTATTCTGCAGAAGTCGGTCAATACGCTTTGGGAGACCCATGACGGCGACATTAGCATAGGCACTGAACAGGGGCCCTATATGTGGTATCGCAACACTAACCACCTGAGGGAACTGCCCGAGTCGGAACCATTGACAACCTTATCGGTGTGCTATATCGTACAGGACAATGCAGGCGACTACTGGTGCTCGACCACTATGGGTATCTGGCACTACCGGATGGACGAGCGCAAGTGGGTGAGCTA
Source organism: uncultured Prevotellaceae bacterium (assembly GCA_946186505.1). GTDB lineage: Bacteria > Bacteroidota > Bacteroidia > Bacteroidales > Bacteroidaceae > Prevotella. The sequence continues at coordinate 22,531 of CAMHNI010000001.1, read as the reverse complement.
TATCAGCGGTTCCGGCCTGTCAGGGCGCGAATATGTGACCAGTGCCGGTATGCACACCGATGACGACCGTATTTTCTTTGCTACCGGCGACGGACTGACCACCTTCACGCCCCGTCAGGTTCGTGACGTTCGGGTGCTGCCGGGACAACTGCGCCTGACAGGGTTTTATATCGGCGGACGTGCCGTCTCAACACTCACCGAGTCGAACGGTACGCAGGTTACCGCCCGCCCCGTCGATGAGAGCGACCGCTTCTCCGTCAGCTATTTAGACAACACTATCGCTTTGGAATTTTCACTGCTGAACTATGCCAACTCGGCCAACACCGTCTTCGAGCACCGACTGAACGGCGGCGAATGGATAGCCAACAGTGTCGGGCAGAACACTGTCACCCTGAATCACTTAGCCAGCGGCACCTACCGTCTGGAGGTGAGGGCCATAGACAACGGTGTTGTTTCGGAGTCGCATACCTATACCATCGAGGTCATCGCCCCCTGGTACCGCACGACACTGGCCTACCTGCTTTACTTCCTGATACTTGCTGGCCTCCTGGGACTGTTGGGATGGATGTGGCGCCGGCGTATGCACCAGCGGCTTGACGAGGACAAGATGAAGTTCCTCATCAACGCCACCCACGACATACGTTCGCCGCTGACACTCATTATGGGTGCCTTGAAGAAGCTGACGCCCGAACAGGCTCCTGAAGGGGTGGTTGAGACCATCGACAACAACGCCAAGCGCATTCTGAACCTGGTAAACCAGATTCTTGACGTACGCAAGATAGACAAACAGCAGATGCACCTGCACTGCCGCGAGACCGATATGGGTGACTTCATTGCCACCATCTTCAAATTCTATGAGTACAATGCCCGTGAACGTGGTATCAACTTCACCTTCAAAGCTCCCGAACAGCCTGTCAAGGCGTGGATTGACCGTACGCAGTTCGACAAGGTGGTCAGCAACCTGCTCTCGAATGCATTCAAGTACAGTTTTGATCACGGCGACATTGAAATGACGCTTGCCAGCGGTCACGATGACAGCGCCAAGGGAGCGGTGAGAGACTATGTTGAGCTGACTGTTTCTGACAATGGCACGGGCATGCGCGACGACACTATACAGCATCTCTTCGACCGCTTCTTCCAGGGCAGCAGCGACAAGGCTGCTCACATTGAGGGCACTGGCATAGGGCTGAACTTGTGCAAGATGATTGTTGACATGCACCACGGCACCATCAGCGGACGCAACCGCACCGACGGCATCAAAGGTTCTGTCTTCACCGTCCGTCTGCCACAGGGTAACAGCCACTTTACCGAGGCCGAACTTGACAACAGCATCCCGCAGCCTGTCAGCATCAAGATTTCCGGAAAGAAGCAGCCCAACTCGACTTACCACCTGCTGGTGGTCGATGACGACGAGCAGATTGCCCGCTACATCGGTCAAGAACTCTCGGCCTACTATTATTTCACTGCCTGCAGGAACGGAAAGGACGGTCTGAAGGAACTCTTCACCGGCAAGTACGATCTGGTTATCAGTGACGTTATGATGCCCGAGATGGATGGCTTCACCATGTTGCGACTGATACGCACCAACGTCAACATCTCGCACCTGCCCGTCATCATGCTCACGTCGAAGAGCGACATCGGCAACCGACTGGAGGGACTGGAGAAGGGGGCTGATGCTTACCTGACCAAGCCTTTCAACATCGACGAGCTGCATGCCACCATCGACAATCTCATTGCCACCCGTCTGCGTCTGCGCGGCAAGTTCTCCGGCTCACAGCAAGCCGTCGAGAAGGTGCAGCAGATAGAAGTGAAGGGTAACGACGAGCAACTGATGGAGCGTATCATAAAGAGTATTAACGACCACATTGGCGACAGTGACTTCGGTGTTGACAACATCTGTCATGATGCAGGAATCAGCCGTGCCCATCTGCACCGGAAGATGAAAGAGATGACGGGCATACCTGTCTCGGAGTTTATCCGTAATGTCCGTATGGAACAGGCTGCCCGTCTTCTGAAAGAGCAGAAGCTGAACATCACGCAAGTAGCCTACACCGTGGGCTATTCCTCGCTGCCTTATTTCTCGTCAGTCTTCCGCAAGCATTTTGGCTTGTCGCCCCGTGAGTTTATTGACAAACTCAGTCAGTAGAATACAGACGGAGGCTTATTCAGCCGGCATCATGACAATCTCTGCCTCGTTGCCGGCCTTCAGCACCTCCTTGACGAAGGCACAGAGGCTCGCGGGAGTAATGGCCTCCACGGTCTTCTCGTAGTCGGTGTCGAAGTCAAGGTTCCACTTGCGCCACATCGAGATGCGGTCGCTCCAATAGCCGTTGGTCTTCAGCTGGTCGCCGTGGTTCTTTACCATATACTCCTTCACCTTCGTCACCATGTCGGCATCACACTTGCCGGCAGCCATATCCTCGACGGCACGGCGCAGGATGAAGACGGCGGTGTCGGCCTTCTCGGGCTTCATCGGGCAGTAGCCCAGAATGCTCGACTCGTCACCGAAGTCATCGCGGCTGATGCCGGCCTGGCCTGCGGCAGTGTAGGCGGCACTGGCCTCCTCACGTATTTCCTTCAGATAGATCATCTGCAGCACCTGTCCGACGGCCTGAGCGCGGATGGCATTTTCCAGCGTGAAAGGCACTTTCTTCGAGTACCAGTGCAGCACGGCAATGGCCTTCGGTGTCTCAGCCTTGTGCTTGAAGTTGTTCACCACCTTGCCCACGTAGTCTGTCGATACGTCCTTGCCCTTTACTATCTTCTTCTGAGAAGGCAGCGAGCCGAGATACTGCTCAATGAGCGGACGAATCTTGGCCTCGTCGTAGTTGCCGATGATGGTGAAGGTGAAGGCGGCGGCGTTAGCTGTGCTCTCCTTGGCTATCTCGAGGATACGGTCGTAGTCAACCTTGGCGAGGTCGGCGACGTCCATCGGCTTGAAGCGTGGGTTGTGCTTGGTCATTGTGAGGGTCAGCGAGTCGGAGAAGACGGCCTCGGGCTGCAGCAGGCGGTTCTTCAGCTGCAGTTCGGTGGCCTTCATCAGCTGTTCGAACGACTGCTGGTCCTTCTTGATGTTACCCGTCATGTAGAGATAGACGAGCTGCAGCATCGTCTCCACATCAGTAGGCGTCGATGAGCCATTGATGTAGGCACGGTAGGCACCCAGCGACAGCGAGGCACCTGCAATCTTTCCAGCCAAGGCCTTGGTCAGCTCCGTGTGCAGGAAATTACCCAGTCCGCTGGCCTCCACCACATCGTTGAACATTCTAATATTGATAAAGTCCTTTTCACCGTAGAGCGACGAACCGCCAAAGCCTTCGCCATTGAGAATCACCTGGTCCTTCTTCAGGTCGGTGTGCTTCATGAAGACCTTCACGCCGTTCGACAGTGTCAGCTCTGAGTAGCCGCTCTTCACGCCGTCGGTCGTCTCGGTGACGAATTTGTCAACCTTCGTTTCCTTCACAATCTTGCCGGGCTTCGGCAGCGTGGTCATCAGCGGTTCGTCCTTCACGTTGTCAACCCACGCCGTCAGCGGTGCTGCCTTGGCCTCCTTGATGGCGCCCAGGAATCCCTCCTCGGTGGGGTAGGTGGCACCTTCCTTCTCCTGGTTGAAGCTAATCACAACGAGGTTCGAGTCGTTCTGCGGCACTAACTGCTTCATCACCTCGTTGATGGCCTCCAGGGGGATGGCGGGCACCAGCTGCTTCATCAGCTGATAGTAGTCGTCAATCGAGGGGATGGGCTCGTTGGCCAGGAAGTGCTGCACGTACTGGTTCACGAACTGCGAGTTGTAGCGCTTGTCCTTGTTCGAGTACTGCTTGTCGAGCGAGCTCAGCGTGTTGGCCTTCGAGCGGCCGTATTCCGTAGCGGTGAAACCGAACTCAGCGGCGCGGCGCACCTCGGTATAGGCAGCTTTCAGGGCCTCGTTCATCTTGCCCTCCTTGGGCACGACGCTCAGGTCAAGCGCATCCTTCGTCTTCGACAGCAGGTAGGTACCATCGTTGACCGAGGCCTGCAGGAAGGGGCAGTCAGGCTGTTCGGCAATCTCGCCGAAGCGGCTGTTCAGCATACCGCCAGCTACGTTTTTCATATAGTTGGCCACCAGGTACTCCAGCGAACCCTTCACTGAGTCGGGGATGGCCTCATGCTTCACCATCACCTCCACGAAGTCGATGCGCTGCTCCTTGTCCTTGTCGATGACCACGATGGGGTCGGCATTGTCGGGCACCTCCACCCACTCTATCTTCGCGGCGTCGGCTCCCGGCTTGGCTATCTGCGAGAACATCGTCTTAATCTTTTGCTCCACCTGGACCACGTCGATGTCACCGACCACGATGATGCCTTGGTTGTCGGGGCGGTACCACTTCTCGTAGTAAGCCTGCAGGAACGGGCGCTCGAAGTTGTCGATAATCTCCATCAGACCGATGGGCATGCGGTAGCCGTACTTCGAGCCCGGATAGAGCTTCGGCAGGTCGCGCTCCAGCATACGCTGCTGTGCACTCGACCTCAGTCGCCACTCCTCGTGGATGACGCCGCGCTCCTTCTCAATCTCCTCCTTTTCCAGCAACAGGCCGTCGGCCCAGTCCCACAGAATCATCAGACAGGAATCGACAATCGACTCGCGAGTCGTGGGTACATTGCTGATGTTATACACCGTCTGGTCAATTGAGGTATAGGCATTCAGGTCGGTACCGAACTTCACGCCTATCGACTCACACCAGCGCAGCAGCTCGTTGCCCTTGAAGTGCTTCGAGCCGTTAAAGGCCATGTGCTCGAGGAAGTGTGCCAGACCGCGCTGGTTGTCATCCTCCTGGATGGACCCCACCTTCTGGGCGATGTAGAACTCTGCCCGCTTCTCCGGCCATTCGTTGTGGCGGATGTAGTAGGTCAGTCCGTTGTCGAGTTTGCCGATGCGCACATCGGGGTCAACGGGAATGGTTGGCATCTGTGCTGATGCTGTCATGGTGCTGACAAATGCCAGTACCAGCAAGGTAATGGTTTTCTTAAGTTTCATAAAGCTGTAGTTTTATAAAATGCGTGCAAAGATACACATTTTTCTCTGATTAACGACCGTTTTCGCCAGAAAGTTTGGCCATTCGGAAAAATAGCTGTAATTTTGCAGGCTGAAACTCTAAAAAACAGAATAGTAGCTATGTCATACTTATTTTCATCGGAATCAGTATCTGAGGGTCATCCCGACAAAGTGGCTGACCAGATAAGCGATGCGATATTAGACCAGTTCCTGGCCTACGACCCCAAGGCACGTGTGGCCTGTGAGACGTTCGTCACTACCGGTCAGGTGGTGCTTATGGGCGAGGTGAGCAGCGATGTCTATATCGACCTGCAGACAATTGCCCGCAACACCATCAATAAGATTGGCTATACGAAGGCAGAGTACCAGTTTGACGGTAACTCTTGTGGCATCCTGAGTGCCATACATGAACAGAGCCAGGACATCAACCGGGGTGTTGACCGTGACGAGGAGGACGAGCAGGGAGCAGGTGATCAAGGCATGATGTTCGGCTACGCCACCAACGAGACTGAGAACCTGATGCCAGTGTCGCTCGACTTGGCCCACTTGATTATGCGCACCCTGGCCGACATTCGCCGCGAGGGTCGCGAAATGACTTACCTCAGACCTGACGCCAAGAGTCAGGTGACGGTACAGTACAGTGACGAGGGTGTGCCCGAGCGCATAGACACGATTGTTGTCTCCACCCAGCATGACGAATTTGACAGTGACGAGCGGATGCTGGCAAGAATCAAAGACGATGTCATCAACATCCTTATACCGCGAGTCAAGCAGCAGATCCATTCGCAGAAGGTGCTCGACCTCTTCGGCCTTGACATCAAGTACTATGTCAACCCGACGGGGAAGTTCGTTATCGGAGGCCCCCATGGCGATACGGGTCTGACAGGCCGTAAGATTATCGTCGATACCTACGGCGGCAAGGGTGCTCACGGCGGTGGTGCCTTCTCGGGCAAGGATTCCTCGAAGGTGGACCGTTCGGCAGCATACGCTGCCCGTCATATTGCCAAGAATATGGTGGCAGCAGGCGTGGCTGACGAAATGCTGGTACAGGTGGCCTATGCCATCGGCGTGGCCCGTCCTATGAACATCTATGTCAACACCTACGGGCGTTCCCGCGTCGCCATGAGCGACAGCGAGATAGCACGCAAGATAGAACAGCTGTTCGATCTGCGTCCCAAGGCTATTGAGCGTACGCTGAAGCTGCGCCAGCCCATGTTCCTGGAGACCGCCGCCTATGGTCATGTCGGCCGTAAGCCGGAGACGGTTAGGAAGGTGTTTACCAGCCACTATCATGAGACCCGCGAGATAGATGTGGAGCTTTTCACCTGGGAGAAGCTCGACCGTGTGGATGACATTAAAAAGGCGTTTGGCCTGTAAATGTTACAACAACAGGATTCCATAGCAGCTGGGCAGACCGCAGCAAGTGTTACAGCTGACTCCGTCGTACAAAGACCAGTACGTCCGCAGACTCCTTACCAGGTGCTGCGGATGTTGCCGCGTGACGCTACGCCAGCCCAACAGGACTCCGCCGTCCAGGCCTGGTTTCAGCCGGGCGAGATACACTACAGCGACCGGCCCGACACGTTGCACCTGCCCGGACACGATGCCGGGCGCAATCTGAAGGATGTCAGCCTGCCCCAGTATTACCGCGAGAGTTTCTTCACCAAGGACTCGCTGCTGCACCCCGAGCTGACCGGTGGACGCTTCGGCGTGGCCGGGGACCCTGTCCCCTACACCGTGCGCGGCGATGATGCCATCACCTGCATGCTGCTCTTCTGCTTCGTGCTCGCACTGACGGCCTTCGCCTACTCCCGGCAGGCCATCCTTCACCAGCTGAAGGACTTTTTCTACGTACCCCGCAGCGACAAGTCAACATCAACGGGAACAGAAGGGAAATTCCGTTTCCAGCTTTTCCTCAGTATCCAAACCTGTCTGCTACTGGCCATTACCTCTTATTTTTACATCACCCACTACGTCGCTGACACCTTCCTGATAGATGCCCCCTACAAGCTTATCGGCATTTTCTTTGGTGTCTTCATTTCCTATTTTGTCGGAAAGGCCATCCTCTATAAGGCGGTAAACCTGGTGTTCTTTGAAAGTAAAAAAAGCGAACACTGGACGTGGACGTTCGCCTTCATCACCGCCCTTGAAGGTGTTGTCCTCTTCCCTGCGGTTATTCTGCAAGTGTACTTCAGTCTTCCCATGCAGAATGTCGTTTATTATGTCATTTTTATCCTCATTCTGACCAAAATTCTGACATTTTACAAGTGCTGGATTATCTTTTTCCGGCAAATTGGTGTTTTTCTGCAAATATTTTTGTACCTTTGTGCCCTCGAAATCATACCCCTGCTGTCTCTTGGAGGCATCTTGGCGCTGATTACCAACCAATTAAAAGTAAATTTTTAGGACACAAAGAGAAATGATAAAGAAGATTTTGGTTTCGCAGCCGAAGCCCGCAAGCGAGAAGTCTCCCTATTACGACATCGCCAACAAGTTTGATGTTGAATTGGTTTTCCGTCCCTTCATTAAGGTAGAGGGAATTTCGGCCAAGGAGTTCCGTACACAGAAAATCAGTATCCTGGACCATACAGCCATTGTGTTCACCTCGCGTCATGCCATCGATCATTTCTTTACTCTGGCTAAGGAACTGCGCGTCAACATCCCTGAGGACATGAAGTATTTCTGCGTCACAGAGACCATAGCCCTCTATATACAGAAGTACGTGCAATATCGCAAACGTAAGGTGTTCTTCGGAACAACTGGTCGCATCGACGACCTCATTCCCACGATGGTGAAGCACAAGACCGAAAAGTACCTTGTTCCCATGAGCGATGTCCATAACGACGCTATCACCCAGCTGCTTGACTCGAAGAAGTTGAACCACAAGGAGTGTGTCATGTACCGCACGGTCAGCAATGACTTCACTCCTGAGGAAATCACAAACTTCGACTACGATATGCTGATTTTCTTCAGCCCCTCTGGTATCGAGTCGCTCACTAAGAACTTTCCCAACTTCAAACAGGGTGACATTGCCATTGCCACTTTTGGCCCAGCTACCGCTCAGGCAGCAAAGGATGCCGGTCTGCGCTTAGATATCGAGGCTCCCACTGAGAAGTATCCCTCTATGACTGGTGCACTGCAGCATTACCTGTTCGAAATACAAGACTGACGTTGTGGTGAGCGGTGCATCTTTTCCCAAGAAAGAGCACATTGTCAGCACTCGACTGATAGAGACGCTCTTTGGCAGTGGCAGCATGTCAGCGGTTGCTTACCCGCTGAGAGCCGTTTACCAAAAGATTCCGCGTTGTCAGACCGGCGTTCCCGTACAGATTCTGATCAGCGTGCCTAAGAAGAGGCTGAAGCATGCCGTTGACCGCAACCGTGTGAAACGGCAGATACGCGAGGCCTACCGACTGAACAAACAGCCACTCTGCGATGCCGTCCCTGCAGACCAGTCGCTGTTGGTGGCTTTCGTCTGGATAGCCGACGAACTGGTATCGTCGGCAAAGGTGGGCAACCGCATAGAAAGACTGGTAAAGCGTATGGCTGAGAGTATATGCGGCAACTAAAGCATTTCCTGTCTTGGCTTCTGGTATTGCCCATCAGGTTCTACCAAGTGTGCATATCGCCCTATACACCGCCCTCGTGCCGATTTACACCGACGTGTTCGGAATACGCGCGGCAGGCCATCTTGAAACACGGACCGTTTAAGGGTCTCTGTCTGGCAGTATGGCGCATTCTAAGATGCAACCCCTGGGGTGGCAGCGGCTATGACCCAGTCCCCTAATCCATCAGTCCCATTAGCCCAACAATAAAAAAATAATAATAACGATGAGAAAAAACTTTGTTGAAGAACTCCGCTGGCGCGGAATGCTGGCACAAATGATGCCAGGAACGGAAGAACTCCTGCAGAAGGAGATGGTGACAGCCTACCTGGGCACCGACCCCACGGCTGACTCGCTGCACATCGGTCACCTGTGCGGCATTATGATGCTTCGCCACCTGCAGCGCTGCGGCCACAAGCCCATCATCCTGGTGGGCGGTGCTACAGGCATGATTGGCGACCCCAGCGGCAAGTCGCAGGAGCGCAACCTCCTGAACGACGAGACACTGCGCCACAACCAGGAGTGCATCAAGGCCCAGGTGGCCAAGTTCCTCGACTTCGAGGCCGAGGGTGACAACGCCGCTGAGATGGTCAACAACTACGACTGGATGAAGGACTTCACGTTCTTAGACTTCGCCCGCGAGGTGGGCAAGCACATCACCGTGAACTACATGATGGCCAAGGACTCCGTGCAGCAGCGCCTGAACGGTACCGCCCGTGACGGACTGTCGTTTACCGAGTTCACCTACCAGCTACTGCAGGGCTACGACTTCCTGTACCTCTACCAGCACAAGGGCGTGAAACTGCAGCTGGGCGGCAACGACCAGTGGGGTAACATGACCACGGGTACTGAACTCATCCGCCGAACTCTGGGCAACGAGGTCGAGACCTTTGCACTGACCTGCCCGCTTATCACCAAGAGCGACGGCAAGAAGTTCGGCAAGACCGAGAGCGGAAACATCTGGCTCGACCCCAAACGCACCACACCCTATAAGTTCTACCAGTTCTGGCTGAATGTCTCTGATGACGACGCCGAGCGCTATATCAAGATTTTCACATCTTTGGAAAAAGACGTCATCGACCAACTCATCGACGAACATCGTCAGGACCCAGGCCGTCGCATCTTGCAGCGCCGTCTGGCCGAAGAGGTCACCGTGATGGTACACTCACAGGCTGATCTCGACACTGCCATAGAGGCCAGCAACATCCTGTTCGGCAAGTCAACGAAGGAGGCTTTGGAAAAGTTGGATGAGCAGACGTTCCTCGACGTGTTCGAAGGTGTAGAGCACCACACTATTGACCGCAACCAGTTGGGCCAGCCCGCCATTGAGCTGTTTACGACAGCAGCCCCCGTGTTCCCCTCGAAAGGTGAGATGCGCAAGATGGTGCAGGGCGGCGGCGTCAGCCTCAACAAGGAGAAACTGACCGACCCGCAGCGTCCTGTCACTGCCGATGACCTCATCGACGGTAAGTACCTATTGGCACAGAAGGGCAAAAAGAACTACTATTTGCTTATCGTTAAATAAGATAAAGCAGGAAAAATTTGGCAATATGCCAAATTTTTCCTACCTTTGCAGCCGCTAATAAGCGATTGGACGATGGTGTAATGGTAACACTACAGGTTTTGGTTCTGTCATTCCCGGTTCGAATCCGAGTCGTCCAACCCCTTTGACTTCCGGTTGTTATTCCCCGATCACATAAATCATACGAAAAAAGCACACCGCGACGTTCTTAGTCCAGAATTACAACAACTTTTTTTTTGAAAATATATTACCACTTCTACCACTTTTATTGTTAACTAGCTGTAAAACAAACTGTTGGGATGTGGTAATAAGGGTGGTAGCAGTGGTAATATATTACCACTACAACATATTAGGCTTTTGCTCCCAGAAGCATATCGTTCCAGCGGCTTTGGAACGGTGTTCCAAGGCTTCTGGAACGGTGTTCTGATGGTTTCGGACTACATGAACCGACGAAAAACCGACGAAAAACCAACGGAAAACCAACGAAAAACCAACGGAAAACCAACGAAAAACCGACGAAAAACCGACGAAAAACCGACGGAAAACCAACGAAAAACCAACGAAAAACCAACGAAAAACCAACGAAAAACCAACGAAAATGAATCATAAACTCTATAAAAGTGGTGAAAGTGGTAATATACCACCACTGCTACCACCCTTATTACCACTAACTAACTGGGGCCTGGGGCAGCTCACCGCGGTCGTAGTGGGTGCGACCGAGGATGTAGTGGGCGCGCATCTGCTCGTTGGGCGTGCCGTGGCGGTCGAACCAGAGGACGAGGTCGCGGGCCAGCGAGTCGTTGGTCATCAGGCTGTCGGCACGGTTCTGCCGCTCCAGTTCCTCCAGCTGGAGCCGCCGCTGTCGGCCGTCGCCGCAGGCGGCGAGCAGGCAGAGAAGGAGGGCGAGAAACCCGGCATACAGTTTCGTCATACTTATCCCAAGTTAAGCCTTCAGCATTGCACGGCAGTCTTCCAGAATTCGTATCAGCTCGTCCGCCGTTTCAGCGCGGAGCATGCTGATGCGTGTCTGGCGGAAGTTGGGTATGCCCTTGAAGACGGGCGTGGCGGCGAGGTGGCGGCGTGTGTGGAGGATGCCGCGTTTCATGTCAATGCGTTCGATATTGATGCGCAGCTGCTCTTCGAGGATGTCAATCTTCTCGTCGAGTGTCAGCGGCTCACGACTGAAAATCCAGGGGCAGCCGAAGGTGGCACGGCCAATCATGACGGCATCCACACCGTAGCGTTCGAAGGCCGCGTCGGCCTCGTCTATGGAGGTGATGTCGCCATTGCCGATGATGGGGATGGTGATGCGGGAGTTGCGCTTCACCTCGCCTATCAGCGTCCAGTCGGCCTGTCCAGTGTACATCTGCGAGCGGGTGCGTCCGTGGATGGTCAGTGCCTGTATGCCGCACTCCTGCAGCTGTTCGGCCAGCTGGGTGATGATGAGCTGTTCGTGGTTCCAGCCGAGGCGTGTCTTTGTCGTCACCGGCAGTCTGACGGCATCGACCACCCGCCGGGTGATGTCGAGCATCTTGGGAATGTTCTGCAGCATGCCGGCTCCGGCACCCTTGCCAGCCACCTTCTTCACCGGGCAGCCGAAGTTCAGGTCGATAAGGTCTGGTCCGGCCTGTTCAACAATCTTGGCGGCCTCGACCATTGCTTCTATGTCGCGTCCATAGATCTGTATGCCCACCGGGCGTTCGTCATCGCTGATGGTCAGTTTCTGGATAGTCGATTTCACGTCGCGTATCAGCGCCTCGGCTGACACGAATTCTGTATATACCATTGCCGCTCCGAACCGTTTGCAGAGCATGCGGAAACCGATGTCGGTCACGTCTTCCATCGGAGCGAGGAAAAGCGGCCGCTCGCCGTAGTCGATAGTTCCTATCTTCATATCGCGTTGTGTTTGTCTTATTCTGTTTTCATTGCCTGCACATATTCGTAGAGCCGTCTGTAGAAGCTGTGGCGGGTCATGGTCTGGGCATCTCCAAGGATGATGAGTTTCATGCGGGCACGGGTGATGGCCACGTTCATGCGGCGCAGGTCGCGCAGAAAGCCTATCTGGCCCTCGTCGTTGGAGCGGACGAGTGAGATGACGATGATGTCGCGCTCCTGGCCCTGGAAGCCATCGACGGTGTTGACCGTGATGAGCTGACGGAAAGCCTTGAAGTACTCCTTCTTTTTCAGCAGCGACCTCAGGTACTGCACCTGGGCGCGATAGGGTGAGATGATGCCTACGTCAAGCCGCTCGCTGAGAATCCGTGTCTTGCCGATACGCTCAAAGTACTGCTGTAGCGTTTCGAGTGTCAGCTCGGCCTCGGCCTTGTTGATGCGTCCGAAGGATTCGCCTACGAATTCCTCGTGGAAATCTCCTTCAACCCTCCACCCTTCACCTTCCACCAAAGCAGAGGTGTCTATCCACTCCATTGGCACGTCCAGGTCGAGAATTGAGCGGTACTTCACCTCGGGAGCCGGTTCCACGCGACCAGCATAGAACCAGTCGGAGGAGAAGCGCATGATGTCCTCGTTCATGCGGTACTGCATCTGCAGCAGCCTCACCACCTCGGGCTTGTTATCGACGATGCGTTCCATCAGCGTCTTGCCAAGTCCTGCCTTTAGGGCGGCGATGCTCTTCACCGTCGGCGGCAGCTGACAGTGGTCACCGGCCAGAATGACCCGTGAGCAGCGGCGTATGGGAATCCAGCAGGCTGCCTCAAGAGCTTGTGCCGCCTCGTCAATAAACAGCGTCCCGAACTTCTGGCCGTCAAGCAGGCGGTTGGCACTGCCCACCAGCGTACAGGCGATGACCCGTGCCTCGCCGAAGAGCTGCTGGTTGATGCGTATCTCCAGTTCGTTGGCACGGTCTTTGAGGCGTTCCATCTTCTGGTGGTATTTCTCGTCGCCCCGCTTGCGGTGTTGCCGCAGTTCGCGGATGGCCTTGCGGATGGCCCACAGCAGTTCGTAGTCGGGGTGGGCCTCAAAGCGGCGCTCGTAGGTGAACGACAACATCTTGTCGTTCACGCGCGTGGGATTACCTATTCTTAATACAGGGATGCCACGGTCAACAAGTTTCTCGGATATCCAATCGACGGCCATGTTCGACTGCGCACAGACCAGCACCTGATTCTCGCGCCGCAGCGTCTCGTAGATGGCTTCTACCAGTGTCGTTGTCTTGCCGGTGCCGGGAGGACCGTGTACGACGGCCACGTCCTTGGCCCGCAGCACACTGTTGACGGCATCTTCCTGCGTCGGGTTCAGATAGGGGAAATGCAGCGGGGCGAATGAGAACGTCTCCGCCTGCTGACGGCTGTAGAAGAGGTCGCGCAGATAGCCCAGTCTGCCCTTGGCACGCATTACCCGGTCGAGCGCATCGAACATCATCTTGTATGATGTCTCGTCAAACGACAGCTGAACGCCGACCTGTTCTGCACTCTGCATATCGATGAGCGGTGCAGAGTCGGGAACGCAGACCACCATGCAGTCGCCGTTGACGTAACTCACGGTGCCGGTGAAGGGGTAGTAGTGGAGCTTCTGGGACTTCTGGGGCTCATGGGACTCATGAGCCACCCTGAAAAAGGCCACTGGCCGTCCAAACTCAAAGTTGTGCTCTATCTCGGTATCGGTAGTACGGAACACCTCGACGCAGAGCTGGTTCAGCGAGTTGTAGTAGCTGCGCCCTATGCGTACCGGCCACCAGGCATCGCCGCGCTTCACTCTCCGTGCCAGCCCCATCTGTTCTGTCTGCTGGCGGAAAGCCTCTTTCTCAGTCTGGTATTCCAGCTGGAGCAACAGCCGCTGCTGGGTCAATGCCTGTATCGGTGTGGTCATTTCTTCAGGATGATACCGCCGTTGGGCTGAATGGTGATCTTGGCCAGTCCTTTCTTGTCGAACTTCAGCTGGCGCAGCTGCGGGCCGGCCTTCGGGTCGTCCACGTAGTAGCTGACGGTCTGTCCGGCCCACTCCTCCATCTTGACGGTCAGCGTCTTGGCCTGCGGCTCGGCGTTCAGGCCGGCCACGTACCAGTTGTCGCCATTGCGGCGGGCCAGAACGACATACTTGCCGGGATAGCCGTCGAGGAAGCGGGTGTCGTGCCACACGGTGGGCACCTCGCGCAGGAAGTCGAGCTCGAACTGCGGCAGCTCGTCGAGGTTGTTGGGCTGCATGGCGATGCACTGCACGCGCGTCTGGGTGGTGATGGCGGCGGCCATCTCGAAGATATCAGTCGTGTAACGTTTGTGGCGGCTCTTGTTGTCGCGGCTCAGGTACTTGTTCATAATCGTGCCGCCCCAATCCATCGGCCCCATGGCGTTGCGGATGAAGGGGTGCAGGCACAGCTCGAAGGCCTCGCTCTTGGCGTGACCCTCGCTGAAGAAGACGTTCTCGCTGGCAAGCACGGCCTCCGAGGCCACATAGTTGGGGTACATCATCTCCCAGCCGCGCGGCATGGTGCAGCCGTGGAAGATGACCTGCAGGCCGTAGCGGTTGGCATCGAAGAGGATGTCCTCGTAGAGCTGCATGGTCTGCTGCTTGTCGCCGCCGAAGAAGTCGACCTTGATACCCTTCACGCCAATCTTCTGCAGCCAGGCCATCTCCTTGTCGCGGGCAATGGCGGTCGACATGCAGTCGCGCGGAGTCTGCGGGGCGTCGTTCTCGTAGCCGTTGGAGTTATACCACAGCATTAGGCTCACGCCCTTCGACTGGGCATACTTCGAAAGCTCCTCAATCTTGTCGCGCCCGATGCGCTGGTCCCACCAGTTGTCGACCAAGCAGTACTCGAAGCCCATCTTGCCAGCGAGGTCAATAAACTGCACCTGGTCGGCGTAGTTGATGCTTTCGTCCTGCCACACGAGCCATGACCATGTGTAGCGGCCGGGCTTGTAGTCTATGGACGGTTCGTATTTGCGCGGAAGCGCGGGCAGCCCGTATTTGCTCTCGACGATGGGCTTCAGCGAGGTACCGATGACGATGGTGCGCCACGGCGTGGTGTAGGGCAGGGGAATGCCGGCAAAGGGCGTGCCGTTGCCGTTGTTCTCGCCAGCCTGGGGGAAGGCGATGGTGTAGCCCGTCTCCGGCGCATAGTCGCTCAGGTGGCTGCCCACGTAGCTGCCGTCGACGCCCGTCTCACTGACCAGCGCCCACAGTTCGCTGTGCTGCGGCGCCGCCGCAGCCCCCACTCGGAACAGACAGGGGAACGTGTACCCCTGCCCGAACTGCGAGCGCTGGGCCATGGGCTGGTCAACCTTGTAGTCCTCCTCGTAGCTGGGCTTCGTGCGCTCCCAGCCCGTCATCGGGCCTATCTGCGGACAGAGGAACGTCGTCGTGCCCTCGGGGAAATTAAACGAGCTGACCTCGCGGCGGATGACGCCACACTTCGGATTCTCACCCGGACGGGGAATCTCGTAGCAGTAGGCCACGCCGCTGTCCGTCACGTTGAAGACGACCGACATCTGCTGGCCCTTGGCGTTGGTGAACGGTACGGTGTAGCGCACGGCGTTCACCTTGCGGCTTGGGCCTCCTTTCACGAAGATGGTGGCATCGCGTAACTGCATCTTGTACTGGCCCATCGTCAGTCCCTTGGTAAAGTCGCCGAAGTCGGCCTCGAAGCCTAAGCGCGAAGACGTCAGCACCGGCACTCCGTCGTAGCTGACGCTGTAGGTGGCCACGCCGCCATCGTCGCTGAATGTCAACTCAAGCCTGTTGTTCGACGAAGGCACGGTCTCCGTCCTTGCCATCATGGTGACGGCGGTCAGCAGCACAGCTGCAAATGTCATTAGTCTCTTCATATCTGCGTTAAGTTTTAAGTTTCTGCGGGCAAAGGTACGAAAAAAAACTGTATCCGTGTAATATTGTCGGCAAAAAGTGTGTATATATTAGTAGAGACAACAAAGCGATGAACCGAAGCGAAGACATAGTACGACAGTACGGACAGAGCGTGTTCACCATCATCTGTCAGCTGGTGGGTAACGTGCAGGACGCCGAAGAACTGACGCAGGACGCCCTGCTGCGCGGCCTTAGCCAGATGGACAGCTACGACCCGGCAAAGGCATCGCTACGCACTTGGCTCTGCCGCATCGCTTACCGCACGGCCTTGAACCACCTACGACGGCCTGTGCTACAGACGCTGACGATGGATGACGAGGCCGTCAGTGCAGCGGCCGAGGCTGAGATGCAGGTGCTCTTCCAGCAGCCCGACGACGAACGGACGGAACTGCTGGAGCAGGCTATCGACCATCTGACGGCCGAAGAGCAGACACTCGTCACGCTGTTCTACTATGACGACCTGCCTCTCGCCGACATCGGCTACATCACCGGCCAGGCCCCCGGCACCGTCGCCACCCGCCTGCACCGCATTCGCCACAAGCTCTATCAACTCATCAAACAAATCCAGGACTTATGAAACAGGACAGTACCAACGACACTGAGCGGCTGCGCTACCAAGACGTGAACCTGCGCCGCGCCATACAACGCCGACAGCAACGGGCGCCCCAGTTGCCCGCCGACTTCAGCCTGCACAGTAGAAAGCATGTGACGAGGTGGCACAGGATGGCCGCCGCGTTTATCGGTTTCATCATCATCAGCGGCTTGGCATTCGCCGCTTACTTCCTGCAAGACCACTCTGGTCAAGTGCGGGAGAATGTGGTGGAGGCAATTCACTCCACTCCTCACGCTCCGACTCCAGCTCCCGTCCACTTCAGCAATGCCCGCCTTGACAGCATCCTCACCGTTGTGGCCCGCCACGAGCACCGTGCCGTCAGCTACCATAGTGAGACGCCGCGTAGTCTGCGCTTCACCATCACGTGGAACCCCGACCAGTCCTTGGCCGACTTCCTCGCCACTGTGAACGAGTTCGAGGGCCTCAGACTTACTGATGCCCGTGACACCATCTTTGTAGAAGAAACTGCCAAGGAAAGCCAGCCATGAAACGTATTCACCTGCTCTTCTTCTGTCTGTTGTGCTGTGGCGGTGCCACAGCCCAATCCCAGTCCCTCGCCGCCGCCCTCGAAGCCTTGAACCAACGGCAGTCGGACTACGAAATCAGCTTCATCCATAACGACCTGGAGCACTTGCAGGTCACCGTCAACGTCAGCGGCCTGTCCATCCCCAAGGCCGTCAGCCGCCTCTGCAAGGACCAGCCCGTCCGCGTCAAGCAGAAGGGGCGCGACATCTTCGTGCAGTATAAGCCCAAGGCCGACAAACGTTATATCATACTCTCAGGCAAGGTGAAAGACAACCTGACGCACAACGACTTGCCGCACTCCAATGTCCGGCTGCTCACTGCCGATGGCGTTCGCATTGACTCCTGTGAAGCCATCTCATACATGCAATATGGCAATAACCCTCCCATTGAGTACGCGGACTTCGGCTTCAGAGTGCCTGCACGACCTGCCAAATACATCATCCAGGCCAGCTACGTGGGCTTCAAGACTGCGGAAGTGCCTTTCGAGTTGAACAACATCTATCGTCGCGAACAGCGTCGGGAGCTGCCTCCTGTCTATATGAAGCGTGAAACCAAGATGCTTCAGGAAGTAGTGGTCACCTCGTCAAAGGTGCAGTTCTACTACAAGGGCGACACGCTGGTGTTCAATGCCGACGCTTTCGAGTTGGCCGAAGGCTCCATGCTCGACGCGCTGGTACGCCAGCTGCCGGGCGTCGAATTGAAGGAGGGAGGCCGCATCTACCACAACGGGAAGTATGTCGACGCCTTGCTGTTGAACGGAAAAGACTTCTTCCGCGGCGACCATACCATCATGCTCGACAACCTGCCGGCCTATACGGTGAAGGATATTCAGATTTACGACAAGTGGGGCGACCAAAGCGAGTTCCTTGGTCAGCACGTCATGGGCGACAACCGCTACGTGATGGACGTGAAGCTGAAGAAGGAATACCGTATTGGCACCTTGGCAAATGCGGAGGTTGGTGATGGAACGGATGAACGATGGCTCGCCCGACTCTTTGCCCTCCGCTTCAGCGACCACTCGCGCCTTGCCGCATACGCTACAGCCAACAATCTGAATGGCGACGGCAAACCGGGAGAAGCGGGAAGCTGGGACCCACAGCTATTGCAGGATGGCGGACGACTGACTCAGCAGCAGGCCGGCATCGACTATAGCGTGGAGGACCGCAACAGCAAATGGAAAGCCGACGGCAATGTACAAGTAGCCCATACGGACCTAAACCGCGAAGCCAATACTAACCGCCAGAACTATCTCGCTACAGGCGATACCTACGACCGCATCCAGAATACCCAGCTCGACAAGAGCCTGAAACTGAACACCAGCCACCACTATTACCAGAACTTCGGTATGTGGAACCTCGATGTGCGCCCATCACTCAACTATCAGAAGTTTGACAACAGCACATACAGCCTCGCCTCAGCCTTCTATCAGAACGACAGCCTCATCAACCGTAATTTGCAACGAGGCCTCACAGAAGGTCACAGCATTAACGGTGAAATCCGCCTAAGCAGCACCTTCAAATTCCGTCACAGCCCTGACTGGGCTTCCCTCGATGCCGAAGCCAGCTTCAGCGACCAGCAGGAAGACCGCTACCACCGCCAGTCCGTCCAGTATGTTGCTGTATCACAGCAACCCCCAACATGTCTCAACCGCTACACCCGCAACCACCCCAACCGCTCATGGAAAGCCAAGGCTGGTGGCACCTATCAGATTAACTTCACCTCCCTGATCCGGCTGCAATTGAATACGGGCTATACCCACAACGACCGCCGACGCGAGTCGTCGCTCTTCGACATCGACACCACCTACGCACTCGGCCAGTTGCCATCAGCTCACGAATACGAGCAGAACATTGACCGCCACAACAGTTATACGAGTCACTTCACCGAAGACATCTACGACTTCAGCCCCCGACTGTTCTATAACGCCTATAGCGAAGACGAGACTTACCAGAAAAAGTGGTGGGCACAACTCGGCTTCCCCGTCACCCTCGTACGTCAGAAACTTCGTTACCAGCGTGGCAGCATCGATACGCTCGTCACCCGCAACACCATGCCTGTCAACGTCTGGGACTGCTTTGTCCAGTATGCCACCATCAACCGTAAGACTGGTAATGCCCAGAAACTGATTCTCCAGTACATCGCCAACTCATCGACACCCGACTTACTGAACCTCGTCGACATGCGCGACGATACCGACCCGCTGAACATCCGCATAGGCAACAACAGCCTGCGCAATGCCATTAACCATCAGTTCTCGTTCAGTTACCAATGGGGAAACGCCAACCGTAAAGAGACTAGTCATCGGTACTCGCTCGGCTACACGATCATCCAAAATGCCCTCGCCATGGGCTACCGTTACGACCGCGCCACAGGCGTCCGCACTTGGCAGGCCGACAACGTGAACGGCAACTGGAATGCCGATGCCAGCTACCAATTCAACACAGCCATTGGCAAGAAGCACCCCCTACGCCTCAATGTCAGTCCCAGTATCAGCTATCAGCACAGCGTCGATCTGGTTGACCAAGAGCGCAGCACGGTCAACACCCTTTCGCTCAACAACACGCTGAGCCTCTCCTACAAGCTTGGCAATCACTCGCTCAGCTTCAAGAGCATCACGCTCTGGCAACGCTTCACCACCCCCAATGTCCAGTATGCTGCGATATCATCGCAGCCCCTCACCCTCACCAACGCCCTCACCGCCCTCCTGAAACTCCCTTTACAGATGGAACTCAATACCGACCTCAACCTCTACACCCGCACTGGCTATGCCGACACTCGCCTGAACAACACCGACCTCGTATGGAACGCCCGGCTGACGCGCCCCTTCCTCAAAGGCCGCCTACTGCTGATGGTCGATGGTTTCGACCTCCTCGGACAGTTCGACAATGTCACCCGCATCGTCAACGCCCAAGGCCGCACCGAGACCTACACCAACGTCATGCCGCGCTACGCCCTGCTGCACGTCGTGTACAGGCTGAACAAGCAACCGAAGAAAAAAGTCCAGTAGACATTTGGTTAACAACTAAAAAAGGGAAGAGCGTTGACTAAACATAAATGTTAAATAATGGGGTGTGGAAAGTAAAAGGATGGCGAAGAATTTGACGGCATAGCGGCTTTCGGCTAACTTTGCACCGAGAAAAGAAATCACAGACGCTATGACAGAAAACCATTCCATGAGACCCCTGACGCGGGCCGAGTCAGAACTGATGAACCTGCTGTGGGACCAGCCGCAGGGTGTGACCATCAACGACCTGGTGGCACTCTACCCGGAGCCGCAGCCCGCGCGGACCACCGTTGCCACGCTGCTGAAGATTCTGGAGGCGAAGGGCTATGTGGAGCACCGCCGACAGGACGGCACGGGCCGGACATTTGTCTATTCGCCGCTGCTCACCCGTGAGCGCTACGTCACCCGTGTGCTGCGCGACGTGAAGGATACCATGTTTGGCAGTTCGGTGAAGAAGATGCTCTCGTTCTTCGTACAGCATGAGGACATCAGCAACGAGGAACTACAAGAGATTCTTGAACTGATTGATAACACTAACAACCAGACGCTATGATATACTATGCCCTGAAGTCGGCCCTGCTGCTGACGTTGCTTTATGGTGGGTTTTCAGCCCTGCTCAGCCGGGAGACGTTCCACCGCTTCAACCGCGTCATGCTGCTCGGCATCGTGGCGCTGTCGCTGGTACTGCCGGCGGTTCATATCACGATAAGCAGCCCTGAGCCGATAGTGTTGGAGCAATACTGGGTGGAAAGCCCCATGACTGACGAGCAAATCCTCGCCGCTGATGAGTCGGTAACGGATGCGGAAGCAACAAGTGACCTTCTACAAGTGGCAGACAATTCCCACAAGGAAAAAGATTTCTGGGAGGCGCTATATATAATAGGTGTATGTATTGCCCTCCTGCGCTTCATCCGTCGCAGCGTCTTGCTGATTCGCAGCTTACAGGGAGGATTACGCTTGCGCGACTCACAGGGCAACACCGTCGTCGTGAAGGGTGGTGAGTTCCCGCCTTTCAGCTTTATGCACTGGATCGCCATCAGCGTCAGCGACTACGAACAGCACCGCCGCAGCATCCTCACCCACGAGCAGGCTCACGCCCGACTGGGACATTCGTGGGACGTGCTGCTGCTCGAAGGGTTGCAGGTGGTGCAGTGGTTCAATCCTTTTGCATGGCTCTTAGCCCGCGAACTGAAGGCCATCCACGAATACGAGGCCGACGAGGCCGTCATCTGTCAAGGCATCGATGCAAAGCAATATCAACAACTTCTCGTGATCAAGGCTGTCGGCAACCGTCTGCAGCTGTTTGCCAACACCCTGAATCGCGGTTCACTCAAACAACGAATCAACATGATGCAACAACAGAAATCCAACCGATGGCGCATGCTCCGTGCAGCGTTCGCCGTCCCCGTGGCCGCATTAACAGTCATGGCGTTTGCTACGCCTGAAGTTAAAACGGACGAGGTGCAGCAGACAGTACTCAGCGACGAGTCTAAACCATTAGTGGAGTGCAAAACTCAACAGAAGTGGGGTAAAGGCTACCGCGACTATTACCTCGTACATCTAGGTGAAGGTGTATGGGTAGAAAGCAACGGTGCGTCGTACATCGAAGAGCAATTCTTCACTTACTCTTTCGACAACACTAATAATGCGAAAATGCCAAGAAAGACCACGATGATGCTCAACGGTGTGCCCTTCGACCAGAACAGCCTGCCCAAGCTAACCGCCAAGGACCTCAAGAAGATTGAAATAAAGAACGCTGAGAACGCCATGCTTGCAAGTGACGCTAACGGAAAGGCTCTCTCCGTCAAAGGGCAGCAAACCACGGTAAATCTCATCACCACGCCCGTCATCATCCCCGCAGGCATTGAGGGCAATGTACCGCGTGTGCAGACGCTGCTGCTGCCTGGCAAGGGCGAGCTATACATCAAAAACGGCAAGGCCACGCCCGGCGACTGGATGCATTGCTCCATCACCGACTGGGAACCGACGTCATACGGCTACAGCGTCCGCAACGAGTTTGAGCGGAGCAAAACGAAGCCCGGCTTCAAGTGCTGGATCTATGCCAGCAAGGAAACAGCCGAGCGGGACATCAGCCGCGCCGAAGCCCTGATGCGCGAACTGGGCATCAAGAACTACGAAGTGGTGCGCAACCTGCCTAAGCGGCACTTCACCGACAATGAATTGCGACAATGGGCACGGGCTGAGAAAGCAAAGGGCACGCCCTTCAATAAGCTATTCAATGCGATGGCTCCCAATCACATGGACTGTGCCGACGTACACCGTCAGTGGCACATCGTCAAAGCGGTATACGGCCGTAAGTAAAGTTAGTATAAAAAATAATGAGTAGTACCCGGGACGATTCTGGAGGCCGCAGCGATGCGCCCTCCAGAATATGGCATTAGAATGTGCA